>PSMA01000002.1:89740-146318 GCA_040289905.1 Blastocatellia bacterium
TCCCGACGAAAACGTCCTCCGTCCGGTATGAATAGTTCCATTGAGAAAGGTGCCGGTCGCAATTACGACCGCTTTTGCTCCGAGACGCCTCGAGTCCTCCATTTCAACGCCGATAACTTTCTTGTTTACAACAATTAGATCCGTTACGACGCCCTGCCTCAGATGCAAGTTTGGCGTCGCTTCTAGGACTCGGCGCATCTCCGTCCGATAGAGCCCGCGGTCGGCTTGGGCACGGGGCGACCGCACCGCAGGCCCGCGGGATCGATTGAGAAGCCTAAATTGTATCCCGGTCCGGTCAATAACTCTGCCCATTATGCCGCCGAGGGCGTCAATTTCGCGCACGACGTGGCCTTTTGCGATACCTCCGACGGCGGGATTACAGGACATTTGGCCGATCAAATCTAGGTTAATTGTAACCAACGCAGTAGAAGAGCCAAGCCGCGCAGCAGCCGAGGCCGCCTCGCAGCCGGCGTGTCCTGCGCCGATTACAATCACGTCAAAGGTTTCGTCGAACATTGCGCAATTACCGAAACTGGTCCGCCGATGAGGGGAAAACCCGTATTTTAACCCTTTTCGGCGGTATTCGGCAACCAATCTCTACCAGCAAGCAACCTAATTGCGACGTCATTTTGCCTCCGGTGATGCAATTGCAATGTTTGGATATTTTTATTTCCGATTCTAATTCCAGCGGGCTGCCAATCTGGCAGGTGGTAACGATATCGATTGAAACTTGCCGAGTCGAACGCGGTCTGTCGATTTATCGGAAATTAGCGGCATAAATCCTTCCTCGACGAGCCTTTGAACGCTTTGGTCTGTCATTAATATTTCTGCACATGGTTTGTAAACGGTCTCCCCATTTTCCTTGTAAATGTGAACGGGAAGACCTCCTATTTCTTGAGGCAAGGACCTTCCCATTTCCCAGCCGAAACGCGAAAAGCCCTTGGCGAGAAGTGCGGCGGCGGCATAGCCGCCGTTTAACCAAAGATAATCGTCGTGTGCTGGCTGCCCGTCGAATTCCTCGAAGGCAAACCTCTCCGTAGGGTCCGTGTCGGCGCCAAAAGGCAGCCGTCCGATAAATCGCGGCGCTGTCATCCCGAGCGATTTAGCCTCGGGCGTTGAGCGCAACGCTTTCCACAGTTTTGCAGCCGGTGCGTCCTCGGCCGGTCGCCACATTTTTGGATTGGGGTTTTCTGCGAAAGATGAAATTCCAATGACATTCGGCCGGATATGCGAAACAAACGGAGCTCCGGCGGCCAATGCGATTTTACCGATTCGGATAAGCGCGGCAATATCATCAATTTCACCTGAAAACGCGTAATCGCCCACCACGAGGGAAAACGGAATACTGCCTACGGTCTCAACTGCGTCTCGGACTAAAATTTGATAAAACCGGCTCTCGGAAACGTTTTCGGCGGATTTCAGATCTGCCGCGAGCTCGGCCTTTGAAACATCGAGTACGAAAATCTTTAGATCTGTCGAAGTTGCCGTCTGCCGACAGAGGAAGTAAAGCCCACGCCAAGTCCCTTCGAGATGGCGGAAATCCTTCGAATGCAGTATTGCGCGCATTATCGCGCTGATCGAGGCGTCCGCTGCCGCCAGGAGCGATTGCTGCTCATTTTCATCCACGGCAACCAAGTGGGGCCGAACTAACTCATCGATCAATCGCCCGAGGTCGCTGCTTAAATTTGACGGCGGCCGCTCGCTTTGCTTTCCACTCAGGATTGCCGCGAGCAATCCTCCGGTTTCCTTTGATCCTCTGATTTCCTGATCCGGACTCTGATCGCCATGAATACCGAAAAGTGCGCGGGCTTCGCTTGCGGCCGCGGCATACGCGGTCGAATCCTTTAGCCTTTGCCTAAGCTTGCGAAGCCGCGAAAATGCCGGCAAATTTTCAAAGATATTGTCCGGATGAAAATCTTCGATCGATCGAAATTCCAGAGTTTCTCCAGCGGCGATTTCAATTTGCGGGCCGAACCGGCCGAGAACGTCATCGAAATTGTCGCGATCTATTTCTATCGGCGCTCGCTCGGCAAATGGCTTCGAGTTTTTTCCATTGTTGAAATCGCCGCATACTAGAATTTGAAACGGCAACTCTCGGATTTGCCGGCCTGCTTCGTCTTCAAGTGAGACGCCCGCTTCGAGTCCCGTTTCATTCAGGTCGATAGCCATCGTTTTCACCTTCTCAGTCAAGTTTTGGGAAAACTATCGTTCTTCCAGAGGTGAAAGTCAACAGAAAAATTATCAGATATCGAGAATCCTGTTTTCCGGATCGGAATTGTCGGTCTAGGGAGAACTAATGAGCCGTTTGAGATAAGCAATCTGCCGCGGCGTAAGTTCAGTAAATTTCATACCAAAGCCGAATCCGTCGAGTACGTATTTGACTTCGCCGGTAAAGACGAGCGTTTCGCCGGTTTCAGTTTGCAGCTCGAATGAAACCAGCTCGCCTTTGCGATAATTATTTATTGCTTCGACAAAGCAACCGCCGAGACTTATGTCGCTGAGCCGCGATGGGCGGCGGCAAACGGCTGATTCAAGAATAATCTCGATTGCGACAGATTTTCGCTCAAGGAGTCTTTTCATAGCGTGAGGAAGGCTCTCCGGGGGAGGAAGCTCCTTGAGAATAGTAAACAATAAAATGCGACGAATACGCAATTATTTAATTTCAGCCTTCAATAATAGCGACCCAAAATACAAATTTTTAACGAGGTACCTCGAAAATTATTTCGGCGGCGATCGATTGTAAATTACCCCAATCGATCTACCGAATGTCCGTGTGTATTTTTTGGCAGATTTTTAGAAAAGTGCGGCTGCTCCGGCAAACAAATCGCCGAATGTGCAAATCGCGCAAGTCGGCTTGGTTTTTGAAAATCAGCCGGCTCGGAGAATCGGCACTTCGTATTAAGGACAACTTTTAACGGAAGTAGTACGATTGGAATGGGAGGCGTTAAGCGGGTCGTTGTGGCCGAGCGATTTGTGCCTACGCGCGAGAAGGTTATTTTTTCTTCGCTCATACACCGCCTTAGCGGTGACACGGTCCGCCTCTTCTCAATCGCCGTTTTAGCAATCAGCAATCTGGCAGTAAATAAACTGCGCACATTTCTTACGCTGCTCGGAATAATAGTTGGTGTCGCGTCGATGATCGCAGTTGTCACGATTATCAAAGGCCTTGATTCGACCGTTGCCAATACATTTTCGGCAAATGGTTCAACCGTCTTTTCGCTTTCAAAGGGTCCGAGCGTAATTACGAGCCGCGAAGATTTTTTGAAGCTTGGCCGCCGCCGAGATATTACTGAGGAAGATGCCGAAGCGGCTTTTCGCGGCTGTACACTGTGCGTTCGAATGGGTTATGTTGCTTTTGGACGAGAAACGGTCAAGTATCGTGATTCAAAACTGGAAAATGTATCAGTCCGCGGAATAACTGATGCGATTCCACAGATTGAGGCCATTACACTCGATGCTGGTCGATTCTGGTCTACTGCCGAAGGTGAAAGCGCGCAGTATGTTGCCGTCGTCGGCGCGGATATTGTGAAGAATGCTTTTGGTGAAGCCGACCCTGAAGCGGTAATTGGAAAAGAAATTCGCGTCCGCGGCGCTCTATTGCGCGTCGCAGGTGTCGCTACGCCGCTTGGCTCATTTCTTGGTGTTTCCCGTGATAACTTCGTCTTGATGCCTTATCGGACAGCGACAAAGATCCTCCCCGCCCGCCAGTCGCTCGTGGTCAGTTTTCAGGTTGCAGATGCTTCGGATTTGGAACGGGCAAAGGACCAGGTCGCGACCGTAATGCGTGGTCGGCGGAAAAAGATCATTACCTATAATAATGGAGTCGCGGAAGAGGACGAGGGTTTTACGATCGAGTCTGCCGATGTATTTATCGGGCTCTATGCCCAGGCAACCGACAATATTTACTTTGTGACCCTTGGCGTTTCGGCTATTTCGCTTGTCGTCGGCGGAATCGTTGTAATGAACATAATGCTTGTTTCGGTTGCCGAGCGCAAAAAGGAAATTGGTCTTCGAATGGCAATCGGAGCGCGGCGGTTGGATATCCTTCGCCAATTTTTGATCGAGACGGTTGTTCTTACTCTTGGCGGCGGAATCATTGGCATCGCTGCGGGTTTTATGCTTGCGAAGTTGATTTCGGTGGCAATTGGGTTTCCGATGCTTATCAGTCCGGCCGCTGTCTTACTTGGGATTGGTGTTTCTTTCGCGGTTGGTATGATCAGCGGCATTTATCCGGCTTGGCGCGCGTCGTCGCTCAGTCCGGTTGAGGCAATGCGTTACGAATGAACCTTGATAAGCTGAGAGAGGCAGCGACAATGGCTCTCGACACGATTCGGGAAAATAAGCTGCGCTCGGGATTGACTGTCTTAGGAGTTTCAATTGGCGTCGTCACAGTAATGTTGATGGTTTCAATCATCCAGGGATTGAACCGAACATTTGCAGAGCAGCTCGAATCAATAGGTTCCAATATTGTCTTTGTGACAAAATTTGATGCCTCTTTCGGCCGGCAACCGACTCAAGAGGAGCGAACACGGCCCGATCTAACGCTTGACGACGTTGCGGCTCTTCAGCGAGAACTTCGCGACGTTGTTGGTGTCTCGCCGATCAAACGAACCTTAGCCGAAACGGTCCGCTACAGAGAAAAGCAAAGCGACACGCCGATACTTATCGGCGCCACGCCGGCCTATGAAGACGTACATTCACAATATGTCGCGCGCGGGCGCTTTATCGCTGCGAGTGACCTTGCGGAAAGGGCTAATGTCGCCGTGCTTGGCAAAGACGTTGTAAACGCTCTTTTTACGGCCGAAGATCCGATCGGCAAAGATATAAAAATCGGCGGTAAGAATTTTCGCGTTGTTGGCGTAATGGGCGATCTCGGTTCGATTTTCGGCCAATCGCGGGATAACAGCGTCTTTATACCGCTGACAACATTTCAGAAATACTGGCGCGATATTCCATTCCCGCAAATGGTATTTGTAATTGTCGCCCGGCCGGTTGACCGAAGTAAGGTTCCGAATGTAATCGAACAGATGCGTGACATTCTCCGCCGAAATCGCAACGTCGCGCCGGGATCACCCGATAACTTTTTTATTTCATCGCAGGATGCATTGCTCGATATTTATAATCAACTCACTGGCGCAACCTATCTAGTTCTAACTGCAATTTCCGCAGTCGCGTTGATGATCGGCGGTATCGGCGTTATGAATATAATGCTCGTCTCGGTTACCGAGCGGACCAAAGAAATTGGAATCCGCAAGGCGGTCGGTGCGCGACGGGCAGACGTTTTAATGCAATTTTTGATTGAGGCTGTAGTGGTCACTGCTGCGGGCGGTGTTATCGGGCTTGGCATTGGCGAAGTTGTAAGTATTTTAATAAATACGTACTCGCCGTTGCCGGCTTACGTTCCAATTTGGGCAATTCTTGTCGGGCTATTTGTTTCGGTCGGTGTCGGCATTATTTTCGGCCTTTACCCAGCATGGAAGGCGGCCGCTTTGAATCCGATCGCGGCTTTAAGTTTTGAATAAGGATCGACGATTATTCAAATAGGGAGGGTTTACTTATATGAAGGACGAGCTTTCACAACACGTCGTACAATGTCCACGATGCCGGACAAAAAACCGCGTACGGTCGGTCGGCGGTCAGGCTCGGCCAGTATGCGGTAAATGCGGAGCAACTCTTGAAACGGCGCCCGCCATGCCGGCGATAGTAACCGACACAAATTTTGATTCGGTTGTAGCAAAATCAAAAATACCGGTCTTGCTGGATATGTGGGCAGCCTGGTGCGGCCCTTGCCGGATGATAGCGCCCACCATAGAAAGGCTCGCCGCCGAGCTTGCCGGACAGGTTCTCGTCGCCAAGCTTGACGTAGATGCTAACGCGGCAACCGCAAATCGTTTTCGGGTACAGAGCATCCCGACGCTGCTCGTTATCAAAGATGGCCACGAGGTCGATAGATTAGTGGGTTTGCAGACGCGCGAAGCAATCCTGAAGCGGCTTGAAAATCATATAACATTATCGAATAGCTGAAGACGGCGGCGGATCGATAAAATCATCCGGTTCCTCTCGCAAGGAGCGGATCGCTGTCGGTCACCCGCTTACGAGTCCGCCTGCCGGTAATTAATTTCGGTTCAATACGGTAGATCACCTCTAGGTTTTCCCGCACCCAGCTATCCATCCAGCGAATGCTTATGGCCGGCGTAAGTTTTGGATTGCTCTTCGGTATTAGCTTCAGAGCGGCAATCCGCTCGGCTTCGTCCGTCAATCGAACGGCGTCGCCGATTATCAATACATTGACCCAATTTTCGCTGTCTTTTACGTCCTCTGCCTGAAGACATACCTCTGGATTTACGTTTATGATCTCCGTCTTCTTCCTCTCGGTTGTGTAAATAAAAGCTGCGTTGCCATCGAAATGGAAATGGATCAATACGACTTAAGGATGATTGTTTCGGGCACAGGCGAGATGCCCGAAGTGCATTTCTGCCATCTCTTGAGGCGATTCTCCATCGGTTAATTCTATTGTCTCGATCGTTCGCGTCTCCGGCGCCAATCTACTCTTGTCTGTTATACTCAATCAAATGAAAATAAAAGCAACTGCCGTTTCTTTTTGGCGGCATAAGCTTTTCGTTGAATCCTAGTCAACAAAAACTCATCTTTCGGAGGAATTTTGCAGATGAAAATAATAATCGCAACCGACGGCTCACCGTACAGCGTTGACGCGGTCCGTGAAACCTGCGAACTATTTCGGGAGAAACGTGGGATGATTATTAAAATCGTCTCTGCTTATGAAGACGAATACGCAATTGCGGCAGAGCCGTTTGCGATCTCTGCGGACCTCTATCGCGAAATTGCGGAAGCCGCCGAAAGACAGGCAATTAAGAACTGCGAGGATGCCGCTGCTATTGTCAAAGCCGAACTTGCAGAAATATCCCCAGAGGTCACGACGGAAATTCTCAAAGGAAGTCCGGAGCAAGAGATTGTCGAACTTGCAAAATCCTGGGGCGCCAATCTTATCGTCGTTGGCTCGCACGGACGCGGTTTCTGGGGACGGTTGCTCGGATCGGTTTCCGATGGTGTCGTACATCACTCGCCTTGCTCCGTACTGGTCGTCCGAAAAATTGCCGAAGGTAAATAGGCACTTGCACGAATTTTTGGAAAGCGCATTTGCTACTGCAGAAAATTGGGCCTACGGCGCAAGTGGCTTTTCAGCAAGCCAGACGTTCATTGCCTCCAGCAAACTCGTGTTGCGATTCGTTGAGAATTCCACTACTCACAATTATCCCCAGGGCCGGCAGCCGATTGCGCAGCGCTTTCAATAGCGCGATGCCATCTATTCCGGGCATCGCAATAGGGTTATTCACAGGCACAACCTGATCGCGATGATTTGAAACTTTTGCTATTGCGTCAACTGCGTCCGTCGCCGTAATAATTCGATGTCCGGCCGATGAGCGCAGCGGAACCAAAGTCTCCCGGATATTTTCTTCGTCATCAACAACCAGTATTATTTCCTTGGCGCCTTTCTTCACTTTATCCGGCGGTATAAACGATCCGATCTTTGCCTCCGGCGAAGCGGGAGCGGCCGGTATGTAAATCGTTAATCGGCAGCCTTTTACCGGCTCGCTTTCGACATCGATACAACCTTCTTAATTCTCCACAATTCTCAAGGTCGTCGAAAGCCCAACTCCCTTACCCTTATCGACCTCTTTTGCGGTAAAGATAAGGTTTGATTGGGCATCGAGTTTCGCCTATTCTTGATTTGCCGGCATCAGTTGCTCAAAGGAAAAAGAACGTCTGCTGGACGCTTGATTCCGACGATTGCCTTTTAGGCGGCATATACGTTCTCGTATTAGCTTGCAATAAACGCTAATGCGGCAATCGCCGAATAAGCGTGCTTGAGGTTGGAAACTATGAAGATGTTGCTTGCGTATGACGGCTCCCCTTGCTCGGATGCTGCAATCGATGACCTTGTGCGTGCGGGCCTGCCCTCGGAGACAAAATGCCTGGTCTTTTCGGTTACGGAGGTATGGCTCCCTCCGCAGGACTCGGTTGCCGAGCACAGCGACCCATATCTTGAAACAATCGTTCGTGGTATCCGCCAAAAAGGCGAGCAGAGAATCGGCCAAGCGCGCGCGCTTAGTGAAAAGGCTGCCATGCGCATATCTGCGGCCTTCCCCGACTGGAAAGTCTCGGCCGAGGCAACCTTTGGATCGCCGGCTTGGGAGATCATCGCTAAAGCAGACGAAATTGCCGCCGATTTAATTGTCATTGGATCTCATGGTAAAGGTGCGATCGAGCGCCTCGTCCTAGGCAGCGTTTCACAGAAAGTTCTCACATCGGCGGATTGCTCGGTACGTATCGCACGTGGAAAGATCGAAACAGATCCCGCGCCAATCCGACTTTTGGTTGGATTCGACGGCTCGAAGGGCGCCGATGTTGCAGTAAGCGGCATTGCCGAGCGCGTCTGGCCGACGAATACCGAAGTCATTCTTTTGGCCGCAACCGAACCGCTTAAACCAAGTCTTATCGGTGCGCTCGTCCCGCCCATCGGCGAAACTGTCGACGACATAAACGAGGCCGAGCAGCGATGGCTTCGGCAGCGTGCGGCGGAGGCGATCGAAAAATTGAGCAAAACCGGTATCAGCGCCAGATTTGAAATCGAAATCGGCAATCCTAAATCGCTACTCACCCGTAAGGCAGAAGTTTGGGATGCGGATTGCATCTTTGTTGGCGCTAATGCTTTTGGAAGCCGTTTAGAGCGGTTTCTACTCGGCAGCACATCGGCCGCCGTCGCCGCACGCGCCCGTTGCTCGGTAGAGGCCGCAAGGATTCGGAAAGACCAAACGAACTAATTCAGCGACCACAATTTTATCAGCCTATCAGCCAGCCGCCTGGTTCATTTTTGACCATTCAGCCCGAAGTAAAAATGCTCCGCGCGTTACAACTCGTTCGCCGACATTTGCACCCTCGAGCAGCGGAATTCGGCCGCCCCTTTCGCCTCCGGTTAGAACGGGGCGAATTTCAAAACGATTCGGTTCATCGGTAACGATAAAGATAACCGTCCGGCCGTTAATTTCTTGAATCGCTGCAGACGGAACAACCGGCACCGTCCGCGCGCTTTTTTCCAATGCTGCAAATGATACATTAACGTACATTTCCAATCGCAACATTCTGTCCAGATTATCAATCTCGACGCGGACCTTTGCCGTTCGGGTTTTCTCATCGATCGTCGGATCGATATAGGCGACGCGACCACGAAATATTCGGTCGGGAAATGCATCTGTTGAAACATTTGCACTGCTTCCAATCCGAAGTCGCGCAAGATCTCTTTCCACTACTTCGGCAATCACCCAGACGCTTGATAAATCGGTAACTTTTATCATCTGCTTGTTTGCCTCGATAGCTTCGCCGGGATTTACAATCCTTTCGGTTACAGTGCCCGAAATCGGGGCAATTACCCGCAGATCGGCTGAGATCTGTCTTGCATCTCGCAGAGAGTCGATCCGCCGCTTATCGAGTCCGAAAAGCAATAGGCGTTCGCGAGCGGCGGCCAAGTCGCCCTCAATTGCTCGGAGCCGATTCATTGCCTCTTCATTTTGAGACTTAACTTCGGGGCTTATTTCCAAAAGTTTCAGGGAGCGTTCATATCGATTCTTCGCTTCCGCTACGTCAGCCTCAGCGGTCCGTAACCGCGTCGTATCCTGATCCAATTCTTCGCGGCTGGCAGCGCCTATCGCAATCAGGCGTTTTGTTCGTGCAAAGCGGTTCTGCATTTCGTTAAGCGCCGCTTCGGCAGATTTCAATTGCCGCTGGGCGGCGTCAAGTTCGCTGCGACCCGGTTGATTGATATTGACGAGCCGTTTTGTCCGCTCGAAATTTGCCCTTGCGTTTTCGGCTTCTGTTTTGAGAGTTATATAGCGCGATTGTGCTTCAGCAAATTCGTTGCTAAAGATTACTGCGATTATTTCGCCTTTTTTTACGAAATCGCCAAGTTCGGCCCTGACGCTTTTGACGATCCCGCCTGCAAGCGAAATCGCCGGAACGCTCCGATAAGCATTTTGCTCGATACGGCCAGCCGCCGCCTTCAGCCCAACGTCGGTCGCCAGTTGTTCTCCAATTTGCTCTATCTCAATTCCGGCAGTCCGGATCTGTTCCGTCGGGATGGTGATCGTCTCCGCTGCGCTCGAGTTCGTCGCAGGAGTTTCGTCTCGCGAAATATTTCTCGGTGCCGGCACGGGGTGGCCCGCAGTCGTGTCTTTGCCAATTAGAAAATACCAGACACCGAGAAAAACCAGCGCCGATACGACAACGCCTCCGGCAATTAAAGCCGGCCGCCGCCACGCATTAGGTATATCTTGCGTTTCCTCTTTCATCTCGTTGAGTTCGTTTTCGCTCATCTTCCTGTCAGTTCCGGTGCATTTACTGCGCGAAGCAGTTCAACATGTGCTTTATAAGCAGCCAACTGCGCGTCTATGAAATTCATTTCAGTATCAATATAACGGCGAAATTCAGCAATGTAATCCAAAAGTGTTTTTGTCCCAATTTCGTAAGTCTGGCGAACGACATCAAGGTTTGCCGCTGCCTGCTCGCGGACGCCGACGCGAATGATTTCTGCTGCCTGCCGTGCGAACTCATATCTCGAAATTGCCGAAGACACTTCATTGCGAACGCTTATCTCGCCAAATTGACGGCGCTTTGCCGCGGCCTCTTCTTCCAGTTTTGCTGCAGCGATCAATCCTTGGTTCCGATTTGTGACCGGCAGCGAAAACTTTATTCCGAACGTGAAGGTGTTAGCTCGCATTTCGATCGGCATCAGATTACCCGAAGCATCGAAACCGGAGAGCGGAAACCGCGTTAACATTTTCTGATAACCAAGCATCACGTCTGCATCAATCTGGCCTTCGGCGCGGGCCTGATTTGTGCGCGCTGCTGCAAGCTTTTCAACCGCACGGGCTCCGCCCAAATCCGGACGTTTCTCCAGTGCCACGCGAAGTAGCGTCTCACGGCCCGGTAAAGGCGAAAGTGAGAGTTTCAGATCGCCTGAAAGCCGAAGCGGAATTTCCGGCTCCATTCCAATCAGATTGCGCAATTCGAACATTTTCACATCGGCTTCGGATTCGGCTTTTTCGCGCACCGCACGTATCCGATTGAGCTCGACCGCTTCCATATTTTTTTCGAGCGGTGGCCGGCGCCCTTCTTCTACTTGCGCCGAAACTAGGTTGTAATTTTGCTCGGCGGCAGAAAGCATCTCCTCAGTGAATTTCAGTTTCAAGATCGCTGCAAGCGCTTCGGCAAATTTTATTCTTACCTCGGCGGCCAACTGCCTCTCCCGTTCGGCTGGCGCGAGAGCTCTAATTTCCGATTCCGCTTCGGCGATTCGAATACGGGCATTGCGGCGGCCGGCAAGTTCAAGCGGGATTCCGCCTTCGATCATAAAGCTGTTGTCATCGCCATTCATTTGCTTTGTTCCGCCGACCTGAAGGTCTGGATTCGCGCGAAGCCGGGCCTGGCGGATCAATGCCTGTCCTGCTTCGGCTTCCTTTCGCATTGCCGCAAGCTCCGAATTGTTTTCCAGCGCGTACGCAACCGCTGCATCGGCCGTCATCCCGTTTGCACTGTCTAAAAATCTCAGGTATGTATCCCGAGTTTGCGATTGGGCAGCAGCGACCAGGAAAGCTAAAACGGCGAATATTAACGAGCTTTTTTTCAAAATTTTTCGAAACATTCGTTTAGTGATCGTGCATTTGAAGAAAGCGTCCCTGCGGTCCGATACCTTCTTTGTGCACGAGTTCTGCTCCGTGATGTCCGGCGACGCCGACTGCTACAGCGGCACAAACAAGCAAAACCGTCGGAAACGCCTCCGCCCATCGCACCCTAAGGCTTAAAAACAGCACTCCCAATTTTGCAATTGCTCCTGCGGCCCCAAGCCATACTGTGAGGTCGGCATAATACTCATGGCGAGTTAGCAGATCTGCAGCCGAAGCACTCAATTCTGCTGTGTGCGGATGAAAGACGTTCGAAGCGAGAAATGCTCCGAGGGTTCCTAACACAGCCAGGAGGAATGTAGCGATGCCGAATTCTCTGCGGAAAACGAAAAGCGATATTATCTGAAAGCATGCTGCGATAATTAACAGCACTATCGGGAAATGAACGACCAAAGGATGGAAGGTAGCGAACTGTTCCATCCTGCCGTGCTCAATACTCGCATCTTTTGTTTGATCACTCGTCGCATTCACCGGTGCGTTCTCGGATGTAGCCGCTGCCGATGTTTGCGAATTTCCGTTGGACGCCTGCCGATTGTGGTTACCGTGAGCAAGCGCTTCGAAAGCAAACCATGAAAACGATAGTACCACCGCAATCGCGGCACCCATTGTTCTATATCGCATTGTCATTCATTCCTCCCTTGGACGACCTTTGAATCTCCCTTAGCCGAAGCCAATAAAAAATCACAGGAGTTACAATCAACACATGCAGAAGACTAGAAACCATCCCGCCGAGCACCGGCGTTGCGAGGGGCTTCATTACCTCCGACCCTGCACTTGTACTCCACATAATTGGCAAGAGTCCAGCAACAACTGTTGAGACGGTCATCACCTTTGGCCGAAGACGAAGCAACGCTCCTTCCTTTACCGCCTCGAGTAAATCACTCTCGGTAAGTTCGCCGCTCTTTTCGGCCTTTTTCTTCTCCACTGCTTCGTTCAGATAAATAACCATAACGACTCCGGTCTGAACCGCAGTTCCAAAAAGAGCGATAAATCCAACCCAAACCGCAACGGAAAAGTTATATCCAAGCGCCCACAAAAGATACATCCCGCCGGTTAAAGCAAATGGGACAGCGAGCAAAACGTGCGCGGCTTCGGACGCAGAGTGATACGTAAAATAAAGAAGACCGAAAATCACAAGCACTACTATCGGCACAACGATCAACAATCGGTTAGCTGCCCGTTGCTGATTTTCAAATTGTCCACTCCACGAAATGTAGTAGCCCGCGGGCAACTGCACTTTTTCCTGTACTGCCTTCTTCGCTTCGTTTACAAATCCAACGACGTCGCGGCCGCGAACATTCAATAGGACCGTCCCACGAAGCAATCCATTTTCGCTGGAAATCATTGCAGGTCCAGTTACTTGCTGAATGCTCGCAACTGAAGAGAGCGGAACATACGCACCGTCGGGGGTAATAATCGGTAGCCGTCCGATTGTCTCAGCGTCTTTTCTGTCTTCAGGAGCAAAGCGAACTCTTACTGGAAAGCGGCGGCGCCCTTCAATCGTTACCGAAAGATTAGTTTCCCCGATACCCTTTTCGATTACATCTTCGATGGTTTTGACGTCTATTCCGTAACGCGCCGCGGCGGCGCGATTGATCCTGATATCGATATACGGCGCGCCGCCGATTTGCTCTGGATAAACGTCGCGTCCGCCAGGAATTTCACGGACGACATCGGCAACCTGGCGTGAAAGCTTTTCGAGCGTTGCAAGATCACCGCCGAAAATTTTTATGCCGACCTCGGACCGAATCCCAGTAGCTAGCATTTCGATGCGATTGATTATCGGTTGAGTCCAGATATTCGTAACTCCGGGCATCCGGAGAGCTGCATCAAATTCGGCGATTAACTTTTCCCGCGTCATTCCTGACCGCCATTCGCTTTCTGGCTTTAGGTGAACGATCGTCTCGTTCATATTGACTGGCGAAGGGTCGGTGGAAGTTTCCGCCCTTCCCGCCTTGCCAACAACCCATGCCACCTCGGGAAAGCTTTTTAGGATTTCGTCCTGCTTGCTCAAAATTCGCGTTGCTTCGTCCAGCGAAATAGCCGGATCCGTTACCGGCATATACATTACGTCGCCTTCGTTCAGTGACGGCATAAATTCGTTTCCGATTCTGGTCCCGAAAAATACGGCGATAAGAAAAAGTGTTGCTGCAATGGAAACGATCATTACTCGGTGATTGAGAGCAAATGACAGTGCGGGCCGGTAAAGCGACCCGAGAAACCTCATAACCGGATTTTCGTTCTCCGAATGCATTTTGCCACCAAGCAAAAATGTGCAGAGAACCGGCACGAGTGTTACGGCAATTATCGTCGCTCCGACCATCGAAAACGTCTTCGTGAAAGCTAGCGGATGGAAAAGCTTTCCTTCTTGTCCCTCGAGAGCGAAGACCGGAATAAATGCCAGAATGATTATCGCCATCGAAAAGAAAACTGGACGACCGACCAACTTGGTAGAATCCAAGACCGTGTGCCAAACGGCTTTCCGATCTTTTGGATCTATTCGGCGCTTTTCCATAAACCGAAACGCGTTTTCGGTCACAACGATGCCGGCATCTACAAGAACGCCGATTGCGATCGCAATCCCCGATAGCGACATCAGATTGGAACTGATGTCCATAAAGTGCATAAACAAAAATGCCAGCAAGACCGAAAGCGGAAGCGGAATCGTTACAATTAGTATCGAGCGAAAATGGGCCAGAAAAATTATGTGTGCTAGCGTAACAAGTAGAAGTTCTTCGATTAATGCACGTTCCAGCGTTGCCGTCGCACGCTTTATCAATCCAGTGCGATCATAAAAGGCTTCGATTCGGACTCCTTGAGGCAAACCAGGCTTTAGCTCCGCGATTTTTTGTTTTACTGCGTCGATTACCTCGAGCGTGTTTACGCCATATCGCGCAATGACGACGCCGCCGACCGCCTCTTTGCCGTTTTTGTCCAGTGAGCCGGTTCGAAACGCATTGCCGAGTTTTACTTCCGCTAGGTTACGGATAAAGACCGGCGTACCGCGCGAAGCGGCCACGACTATGTTTTCAACATCCGCAGGCGATTCGATCAACCCAAGGCCACGAACGACTGTCCATTGGCCAGCCTGTTCTATCACGTTACCGCCGACGTTGTTGTTGGATCTTTCTACGGCCTCCAAAACCGTGGAAAAGGGTATACCATATGAGCGTAGTTTCGTCGAGTTAACGTCGATTTGATATTGACGAACGAACCCACCGACCGACGCAACCTCCGCTACGCCGGGGACAGAATTCAACTGATACCGGACGAACCAATCTTGAATTGTCCGCAAATCGGTCAGGCTCATCGAATCGCTCTCGAGCGTGTACCAAAATATCTGCCCGACGCCGGTTGCGTCCGGCCCGAGCGTTGGCGTGGCGCCGTCCGGTAATTGCTTTCCAACCAGATTCAGCCTTTCGAGAATACGGGTGCGCGCCCAATAGAGATCTACGTTGTCTTCGAAAATTACATTAATCATCGAAAAGCTAAACGCAGAACTCGCGCGGACGACACGAACGCCAGGTAAGCCCTGAAGGTTGGTCACGAGCGGATAGGTTATCTGATCCTCCACTTCCTGCGGCGAGCGTCCCGGCCAATCGGTAAATACAATTACCTGATTTTCTGAAAGGTCAGGAATCGCATCTATTGGAGTCCGGAGCAATGCCCAGTAACCCCAAACCCCGAGGCCGAGAAATATCGCAACGACCATTATCCGGTTGTTGAGAGACCATTCGATGAGCCTGTTGACCATTACTTTTTTTGCTTATTGTGCCGAAACCGCCAGCGTCGCTTTGCCTTTACCTGCCGGTCCGTCGTAGGTTATCTGTGCCTGCCATTCGCCGCCCATTTCCAGATCAACTGTTCCGCTATAGATTCCGGGCGTGGAAGTTGTAGTCAGTGTTGCAGGGGTGTTCATCGCCGCCATTGAGCCCATCGCGGGCATAAAAAAGTTTAATGAAACCGCCCCCACATCAACCGGTTTTCCTGCCGAATCGACGAAAGAAAGCTTAAACTCCTGCTTTCCTTTTCGCAGAACGCCGTCTTTGCTTGCGAGCGTAACTGTCAGGTTGTTGCCCGCGGGGCCGCTTTTGATCGATTTGCCGGCATCGGAACCAGAACCGCTTCCGCCACAGGCTAAGTACAATACCGAAGACGCAACGAACAGGGATATTGCGAGCAGTTTTTTCATAAAAGTTCTTCTCCTTACTTTTTCAATTTGGTAATTTGCATCGGCTAAAGCGCGATAGCTCGCCGTCAGAAACGTGTACGCTGATTCGCGAGCCGTTAAAATGCGGCGCGCGAAATAGACGCAAAAACGCGCGGTTTTCAATTCGAAAACCGGCTTTTGCGCCCGTTCGCAAAACCGAAACGAACTAGATCAGAATTGAATGGTGTTTGATGTAAAGATTCGGTGGGGGCGGAAGGTGCGGTCGGCGATATGAGGATGTTCTTGGCCGGCGCGAAGAAACCGCAGGGGCAAAAATCGCAGGCGAAATATTCAGCTCATTCTGAGCAGCAGCCTGCGGAGCTGAAAGGCGAACAATGGGTTCGGACTTGACACTCGATCTTGAATTTCCGCTTTGGACAAAGCAGTCGCCTCCGCAGCACTGTTTTGCCGCCATTGAATTTCGCCCTTCCTGCTGCTTCTTGCAGCAGGAAGGCATTTTCCTATTACCGCCATCGATACAGCCGCAAACTGCAGCCCAAGCATTACCGGCGATTAGGAGAACAAAAAATATGGCCGCAACACGTTTCAGCATACGCCAAATTGAACTATGAACCGAAGGTTGCCGCTTTGTCAAGAGGTAGCAGTTTTTTAAGCAAAGCCAGATTCCTGCGAAAGCCGACTCGGAGAATTTCAAGCTTAGACCTATTTTCCGATGCAAAACGTTGAGAAGATTCGCGACAGCATTTCTTCCGTGCTGGTTTCGCCGGTTATGCTTCCGAGATAGCCGAGAGCGTTGTGTAGCCCGACAAGTACTATTTCTTCGCTCATTCCCGCTTCGAGCGATTCGATTGCTGCATCGATCTCCGCCGCCGCCCGATTGAGCAAATCGTAATGCCGAGCGTCGGTTACGAGAAAACCCTCAGTGTTTGATTCTATCGGGCGGAAATGTCCGATTATTGCCGATTTCAGGTCGTCGAGCCCTTCGCCGGTAAGGGCTGAAACGCGTATCGCGGTCGCAGTATCTGCAAATTCCTCAAGTCCGCGAATTTCAGCAGCGGAAGCGTGTGATTTGTCGATTTTGTTGATGACGATCAGATGCGGTATGTCTTTGATTTCGAAAAACACTTCCCTGTCAGCATTTGAAATTTTTTCTACCGCGTCAATGACAAAAAGACATAGATCCGAGTCGGCGATTGCCCGTCGTGACCGTTCAACACCGATTCTTTCAATCGCATCGCCGGTGTCTCTCAATCCAGCCGTATCCGTGAGATAAATCGGTACATCGCCGATCACGAAACGCTCCCGAATCTCGTCGCGCGTAGTTCCCGCGATTTCCGTCACTATTGCCCGCTCATCGCCAAGCAATGCATTGAACAGGCTGGATTTACCGACGTTTGGCCGACCGGCGAGAGCAACGCGGATGCCGTCACGGATGAGCCGTCCCGAATCGAAGGTGGCAGCAAGCTTACCGAGATCTTTTTCACAGGCAGCTAATCGACTCTTGATTTCTTCGGCCGCAGCAACCGGCAGATCGTCCTCAACAAATTCGAGAGCTGATTCGAGAACGACGATTACGTCAAGAAGCTCGTCCTTGATCGGCGTTAGACGATGCGAAAATTCTCCCCGCATCTGCCGGATTGCCTGTCGTGCGGCGGCGGTGGTTCCGGCATCGATTAGGTCGCGAACGGCCTCGGCTTCAGATAAATCCATCTTATTGTTTGAAAGAGCGCGGAGAGTAAATTCTCCTGCCGCTGCAGGCCGAGCTCCAAGTCGAAACACGAGATCAAGAATCCGCCGAAGAACGACAGGCGATCCGTGGCAACTGAGTTCGACGACGTCTTCGCCCGTAAATGAATTCGGCGCGCGGAAAGACGTGATTATCGCCGTGTCAATCAATTCGCCAGTCTCCGGGTCTGAGATTTCCGCAAGTTTG
The DNA here is from genome assembly GCA_040289905.1 of Blastocatellia bacterium. Lineage (GTDB taxonomy): Bacteria > Acidobacteriota > Blastocatellia > Pyrinomonadales > Pyrinomonadaceae > OLB17. The sequence goes on from PSMA01000002.1 coordinate 107,601, forward strand.
GCGTACCGCGGCTTGGACGGCCAAGCTTTCGGCGCAATTCTTTCCATAATTGCAGAGATGTCGCCGCCGCTCATACGTATGACGCCGATCCCGCTTCGTCCTGTAGGCGTTGCCAATGCCGCGATTGTCTGATTCATCCTCTGATCCGCAGTTTCAACTCGAAAAATAAAAAAGAACACGGCTCGCATCAAGCGACTGAGCCTGTTCCTACGCGATCAACTATCCGCGAAGCTGCAACACAAATCTATGTTTTTAGACGAACTTGCAACCTCCGATCGCGCCCCATACCGACCGATTCCGTTGTCAAATCGGCGTCTTGCTGAAGTGCTAAGTGGATAACTCTCCGCTCCGTGGAATTCAGCACTCCAAAGGTAAATGGGCGGCCTGTTTTTCTGACTTGTTCGGCTGCAAAACGGGCCATTGCCTGCAGTTCCGCCTTTCTTGTTTTGCGATAGCCTTCGGCGTCCGCAATAAAACGCTTGCTTCGGTCCAGATCGCGGCCAAATATTTGAAAGAGAATTACTTCGATCGCATCGAGCATTTCGCCATTTTCGGCTCTCGCAAAATGCGAATCCGGCCCCGAAAGCTCCAAAAGACAACCGTCTGCCGTCCATTCGGCCGAAACCTCGAGGTTGAAATTCATTTCCTTCAAAACTTCGGAAAGAAACACCTTTGCATTTTCGCAAATATCGTTCATTTCGCGGTCTCTCCAACCTCTGGGCAAAAACTCTTCTTTTCCACTTCTGTTTTAGGCATCGCTTAGCTTAGCTTTCACTCTTTTTGCATTTGCCGGCACTTTGTCGACGACCCGTGCGTCCGGCGGCTGTTCGGTTTTGTTCATTCGATTGATCAGCATTTGCTGGCCGAAACTGACGATGTTTCCAAACAACCAGTAGAGTAACAATCCGGACGGAGCCGTCCACATTACCCAGAGCATCATAACTGGCATCAGATATGTCATCATCTTTTGTTGCATCTGCTGCTCGGGTGATACCGCCGGCGCGGTCGGGGTAAACTTCATTGCTAGCACCATCGAAAGAGCGAACGCAAATTCAAGGATGTGCCATGGATCCGCCGCAGAAAGATCCGGCAGCCAAAGAAACGATGCCTGTCTTGCATCAAGCGAAATTGTGATCGCCGTATAAAACGCAATCAAAAGTGGGAACTGCAGAATCATCGGCAGGCAGCCGCCAATTGGAAGTGCGTCCTTAGTCAACTTTAGCTGCTCCATTTGCAGCGAGCGCATCCGCGGATCATCTATCGGTACACCTTTTTTTTGTAGATCCTTGATCTTGTCTTGTATCTCTTTCATTTTCGGAGCGTTTCCGGCCGCTTTCTTGAAAGACCGGCTCTGCGACCAGCGAAGTGGAAAGAGTAGTGAGTAGAAAAGGAACGTGAAGATTATAATCGCAAGGCCGTAACTGTGAGTTAGCGTATTTATATAATGCAGCGCGTAGAGAATCGGAATCGAAAGAAATGTTGTAATCGGACGAATAATTGAATAGTTGCTGAAATTAATGAAATGGACTATATCGATGTTTCTGCCAGCCGAGTCCGAAAGAAGTTTGTTGTAGTAGCTTAACGTAAAATAATCCTTCGTTCCGGTATAAATCCGCGTCGTCTCGCCTGCAGCAGCGATCGGAATATAGGCCGTCACCAGGTGCCGCGTTTCCGTAGTTTTTGGGCTTCGTATTATCCATTTGAAAATGCTGTCGTAAAACGGCTCAGTCTGGACCTCGTATTTATATGCTGTATACTCAACTTCGCGCGGCCGTTCAGCAGTGGGTATCGCCACCATTGCAAAATAAGCGTCTCCGACGCCTACCCAATCTACTTCGCCAGAATCTTTCAGCGATGAGCGGTCGCCATTTTCAAATTTAAAGGAATAATTGCCTTGATGACGGCGGATATCGCCACCGATATTTGCGACCGCTTCCGATTCGATATGATAAAAATTATGGTGTTTTATTGCATGGTCGCCGATACTAGCTCCAATTGCGAGTTTTGTATCCGGCACAGGCTTTCCATCCCTTAAAACCTCGATCGACAGGTCGGCAACATAACTATTCCCTCTAAAGGTGAACGTCTTTTTTGCCGTCAAGCCATTGCCGACTTCGAGCAGAAATTCGATCTTGCACTCCTCGCCGTCAGCAAGCGCAATCGTATCCTCGGATGTTGAAATCCGGTAATTTCTCTCATTTAACAGGGAATTAATCGCTTGCTCCGATGTCGCGAGCCTAAAAGGCACTTCGGGCGGATTCTGCTCGAAGGCCTTTTTCGAAATTAGCTCAAGCGGCTTTCTGCTATCGTTGTTTGAGCCATCCGCGAAAACCGGATATTCGCCCATCGGCGATTTGTTTTTCAATATGATCCAACTCACCGGCAGTGCGCCGCGGGAATCGAACGTTACCTCGTAAAGCTCCGATTTAATAACGACCTTTCGATTTGGGACAGTATCCGGAAGCGGGGTTTCCGTCGGCTGTTCACTCGCAACCGTTGCGACTGCCTGTGTCGCTGGAACATTAGTCGTCGCTGCCTCCGGCGCAGTAGTTGTTGCTTGATTAACGTTCTCGACCGGTTTTTTCGGGGCGAAATAATACGACCAGGCGAAAAGCACCAACATTGAAAGTGCCGCCGCTATTAACAATCTCGCCTGACTGCCCTGATTATTGCTGTTGTCCATTTGTTAAAAACCTGTATGATTGCTTTGCAAATTCTATTTGACTACTCAACCGGATCATAGCCACCCTTAGATAAAGGCTGACAGCGCAAAAGACGCCAAAACGCTAGAATCCCTCCGCGTAATAAACCGTATTTGCTGATCGCTTCACAAGCGTATTCCGAACAGGTAGGCTCAAATCTACAAGCCGGCGGCAGCAAAGGCGAAACGACGGATTTGTAGAATCTCAGAAGATCAACTACTAGATACTTCATCGCTTCCGACATTTTGACACATCAACAGCGTTATTTATAGCCGCCAAGACCACGATATTTAGCCGCCTCCCCTGCCGCAGCAATCTCCGTGATGATTCTCCGAAGCTCCTCCATCGGCTCGGAGAGTCGCGTCGAAATCAATCGGCGCCGTGCATTCAGAACGAAATCGTAATTCCGCCCTAAAGCTCCAAGAAACGGCTTGCTTTGCCGAAAGGCCTCTCGCAACAATCGTTTTGCCCGGTTTCTGTTATGTGCTTTTCCAACTCCTTTCCGCGTTGCTGTTATGCCGACGCGATGGCATCTCTGTTCATTGGGCAAAATAAAGACCGTCATGAAACGGCCCTCAAAGCGCACACCATTGTTGTAAACTCGAAGAAATTCGGTCCGCTTGCGGAGCCGACATTTTTTCGGCAGTGTTAACCTTAATAATGTTGAACCGCGAGACGCTTGCGTCCCTTCGCGCGCCGGCGTTTGAGCACCGCTCGACCCGTCTTTGTCGCCATTCTCGCCCTGAATCCGTGCTTTTTCGCGCGTCTCCGGTTGTTTGGTTGAAAGGTTCTCTTCGGCATACTTGCTCTCCATTAAAATTCACCCGAAAGTGAAAACCCCGATTTTATCCAACTCCCATCCTAAATGTCAAAATCATTTATCTACCTGTACCCGATTACCGAAAATTTTTACCTTTCCACCTGCTATTAGCTTCAATGCTTCGACATAGGCTCGATGCTCCTGTTTCAGAATCCGCGCCCCCAATTTCTCCGGAGTGTCGTCCTCAAGTACCTCGACCGCTAACTGCAGTAATATTGGACCCGCGTCCAGATCTTCATTAACAAAATGTACCGTGCAGCCAGAAACCTTCACTCCGTGCTCGATCGCCTGTTTCTGCGCATCTAATCCCGGAAAAGCAGGCAAAAGGCTCGGGTGAATATTTAAGATCCGACGAGGAAAGGTCTCTACGAAAAGAGGAGACAAAAGTCTCATATAACCAGCCAAGCAGACGAAATCTACGCCGAATTGCTTGAGTTTCTCTATGATTTCGGCGTCATGCTCTTCTCTTGAGCGGCCGCGCCTCGAAATAACCGCCGTTTCTATACCAAACCCTCGCGCGATTTCGATTCCGGCGGCATCCGGTCGATCACTGACAACGACGGCAATTCTACAACCCGGTATTTCGCCATTACTAACGGCCGAAGCGATGGCCGCCATATTTGAGCCCCGGCCCGATATAAGAATTCCGACATTCATAAAATAAAAAGTATTGACGACTGGTCGGATAGTTTGAATGCCGAATCAAACCTCGAGAAAAACGGATTCAAACTGGACGATTCGTTTTTATTGTGACAGTGCGATTGCCTTTAGTTACGACCCCGATTTCAAAGCAATTCGTGATCTGTCGCCGGAGCTCTTCGGCGCCCAAGGGTGAAGTTATAATTACCATCCCAATTCCCATATTGAACGTCCTAAACATTTCTTTTTCCTTTACGTTGCCAAGGCGCTGCAACAGGCCGAATATCGGAGGCTCCGGCCACTTTCCGCGGTGGATTTCAACCGAGACGTCTTCGGGCAAAATTCGCGGGATGTTTTCGATCATTCCGCCTCCGGTAATGTGTGCAAGCCCCTTGATAACGGGAATTGAATCTTCGATTTCTCTACCGAGCAGAGGACCGATCGCCGGCAAAAACGATCGGTGTTCTTTTAGCAGCGCTCTGCCAATTGTCTCGCCAAGCTCATCGATGTAGCTGCTAGAATCATAACCGCCAATATCGAAAATTAGTTTCCGCGCCAGCGAATAGCCGTTTGTCTGCAGGCCATCTGCTGGCAACCCCATCACGATATCGCCCGGCCGGATCTTTTTGCCGTCAATAACACTTCGCCGATCGACGACGCCGACAATAAAGCCCGCTATGTCATATTCGCCAGCGGCATAAAAATCGGGCATCTCCGCCGTTTCGCCGCCAAGCAATACGCAGCCATTCTCTCGGCAAGCTCGTGCCATACCTTCAACAACCGACGCAGTAACCTCAGGATCGAGTTTTCCTGTTGCAAAATAATCGAGGAAGAAAAGCGGTCTGGCGCCCTGGACAAGTATGTCATTGACGCAATGATTTACCAGGTCTGCTCCGAGTGTGTTATGAATGCCGGTCTGAAACGCTATCTTTAGTTTTGTACCAACGCCGTCGGCGGAAGCAACCAGGATCGGCTCCTCCATATCGGGAAAGACCGCTGAGAACATACCACCAAAACTGCCGATTTCTGTTAGCGTCCGATCGGTAAATGTACTGTGAGCAAGTTCGCGTATTTTCGAAATCGCCTTGTCAGCATTGTCTATCGAAACGCCGGCGTCAGAATATGAAATTGATTGGGGCATAATTCATTCTAGTATAGCAATCGGCCGTTTCGCCAAATAAACCGGTAGCTGCTCCGTTGCGGCCCTATGCAAGGCGATACTGCGGATCGATAGTTTTCTTTTTATTGACTACAGCACGATTGTAAAAGTAGCATTTTAGTTACCTGGAAATGAGATTTATATGAGTTTCAAATTAATCGATATCGGCTCCGAAGAAAGAGAATTTGACGTAAACATCTGGAAATGGAAAGCGGCTCTTGAATTGATAAAACGGCTAGACATTCTTTCGGATATAAAGGTCCGGCAAATGAGCCAGAACGCTACCGGCGTGAAGGTCGATGTAGAAGAGGCACATCTGATCGGAAAGACAATCTCAGAAACCGTTATTCCTGATCTCGGGCCCGGACGCCGCATATTTGCCAACGGAACCGTAACCGATCAGCCGGACGACGGAACTTATTACCGCAATTCTGCAGAGCAATGGAAAAATTACAGCGTAAGCACCGAATGGCTCCGCGATTTTGCTGATTTTTGTCTTTCTTCTAAAGGCTTCAGAATTTTTTAGATTCCTTTCTCGTTATTTTCGATGGAAATCCTACAACAATTCTTCGACGCTCTCGGGCCTTTTTTGAAAAGCATCTGGACGCAGATCGTATTGCTGATACTATTTGCAACCATCCACGGCTACTTAGGCGCCTGGCTAGCCGTGCGGATGTTGTTCCGGCCGCGGCAGCCGTTTCGAATTCTTGGAGTCACTCTTTTTCCGCAGGGTATGATTCCCCGCCATCGTGAGCGGCTCGCAACAGCTATCGGAAAAGCTGTCGGCGAAGAGCTCGTATCGCAGGAAACAATAATGCAGGAGCTTATTGAAAAAGATTTCCTTAAATTAAAAGTTCGATCGACCTTCGATTCCTACACTCGGCAAATGCTGTCGCAGAATTATCCTTCGCTGATAGAATCACTTCCAGCAACGCTCCGAGCGCCCGTCCTTGACGCAATCACATCGCTGCAATTTACAATTGCAGAGCATATAGAGATTACTCTCAAGGCAAATTCCACCCATAACGCAATTTCCGAGTTTGTCGAAAAGCAGGTGGATGATTTTCTTTCCCGGAGACTTTCTGAAGTAATCGATGAAACGGCCATTAACCGTTTTATCGATCTTTTTTCCGACCGGATAACAGCGGCGCTGAATTCCCGCGAATTCGAACGAAGCGTTCGAGCGTTCGTTAGCCGAAGAATAGACGAACTGTTTACTCTCGAAGAACCGCTCAGCGAGATTTTAAATCCTGACGCTGTTGCTCTTCTTAAAGAAAAACTCTTCGAGCAAATCACTCCGGTTACACACCGGCTGACCGAAATTGCTGCCGCAGAAAAAACGCGAAATCAAATCGGGGCTCTAATAAAACGAGAGGTTCACGAATACTACGAGAATCTTCCTTTCTTCAAAAAAATATTCGTCTCTCGCGAAAATCTGCTTCGCGAAGTTGACGATTTGGTTAACGAAAGCCTACCTCGGCGAATCGAAGAAATGCTAAGAGGAGATGTTTTTGCCGAGCAGGCCCGCGAATTTATCGAATCTTCCATCGACAGTGCTCTTAACCGACCGATGGGCGATTTGCTCGGAAAGATAGCGCCAGAAAAACTGGATAGAGTAAAAGAGCAGATCGGTAATTCAATATTGAAAATACTTCGCGGCGAAGAAATTAAAAATTCTATTCGGTCCTACATCAGCGAAACACTGGAAAAACTGCGTCCTCATAGCCTTGATTCAATTCTCCGCACCGTTAGCCCAGGATCGGAATTCCAGCTCAAACGAACGCTTTCCGGTGCTCTAGTCAACATTATATCCGGCAATGACACAATCCTTTTAATTAACGACCTTATCTCAAAACAGATCGAAAACTTACTTTCAAGACCGATCGGAAAACTTTCAGACAAAATAGAGGATAAGAAGATCGTCAGCGCGAGCGAAACAGTTGCCGAAACAATCATTGCTGCTATCCGCGAGAAATTGCCGGACGCCGTTCGGGAATTCCATCTCGGCGGCGTCGTCCGATCAAAAATAATGAATTATCCGGCTGAAAAACTGGAGGAGCTAGTCCTCTCCGTAGCCAAAGAGCACCTCAGAAAAATTGAATTCTTCGGTGCTCTTTTTGGGTTTCTAATTGGTTTGATACAGGCAATCCAATTTTTCTTCTACTCCCGATGATTCATCACAGACGAAGCGGCATCACAACATAACGGTAGTCGTATCCAGTATTGGCCTCTATCCGCATCTGTGTAGGCATATTCGGTTGACTAAATTCGAGCAAAATGCGAGTCTTTGGCGAACCTGACTTGGCAGGAGCTGCCGCCGAACCGCTAGCATCGGTTGATGTCGACTCGGTATTTTCGTCACTTTCCGCTGTTTCAAGAGAAGTTACGCTGTTAAAAAACTCGAGCAGATATCGGGAGTTAAATCCGATTGTAATCTCTTCGCCGTCGTAATCCGCCGGGACGATTTCCACGCCTTCGCCTATATCGGTTCCAAATGCCTTGAGCTCGATTTCACCTTCGCGTATCGTAATTTTTACCGGCTTATTGATTTCGGTTGAAAGCAGCGAAAGGCGATAAACAGCACGCCGTGTCTGATCGAGGTCAAAGGTTACCTTATTCTCGACATCCTTCGGTAAGACCATTTCGTAATTTGGAAACGTGCCGGAAAGTTTCCTTGCAGTTAGAAGTTTTCCACCCGCCTGAAAATAAAGGTGGTTTTGATCTTCGCCAAATGAAATCGGTTCGGTTGTCGTCGTTTCAATCCACCGCGCGATTTTTTGCAGCTCGATTAGAGCCTTTCGCGGAATCAAGGCATCGAACCTTTCGTCTGATTTCCCCTTAAGAACTTTTTCAACCAATGCTAGTCGGTGGCCATCGGTCGCAACCATTATTGCCTTTTCGCCATTGTAGATTAACTTTGCTCCGGAAAGTGCGTACCGGCTTACTTCAGCAGTTACAGCGAATGACGTATGGTTGATGAAATAGGAAAAAACGTCCGCCGGCAGCGAATTCGGTGCGGCCTTAGAATTTGGCAATTCGGGAAATTCTTCGGCTTTCAATCCAGCAAGACGATAACGGCCGCGACCTGCGGTTATTTCGACCCAGTCGGTTTCCGCCTCTTTTCGAAACCGAATTTTGCCACCATCGAACGATCGGACAATATCGAAAAGTTTCCGCCCAAGCAAACAGACCTTTCCAGGCTTTACGATTTCCGCCGTGATGTCACACCGTTGAGTTACGTCCAGGTCCGTCCCAGTAATACGGATAGTATTTTCTCCGACGGATTCAACCAGAGCGTTTGACAATACTGGGATTGTTTCCTTTCGCTCGATTACGCCTTGAATAAAACCGAGTTCGTTTTTAAGATCAGCCTGTTCGATTACGAATTCCATTTTGCTTACAGCTACTCCTCTTGTCTGCGGTTTTCTTTTTTGATTTCTACTATTCTAAATCTTTTTGGTTAGAATCAGTAGTAGCAATAGGGCCTGTGGATTTGTGCAAAATAGCCCAACTAGCCGATAAAATCTAGTGATTTTCGTCCACATCTATTTGTGGAAAGTTTGTGGAAAACTCTTTCAACGTGAGGAAAATCTTCTCCCTGAAATCTTTTCCACTCGTTTCCACAGGTGAATTTTCCGATTCATTTCCAAAATGTGGAACATTTTTCTCAAGTAAAGCAAATAAAAGATTTACGGATGCAAAATCCCTGAATCGTATGTGGATATCCTGCTTTTTCATTGATCCCTAATTTACCTCACTGTAGCTCGCAAAGACTTTCTATTAAAGAATTTATCGTCTTGTGGAAATTTCGATCCTCTTTGGCCATCGCATCGATCTTTTCGACCGAATGCATAACGGTTGTATGATGCTTACCGCCAAATTCGCGCCCGATTTCCGGGTAGCTGTGCCGTGTCAGTCGCTTGCAAAGATACATCGCGACTTGTCTAGGAAATGCTACGGCTCGGCTGTTGTTCTTTGATTTCATTTCTTCAACCGTGAGCTTGAAATTGGCGGCAACAACTCGCGCGATTCGCTCCATCGTCAAACCCTCGGGTCGCTCTGCAGCAATTATGTTTTTCATCGCTTCTTGCGCTAAAAGCTTTGAAATTGGGACGCCGCGAAGCGACGAAATCGCGACAAGACGAACTAAAGAGCCTTCTAGCTCGCGAACGTTACTTTTTATTTTGCTCGCAATATAAATAGCAATTTCATCCGGTAGATCGATTCCGTCGAGGTCTGCTTTTCGCTTTAGAATGGCCACTTTTGTCTCGAGGTCCGGCGGCTCGATATCGGCGATCAGACCCCATTCAAAACGCGAATGGAGTCTTTCTTCGAGCGTCGGTATTTCTCTCGGCGGGCAATCGCTCGATATCACAATCTGTTTTTGATCGTTATGAAGAGAATTGAAAGTGTGGAAAAATTCCTCCTGGGTCCGTTCTTTGCCGGCCATAAATTGAACGTCGTCCATCAAAAGCACGTCGATAGAGCGGTATTTATCGCGGAATGCCTTTGTTTTGTCGTAACGGATGGCGTCGATCAGCTCGTTCATAAACTTTTCTGTCGTTATGTACGAAACGCGCAGATGTCTATTTTTTTGCTTGATCGCGTGGCCGACGGCGTGCATTAAATGAGTTTTACCTAGTCCAACGCCGCCATACAAAAACAGTGGGTTGTAGGCTTTACCGGGAGATTCGGCTACCGCCAGAGCGGCTGCATGGGCAAATTGATTACTTGAGCCGACAACGAATTTTTCGAATGTATATTTCGGATTTAATGAATTATCGATCGGCTCGATCGCCACAAAGTTCGTTGAAGCAGTAACGGCCGGAAACGGTGCTGACTCCTGATTTTTTATTTTCAGGATGAGTGTGTCGTTTTTATCCTCGACATCTTCCTCATCGTCTTCGGCTGCCGCAGGCGAATTTGTTTCCGGGTCGTTGATCCATTCGAAACGGTAATTATTTAGCCCAAATTCAACGAGGGTCTGCGAAAGAAGCTCGGCATAGTAGCTAGTTACCCAATCGATCGTCGGCTTGCCGGCACGTAATCTTATTCTTTTCGATGCGTGATCGATCGTTTCAAAGCTGATCGGCCGAAACCACGTATCAAAGATTTGGTCGTTCAGACGGCGCCGAAAGTAAGTGAGTATATCGCTCCAGATGTCGATCTTTGCGGTAGATGAGTTCACGGGGAATTTTTGACTCCAAAAAGGTCTTAAAAATAGAAATAAAAAAGCTTTTAGCCCTATAACATCAGCGGCCGTCTTAGGGAGCGTCTTAGTTTGAATCACAAATCCACTGTTGGCGGCCAGAAAGCTTTCCGAAAAAGTCGGAAAACTCAGTTAGAAAATTAGCTTTAGAACGTTTTCCACAAAAGTTTCCACAACGTTGTGGAAATAACGATAGAACTTAAAGTGAAACTTTAAGTGATTTATTTTCAATGTTTTACGGGGACACTCGTTCTAAAAGCGGGAGTCAGATTAGCACAGCAACCTAACGTTTGCAAGGAGAAATCCACAAAGTAAAGCTAGGATTAACGTTTTGTTAACAAGCTGTTTCTATGCAATAATTTGGCGGCAGATCGAAAAAAAAAAATCATAATTTACGGGCAAACTTGAGGACGAAAATCGGCAAGTAAAGAGAAAAAAATTTCGAAAAAAATCTATGATTTTCTATGATGATCAGAATTTAATTTCCGCTTTAAGAGCAGCCTGCAAAGGACTTATTTATGTCAGCGAAACGGACCGTGAATTTGAGCCTGTTTGGTTTGACATCAGCGCAAACAAGACATCCGCCGATTACTTAGACAAGCTCAGAAATTGCTCAGACGGAGCCTCAGAGGAAGTCCCGGCAGATGAGTTCTTTCAGCGACTGAGCCGGATTGAAGATTGGTACACTGAGTCAGAACGCAGAAGAGCAAAAGGATTTGCCGACTTGTTCGCGCTGATGAAGTCCAATCTTTCGGACATTCGCGTTTTCCGTCTCGGCAGAATCCAAGTCGAAATTTTTATCGTCGGAATTGCAAAATCCGGAAGGCTGATCGGAGTCAAAACTTCCGCCGTCGAAACCTGATCTAATAGATTACTCGACTACTATTTCCAGCGGCTCGAGCGCGACGGTTTCGGGCCCATCGCGGTTATCCAGTACGACAACGTATTTGCTAGCTTCGATATGTCGCCTGATGTTTCCACGCGATACCGGGTTTGTTGAAATAAATGGTTTTACCTCAGGATTATTTATCCACGACTCGAAATCGCCGCCAATATAAACCCTCGCCGAGATTCGGTGATTTCGAGAATCAGTTCGGAAAAATACACGCAGAAAACGCCTCTGATTTAGGTTTAGTGGAAAAGCAAGATATTTTCCTGCTTCCACCCTTGTGATGCCCGATTGAACCGTGCTTTGTGTCCAAATCGGATTGGAATCGTTAGCAGCAGGAGCCGAAGACGGCGGGTTAACGCCAACTAGCCAAATGGCGAAAAAAATCAGAGCCGCAACGACTAAAATTGAAATCCAGAAAGCGTTGGATAATCTAAGCTGCATAAAATTGATTAATCGTCATCGTCGAGAGCAAATGCCTCAGCGTTACACCGCCGGTGGAGCTAATCGACAGCTTCGAGCACGTCGCCGTCATCGCGGACGCGATCGTCACATTGCGGGCGAGTAGCATTTCGATGACGACAGGCGAGGTCAAAGGATTCGCCTCCAATCCGCTGTGCAACGAACAAAACCGCGGTATCGCGTCCGTAGATACCACATTTCCGCTGTTCGACTTAGAACTGTTGAGTCATAAAAAATCTTTTCCCGGGAAACTGCCCATTTGAATTCTTAAAAATTATAACAAGACAGGGAAACAAATAAATGCAAACTTTCGTTCGGATTGTAAATACATACCGCGAAGCGTATGATCGCAGTAGAAGGCAAGAATTTACGTTTGTGGTGCAAACGGCGAAGTGAATCAACTCACGTTTGCGATGCCGGCAAAGGCCGTTTGTGGCAGGAAATGAAGAAAAATGAGCGATTTAAGAATCAACAACCGAAATGAAAGAGGCGTCAATGTCCTTGACCTTAGTGGCCCGATTGCGCTCGGCGAATCCAATCGGAAGCTTCATAATGCGATTCGAGATTTGTTAGCCGATCGGCAAAATAACATTTTGCTGAACCTAGAAAACGTAACCTTGATCGATTCCAGCGGCCTCGGCGAGATGGTTGCGGCTTATGCCTCGACCGAAAGAAACGGCGGCGTTCTAAAGCTTTTCGGGCTTTCGGACAGATTTATCGAACTAATGACGATGACGAAACTTTATACAGTCTTCGAAGTTTTCGATACGGAGGCGGAGGCGCTTAGCAGCTTTGCAATAGCAAAAGAAGCAGGGGTAAACTAGGTTTTCTATCCGAGAAAGAGCCCAATTCGGGTGATTAATTCCGAGCGTGTAGAATTATGTTGAGCGGATTCGCCTCGCCGAGGCGCGTTGTAATTACCGGATTCGGATGTGTCACACCGATTGGGACTGGTCGTCTTTCATTTTGGCAATCGCTTGCGGATGGTAAAAGTGGTGTCCGGCGGATTTCTTCCTTCGATCCGTCGGGTTTTCAGGTCCAGATCGCAGCCGAGGCTAGCGATTTCGACTGGGAAGCGGAAATCGCGCCGAGCGATCGCCGAAACGTTCCGAGGACGGTCCCGCTGCTTCTTGCATCAGCGCGCAGTGCAATTGCCGACGCGAATTTCGAAATTGCAGATTTAACGAATGGCGAACGTGGCCGCTTTGGCGTAGTTATTGGAACTGGCGGCGGCGGCCTTGCGTTTACGGAAAAACAGTTCGGCTACTGGTTTTCCGGCAACGAAAAGAAAGGAAGTATTTACACAATTCCCGCCTCCACTCACGGAAGTCTTTCTTCCGAGGTTTCGATGGCTCTCAAACTGCATGGCCTTTCGCATGTAATTTCCACCGGTTGTACTTCTTCGACAGATGCAATATTTTACGGTGCCGAACACATCGCCCTTGGCCGGCAGGATTTTGTCATCGCCGGCGGCGTCGATTCGCCAATTTCGCCCGGAATACTCCGCGGTTTTGAGGTGATGACCGTGGTAACGAAGCAATGGAATGACGAGCCGGAGCGTGCTTCGCGTCCATTTTCGGCTGACCGGAGCGGGATCGTTATTGGCGAAGGGGCCTGGGTTTTTGTTCTCGAAGAGCGGGAACGCGCCATCGGCCGTGGAGCGAGAATCTTTGCAGAAATAATAGGCTACGGTTCTACGTGCGACGCATATCATCGCGTCCGGCTAGAAGAAAACGGAATCGAGCCAGCAAGGGCGATGCAGCTAGCTTTGGCGGATGCTGGTATTGGGCCGAGCGATGTCGATTACGTAAATCTTCACGGAACTTCAACAGTCCTAAACGACAAAATCGAAACGCGTGCCGTCAAAATCGCTCTCGGTAAAGATGCTTATCGTATTCCAATGTCGGCCACAAAATCGCAAATCGGCCACCCGCAAGGTGCTGCCGGAGCAGCCGGAATCGCTGCCGCTCTTTTTGCGATCTCGGAGGGAGTTATTGCCCCGACGATTAACCTTGACCAGCCCGATCCGGAATGTGACCTAGATTACACGCCAAATTTTGCTCACAAGGCAAAGGTCGATATTGCGTTGTGCAATTGCATCGGTTTTGGCTCAAAAAATTCCGCAATCGTTCTCAGTTCTCCATAATGAATTTCTTCAGTGAACTGTTGCACGTACGCCGCACGATTAAATGAAAGCGGCCTGTTTAGGGAGGCCGCTTTCGGTAGGCTTTAGTATGGAATGGTATTAAGGACAGGAAAAGGCAGCAAGATTTTAGTAGTTCCCGAACCTTGCTACCGGAGGATAGTAAAAACGTCCAGAACTGCGGAATGTTCCCATATCGAATCTTCGGCGGGCTCCGCATTCCAAACACGTCTGATAAGTTTCGTTATCAGTCGTAAATGGCCTGCTCAAGCGCCGATGCCAGCAACCGAAAAGCGAACCGAAGATGCCGATTTTTCGCGCTGCGGGCTCTTTGAATCGCTTTCCCGCATTAACGGCTGCTCTATTTTGTTTCAATATCACCTGCATATTTATATCCTCGGAAATCTGAGCGATTTTTCAACAGATTCTAAATAAAGGAACGAGCTCCGGGGAAAGTTTTGCATTCCTTCGGATGAAGAATTTAGTTTTCAGGTTTGCCACTTCGTTACGGCACCGGCTGCAATGGCTTTCGATCGCAGCGGAAATTCGTTAAAATCGGCTGTATGAAGTTCCGGACCAGAACATTTCTTCAAATCTTGTCGATTTTTTTTATATTTAAAGCCTCGATCTTTGCGTGGGACGACGTCGGCCATAAGATTTCCGCATGGATCGCTTGGCAGCGGATGTCGCCTTCAGCTCGAAATGAGGTGATTCGAATTCTTCGAAAGGCGCCGGAAGATTCACAGCTTTCGGCACTTTATGCTGTTTATGGTCCAGAACCGGAAGAAACCCGTCAGCTTGAATTTTTTATGCTAGCGGCCACCTGGCCGGATATTGTTCGCAATCGCGATTTCCCGGTCCGTTATCGGAAATATCATCGCAGCAACTGGCACTATGCCGATACGTTTTGGAAGCAGGTTGACGGTCGTGTTGAATTACTCCCGGATATGCAAGAGAGCGGAGAGGCGGTAATAAGACTGATTGAATTTGATAAAACGATACGCAACCCATCGGCCTCGGATCCGGAAAAGGCAATTGCGATCGCGTGGATCCTGCACATTATCGGCGATTTACATCAGCCGTTGCATACATCGGCTCGCGTCACGGATCTTGAACCGAAAGGTGATCAAGGCGGGAATCTTTTCCTTCTTACTCCAAAGGATACGCCGCTTGAGAAGCAGTTGAATCTGCATTGGTTCTGGGATTCGATCCTTAACCGAGTTGATCCGCTGGTCGGCAATGGCTGCGAGCGCATTTATATCGAAAGACTCGGCCGCAAATTTATCAAAAAATATCCGTATTCGCTGCAAACAGTGCGGCTTTCCGGTTTTGAAGATCTGCAGCGAGAATCTTTTAGCCTTAATCCGAAGTCCGTATTTACGCCGGACATTGTGCGTTTCCAAATGCCATCTCCGAAATACACAAAACACGCGTATTCGGTAGCCGAGCAGCGGATAACTCTGGCCGGCTATCGGCTCGGCGATCTACTAAATGAGGTGTTTGGAAAAACTGTTAACTAGGCTACCGCTTTTCCAATTGTGAATAAATCGCAGACTATTATTTCCGCTTGCGACATTGAAGCCTATTTTACAGGCAGATTACCGGCGATATTGGATCAGATTCGCAATATAGTTGACATTGAATCGCCGTCCGGCGATGAGGAGGCTAGTAGCGCCATAGCGGATTTTATCGAAGAACAAGTTTTGGAAGTGGGCGACCGAGTTCGCTTTGAGAGGATCAAGGTTGCCGGAATCGGTGAACACGTAATTGTACGAGCTTTTCGATCGTCCAAGCCTTCGGTTCTTGTCCTCGGCCATACCGACACTGTTCACCCAATAGGAAGCAAAGAAAAAAATCCAACCCGAATCGAAGGCAACTGTTTTTTTGGCTGCGGGATTTTCGATATGAAGGCAAACATAATCCTGATCATCGAAACGATTAAATTTCTCGCGGGCCAAATGGATCTTAGTTTGCCGCCGATAACTTGTGTTTTTACCTGCGACGAGGAGATCGGAAGCCCATCCGGTCGTACCATCATTGAAAAAGAAGCGAGATTGGCGCCGCGCTGCTATGTTTTTGAGCCCTCCTCCGAGGGCCGGGTAAAGACCGGTCGCAAAGGCACCGGACTTTACAAAGTTGCTGCTCGCGGGATTCCGGCCCATGCGGGGCTTGAACCAGAATGCGGCGCGAATGCGATTTTAGAAATAGCGCGTCAGATAGAAAAAATTTCGAAATTAAATGATCCGTCACGTGGAACAACCGTTAATGTCTGCACGATCCGCGGCGGGACCGCAACGAACGTAATTCCGGAGTTTGCCGAATGTACTGCTGATGTTCGTTTCACCTCAATGGCAGCCGCGAAGTCCGTGGACGGCGCGATCCGCGGCCTTCGCCCATATGATCCGCGAATTTCACTTCACATCGAAGGCGGCATAAACCGCCCGCCGCTCGAGCGTTCTGCAGAGGTAGTTAATCTTTTTGCAATAGCACGAAGCCGTGCCGCCGAATTCGATTATTCGCTTGACGAAACGCAAGTCGGCGGCGCTTCGGACGGCAATTTTGTCGCTGCGCTCGGCGTCCCGGTATTAGATGGGCTCGGAGTTACGGGCGACGGTGCCCATACGCTCAACGAACATATTTTGATCAGCGATCTAGCAAAACGTGCAACGCTTGCTACCGTATTGCTTGCCAATTAGTGGCTTATGCTAGAATTTTGCGGATAAATCGGGAGGCGCATCCTGTCCGGTGACGGGCGCGGTCTTCAAAACCGTTTGCGGGTACGCGAGAGCGTACCCGGGTGGGTTCGACTCCCACACGCCTCCGCCAGACTGCGTATTGCCCCGAAACGATTGTGCTTGAAAGTTGGATCGCATTGAATTTGACGCCGGACATCGGCCCGCGAATGGCGGGCCCTTTTGGAGCGATTTGGGTCGCCGGAAGCCGTTTTTGCCGCGCGTCGCAGCGAACTTGAATTTCTGCGGTTGAAACCTGCCACGATCGAGAGCATAATTCGCCGCGAGTTTTATGAAAAAGCAAAGGCGGAAATTAGTGCCGTAAAAGAACTCGGCGGCGATATTTTAACGCTCGATGATGGCGGCTATCCGCCTTTACTTCGGGAGATTCCAGATGCACCGATTGTCCTCTATGCTCTCGGAAATTGGCAAGAGAGCCTTGAACGACCTTGCGTTGCCGTAATTGGATCGAGAAACTGCTCAACTTATGGCAGGAACGCTGCGGAAATGCTCGCACGCGAACTTGCCTCACGTGGGATTACGGTTGTCTCCGGGCTCGCGCGCGGAATCGATTCAGCCGCGCATCGCGGAGCTCTCGACGGAAAAGGACTGACGGTTGGTGTTCTCGGAACTGGACTTAACGTTATCTACCCGAAGGAGAACCGGCGGCTGGTCGCTGAAATAATAGAAGCAGGTGGAGCAGTTGTCACGCAATTCCCACTCGGAACTCCACCGGTTGGAGAAAACTTTCCATATCGAAACCGAATAATCAGCGGTCTAAGCCTCGGCGTTTTGCTGGTGGAGGCTTCGGAACGCAGCGGGTCCCTAATTACGGCCCGATTGGCTATGGAGCAAAATCGCGAGGTAATGGCTGTACCTGGAAATATTACTTCCGGAAACTCCTACGGCACCAATTATCTGATAAAAGCAGGCGCAAAACTTGTCCAGCAATGGCAGGACGTCGTTTCCGAGCTTCCATCCGATATTGCCGCAGCGATTCTCCCGCCAAGGCTCGATGATCGACGCTCGAAAGACTCGATCCGCGCGATGGAGCTACCACCGGCTGACCTTGACGAGAATGAGCTGAAGATCTGGCCGCATTTACGCCCGGACGAATCGATTCATATTGACGACCTGCTCGAAGCAAGTGGCCTCTCCTTTGGTGAGCTTAACAACGCGTTAGTCTCTCTCGACATCAAAGAATTGATTCACGTATTGCCGGGACGCTTTTACGCCCGAAAAATATAAACGGTCGGACTAGCTGCAGCCTTTGGATCGAGGCGTTTATGATCGTTTGCCGCTCGTTTCCGCATTGACATTTCTCCTGCTGAGGTGTTAAGAGTCTAATCTTGTCAGAAGCGGCCGCTGCTCGTGGCGCCTCTGACTTTTTTTCACGATGGGAAAGAATCTTGTAATCGTAGAATCGCCTGCAAAGGCGAAGACAATAAATAAATACTTGGGCCCGGACTACGTCGTGCTTGCGTCTTTAGGCCATATAAAGGACCTGCCGGCAAAAGATCTTGGGGTAGATATAGAGAATAATTTTGAGCCAACGTATGAAATTATCCCGGATTCGAAGAAACGCAATAACAAGAAGATCGTCGCGGAATTAAAGAAAGCCGCCAGGAGCAGCGAGGCGATTTATCTTGCGGCCGACCCAGACCGCGAAGGCGAGGCAATCTGTCAGCATCTGGCCGAGGAAATCGTCCCGAAGAAGCCTGCAAAACCGGTCTATCGGGTAATGTTCAATGAAATTACGAAAAACGCCGTTGCCGAGGCGTTCAAACGGCCGAAACAGGTGGACAAAAATCTTGTCGAAGCGCAGCAGGCTCGCCGCGTGCTGGATCGCCTTGTGGGCTACAAGGTCTCGCCGATTCTTTGGAAAACCATCGGCGGGCGGCTTTCGGCAGGCCGCGTCCAAACGGTCGCCGTTCGGCTTGTAGTCGAACGCGAGCGCGAAATCGAGGCCTTTGTAAAAACCGAATACTGGACAATTACCGCGAATCTATCCGCCGCATTGCCGCCCTCGTTTGATGCTCGGCTATTTCGGATTGATGAAAAAACGTTGAAAATTGGCAAATTTGGCGAAGAACTAAAACCGGGCGAGATCCACCTTAAAAGCGTCGAGGAGGCCGAAGCGATTGTCGCTGAAGCTGAAAAACAAGAGTTTCTTGTTCAATCGGTTTCGACTAAAGAGCGTAAGCGAAAACCGACGCCACCATTTATCACGTCAAAGCTTCAGCAAGAGGCGTCGCGTAAATTCGGCTTTCCGGTAAAAAAGACGATGACCATCGCCCAGAGGCTTTACGAGGGCGTTGAAATCGGTGAGGAAGGATCCGTCGGCCTAATTACGTATATGCGGACGGATTCGACCCGCGTTTCGGACGCCGCGCTTAGCGAAGTCCGTGATTTCATCGGAAAGTGCTTTGGCTCCAGTTACCTGCCGGGAAAGCCGAACATTTACAAATCAAAAAAGGACGCCCAGGATGCTCACGAGGCAATCCGTCCAACTGACGTAAATCGCACGCCCGAAAGCCTCTCAGATAAGCTGTCGGCGGACGAACTGAAACTCTACCGCCTAATCTGGCAGCGCTTTGTCGCGTCGCAAATGACTCCGGCAGTCTTCGACCAAACGACGATCGATATCGCCGCCGGGCGTTTTCTATTTCGGGCAACTGGCTCTGTTCAGAAATTTGACGGTTACCTGAAAGTCTATCAGGAAGCGAAAGAAGAAAAATCTGCCGATTCCTCCGAGGAAGACGATGACGAGCGGACGTTGCCTCGCGTCGAGAACGGCGATAAGCTAACGCTCAATTCGCTTACGCCGGAGCAACATTTTACTGAGCCGCCACCGCGCTATTCGGAAGCGACGCTGGTAAAGGCTCTTGAGGAAAAAGGGATTGGGCGTCCTTCGACCTACGCCGCAATAATGACGACTATTCAAGAGCGGGAATATGTCGAAAAGATCGATGGGCGCTTTCACCCGACGCCGTTGGGCGTAACTGTCAACGACCTCTTGATCGAAAGTTTCGACGATATTTTCAACGAAGAATACACCGCTCGAATGGAAGAGGAACTCGATGAGATCGAAGAGGGTAAACTCGATTGGCGCGCTG
This sequence comes from Blastocatellia bacterium, assembly GCA_040289905.1. Lineage (GTDB taxonomy): Bacteria > Acidobacteriota > Blastocatellia > Pyrinomonadales > Pyrinomonadaceae > OLB17. The sequence goes on from PSMA01000002.1 coordinate 127,472, forward strand.
CGCTGAGGGAGTTTTACGAAAAATTCGAGCGTGATCTTTCAGCAGCCTCGGAAAATATCCGGAACAAAAAGACGACGGCAATTCCAACGGATGAAATTTGCGAAAATTGCGGTGCCGGAATGGTTATTAAATTTGGTCGCTTTGGGCAGTTTTTGGCTTGCTCGAATTATCCGGAATGTAAGAATACACGCGAGGTTACGAAGCGGAAAGACGTTTCCGTAAACGGAAACGGTGAAACGGACGAAGCCGAGGAAGTTCCGCCGTGCGAACTCTGCGGCCGGGAAATGGCGTTAAAAAAAGGAAGGTTTGGAACTTTCTATGGTTGTACGGGATATCCGGAATGTCGGAATATCCGTAAAATACCAAAAGGCAATCAGAAGCCAACGGCGCCGCCCGAGGTGCTAGAGGAAACCTGTCCCAAGGACGAAGCCTTTCTCGTCCGCCGCGAAGGGCCATTCGGTGAATTTATTTCCTGCTCGAATTATCCAAAATGCGATTACGTAAAGCGTGAGACGCTCGGGATTCAATGTCCGAAAGACGGCGGAGAGATCGTCGTCAAAAGATCGCGCCGCGGAAAGGTATTTTACGGCTGCGCAAATTATCCGAAATGCGACGAGGTCTACTGGGACAGGCCGGTCGCAGAAAAATGTCCAAAATGCGATTCGCCCATACTGCTTGAAAAAACCACGAAACGCAAAGGGACCGTTCGCTATTGCAAAAACGAGGAGTGCGATTATAAAATCGCCATCGAAGAAAATTCCGGATCGTAACAGCTTCCCTGCCTTGCTCCCAAAGGTGATTGAACACGTAATGAAAGAAAACCTGCGGTTTCTGACGGCCTTTCTAAAAAACCCGACAAAAGTCGGCGCGATCGCACCAAGTTCACCGGATCTTGCCCGGCAAATGGTCTCCGACCTCAAGCCAGACAGGGAAAACATCATTCTCGAAATCGGCGTTGGCACCGGCGCTATTACGCGCTTTATCGAACCGATCCTGCCGGATGAAAATTCGTATTTGGGAATCGAACTCGATCCGCGACTTTATAGCGACCTGCGGCTCAAGTTTCCCGGGCTGAAAATCGTCCAGGCAAACGCCGCAGATGCCTATAAAATACACCGCCAATCTGGCCTCGGCCCTGTTCGGTATCTCCTTTGCTGTTTGCCGTTTGTCTCTTTGCCTTCTTCGGTTGCCGATCAGATTTGCGATGAAATCGACAGATTTATGGAAGATGGCTGTCTGCTGAAAATTTTCCAGTACGCTCATGGATACTACCTTCCGCCCGCATTACGGCTTCGCGAAAGAATGCGCCGGCGCTACGGGCGCTCGCGGCGGAGCCCGCTCGTAGTCCGAAATGTTCCGCCGGCTTACACGCTTACCTGGTCGACCCTCTGATTTTCCAAATGCTCGGACGCCGCATTTGGTGGAAACTTTTTTCTACCGATTTCGGTATTAAATATTTCAGTTCGTAAAATTCCGCTATTTTTAGGAGATAAGAAGATGTTTCGAAGAAGAATCGTGACGGCGTTTCTGGCCTATGTAATCCTCGTGCCAGCGCTTACGTTCGCACAGCAGGCAACTGCGCCAAAGGTCTATACAGCGCCGGCCGATGTTATTGCAAAAATCAGAGATGAAGGGCTAAATCGCTCACAGGTATTGAAGCACCTCAGCTATCTAACGGACGTTATCGGCGGCCGTTTGACCAATTCCCCAAATATCAAACGGGCAAATGAATGGACTCGCGACACGATGGCATCCTGGGGAATGAAGGCAAGGCTAGAGCCCTGGGGACCATTTGGGCGCGGCTGGGCTCTGAAGGAATTCTCGGCCGAAGTTATCGAGCCGACGAGTTTCACGGTTATTGCCTATCCAAAGGCGTGGTCACCTAGTACGAACGGGACTGTAACAAGCGAAGTGATACGGCTTGCGATCAATTCGGATGAGGATTTTGTCAAATACAAAGGCCAGCTCCGCGGCAAAATTGTTCTCATTTCGCCTTTGCGCGAACTAAAAGCTGCTTGGGATCCAATGGCACACCGTTATTCCGAGGAAGAATTGGCAAAGCTTTCGTCCGCTCCGGATCCGAACGCTCCGCGCCCGTCGGCAGCGTCCGGTCAAGGCCAACCGAATCCGCAAATGTCCGAAAGGATGCGGCGCTTTATGATGCAGGCAAAAATTGCAAGCTTTGTTGTCGATGAAGGAGCCGCCGTGATGATCGACAATAGCCCAATGGGAAGCGGTGGAACTGTTTTTGTCTCCGGCGCAATGGTCGCACAGGAAGTACCGACATCGCTAAATCAGATGTTTGGCCGCAATCGACTACAACCATATCACAAGGAAGCCGAAGCAAAAATGGTTCCGCAGATGACAATGGCTACCGAGGATTACAACCGGCTTATCAGAATGATCGAAGCCGGCGTAAAACCGCGAATGAAAGTTCATATTCGGGCAGAGTATTACGATAACGATCCGATGGGCCAGAACACGATTGCAGAAATTCCGGGTACGGATCCGAAACTCAAAGATGAAATTGTCATGCTCGGCGGACATCTTGATTCATGGCACTCCGGAACTGGCGCAACGGACAACGCCGCCGGTTGCGCCGTTGCTATGGAAGCGGCACGAATTCTTCTGGCTTCAGGGTTAAAACCGCGAAGGACAATCCGCGTTGCACTCTGGAGCGGCGAGGAGCAAGGGTTACTCGGCTCAAACGCTTACGTAAAGCAACATTTCGGCGAGTTGAGAGGAGCTCCTCTCTTTGGCCCGCCGGATCCAAATGCGCCGAAACCGGAACTGGTAAAAGCCGCCGATTACGATAAGCTTTCGGTTTATTTCAATTTGGACAATGGAACCGGCCGTATTCGCGGTGTTTATATGCAGGGCAATTCGGCCGTCCGTCCGATTTTCGAAGAATGGCTAAAGCCTTTTGCGGATCTCGGCGCGATGACGTTGACAATGGCAAATACCGGCGGCACCGACCATTTATCGTTCGATCGGATCGGGTTGCCCGGTTTTCAGTTTATTCAAGACGAGATTGAATACGATACGCGGACACATCACTCCAACCAGGATGTCTTTGACCGGATTCAGGCCGACGATATGAAACAAGCCGCAACGATAATGGCCGCATTCGTCTATCAAGCTGCAATGATGGATGAACGGTTCCCGCGGAAACCAACTCCATAATCGTTTTCATTAGCTGGAATCGGCCGCCTGTGAAAAGAAGAAAAACTTTAACAGGCGGCTCTTTTTTGCGCTGAAAGTAAGACTTATTGTAGAATCCGCTTTGTCCAAATTCTCTTCAGAGGAAATCGTATGAACACTCCCAATTACGTTCCCGGCGCAATCGACGCCGGCGGCTGCATCAGCAGCGCTTGGGAACTAGTAAAACCGAGATACTTTATGTATTTCGGTGTCACGTTGTTGATCCTATTACCGCTTGCGTGTCTTCCATTTGTGAATTTCGTTCTTTTTGGGCCGCTCGTTGCCGGGATTTATTTTATCGCCCTCCAGGATATGAAGGGCGAGCCGGTCGAATTCGGGATGATGTTCAAAGGCTTCGAGCGCTTTTTGCCATTGATGGGCGTCGGTATTTTGGAGTCTTTGCCGGGGCTGATTATGACGATTTTAAACTGGACGGTTCAGCTAAGCGGAATGCTGATCGGTATTCACCGTGGCGAAGAAGACATCTCGTTTTACCAAACGGCCGAAACCTATTCAGCCGCAGAAACCTTCATCGCACCTGTTCTTATTCTGCTTTTTGTAGTGAATATCGTTTGGACAGTTTCCTTCACTTTTGCGATCCCGCTTGTCATCGATCATGGACTCGGCGTAATAGAAGCCTCGCTGCTCAGCTTTCGTGCGTCTTGGTCGAACATCGGTGGAATTATCCTTCTCTACATCTTTCTCACTTTGCTCGCATTGGTCGGTCTATTAGCCTTATGCATCGGAGTTTTGTTTGTATTGCCGATCGTTTATGTTGCTCTCGCCTTCGCCTATCGACAAGTATTTCCCGACTTAAGTGAAAAAAGGAGTTTCGATATGCCGCCGCCTCCGGAGGCGTATCAAAGCACCTTTGGTGAAGCGATCTAATGCGGCTAAGGTTCTTTTTCGTATTCCGCAAGTTCCTAATCCATCCGTGGCCGCCGATAGCTCGCTCCGGAGCGTCTGATGTAAGATAATCTTGTTATGGAACTTGCGGTTGAAAAGTACAAGGTAGCAAGCGAGCCTTTTTATTTACCGATACGCAACGAAGTTGAGCTTTTCGAGGCTGCGTATGCCGCGCGGCTGCCGGCGATGCTCAAGGGCCCGACCGGCTGCGGCAAAACGCGATTTGTCGAATATATGGCTTGGCGGCTCGGTCGGCCGCTGATAACCGTTGCCTGCCATGAAGATCTATCGGCAACGGATCTAGTCGGTCGCTTTTTACTCGAAGGCGAAGAAACGGTCTGGCATGATGGGCCGCTTACGGCCGCTGTCCGAGCTGGCGCGATCTGCTATCTTGACGAGGTCGTCGAAGCACGCAAAGACACCGTCGTTATAATTCACCCGCTGACCGATGACCGCCGGCGGCTACCAATCGAAAAACGCGGAACGATTCTGGATGCTCCGCCGGAATTTATGCTCGTTGTCTCATATAATCCGGGTTATCAATCTATCCTAAAAGACCTCAAGCAATCTACCCGTCAGCGTTTCATCGCAATGGAATTCGATTATCCGGAGCCGGAAGCTGAAACTGAAATCGTCGCACGCGAAGGCGGTATTGCCCGCGAAATGGCCGCCGAATTGGTGCGAATTGGACAAAAGGTACGAAACCTCCGCGGGCATGGGCTCGAAGAAGGCGTCTCGACGAGATTGCTTATTTATGCGGCGCAACTGATTGCAAAAGGGATTCGGCCCACCGAAGCGGCAGATGTCACTATCTGCTCGCCGATAACTGATGACCGCGAACTTCAGCGAAGCATCCGCGAAATTGTAACAACGATCATTCAGGACTAAATGCTCGATTCGGAACGTTTTGCTCTTTTGATCGCGTGTGCAACGATTGCGGCTTCGCGACTTTCAGCGACGTCGTGAACTCGGACAAAATCGGCGCCGTTATAGACGGCAATTGCCGCGGCCGCAAGACTTCCGGCCAGTCGTTTTTCGGGATTCAGTTCGCCGGTCAGTTTTCCAATAAACGATTTTCGCGAGGCACCGACTACAATCGGGAATTCTGAAAATTCCGCACGAAAGACGTTCAAATCCGCGATCAATTCTAGGTTTTGCTCCGGCGTTTTACCGAAACCAATCCCAACATCAAGCGCGATTTGCTCATTGGCGATGCCGGCGGATTGTGCGGCGGTAATCGAGTTTCTTAGCCCGCGGACGACCTCGGTCACGATGTTGGGCATTGGCGGCTCAAAATGCATAGTCCGAAAGCTCCCACGCGAATGCATAAGTATCAAACCGGCTTTGGTTTGTGCCGCTATTTCGGCGATCCTCGGATCAAATCGCAGACCGGAGATATCGTTTATTATTTCGGCTCCGGCGTCGATCGCTGCCGCGGCCACGTCGGCTTTCCACGTATCGACGGAAATAGGCGTGTCCCAGCGTTTTGCTATCGCGGAAATGATCGGCTCGACGCGGTTTATTTCCTCGTCGGCGGTTATCTGCTGGCTACCTGGCCGCGACGATTCGCCGCCGACGTCAATTATATCGGAGCCGGCGGCCAGCATTTTTTCGACGTGTTGCAAAGCCGCGTCCAGGTGATTAAACCTTCCGCCATCCGAAAAACTATCCGGTGTTACATTCAAGACGCCCATTATCAATGGCCGCTCGAGTGCCAATATTCGGCGGGCGGTGATCCAACGTTTCATATCGAGATGGCGATAAAAACTCGCGGCCGCCCGGTTTCGTTAGAAGCGAAACACGAGTAGCCGCAAGAATATGCCGGCTCGGCCGCTGTCAGGCGGCCGCCGGGTTGTTCGATGTAATCGGCGGCAAGATCGGTTTGGCAAAGGGCGAATCGGCTTTCTCTTTCTTCGTTTCGATGTCGTCGCCTCCGACGACCGTTGCATTGTCGCGGTCGATCGGCTGGCCGGCGATTACTCGCTTAATCTGATCTAGGTCAAGCGATTCGTATTCAAGCAAAGCATCGACAAGCCGCTCCATTGCCTCGCGATTGTCCTCTAGAATTTTCTTTGCCCGCTCATATTGTTCGGAGATAATACGCTTTACTTCCTGGTCTATTTTTATCGCGGTATCCTCGGAAAAATCTCGATGCTGGGCAATTTCGCGGCCGAGGAATATCTGCTCCTCCTTTTTGCCGAATGCAAGCGGGCCAAGCTCTGACATACCATATTGGCAAACCATTGCGCGTGCTAGTTCGGTTGCTTTTTCAATATCGTTTGCCGCTCCGGTTGTGATCCGGCCGATGAAGAGTTCCTCCGCGATGCGGCCGCCCATCGAGCTAGCGATCATTGCAAGCAATTCTTCTTTTGTTCGCCCGAGGACATCTTGCTCCGGCAAAAAGAACGTTACGCCCAGTGCCCGACCGCGCGGAACAATCGTTACTTTATGCACCGGGTCGCATTCAGGAATGTTCATCCCAACGAGTGCGTGTCCCGCCTCGTGAACTGCGGTCAGCCGCCGCTCTTTTTCGCTCATTACCATCGACCGACGTTCGGGGCCCATCAAGACTTTGTCCTTGGCGAATTCCAAGTCTTGCAACGTAACGACCTTTTTGTTCTGTCGCGCCGCGATCAATGCAGCTTCGTTTACGAGGTTTGCTAGATCGGCTCCTGTAAAACCTGGCGTTCCGCGTGCAATGATGCTGATATCGACGTTTTCAGCAAGCGGGATTTTCCTCGTATGAACTTTGAGGATACCTTCGCGGCCTCGGACGTCCGGATATGAAACTACGACTTGGCGGTCAAAACGGCCAGGCCTGAGCAATGCGGGATCTAGAACATCCGGCCTGTTTGTCGACGCCATCAAAATAACGCCGTCATTTGATTCGAAGCCATCCATTTCAACGAGCAATTGATTCAGCGTTTGCTCGCGTTCATCGTGTCCACCACCAAGCCCAGCTCCGCGATGGCGACCGACGGCGTCAATCTCATCAATAAAGATAATGCACGGCGCATTCTTTTTTCCCTGCTCGAACAAATCGCGGACGCGGCTTGCTCCAACACCGACAAACATTTCGACAAAATCCGAGCCGGAAATGGAGAAAAATGGAACATTTGCCTCGCCCGCAACCGCCTTTGCAAGCAGTGTTTTTCCCGTCCCGGGCGGGCCCATCATCAAAACGCCCTTCGGAATCTTCCCGCCGAGCTTCTGAAATTTCTGTGGGTCTTTTAAGAATTCAATGATTTCTTGAAGTTCCTCTTTTGCTTCGTCAACGCCGGCGACATCTTTAAACGTCACACGTTTTTGTTGATTGCTGAGCAGTTTTGCTTTTGATTTTCCGAAACTAAGGGCTTTATTTCCGCCGGCTTGCATTTGCCGCAAAGTGAAAACGAGAAAGCCGACGATCAATAAAAACGGCAAAGCCTGAATCAAGAGAACCCAGCCCCAACCATTGGAAGATGGCTCCTCTTTAACTTCGATTACGGCACTGGTACCTTCATTTGCCTTGTTGAATTCGTCAACCTTTTTCAGCAGAATTTCTCGTGTCGGGTCACTACCGATTGCCGTAACGTAAACGTTGCCGTTTACATCCGTAAATTCAACGCTAGATTGCTTGAAATATGCTTTCTTAAAATCCTTGTTATTGATACGAGCAACGGCGTTATCTATCGATAATTCCTGCGGGGCCTTGACCTGTTTACTCTGGATGAACCAGACGAGCGAAAGCACCGCGGAGATAATAACCACCCAAAGAAAAAATTGTTTTGCCTTAGAATTCAATTTATAGCCTCCAAACTCACTTTCATCCTAATTTTTTCAATCACTAGTTTTAGATGAAAGCCACGCAAGACCGCGTTGTTCGATCTTTGTTCGCTCGACGGCCTGTTCTGTCGCGAGCCGTAGCCGCATTTTTCGCGGCCTAACGTTCGATTGTAGATGTCGGTGGTTTATTTTTCAACCTTTTTTGCGTGCCAGCGAATCCGGCCGCCCGATTTGACGACCTCGCCGCCAGGTATTTCGACGCTCCGGCCGCTGCCTTTTCCGCGGATCAGGCTTTCTATTGCGGAAATGTGAGCGAATCCTATTTGCCGCAAATTGCCGCGCCGCCGGTTCAACCAGAGTCGAATTAGATCCCGCAATTCCGACCTCTCCAGAGGGCGCAGGTTTGCAAGCAGCAGCGACTCCGAATCGGCCGCTTCGAGCCGTTCGCTTGCAGCTTCAGTCGCCGCCGATTCTCTTCCCCGGAGCGTTTCCGCTGTCCGGCAAAGCGTTCCGACGATTTTCGGATTGACTTCGGCCAACATCGGAATCAGCACCTTTCGTATCCAGACGCGGCGAAAATTTATGTCTTCATTCATTGCGTCGCGGCAAAAGCCGGTTTCAGATATTCGGCAAAAATCTTCGGTCATTTGCCGAGTTGCCCACAAAAGCAATGGCCTTGCCAACAGAACTGTTGTGGATGCAAACGGCAGCATCGGATCCCCGACGTCGCCGACGCGGGGCTCTAATATTGTAAGCGGCGAAATGCCGCCAAGCCCGGCCGCGCCGCTGCCGCGTATGAGATTGAGCAGAAAGGTTTCTGCCTGATCGTTCATCGTATGGGCGGTGAGTATCAAGTCGGCGTTGAGTCTCGTAGCCGTTTCAGCAAGAAAGCGGTAGCGCGCTCGGCGCGCCGCTTGCTCCAAATTACCTTCGTTGCGGCGGCGCCACTGGCCGACGGCAAGCTCGATACCGCGCTGAGAGGCGATGCTTTTGACGAAGTCCATATCGCGGCGGCCCGCCTCGCCGCGGAGCCCGTGCTCAAAGTGTGCGGCAACGATTCGGATCTTTAATTTTTTTATTTTGCGCAATTCGTCCGATGCGATCAGCAAAGCCGTAGAATCCGCGCCTCCTGAAAAACCGATAATGACCGTCGCATCCTCGAAGGGCAGATTTAGACGCCGCCACTGGGCAATGAGATTTCGCAGGAAACTCTGCATTTTTTGGAATTTTCCATTTTCTAGCTCGGCTCCGGCGGAAACGCGGGCTGCGGCCTCAACAAGATCGTACAACGCGACGTACAGACCGCCTTTCCGCGCTCGTTTACGATATCGATTTGCCAAACGCTCATCGTCCGGCCCGGGTAAAGCGGGATCGCTGTTACGGTCAAAGCTCCTCGGCTTACGGCGCGAAGATGATTTGCGTTTATTTCGATTCCCACCGGAGCGGTTTTTGCAAGATCGGCGCCGGCGACAGTGCCGATTGATGCGGCCGTTTCCGCAAGATAAAGCGAGACGCCGCCGTTCATAATTCCGAGGTATTGATGCACCTTTTTCGTCACTTCCATTGTCAGAATTACGCGTTGCGCTGAAGCTTCAACGATTTTTACGCCGAGAAACTGCATCAATTCGTTTTCGGCCGCTTTTTTTATCAGTTCGGATTTGTCCATTTATGTTTTGCTTTAGTCTAAAACCGAATCGCCGCCTGAGCAAAAGCTTTGCGCACGATATCGCCGAAGTATCTTGCCGCGGCTGGCCGCTCGGCAAGCGACGACGTGGCAACGCACGCAAAATAGAATCTCTTCAAGGTGACACGGGCGGCAAACGCAACGATTTAATTCTGCTTCTGGACAACGTATTTGTTGACGTATTCGCGAAGTTTTGCTCGGTTCGACTGTAAATACGCCTCATAATCCTCGGCGATTCCTTTATCCGGCGAAGCGAGAAGAATATAGGCTTCAAGCAGGCCTTCGGAATCGAGCCTTTTGATCATCTCGATCTGATGGTTCAGTTTTTTCGGCTTAAAACTTTCCGCCATTTTGACGACGGCACGAAGAGCCTCGACTTCTTCGGCAAGCGTGTGTCGGTATTCCGATTCTTTCGGGAACTTCTTGCTAAACAGTTCGTTTTTCCATGCTTGGCGCGTATTTACGTAAGCGATCCAGGCCATAGAGCCGTCATCGGACAAGGGATTGACGTTCACCGTCGTCTTTGAATTACCGTCCGGCCCGATTTCGATTTTTGGCGGCGTGATTTCCGGATGGGCAAGTTTTGTCCCCGTTACTGCTCCCCATTGCAGCAGACCATTTAGCGCAAAGCGGTTGTATGGCTCGGTTATCCATGCCTCGATATATCGTTGCAATGCAAGGTCATATTTCTTTTGACGCATCAGAGGCGTTGCCGAGTAACGATAAGCGGTCTCTAGGTTCGGATCGATCACGATCGCTTTCTGATACCACGTCTCGGCCTTGTCGAAATCATTCATTTGCAGATAGGAATCGCCAATAAAAAGGGCAGCGTAGTAATTCTTAGAATCGAATTCCAGAGCTTTTTGGTAGTAGTCGATCGCCTTCTGATAGTTATTCTTGGCAAATTCCTCTTCGCCGGCGGCAACCATAGCGCTCGAAGCTGGATTTTTTGAAGTGCCTTCGCCGTCACTTCCGTCTGCGGGAATCGAACTGATAAAAGCACGCACCAGCAAAGTATCATTTCCCAGCTCCTGCGATTTCACGAATGCCGCTCGCGCGCGCAGCCGAAACGAGCGTCGTTCTTCCGCGGGCACTGAAGTTACCGATTTGACCAGCAGTGCGTTGCCCAGATCGAACTGTACGGCTGCGTTTTGCGGCTCGGCGGCGGCAATTTTTTCGAGCAGCGGAAGGGCTTCGAGAAATTTTTTCTGATTTACCAATTCCTGTGCCTGGCGTTTCAATTCCTCTGTAACCGTTTGCGAGAACACGATGGAAAAAGCACCGCAGACTATTGCTGCGACGGTGACGGCAATAAATGCCCGGTGGAATCGATCGAGTGGATTTATGGTTTTCGACATTTTTATGCTCCTTATTTTTTTAGATCTGCGCTCGTTCTGGTTTCAGGTTTGATGCCTTTGGGCCGCCTTCGGTTCCGAGGTCGGCTGAAAAGACTTCGACGGTCCTCAGTCTCCGTTACTGACTGGCTGGGAGATGAACAAATATCTTCGTTTACTGAGCGGCAGCAAAAGGGATTCGATTTTGCGGCCCGTTCGGCGAATACCTTCTCCGAGCTCCGGGCCGCCAAAAAATAGAATCCCGCTATTGCCCGTCCATTTCAGCAGCTGTGGAAGGCGGCGGAGAAAGCCGTCAAGAGCACGGCAGGAAACAAAATCCGTATCGGGCGGCGGAGTCTCGGAAAATTGCTTGTCCGCAAGGCTTGCGCGGCTGCTAAGCCCGAGCGACTCAATAGTTGCCGAAAGAAACGCCGCTTTTTTTAACTTTGATTCGATCAAGACAGCCGAAATATCGGGACGGACAATAAGGCACGGAATCGCCGGTAGGCCCGCGCCGGTTCCGACGTCGACAAAGCTTCCGCCAATCGGTATATATCGCGTCATCACAATGCTTTCAAGAATATGGCGGACAGCAAATTTTTCCGGCGGGCAAGGCGCAACGAGGTGAAGACGGACATTTTCCTGCAAAACAAGATGATAGTACTCCGCGAGCCGCGCAATCTCTTCCGGCGTAAAGAAAAGTCCAAACGCCGAACTGTTCGCTACTATCGCGTCTGAAAAAGCGGTCCGATCCACAAGAGTTGCCCAAGCGTGCCTAGCTAAAGATTGTAAACGAAAAGGAGAAACGACTCGGCGGCCGCTCCTCCTCTTCCTACAGATAACACTTTTGGTGCGGACGAGAAGAATCGAACTTCCACTCCCTTGCGGGAACAGGCTTCTGAGACCTGCGCGTCTACCAGTTCCGCCACGTCCGCACGTATCGAATTAACGAGAATACTAGTTAAGTAGGCAAAATTCAAGGGCATTTGCCGGCCGGCGCCGATGCAATTTGCTATATTAGAAATCGGAAATTAAGATGCCAGACATCCGGATGAGGTTAGAGCAGGTCCAGGAGCGGATCCAGTCTGCAGCCGCCCGCTCGGGCCGCGCAGCCGATAAGATAACGCTTATTGCGGTAAGCAAAACGCATCCGGTAAGCGTGCTCTTGGAAGCGATCGAGGCCGGCGTGACCGATTTTGGCGAAAATAGGGTACAGGAAGCAGAAGAAAAAATCGGCGTTATCGGCAGCGGCGCCCGATGGCATTTAATCGGCCATTTACAATCCAACAAAGCCCGGCGAGCTGCGGCAATTTTTGACTGCATCGAGACAGTCGACTCCATCGACATTGCCGCGCGGCTCGAAAGAATCTGTAGAGAGATTGACCGGCCGAATCTGGACGTTTTCGTGCAGGTTGACCTCGCCGGCGAAGTAACGAAATCGGGCGTCGAGCCGGAAAAAGCCGCGGCACTCGCCGAATACATTTCGCGGCAGGAACGCTTAAAATTAAAAGGCCTGATGGCAATTCCGCCTTTTTTTGAAGACCCGCAGCTCGTCCGGCCTTATTTTCGACGTCTCCGGCAGATGCGCGATGAGTTCGCCGAAAAGGGACTTTTTTCAGGCGGTGCGACTGGTGAACTTTCAATGGGAATGAGCCACGATTTCGAGGTCGCCATTGAAGAAGGGGCGACGATTGTCCGCGTCGGGACAGCTATTTTCGGCGATCGGATTCATCCGGCGGACGCTCAGCTCACATAGATTTAGAAGCTTGATTTTATGTTATCTTCAACCGTTTACGGAATAATCAGCCTTTTTCTCTGGACACTATTTACGGTTTTCGCCGTCTTGCTGATTGCTCGACTTGTTATCAGCTACGCGGACCCGAATCCGTTTGGGTTTGTCGGCCGTCTCGGATTCCGAATTCGCCGGCTCACTGAAAAATGGGTTTATCCGGCAGCTCGGTTTCTTGCAACCTACCGTGCGGATACAAGGTTGGCTCCGCTGATCTCGCTATTTATCGGTTTTGTGATTGCATATTTTTCGATCAGGATCATCGGAAATACGCTATTTATCATTGACGGCCTGGCTGCTGCGGTCATTGCCGGAAGCCCGGCAGTTTTTATTGGCTTTGTACTTTACGGACTAATAAGCGTTCTGGTGCTTTTCATTTTTATCCGCTTTTTGGCCCAATGGTTTGTTTTTACCCGCAATACTTTTCTTGGGTTTGTAATCCGCGTAACGGATCCGATTATGCTTCCTTTCCGCCGACTTATCCCGCCGATTGGAATGTTCGATATATCGCCGATGATTGTCCTGATCCTGCTTGGATTGCTTCAAGCACTCATTCTGAATTTGTTTGTCCGTTAGGTACTTTTGGCAGTAGGTTACTTTTTAATTCGTCGTGCCTGCTAAGAATGCAATCGCGTTGTGTTTATTTTAGAGGGTGAAAACGGGATTATACTTTCGGTAAAAGTAATACCACGGGCAGCAAAAACTGCCTTAGCGGGTGTTACTGGCAACTTTCTGCGGGTCCGAATAAAGGCACCGCCGATCGATAACGCCGCCAATGAAACGCTTTGCGATTTTTTAGCAAAGACGTTACGTGTGCGCCGCGGTGCGGTCAATATCCTTTCCGGAGCAGCGTCGCGAACAAAGCGGTTGTATATTGACGGAATAGGCCGATCGGAGGCTTTGGATCGGCTGGGAATCTCGCCGTTGCCGCCCGTCGTATGATTCGTTGCAAAAAGGTGGCCAGAACAGCAGCCGAAACTAAGGCGAACGCGGCGGCCGCTAAGAACGTTGCTGCGTTCAAAGGATCTATCGCATCTGCCGAAGCCGCAAGCTTTATTCGGATAAATAGCCAGTCAGCAGTCAAAGCCAGCAGGCAAACCATTGCAACAGCAACATCGTTTTTCATTCCGGCCTCCTAGTTTCTTATCGAATATTAAAAATGCGGCCCGTGAAATTCCCGCGTCGCTTTAGTAAATTCTTCCTAAATTCGTGCGGTTTTGATGCCGCATCGCGGCGTGATATATTTTGGGATTCGCTTTCCGAAAGTCGCTGCCTGCTGGGTTTAGAGGCCGGTTTGGGCGGCGGAAACTCTCTCATCGAAAGAGGTTAAAATTAGGTCTAATGTCTGGACATTCGAAGTGGCATACAATCAAGCATAAAAAAGGCGCTCTTGACGCAAAACGTGGCAAGATTTTCACAAAGTTGATTAAGGAAATTACCGTTGCGGCACGGACCGGGGGCAGCGGCGACCCGGACGCCAACGCGCGTCTTCGTAAAGCGATTGCCGACGCAAAGGCGCAGAATATGCCGAGCGATACGATCGAGCGGGCAATTAAACGGGGAACCGGCGAAATCGGAGGCGTCGCCTACGAGGAAATCACTTACGAGGGTTACGGCCCGGGTGGCGTCGCCGTTTTGATCGAAACGATGACCGATAATCGCAACCGAACGGTTGCCGAGTTACGCCATATTTTCTCGAAAAATGGCGGAAATCTTGGCGAATCGGGCTCGGTCGGATGGATGTTTGAAAAAAAAGGCTACATCGTTGTAGACAAGGCGGCAAAACCCGAGGATGAACTTTTTGAAATTGCCATCGAAGCCGGGGCCGACGATGTTCGTGATGACGGAGACGCATTAGAGATTTTCACCTCGCCGGAAAATTTTGATGTCGTGCTCGAAGCTGTGAAAAGTGCCGGGATCGAGCCGCAAGCCGCGAGTATCTCAATGATTCCGCAAAACTACATTCGGCTTGAAGGCGCCGACGCAAAGCAGATGCTAAAGCTCTACGACGCGCTAGAAGACCATGACGACGTGCAGAAAATTTTCGCCAATTTCGAGATAGACGAAAGCGAAATGGAATAAACGTATTTGATTCCGAAATCCACGTTTCCATATGACAAGCAAGAAGGCGAGTTTTTTGCAGACTAGCTGGGGCGGAAATCGTCAGGCTCAGGCAGATCTGACGCCAGAACGCTTGCGGCGTCGAAGTTTCGCGGAGGCGGGCAAGGCGCTCGGACGATGTCGGTTCCGATCGAAGACGGAACGTCGTTAAAGGATTAAAATTTAAATTTGCCCTGAGCCGATGACGTTTCTTAAATCGTAACGTTTTGAAATTTTTCTTTGAATTCTTGATTTCGAAAGACGCGGTCCAGCCACAAGTTCGACAGTTTTTCCTGAACGGAATTTGCCCGCAGACGATCGTTGAGATTTTTGAAATCTACGAAATCCAGATGCTGATCCTGATTAAAGCAGGAGAAAACAAAAAATTCTTCTCCAGTGTGCGGATTTACGTGGCGTTGTAAACACTGGGCACAGACCTCCTTCATCATACATTGCATCGGCGAATTGATTGACCCAATGGCGATGTGGTCGGACTTCAGATATGGTTTGAGCACGCCGTGCCTTGCTGCGCGGACTCCGTTCATCATTCGGTCGGAGCCGATCGCGATGATCCTGTCAACTTCGTTAAGCTCAATGGTTTTCTGCCCTAGCCTGCCTTCAGCATAGGCAAGCATCGCCTCCACAATATTTCCGCGGAAATGGGCGTCCTGCGGGCGGTGCGGGACGATTTCGTCGCCGTAATCGGTGGCCCAGATTACTTGGTCGGTGGCATTTTCGATTTCCTGGCGTTTGAAAAGATCAGCGCCGTTCTTATAGCCGGCAAAATATATTACGCGGTTGCCGCGCTCACGCAGCGCACGGGCAATCGAGAACAAAACTGCATTTCCGAGCCCACCGCCGGCAAGCAAAACCTTTTCACCGATCGGAATTTCTGTTGGCGAGCCAGTCGGGCCCATTACGAGCACCTCTTCGCCTTCACGCAATAGCGAGCAAAGCCGTGAGGATGCGCCCATCTCAAGAACGATCATCGACAGCAAACCCTTTTCCTCGTCGACCCATGCGCCGGTCAGCGCAAGGCCTTCCATCAAGAGGCGTTTTCCATCAACGATCGGAGCCGAAGTCTCGAAATTCTGGAGACGGTAAAATTGTCCCGGACGGAATTTGCGGGCTTGCAGCGGCGCTTTGACGATGACATCGACAATCGTCGGTGTCAAACGTTCGACTTTGACGACAATCGCGCGCAGTTGCTGATCGAGAGTTTTAATCAGCTTTTCGAAAGCTTCTTCGCTGCTCCGGACGGGAAAATCCGCATCCCACAAATTGACTATATGTTCGTAGCCGTGCTTGGCCGAGGCCATCGCTTTGACGACGTTTCCAGCATATTTCGGATGATTGTCGCCGAAATAGGAAATGAATTTGCCGTCCTGTTGATACGAGGTGAAAAAAGCCTCTTCACCTGATTCTGCTTCTACGACGCGGAGCCTACCGTTAGGATCGCGGACGATTTTGTGCGGCAAAAAGAATTGCCGCCATTGGTCCAGCCGGAATGTTCCAGGTTTTTCCTTTTCGTAGATAACGTTCGGCGAAGTGCCGGCGGCGACGCAGACGGTTCGTGCAGGAAATTCGCAGATGTCGCCTGTTGGATGGAATTTTCCGGTTTCGTCGTTGTAAGCAAGGCGCTCGAAGCGTATCGCTTTAACAGCGCCGAATTCGTCTGGCACCGCTTCGACCGGATTCATACATTCGACGAAATCAATTCCCTCTTCTAGAGCTTTCTGCACTTCTTCGTGATTGAGCCGATATGCCGGCGAATCCTGCAGCCGCTTGCGATAAACAAGCGACACGCCGCCCCAAGAGCGAACGAGTTTTATAAAATCCGGCTCCTCGCCGACCTTTTCGGCCCTTTCCCGCTCGGCTCGGATAGCAAGGCCGTGTTCGAGAAATTCACGAATTATCGATAGTTCCTCCGCATCGAACTGTTTGAGGACGTACTCTTCGCCAAATTCTCGTATGAGCACCTCATAAATCTCCAAAACCTTTTCAACTTGGATCGGATAATATGCGAAAAGTTCCGTCGCAGTATCTATGCCAGTTAATCCGCCGCCGATGACAACCGCTGGCAGCCGGACCTGCAAATTTGAAAGCATATCCTTCTTGAATGCGCCCGTAAGCTGGAGAGCCATCAAGAAATCCGAAGCCTGACGGATACCGCGAATAAGATTATTCTTCATTGGAACAATCGTCGGTCGGCCGGCTCCAGTTGCAATCGCGATATGATCGAAGCGAAATTCCCACGCGTCTTCTATGGTCAGCGTACCGCCAAAGCGGACGCCGCCATAAGCCCGAAACTGCTTGCGGCGCGAAAGCATCAATTGGATCATCGTCAAAAAATTTTTGTCCCACCGAACCGTAATGCCGTATTCGGAAACTCCGCCGAAACCAGATAGAATGCGCTGGTCAAGAGGTTCGGTAATTTCGCTTATATCGAGTATCGCTTTAGGGCATTCGCGGCCGAGGTTCCCTGTCCAATCGCGCGGCAGCGGTTCGATTTTTAGCCCGTCAATGCCGATGACGCCAAAACCTTCATTCAGCAAGTAGTGTGCGAGCGTGTAGCCTGCCGGCCCGAGGCCGACGACGAGGACATTTTTTCCGTTGTATGGCAAAGCGTACGGCCTTTTTGCATTGAGCGGGTTCCACCGCGTCAGAAGGCTGTAAATTTCAAAACCGAAGGGAAGCTTAAGAACATCCGTCAAAGCTGAGGTTTCCACAAGCGGGATATTTACCGGATCCTGCTTTTGGAAAATACAGCCCTTCATACAATCGTTGCAGATACGGTGCCCGGTACCGGCACACATCGGATTATCGATCGTAATCAAAACAAGGGCCGCAATTGGATCGCCCTGTTTTTTCATTAGGTGCATTTCCGAAATGCGCTCATCGAGCGGACAGCCCTCCGTCTTTATTCCAAGCGGATTGCGTTTTGGCGTGCCATCCGGCTCGCGAAGCCCGGTCGAGCAAGAATCTTTTGAGCGCTCATGGCAGATCATACAGTAGTCGATTTCATAGAGCGCCTCGCGAAGGGTCCCGCGATCGTCAGTAAGTTTGAAGCCGTCCCGTCGGCGAAGGTCTTCATCGCGGCCTCGCATTACGTTTGGCAATTCCGGCCGCGGGTGGATCAAATGCACCAGGTTCTGATAATCCAGCGGATGCGGCGTGCGAAATGCAGCCCATCGTTTGTCCTTCAAATAAAAATGCAGTGCAGAGTATTGCTCGATTAAATTGAGAGCTGCTTTTACCGTAGCGGCTTCGCCGTTGGCTTCTACTTTTTGGATTTCTTTGGCGAAGAGTTTTCCAAATGCTCCGTTATTCGACTTTTCAAAAGCAGCGGCGATTTTTTTTGCTATATCTGCGGATTTATCGGAAGCAACGGCATTCTTTTGGTAATCGTCGTCAGCATCGGCGACCAGCATTGCCATTGTCGCAATAGCCAGTTCTTCATCGAATCGGATAGTGTCATCGAAAGCTTTCATCCGAAGCTCGCGAATAGCCTCATCAAGCTCGGCCCGATCAATGCCAGCTAATTCGTCAAGCGATTTGTAGCGCTTGATGGCGCGCCGCTGGACAAAAAACTTGTATCTCCAGACAGGGTTTTGGTTAACAATCTCATTTTCTAGTTCTTCAGCAGCATCACTGACTCGAAAAAGGCGGGCAATAAATTCGGAAAGGTAAGGCGCGGCATCTGTCAAAAGTTTAGATTCGGCTCTGCGTTCAAAACCTTTGCCGCGAGAAGCTATATATTTTCCAAGCGCTTTGCCGAGGACGGGATCGCTTTTGTGAAGCTCTTCGTAAAAGACTTCCGCAAGCCGGCGAAGACCCGACGGGTCGAATAAATCGCAAAAGCGAAATCCGCTTACGCCGAGCAGGAAATCATTGGCGGCGGACAGCCCATTTTCGGAATATTTCGTCATAGAAACCTTAAATTGAGTATTTCGGTTTTAGGGCTCAAATTTTAATAATATCACCCTGCAATTGGTCGGCAAAGAAGGAAGACGTTGCTTCGGGGAGCCCACAAAATAAGAGCAAACATCTGAAATTGTGGGACTTAAC
>PSMA01000002.1:146418-168204 GCA_040289905.1 Blastocatellia bacterium
CTTTTGCCAACAGAATATGATATAAGAATTAAATGTCTTTCGGGTGCGGCAACCCCCGAGTCTTCGTACAAACCGGCTTTATCGATTATTCAAAATATGGAAATAGTTGGTTACACGGCTTTACTTTTGCGAAAGCTTTAAAAGAATTGATGGAACAAGAACAACGTTTGACTCCGATTCCTAAAACGACTGAATCGCCACTAGTAGCTCCGGCGGGTTACGCCTCGGCATATCCGGCGTTTTACGATGAGGAGGCCGATGAAGGCAAAGTCTCGATCCGGCAATACATTAATGTCATTAAAAAGCGACTGTCACTGATTTTGGTAGTTACGGTCCTGGCAACCTCGGCAACAGCATTTTATATGTATCGCCAGCCTTCGATTTACAGGGCAAGAACGCAAATGGTCATCGAGCCACGAAAACCGAAGATGACCTCGAAGGACGCAATCAATATCAATTTCGGGCAGAACATAAACTATTACAACACGCAACTGCAGTTGCTCCGCAGCCCGGAATTGATGAAAGACGTCGTAATTTCTATGGGTTTATATCGCGACCCGAATCTCTTCGGGGCGCAGGAATACGGCGTTCTGTCTACGGTTCGCTCGCTGTTTGCGTCGGAGCGGCCGACCGCGCAGGCCGCGGATTCCTTGCCGGTGATATCAGACGCCGACGCGGCTGCTGCGAATCCATCGGCCCTTACGCCGGAAGAGCAGGCCCGCGCGGCGCACTACGCGGCAATCCTTCTCGGGGGACTTTCGGTTAATCAGGTTGAACAGACAGACCTTGTCGATATCAGCGTCGGGAGTACAAATCCGGTTCTTGCGGCTAAAGTTTCCATAAAACTTGCCGAGGTATTTCGCGATCGCGATGCTGAACGAGAAACGGCCGGTGCCCGCCGGGCAGTTGAAGATCTTGAGAAATCGATCGACGAGTTGAACAAGACGATCGCAGCGCAGGAACTCGAGCTAATCGATGAAATGCGGAGGAGCAATCTTCCGTTGCAGGAAAAAGGACAGGATCTGGCTGCTAGTCGGCTCGGGACATTGAGCGAAACATGGCTAAAAGCAATGGAGGCGCGCCGCCAGCTGGAAAGCCGTTATAACGCTGCCGTTGCGGCAAACGCCCGCGGCGAAGGTGCAAGCATTCCGGAAATTACTGAAAGCAAGATTTACCAGGATGCCGTTAGGCTCAGCACCGAGCGGAGATCAAAGCTTCAGGACGACATTCGGGCTCTCGAACGCCAAATCCAGAGTGCAGAAACCGAAAAAGCGGAACTGCTTGTTAAGTACACCGAAGAATATCCTGAGGTAAAAAAACTAAATGAGCGAATCGGCTCGCTCCGCGCGACGAAAGATCGGATGCAGCGCGAGGTTGCCGAAATCGTCGAACGCGATAAGAAAACGCTAGAAAAAGATGCCGTAAGTGGAGCTCTAGTTTCGCTGCGATCGCAGCTTGAATCAAAACGCCGCGAAGAAGCACAGGCTCTTGCCGCCTATGAAAAGGAAGCGGCTCTTGCAAATCTGCAGGGACAAGCCGAGACCCGGTTAACAACTCTCAAACGCGGGATTGAAACAAACCGCAATCTTCTCGACACCTATACGCAGAGAAAGAAAGAGCAAGAGCTCGCGATCGCCAATACGCAGCCGGACAATATCAAAATATCCGCACCGGCGGAAGTCCCGACTTTGCCAGAAGGTCCGCAACGCGGCCGAAACGTGCTGATTGCTTTTCTGGTGTCGCTTTTCGCCGGCATCGGGCTCGCATTCCTACTCGATTATCTTGATGATTCGGTGGAAACTTCTGAGGATATCGGTCGACAGCTTGGCCTTCCGACGCTGGCCCTGATTCCACATTACGGAAACGCAGAGCGGCGAAAGCTTCTTTCGGGCGGAAGCGAAACCGACATCGCGCCGACGCAGCTAATTACGCTCGAAGAGCGGCAATCGCCAACGGCCGAAGCATATCGCCATCTGCGGACCTCGCTTTTATTTTCATCGGCCGGGAAGCCGCCGCAATCAATTCTAATCACTTCTTCGCAGCCATCCGAGGGCAAAACGACAACTGCGGTAAATACCGCAGTTACCCTGGCACAGGCAGATGTTGATGTTATTATCGTCGATTGTGATCTTCGGCGGCCGCGGCTGCATAATTACTTTGGAATGGAGAATACGATAGGCCTAACAAATTACCTGTCAGGCGACCGAAATACCGAAAATCTTATCAAGACTTGCCGGGATTTGCCGCGGCTAAAGGTAATTACGAGCGGTCCGATACCGCCTAACCCGGCAGAGCTTTTAGGCTCTAACGAAATGCGCAATTTGCTGGAAATCTTGCGTGGCCGTTATCAACACATTATCATAGATTCGCCGCCGGCAATTTCGTTTACCGATGCCGCGATACTTTCAACAATCGTGGACGGTGTCGTAATAGTTGCGATGGCTGGAAAAAGTTCAATGCATCTGATGCGGCGGTTCAAGCAGAGGCTCAGCACGGTCGGGGCAAGAATCTATGGCGTCGTTCTAAACGGCCTGAAATCGGGCTCTATGGAGTATGAATATTACGGCTCGAGCTATTACGATTATTACCGCTCGGCGCCAGACGCCTCATCTGAGGCTGAAAATGGCAATGGCGACAGAGCCTAGATCCGGGCGTCCGAAAACGTTGCGAGAAATCGGCGAATCGCGTCTTTCCAATCCGGCATCGGCGCAAATCCCAGTCTCTCACTGATAAGACAAGCAAGCCGCGAATTTTCAGGCCTTGGAGCCGGTCGATTCAGACTCACTGACGCGATTGGCTCCGGAGCTGCGGCGTCTACCTTCATTTGCTTCCGGACCCAATCCGCAAATCCGAAATACGACGTTCCGGGACCGGTATTTGTAATGTGATAAAGGCCAGGCAGAGCCGCGGCCGCAAGTTCTCGCAAGCGATTTCCAAGATCTTCGGAGTAGGTCGGCGTTCCAAATGAATCGGAAATTGCGGTAAAGCTAGTTCCATTGAGATAAAAATCGGGAACCCTGCTCAGAAAATTTCTGCCTCCCGGTCCAAAAATCCATCCCGAGCGGACAATGATCGAAGCCGGATTTTCGGCAAAGGCGGCGATTTCGCCCGCGCGTTTCGATTTCCCGTAAACCCCAAGCGGCGCCGGCAGATCGCGCTGCGTGTAGAATCCGCTTTTGCGGCCGTCGAAAACGTAGTCTGTCGAAATAGTTGCGAATACGCATCCAATCGCACCAGCAGCAGCGGCAAGATTTCTTACACCTTGCTCGTTCACGGCAAATGCCGCTTCCGGGTTCGATTCGGCGCCGTCCACGTCAGTAAATGCCGCACAGTTTATCAACGCGTCCGGACGGTGCTTCACAATCGCATCGAATACATTATCTCGGTTCGAGATGTCCAGACTTTCCCGCGCAAGCCCAATCACTTCGTCGCCAGCTGCCAGCGATTGGCGAATGACCGAGCCGGCAACCATGCCGTTTGCTCCAGTTACCAAAATTTTCATTGATTTTCATTTATTTCGAAATTGCTCGCTCGAGCCGCTCTCCGTACATCTGGTCGTAATAATTGCGATATTCGCCCGTTCGAATGCGGTTTACCCAATCAGGATTTTCTCGGTACCAGCGGATCGTCGCCTCCAGCCCGCTTTCCCAACTCGTGATCGGCTGCCAACCGAGTTCGTTTTCGGCTTTTGAAGGATCGATCGCATAACGCCGGTCGTGGCCCGGCCTATCATCGACGAAGGTTATCAGGCTATGGGGCTTGCCGAGTGCGTCGAGAATCGCCTTGACTACATCCAGGTTGCGCCGCTCATTGCGAGCTCCAATATTGTACACTTCGCCCGAGCGGCCCTTCAGATAAGCGAGCCAGATTCCGCGGCAATGATCGCGGACGTAGATCCAATCGCGGACGTTCAAACCATCGCCATAAACGGGCAGCGGCTCGTCATTGAGCGCATTTGCGATCATCAGCGGGATCAGCTTTTCGGGAAATTGTCGCGGTCCATAATTGTTACCGCAGCGAGTAATGACGGTATCGATTTTATGCGTTTCGCGGCCCGCCCGGAGGACAAATTCAGCGGCTGCCTTTGAGGCAGCGTAAGGCGAATTCGGACGTAGCGGCGATGATTCCGTAAAGTATTCTTCGCTGTCATCGGGCAGGCTGCCCATTACCTCATCGGTCGAAATCTGGACAAAACGCCTTACTTTTCTCGCGCGGGCCACATCGAGCAAAACCTGCGTCCCGATTACGTTAGTACGCAAAAATTCATCTGCCGAATCGATGCTGCGATCTACGTGAGATTCGGCTGCGAAATTAAAAATTGCGTCGCAATCGTCCGGTATTGCGGCGATCACCGCGCGTCGGTCACAAATATCGCCGCGAACAAACCGGTGTCGGCTTTCGTCAAGCCCAGCTAAATTTTCCGGATTTCCCGCATACGTGAGCGCGTCAAAATTCACAACCGTTACGTCCCGATTTTCTTCTAAGACATAGCGAACGAAATCGGAACCGATAAAACCCGCACCGCCAGTTACAAAAATCTTTGTCATCTGTGTAATGATAATACCGAATTTAGAAAACCGAAAAACGGCGGATAACTCTTCCGTCGAAAATGGGGTGGCAGATTTGCAGAATTCAAAAATCGTGAAACGAATACGCGCTTTTCTCCGCATCGTTGCCGCGTCGGGATTGATTTTCGCTACCTTGGGCTTTACCGAATGTTACAAGCCGGTAACCGGTACGGGGTTGCCAAATGGAGCGAGGCGGATTGCGGTGCCGGCCTTTAAATATGAGGCGCGCGGCGTCCGCTATCGGATAGAATCGCGATTTACCGAATCCGTAACTCGAGAAATTATCCGCCGTGGAAATGGACTGCGCGTCCAGGGAACAATTGAAGGTGCCGATGCGGTCATTGAAGGCACAATCCGCGATTTTTCCTTTGCCGGCGTACTTCTCGATCGCGAAGGCCGGGCCCGCGTTTACGAGGTTCAGGTCGTTGCTGCCGTTACGGTTCGCGACCTGAAAAACGACAAGATACTTTACGATAATCAAAACTTCGTTTTTCGCGATTCGTTTGAATTTTCGTCCGATCCACGATCGTTTTTCAATGAAGAAGATCCGGCGGTTGATCGAATAGCCAGAGCATTCGGCGAATCCGTTGTATCGGCTATCATTAACGGAGCGGGCGTCAGCCGCGAAAAAAAATAGAGTTTCTACCGCGAAATGAAACTTAGATTCTGATGGAACTTAGCCGCGAAAAACTACGTGAGCAAATAAGGACGGGAACATTTGCGCCGGTTTATCTGTTTTACGGCGAAGAGCAGTACCTCCGCAATCTAGCCGCGCGGACAATTGCACAGCGGGCGATTCCGCCGGGAGCTCCGCGGGAATTCAACGAAGCCGAATTCAGCTTGAACACGCCGGACGAACTAATCGCGGCGATCGAAACCGCCAGCCAGTTGCCGATTATGTCTCCGCGGCGCGTGGTTATCGTTAGAGATTTAAAAATCGCTGCTAACGCTGCGGGCGATACCCTGAAGGAAAGCTGGCTCGAGGGACTCGAGCGTTATCTTTCCGATCCGTCGCCGGAAACAGTTTTGATATTTTTGGCGGATGAATTAAACGGAACTCGAAAAACCACCAAGCTGCTGAAGGAAAAAGCCGCCGCTGTTGAATTTTCGATACTCAGCGAAGCTGACCTTCTCGAGCGACTCGTTTCCGCCGCGGCAGATGCTGGAGCCGCGATTTCCCAGACTGCCGCGCGACATTTGATTGAACTGACAGGTCCTGATTTCCGCCGTCTCAGCGGCGAGCTCGAAAAGTTGATCACCGCCGCAATTCCCGAAAAAACGATTACTCACGAACTTATCGATGAATTTGTCCCTAATCGCCGAGAGATTTCCAGCTTTAAGCTCACCGAACATCTGCTTAGCGGAAACCGTCGGCTTGCGCTTCGAACGCTAAAGAAAATCCTCGATGATGGGGCAGAGCCTGTGGCCCTGATCGGACTGATTTCTTATAACTACCGCCGACTCGTGATGTTAAAGGAAATGATCGAATCGGGTTGGCGGCCTGCCGAGGCAGCAAAATCCTTGAAACTCCGTTATTCCGATCAGAACGCTTTTATCGCCTCAGCACGCAGATATGGAAGAGATTTCCTGCGACGGGCAATCGAGCGGATCGCCGAGGTTGATCTGGCTATCAAAACGTCGGTTGGAGGTGGAGGTCCGAGAGGTTCAAGGTTGCAAATCGAACTGCTCGTTTGCGAGCTTGCCGTCGGGGACGAATCAGAACTTCACGGCTGAAGATCGTTAGCCAAAGGTGGAAAGAATCGAATCGGCATCGACCGTGGATGCCCGCTCGCGTTTCACCTGACGAAGACGCGGCTGCGGCAAAGCCGGTATCGCTAAAAATGGGACGGGCAATCCATAGATGCGGCGGTTGCCAAAAAGCGGCAAGACTCTGACTTCGGCTCGTTCTAAGTTCTAAATTGCCTCGACGCCGAGCCCGCGGTTCAGGTAGTAGTAAAGATCGTTGAAGTCCATCAACGCCCGGTTTAGAATCAGCGGGAGCTGCTTCAGATCAGCCGTGTTTATTATTAGATTCAGGTTGCGGAGAAACGCCTCGTGCGCGTTCATTGTCGTGCCCGCGTCTTCGAGCGAAACGAGGAAAAGCCGCCGGCGTTCGGCCGAATACATTGCATTTGCTTTTTGCTGTAAAATAGCGGCTCCGCCCATTTCGAGCGCGAAATCCGGTGAGAAAATAACTATTTCAGTCCTCCATTCGCGAAGCCTTTCAGTTGCCTGTGCCGGTGTCTGAGCTACGTAAACTCTATAACCGGCATCGGCCAAAATTCTTGCTACTTCGTCCCGATGTTTGCCTAAACAAAGGAGTACGCGCCGCGGCTTTTGTGCCGGATCAGTGGCGGATTCGATTTTTTCGCCGCCTTCCTTAAGTGCCGCCAGCAACATTTTCAGCGCGCTGTTTATCTCAAATGCGGCCTGCTTTTCAGTACATTTACGACCACCGGCCGCGGCCGGCTCTGCAAGTTTATTTTCCGCAAGCTGTTGGACCGGCGGAGAGATCGTACCGCTTAAATCCTTTTTTACCCGTAGCATATTCTGGCAGCGGGGACAGCGGATTGTAAAATTGCCGTTAGGGATCTTTGATTCATCAAGCTGAAGCGAGACAGAGCAGTTGTCACAACGTATAATCATAAAATTTTGATTGCTTCCGGCCGGCGGCAGAATGTTCGAACTAAAAGTTTATTCGAGCATATCGAGTACTGAGGTGCCCGAAGAGCTTGCGGTGGCCGCCGGCGACGGAGAGATCGGCTCAACTACAGGCCGCTTGTTTTTGTTGTTATTTAGGTAATCTTCGGTCGAGGAGAGGCCCTTTAGTTGGAGAAGCAAATTGTTTTGATTTGTCGCGTAGGAAAGCCCATCTTCGAGCGTGACTATTCCCTGCTCGATCATCTTTCGAATAACGGTGTCAAAATCCTGCATCCCGTCGAGTTCGCCGTCACGAATCGCATCAAGCAGCGTCTTCCCTTCCGTCTCTCCTTTTTCGATGTATTCGCGCGTCCGCGGATTCGATTTCAGAATTTCTACTGCTGCAATCCGTCCTTTGCCATCGGCGCGCGGTATGAGGCGCTGCGAGACGATGTAACGAAAAGTTTGTGCAAGGCGCGTCCGGATGACTTTTTCCTCGTTTTTTGGATAAAGTCCGATGATTCGATCAATGGTTTTCGAAGCATCGATAGTGTGCAGAGTCGAAAGCACTAGATGGCCGGTTTCCGCTGCTTCAAGAGCAATCTCCGTCGTTTCGATATCGCGCATTTCGCCGACGAGGATGACCTTCGGCGCTTGTCGCAGGGCTGCGCGCAGTGCGGAAGCGAAATCTTTTGTATCGGAGCCGACTTCGCGCTGGTTGATTGTGCTCTTTTTATGATTATGGAGAAACTCTATAGGGTCTTCGATAGTAACAATATGATAGCTTTTCGTTTCGTTTATCTGGTCGATGATTGCCGCGAGCGTCGAACTTTTGCCTGAGCCGGTCGGACCGGTAAGAAGCACGATACCGTTGCGGATATTACAAATTTCTTTAAGCTGAGGCGGGATGTTCAATTGCTCGAATGTCGGGATTTCGCGTGGAATTACCCGCATCACAATGGAATACGAGTTTCTTTGTTGAAAGATGTTAACGCGGAAACGGCATTTTCCAGGAAGAGCGTAGCTAAGATCGGCCGTTCGGTTTTTTGCTAGTTGATAAGCTGCGTCCGGGTTGCCGCGCAGAATCGACATCGCAATCATTTCAGTCTGGTAGGCCGTCAAGCGGCCAAGCCCGAGCGGCGATGTCGAATACAGCGTACCGTTGATTTCAACCTGTGGTTTTTGTCCGCAGGAAAAATTCAAATCGCTGATATTGTCGGATATCAGCAGCATCTCTTCAATAATCGGTGCTACGTCTAGCAAACTCATTTCAGGAATGGCTCCATTGAAAAATTGGGCCGGGAAGGTAGATAGGAGAACTTTTTAAGTGCCAAGCGGCCGATCGCATGCCGCAATCAATTATTACTCAACAAGTAAAACGATTGCAAGACATTTTTCAAATCCGTTTTACCTTGTTTGCAGAATCTAGCAAATCCAAGTAATTATCGGCCGCAGAGAAGGTTTTTTCGTAAATAGCCGAAATGATCGCCACTGAATCGGCGCCGGCCGAAAGCACCGCGGCAACCGTATCGCGGCCAATTCCACCAATTCCGACGACCGGCACATTCCGAGCAATCGATTTAATTTCGCCGAGCTGTCGAAGTCCGACGACCGGATCCGGATTCAGTTTCGTAGAGGTCGGGAATATCGGCCCGAAGGCGATGTAGTCAACACCGAGGCGAAGTGCCTCCATCGCCTGTGACAAGTTATGTGTTGATAATCCGATTAATTTGTCCCGGCCCAATAGTCTTCGAGCCTGATCGGGAGGCAGATCGAATTGTCCTAGATGAACGCCGTCAGCGTTTACAGCTATTGCGATGTCAACGCGGTCGTTGATTATAATTTTTGAGCCAAAGCGGCGGCCAATGGCAACGGCTTGGGCTGCTTCGAGATAGAAATCGCGAGCCGGCGCGTTTTTTTCGCGAATTTGAATTAGCGTCGCTCCAGCGGCGGCAAATTCGGCGACGAGGTCCGAATGCGTCCGACCAGAAAGGCTTGAGTCGGTAATAGGATAAATCTTCGGCAAGGAAATCATCGACTGGTCAAATCGCGCGGAGCATCAAAATGCAATCTTCGCCATCCGAGTAATACTTCGGAATGGTTTTTACGGCGACATAACCGCACTTTTCATAAAGTTGGCGGGCAGCGTGATTGCTGAGGCGTACTTCGAGCACAATGGTGCTGATTCCTTTATCGCGAAGCACTTTTTCCAAATGAAGAAGGAGCCTTTCGGCAAGTCCGCGTCGGCGGTGCTCCGGTGCTACGCCAATCGTAGTCAAGTGTGCGGTCCCGTCCGGATTGAGAATAACGAAAAGAAATGCGGCCATTTCACCGTTTTCGGTAGCTACCTGGTAGGAAATTACATTTGGTTCGTTGAAAAGATAAGCAAAGGTGTGCCGGGTGTAATTTTCTCCATTCCGGAAGCAACGATGGTTTAGGCGTATCACGTCGCGGATCCGTTTTTCTGTCAGCGGACTGATTCTGTAACTCGTCGCCAAAGCAGGCGCCGTGATAGCCTTGCCAGAAACGGGCAGAAAAATGCTCTTCAATGTCTGAAAAACAGCCACGTTTGTCAACCCGTAAAATGCTAGGTTATTAGCATGCAATCCCCGTAGCTATAGAATCTGTAGCCTTGCTGTACGGCGTGTGCATATGCCTTCATTATAAATTCGCGACCGGCAAATGCGGAAACCAGAATCAGCAGCGAGCTCTTGGGAAGATGAAAATTTGTCAAAAGTCCATCGACTGCGCTGAATTCGTGGCCGGGAAGAATGGTCAGATCTGCCAGTTCGCTAATAGCAGTGAATTTGCCGAAATTGCGGAGGTTTGTTTCAAGCGCGCGCGTTGTCGTTGTCCCGACGGCGATAATGCGGCGCTGGTCCGATTTTGCTGCATTTAGCGTGGCCGCTGATACACTTGTTAGGCTGTAACGCTCCGGTTTCACGCGATGAAACCGTATATCGTCGACGCGGACAGGCTCGAATGTCCCGTAACCGACGTGGAGCGTAATCTCTATTAGGTCAATCCCATTTTGTCGCAAAGCGTCTAGTACTTTTGGAGTAAAATGGAGGCCCGCAGTCGGTGCGGCGATTGAGCCGCGATATTTTGCATAAACCGTCTGGTACCTCTCGCGATCTCTATCCGGAACATCCGCCGGCCGCTTGATGTAAGGCGGTAAAGGCGTCCGTCCGATTTCCTCAAGTATCTCGAAGAGCTCTTCGGCGCGATTGAACCTAATTGTAATGCTTGAGTCCGGATTCTTCTCGATAACTTCAGCGGAGAGTCCGCTTCCAAAGTCAACGATTTTCCCCGGCCGAAGTCGGCGAGTCGGTTTGGCAAGTGCATTCCAGGTTTTATCGTTGTTTTCTTCAACGAGAAAAATTTCAACACGAGCGCCCGTCGGGATCGTACCAAAAAGCCTTGCGGGAAAAACTCGCGTATTGTTTATAACGACCACGTCGCCGGCAGTTAAAATATTGGGCAACTCCGAGAAAAAAGCGTCATCGAAATGTCGCAAACCGCGGTCGACAAGCATCATCTTCGCCGCATCTCTCCTCTCTAAAGGTTGCGAGGCAATCAGTTCTTTCGGAAGCTGAAAATCATAGTCGTCGAGAATAAATGTCATAAATTTCGTGTTGCAAGAGAGTTTCGTGTTGAAAAAGCGTCAGATGGCGAATATACTTGCTGAACATTCCCGAAGAAATAGTTTATCGTTTGCTGCGAAATGCCCAAATTGGGAAACCAAGGCATTGTTCTTCGCGGCCGGTCGAATGATGAAAGAACCGGGCCGAGATTGTTCGGGAGGAGAATAAATTCTTGATTACGCAGGAGGTCAAATTATGAAAAAACTTTCAATTGGCAAGTTGGTTACGCTGCTTTTAGCGGCGATCGGAATTCTGTTCGTCAGCGGTGGCGATGCAGCTGCGCAGGGAAGATACGTCGGGCAGCTATCACGCTCGGAGGTTGATAACATTATTCGGCAACTCGAAGATAGCGGCGACGAATTTCGCCGGGATTTTCTAAGAGAGCTGGATCGCAGCTCGCTTAGCGGCTCGCAAAAGCGAGCCTATCGTAATCAAGTTGATTTATTTGAAAATGCGACCAATCGACTTCGAAGCGATTTTGACCGACAGAATTCTTGGTGGGAAAGCCGGAATCAGGTGCGGAATTTAATCAATTCGGCAATTCCGCTTAACAATACTATGAACTCAATTGCGTTTCGGCAAAGGATTGAGCGTCAATGGAACCGCCTTCGCAACGATATCAACAAACTCGCCGATACGTACGATTTGCCGGGTATTGCCGGTGGCGGATGGAACGGAGGGGGTTGGAATCCGGGTTTTCCGGGAAATCCGGGAAATGCAATAATGCCGCCATCCTGGGCTCAAGGAACGTTTTACGGAACCGCACCGAATGGCTCGCAAATAATTTTGACAATCGGAAGCGATGGTTCGGTTATCGCATTTATGAACGGAAACCGCAGTTATGGTTCGTTCACGCGCGGCAATATGCTCGTCATTGACGGTAATACGTCAAAAGTCTTCCGTACAAATGTCGGTATTAACACCGTAAGCACAATGAATGGTGAAACAATTGTATATAGCCGGAACATCTCGGGTAGCGAAAACCCCGGCAATCCGGGCGGCGGCAATGTTCCTTCTTGGGCGATCGGCACCTTTCGAGGGAGAAGTCCTGTCGATGGAACTTGGATTACAGTGACGATCGGAAACAACGGGAACGTAGCAGTGAATATCAATGGAAACGTTTCCTATGGATCTCTGGATGGCACTACACTCAATATCAATGGAGCAACATCAACGATCTATCGCCGAGGGAACGGGATCCGCACCGTTTCGAACACGGACGGACAAACGATCGATTATCAGCGTTTCCGATAACTTGTCAATTGCAAACCTCGGTAACCGGACCGCCGCAGAAGCTATTGACGCCTTCTGCGGCGTTTACATTTACTAGTCGGCGGAGTTCTTACGAGCAAAAGCGTGAAATTGGGTCTACACTCCAAAAAATTGCAGAAGCCCCTTTTTTGGCTCGCATTTGCCGCCGGATCTTTTGCCATCATAATTAGCCGCAACCCATCTTCAATTACTAATCCGCAATTCTGGGCCGAAGACGGCCGAAACTGGTACGCCGACGCGTATAATCACGGTATTCTTTATTCGCTGGCAACACCCGAGGCGGGATACTTCCAGACCTTTTCGCGTCTTGTCGCGATCGTTAGCCAGGCGTTCGAACTGGACTTTGCACCGTTGTTTTTCTTTCTCGTTGCAGCCGCGGTTCAAATTACAGTTGCGGCATTTATTGCATCCGATAGGCTCGCAGATTTTCTCCCCGAAAAGAAATGGCGGCTCGCTCTGGCGTTTGGTTATCTTGCAATGCCGCATTCTTGGGAAGTATTCGCCAACGTCACAAATTCACAATGGCATCTTGCGATGCTTGCGTGTCTGATTATCGCGGCAAGGCCGCCAGGCGGACGCACTGCCCGAATTTTCGATCTTGCGGCGGTCTCGATAATGGCCGTTAGCGGACCATTTTGCCTGATCCTAGCCCCGATTGTCGCGGCAGCGTTTCTTCGCTCACGCGAAAAGCATTTGCGGCTTGTTTTGGCCGTTGTTGTCGTTGGAGCGGTCCTGCAAGCCGCTTCGCTTTTATCATTCGAGCGGCCGATTCAACCGGACCTTGGAGTTAGCGCCGATTCCTGGGCGCGGATTGTTGCCCGCCACCTGGCGATTTCACCGATCCTCGGCTCGCGCGGATTTGAATTTTTGGCTCGCACGCCGATCTATTCGCCGGCCGTTGTGTTCGTTGCCGCTGGACTGGCCGCAAGCGGCTTTGTCGCGATGGCGTTCGGCGGCTGCCGAGAACTTCGAGCTCTGTCGGTATTTTCGATGCTGACGGTTGCTTCGGCATTAATTTCGCCTGCCGTCTCGCCAGAGCCCGGCCAATGGAGTTTTATCGCCGCCAACGACACCGCAATCAGATATTGGTTTATCCCGACATTTACGATTTATGCAGGCATTCTCCGGCTAGTTGCAACGGCCGAAAATGATTTTCGACCGAAAATAATCGGCGGCGCTTTGGCTGTTGCGTCCCTTGGCGGAGTAATTTTCGATTGGCGGCTACCGCGGCGCGTCGACTATCGCTTTCGGGAATATGCAGCGGAATTCAAGCGGCTGCCCGCCGGAACCGTTTTTGAGATTCCGATCAATCCGAACTGGAAAATGACGCTGATCAAAAAGTAGACATGGTGCCGGAGGTCGGACTCGAACCGACATGGGAAGTGAATCCCGCCAGATTTTGAGTCTGGTGCGTATACCAATTTCGCCACTCCGGCCCTTTCAAGAGTGGGAAAATTTAGATTCTAGACCGCGAGGTTCAGGAAATCAAGATTACTCGCGAAGATTCGACCGCTTGCAAAACGCAGCCTACGGCTCCATCAAAATCGTGATTGTCAGGCGCCGTTTCGCACCTTCTAGAAACTCTTCGATATCGCGGGCAATGCGCGCTTCGGTCAGTTCGCGCTCGATTTCAGTGGCAACTTCTTCAAATCGCGGAACAATCCGGCCCGGATTTCTTTTTCGAAAATCGGGCGAATATGTTTCGCTGTAGTATTTACGTAGCTCCTCTTGCGTGATCACAACGAAGGAACGAAAACGGAAATCTATGTACTTTTCAATTGCAACCCGCTGAGAAATGATAGTCTCGAAATTCTCATCCTTGACTGATTTGAAACCAACCTGCCGCAAACGGCGCTCGAAATCGGCGGTCGAGGGAAAACGTGACAGCAAATCCGCAATCTGATCCTTTATTTCGGCATCGCTCGGCGCTGTTCGCGGGAGCCTCTCGGCCTCGAGGGCAAAGATCCGTTGATCAATCTGAAGCCGAAGAGCACGCTGCAGATCCTCTGCCCGTGGCGGTGAAAGCGGAACGTTCGGCTGCAAGGCAAGCTGCCAGATTAGATCCGAGTAGGTTATTAATTCGCTACGCGCGCCGTCGGTTACGACCGCCACGGTTTTATCTACGATAACTCGCCCCTGAGCTTCTGCCGCTGGGGCAGCGAAGGAGAAAAAGCAAAGCAACAAAGGACCCGCGAGACGTCTGACTATCATTTCTTAAGCGAATTGTAACCGATGGACGCCGATTTTGCCCGTCGCGCTTTGCGTAAAGTGCTATTGGTGAAC
This sequence comes from Blastocatellia bacterium, assembly GCA_040289905.1. Classification (GTDB taxonomy): domain Bacteria; phylum Acidobacteriota; class Blastocatellia; order Pyrinomonadales; family Pyrinomonadaceae; genus OLB17. Next base: position 160,826 of record PSMA01000002.1, read on the forward strand.
AGGCGGATCCCGCAAGCCTTCAACCGCGCCGATACTATTGACAAACAAAGCAAAAAGTTTTTTAATCTTCTTGGGAGTTCGCACAACTTCCTCTGTCAGTATCCCCGGGAAAACGCCTCTTACCTTGTCACCAGTTTTCCAATGAATTCCGGCAGGCCGGTCGGTTAATCACGATGCCATTCCAACCCGCAAGCAAATCTACAGCTAAGCAATCGATGCTCTCAGCCAGGCTCGGTGACGCAACGCCCGAACTCCGTTTTATATCCGATCTCGGCCGCAGCCTACTTTTTACCGTTCATCCAAAAAAAGTTGCCTGCCGTGTTGCCGATGCGATCCAGACAAGGGTCGGCGCTGAAATGTGCGCGTTTGTGGCTGAGCTCGAGAATATCGGGATGATTTGTTGCGCCTATGATAAAAAAGGCGAGATTGTTTCGGATTTTCTCAATCGAGGGCAGTTGGAAAGATGGCTCGATTTGTTGCCGCCGCAGGTCGGTTATCTTGAAGAAAACAAGTCGTCTTTTCTATTAAGCGGTGATATGCACGCGGCCGAATACGTTTCGCCACTGCACATAAACGGAGAAATCAAAGGCGCGATTATCGTCGGGTTTGCCGAAAAAAACGATTTTACCGAAGGCAAAGGCAGCGTGATAGATGCTGCAACGCAGATGGCGGCAATGAGCGTAAATCTCTCGGCTCACTACGAAGAAGCAATAAACAGTTCGGTCACGCGAGCGCGCGAGGAGCATAGACGGTTTACCGAGGCGATCCTCGACTCGCTGCCGGTATCGCTCTACGTCGTTGACCGAAATTATCGCATCGTCACCTGGAACCGTCATCGCGAGATTGGTGTGCAGGGTATTCCGCGAGATTCTGCGATTGGGCGTAACGTTTTCGAAGTGCTGGCACGCTATCCAGAAGGCCGCGTACGCCAGGAATTTGAACGTGTATTTCGGACAGGACGCATCGAGCGCATCGAGCAGCAAACAGTTGCCGAGGACGGCTCGACGAAGCATTGGCTCGTTAGCAAGATTCCGATGAAAGACCCAGAAACGGGCAAAGTAACGCATGTCATTACAGTCGGCGAAGATGTAACGATTCGCGTCGAGGCGATGCATGCCGTTTCGCGTGCAGAAAAGTTGGCCGCAGTCGGGCGACTTGCTGCTGGTGTCGTCCATGAGATAAGCAATCCGCTCGCGACCATTGCTGCCTGTGCCGAGGCTCTGGAGGAAAGGGCAAAAGAAGGGGCTTTTGAAGGTTGCGAAGCCGCGGCTGATCTTGTGGAATACCTCGGGCTGATAAAAAGCGAGGCGTTTCGCTGTAAATCGATTACGACCGGGCTGCTTGATTTTAGCCGTGCGCGAACGGGCAACCGAATCCCGATAGACATAGGAGATCTGCTCCGCTCTTCGGCCAATCTTATTTCCCATCAGAAACGAGGCGAAAACCTATTTGTCGAACTTGAAATCGCCGAAAATATTCCGCAGGTAAAGGCCGATGCTGGTCAGATCCAACAGGCAGTTATAGCTCTTGCGACAAACGCGATCGATGCGATGCCCGGCGGCGGCACTTTAACGTTTCGCGCTTATGGACAGGCAAAGAGCGTTGCAATCGAAGTAGCAGATACCGGTATTGGAATTCCGCCGGAAAATATGTCGAAAATTTTCGAGCCGTTCTTCACGACGAAAGAAGTTGGGAAAGGAACAGGCCTCGGCCTCGCGGTCTGCTATGGAATCATAACGGATCATTCGGGACGTCTTAGCGTCCGCTCAACCCTAGGAAAGGGCACTACTTTTAGAATTTTGCTTCCGATTACCGATTGACGAGGCCCACCGGAATTCTTTTCTTCCGATCCCGCAATCTGGATCCTCATTAAAAAAACTCTCCCAATCTGATTATGGCCAAACTCCTTGTTGTAGATGATGAAAAAAATTTAAGGATTGTGGTGCAAAAGGAACTCTCCCGCCAACACCACATCGTAGAAACTGCCGAAGACGGCGAGGAAGCCTGGGCGCGGCTCGAATCTGAAGATTTTGACGTCCTGCTTTGCGATATAAATATGCCGCGGCTGGATGGGATCGGCCTTCTTCGCCGACTAAGGGAAAAAGCGGCAAATCCACCGGAAGTTGTTATGCTTACCGGTCAGGGAACCGTCGAAACCGCGATCGAGGCTATGAAGCTTGGGGCCTATGATTATTTGACAAAGCCATATCGAATAGCGGAGCTTTCGGCACTCGTTGTTGCGGCAGCGGAAAAATATCGGTTAAAGATTGATAACCAGCGCCTGCGTGCCCAGCTTGCAAGGACGAGCGGCGGTTTGCCGGAAATCGTTGCCGAATCGCCACAAATGAAAGAAGTTTTACGGCTCGTCCGGCGCGTCGCTCCTTCTGATACATCGGTTCTCATTACCGGTGAATCTGGAACTGGAAAGGAACTGATTGCTCAGGCAATTCATCGCTTGAGCCCGCGGAAAGACAAGCCGTTTATTGACCTCAACTGCGCTGCTCTGCAGGATACATTGCTCGAGTCCGAACTCTTCGGACATGAGGCCGGCGCATTTTCAGGCGCTCGAACTCGAAAACTGGGACTTTTCGAACTTGCCGACGGCGGAACTCTTTTCTTGGACGAAGTAATGGAAATGCCTTCGCCGCTACAATCGAAGCTGCTTCGGGCGCTCGAAACAAACAACTTTTTCCGCGTTGGAGGTGTAAAAAAAGTGGAGGTCGACGTCCGCCTAATCGCGGCGACGAACCGAGATCCGCAAAAGGCGATCTATGACGGCGTTTTTCGCGCAGATCTGATGTTTCGAATAAACAGCTTCGAAATTAACATCGCTCCGCTTCGCGAGCGACGCGAAGATATCGAGCCGCTTGCGCGCCATCTGCTGCAAAAGATTGCCGGTCCAAATCCGCCGAACCTAACGCAGCCCGCGCTCGAGGCGCTGCGCTCGTATTCCTGGGCGGGCAATGTCCGCCAGTTGCGAAACTGCCTTGAGCGTGCAGTCCTCTTGGCCGATAACGGCAGGATAACGCTCAAGGAACTCGCGCCCGAGGTCGTCTATCGGCGCGACGGCGCAAGCGTTGCTGTTAAGTATACATCGCCGAGTTTCGTCCCGGTTTCCTCTTTCCAAAATACAGCGCCGGTCAGCCTTCGAGACGTCGAGCGACAGCAGATACTCAGTGCACTTGAAAAAACCGGCTGGCATCGCGGCAAGACCGCCGAGCTGCTCGGCATCTCGCCGTCGACGCTTTATCGAAGGCTTCGCGAGTATGACCTCGAGGCAAAGCTCTCCCGCTGAGTTTTATTTATGCTGCTCCGGATGCTCCCGTTAATGCTGGCGGTTTTTGCCGCCCTTGCGGACACAGTTGCGGCACAGTCGCGAATCGTGGGCCGCGTTGCCGAAGTCGTTGACGGCCGAACGTTTGTAATCGAAACGGGCTCGAGCCGAATAATTGCGTCGCTGCGGTCTATTCGGACGCCTCTGCCCGGCCATCCACTCTACGAAGCGGTTCGCGAGCATTTCGCACGGCTTGCACTGGGCAAATCCTGCGAATTTCAGCCGATAGCGATTGCTACTTCGTCCGGTTCAGCTGCGGCGCCGGCCGAAGGCCGCCTCTTCGTCGACGGCATAAATATCGCCGAGCAACTGCTTCGCGACGGCGCAGCGGTTTTTGACCCGAACGACGTTTCGGCTGGAGAACTCAGGGAATTCGAGAAATTACAAAGTCTTGCACGAGAGGAAAAGCGCGGTATCTGGGCATATCCGGATACGGCGGAGAAGCTTCGCGATTCGGCTAAATATTCGACGGAATCTTCCGGCAAGTCGCTGGCTGCATATGTAACGCTCCTTAGCCAGGCCGCGGGCGGTGCTCTTTCGCAATCGAACTCTAATCGGAAGACTGCCGCATCAAGGTCAAATGAAGCCACAGCCGTCTCACTTTGGCGGATTAAAAATTCCTCGGCGGACGATTTTGCGGCCTACTATGATCCCGGCATTCGGCGCGGATTTACGGCAACAGGGCCGGCGCCTGTAGAGCTTTATCAGGCACGAAGCATAAATGCGGTGTATTTGCGGACGCTCTTTCTCTATAGCGGCTCGCCGGCCGAATTTGAAGAAAGCGCCTACGCACTCGCATTCCTGATTTCAGCGGATGATTTTCGTTTTTCGGATTCAAGCAGTCTAGAGATTACGGCTGACGGGCAGAAAATCCCAATCGGCGTTCCGCTTCGTTTGGCTCGCGAATCCGACGAAGGCGCCGAGGAGGTCCTATTTTTTCCCGTCTCGCGGCAGACAATCGTTCGACTTGCGACCGCGAGGCGACTTGGGCTGAAGTTATCAAGGTACAACGGTTCAATTCCGCCATCTGCCTCAAATGCGATTGCACATTTGCTCGAAATCACCCGTTAAAGATCAGCCATACGCCCGTCGACAGAAATTCTGACGTAGCGCTCGCCGCCGCTCCGGCGTTATAATATCTCGAAATATGAGCGAACCGATCCTTGTCGCAAAACGCGAAGAGCATAGTTTTTATCTTTTGCCGCAGATGGCCAATCGCCACGGCGTCATCACCGGCGCCACTGGCACCGGCAAAACAGTTACGCTTCAAAGGCTAGCTGAAGAATTTTCTCGCCGCGGCGTGCCGGTTTTTATGGCTGACATCAAAGGCGACCTGACCGGCGTAAGCCAACCGGGTGGACAAAATCCAAAAGTTGTTGAGCGTCTGAAATCGCTGGGCTTAGAAGAAACCGAATTCGAGGGTTTTCCGGTTACGCTCTGGGACGTATTCGGCCGCAAAGGGCATCCGCTGCGGGCAACGATTTCTGAAATGGGGCCCTTGCTACTAGCACGCATTCTCCAATTGAATGAAACCCAGGAAGGCGTCCTGATGCTTGCCTTCAAGGTTGCCGACGACAACGGCTGGCTTTTGATAGACCTTAAGGACCTGCGCTCGCTATTGCAATACATCGGAGACAATGCCGCAGAATTTACTACGCAGCTTGGAAATGTTTCGAAAGCTTCAATCGGCGCAATTCAACGCGGGCTGTTGCAACTTGAACAGCAGGGCGGCGAAAACTTTTTCGGCGAGCCGGCCGTCCGGCTCGAAGATATGATGCAGACGCTCGGCGGCCGCGGCGTTTTGAATCTGCTCGCCGCCGATGAATTGATTAATTCGCCGAAGCTTTACTCGACGTTTTTGCTCTGGTTGCTCTCGGAACTTTTTGAAACTTTACCGGAGGCCGGCGACCTCGACAAACCCAAGCTCGTTTTCTTTTTTGATGAGGCGCATCTGCTTTTCAACGACGCTCCGCCCGCACTCGTCGAAAAAATCGAACAGGTAGTCCGCCTTATTCGATCAAAAGGCGTCGGTGTTTATTTCGTAACGCAGAGCCCGGCCGATATTCCGGACAAGGTTTTAGCGCAGCTTGGCAACCGCATCCAGCATGCCTTGCGCGCCTATACACCGAAAGAGCAGGAAGCCGTCCGTGTCGCCGCAAAGAGCTTCCGTGAAAACCCGAAACTTGACACCGTCAAGGCCATTTCTGAACTCGGCGTCGGTGAAGTTTTGATCTCGACGCTTGACGCAAAAGGCGTCCCGACCATTGTCGAACGCGCATTTGTTGTCCCGCCCGCCGGTCAGATTGGGCCGATTACAGCCGAACAACGCGGACAACTTCTCGCCCAATCGCTGGTCGCCGGCGCCTACGAAACGGCGATTGACCGCCAATCTGCATTTGAAATACTCTCGGAAGAAGCCGAAAAGCGCAAACAAGCCGATTCGGAAGCCCAAGCCGCGGCCGAAGCCGAAAAACAGCGGCTTGCTCAGGAAAAAGCGGCCCGCTCAGCCGCTCGCGGCCCAGATTCTTTGATCGAAATGGTTGGGAAATCCGTCGCCCGATCGGCAAGCTCGGCGATCGGCCGGCAAATCGGAACACAAATCTTGCGCGGCGTCCTCGGCAACATTTTCGGCAGTTCTCGCCGGAAATCAAGCTGGTTTTAAATTTAAGAGTTAACGACTCTAGCCAATTGATTTGAGTCGGGTGTCGAAAACTTGCCTTAAAATCTACTCAGCGGCCGGCCCAGCCCCGCGGATGGGAAACCTGGTCGAATAACCGAGCTCGAGCCCTGATGGACTGCTTCAGTCAAACCTATAGCCATTCGATAACCCGTATTTTCGAATTGGCCGGTTTTGCGCCGGCGCAAGACTTGGCGTTTGAGAATTGAGTTCTGTTAGAATCCTGGTACTTGTAATTCCTAGAGGACCTAAATTTACCGAAAACGTATTCCATACACGACGCGCCGATAAGCGAAAATGGCCCAATCTGTGCGCCCGGCGAAAGTTAGGGTAGAACTCAAAAGAAAGGTTCAAAGAGAGGGACGGCTAGTCCGACCGAAAAATTGGAGGATCTTAGCCCGACCGGCAACAGTGCGGATCGTCCTGCCTGACCGCCTCGAGGAGGCCCTCCTGGAGAAAGACCCTTGGGAGAGTTCTAAAACGAGAGATCTACGAAATGGAGAATAATGAAGTTAATAAGGCCTTTGAGATTCTGCTAGACGAGATTGAGGCGGCGGTCAATTCGCTCAACGAAGCCGGGGCTGAGTCCTTTCGAATTGGCGATTACGACAAGGCCCGCTTCGTCATCGAGGAGGCTACTCGAGTCGCCGAGTTCCGCGAAAAGATCAAAGCGAGTCAGAAGGAGTGGCGGGTTTTGTTTGCCCAGGTTCCGCGCCGGAAAATGCGATCTGCACGGAAGACCAGCGATCGGCTTTCCCGGGGGCTGCGCACCCCGGAAGATGCCTTTCGGCGCCCCATCCTCGAAGCCCTCGTGAACCTGGGGGGCAGCGCACACATCGGTGAGGTGTTGGAGCGCGTCGAACAGAAGATGAAGGGCGTGCTGAACCAATATGACTACGAGTCCGTGCCGTCCGATCCGCGGTCTTCCCGCTGGCGCAACACCGCCAAGTGGTGCCGTTACACCCTTGTTCGCGAAGGATTGATGAAGGAAGACTCGCCCACCGCGGTTTGGGAGATCTCCGATCAGGGACTGAAATGGCTCAAGAGTCGAGAGCGTACGTAACAAATAGCTGTTAAGGCCATCGGCAAACAAAGGCTTGCCATTTGAGGGCAGATCTATGTCGGCTTCAGCGCTGAGCGCCGAGCTTGAAATTGAGCGGCTGCGCGCGCTCGTCGAAGAGCGTGATGAGTGGCTCGCCGAAATCAATCGCATCGTCGCTACTAAAGTTTGGCACAACATCAACAACCCGCTCGCCGGCATCATCGGTCAGGCACGACTGCTGTTGAGCGCAGAGGACCTTCCGGCGAAATACCGCGAACGCAACGAGACGATCGAAGCATTAGCGGCGCGCCTCAAAGAGATCGTCA
>PSMA01000052.1:0-8380 GCA_040289905.1 Blastocatellia bacterium
AAATTTTCCGAATGGCAGATTGTCGTAATTGTCAGCGATGCAGCTGCTGCGGCCACAGATGAGAAACGCTTTCTATGGGAAACGTGGACACGGTTTAATCCTGCCACCGACATTGCGGCCCGGCAGGCCGAAATCATAAACAACCACATTGCTTTCAAACCTCCGATTGTCATCGATGCCAGAACGAAGCCATGGTATCCAGCAGAGGTTGAGCCGCTCGACGCAACCGTAAAGCTTGTCAATCGGCGTTGGGCGGAGTACTTCGAATAATGCCAAAAAAAATTTCTTGGATTAACCGCTCTAGTTCGATCGTCACCGCGATTCTTGTGGTAGCTTTCGCGCTCGGTTTTTACGCCTATCTCGTCGAGCCAAGCCGACTTGTGGTAACAAGATCGACAATTGAAATTAGCAATCTCGACCCGTCATTCGACGGCCTTAAAATTGTTGCGATTTCCGATTTGCATTGCGGCTCGAACGCCGTAACGCCCGAAATGCTTGGATCGGTAGTCGCTCTTTCAAATGAGCAACAGCCGGACATTGTCGTGCTACTCGGCGATTTCGTTTCGGTGAATTTCGGCAGGACCAAATTGCTTATGCCGCTGGACACTATGGTCGAGAATCTCCGTGGTTTGCGAGCACAAAGCGGGGTTTATGCGGTATTGGGAAACCACGACCATTGGTACGATGACGAAAAGGTAAAGGCGGCTATTGGAGCCGCCGGTTATAGGGTTCTGGACGACGAAATTGCGACAATCGACGTGAACGGTAGCAGATTGCGGTTGCTGGGTCTTCGCGATCATTTGCGAATTTCGTCCTGGAAGGCATTTTCCGACGAGATCCGAGCCGTCATTGCCACTGACGCAGGCAGCGGGGACATCATTGTCTTAGAGCACAGCCCAGATGTACTGCCAATGATAACCGGCGAATTGAGTATTTCGCCGGATTTACGGCTCATTCTCGCAGGCCATACGCACGGCGGCCAGGTGTGGATTCCTGTCCTCGGCCGTCCGATTGTTCCTTCCTCATACGGGCAGAAATACGCTTATGGCCATATCTACGATAGAGGAATCGATATGTTTGTAACATCTGGCGTCGGAACGAGCATCCTGCCGATTCGTTTTTTGGTTCCGCCGGAAATCGCGGTTGTCACCCTCCGAAGAAAACCATCCTAATGCAGCAAATTTCTGACGCGTTTCAGGTTGCCATCATTGGCCGCCGGCCGCAGACGTAAGATTTTGCACATTAGGTTGTAAATTTCGATATTTTTGAATGGCTCCGCGAGATAACCTTTCCGAAATCCGGGACCTGCTGCGATAAAAATTGCCCGCATCGATTCATTGGCATTGTCGTAACCGTGAGCACCGCGCGGAGAATCGAAATCGGTCCTCGCGCGGTAATTTTCGAATTGCTCTCGCGATACCAACAACCAGCCTTCGTCAGCGGAGCATACAATTGGGGCAATTCGCGGGCTTACCCGGTAATGTAACCGAGCCGGGATTTCGCTTTTCGACCAACACCTTGCGTTTCGAATTTCCTTGAGTTGGGAAAGAATTTTATCCATACGGCCGGGTCTCGGAAATATTTGCCAAATTTCGCTAGTTGCAAGGATGGCCTCCGCGTCATCGCGATTGAAATATTCATCCATAATTACCGCGTTTCGCCGGTAAACCGTTGCCATTCCGTGATCCGAGACGATAATCAGATTGACCTTATCCAAAATCCCTCTCGCTCTTAAGCCCTCGGCTAATCGACCGATCGCCTCGTCAACACGCTTTACGGCGTCGGCCACTTCCTTCGAGTCAGGCGAAAAGGCGTGACCCGCATCGTCCACATCACTGAAATAAAGAGTAATCATTTGTGGACGCTCGGTAACAGGCAGGTCCAGCCACTTGAGAATTTGATCGACACGTTCAAAATTCGGAATTGTACCGTCGTATTCGCGCCAAAAACTTGGACGTTTTCCTTTTATTGCGGTTTCCGTCCCAGGAAAGAAAAATGAGGCAGCACGAAGGCCCTGCTTTTCGGCAGTGACCCAGATTGGCTCGCCAAGCCACCATCGCGGATTTTGAACTTCCCCGCGTTTGTTTAGCGAAAACGTCGTTCCGAAATCTCGTATGTTGTTTTCGATGATTCCATGATGCTCAGGATACAGGCCGGTTGCGATTGAATAGTGATTCGGAAAAGTTTTCGTCGGAAACGACGGAATCAGCCATTTTGCCCGAACTCCTCGGTCCGCAATCCGCTGAAGGTTGTCTGGTCGAAAGCGATCTAAATAGTCAAATCGCATTCCATCGATCGACAGGAGAATTACAGTTGGGCGAAGATCTCGAATTCGATCCTGCGCGCAGCCGACCGCTACAAGGAGGCAAACCGAGATGAGGACCAAAAACTTTCTTTGCAAATTAAAAAGCGTTCTCATTGGAGCGATAAAATTTCTTCTTGCGATGAAAGTGCCGTCGGGTAAATGCTACGGCCGCAGGCGGTAGAGCATCCTCGGAAATGGAATGGTCTCGCGGATATGCTCGGTTCCCGACAGCCACGCTGTGCAGCGCTCGATTCCCATTCCGAAGCCCGAATGCGGTACGGTCCCGTAACGCCGCAAATCAAGGTACCATTCGAATGCTTTCCGCGGAAGATTGTGTGCCTCGATCTGCCGTTCGAGATACTCAAGCGAGGCAGAACGCTGTCCGCCGCCGATGATCTCTCCGTAGCCTTCGGGTGCAAGCAAATCTACGCCGAGCGCAAGCTCCGGCCGCTCTTTATCGACATCGAAATAAAATCCCTTGATCGCTGCTGGAAAATGATGTACAAAAACCGGCTGTCCAAACTGGTGCGAAAGATAAGTCTCGTCCGGCGAGCCAAAATCTCCTCCCCATTCAAAGCGGTGTTCCAATTCTCCTTGATCGTGTCCTTCTTGCAAAAGCCTGACAGCCTCATCGTAATGAAGCCTCGGAAATGGTCGGGCTATGGACTCGAGTTTAGAAATATCGCGCTCTAGCGTTTTCAGCTCCTCTCGCCGATCGGAAAGGACGCGGTCGATTATCGCCAGAATCAGCCCTTCACCAAGATCCATAATGTCCTCGTAGGTGGCGAAGGCAACCTCGGGCTCGACCATCCAAAATTCGGTCAAATGTCGCCGCGTCTTTGATTTTTCAGCTCGGAAGGTTGGCCCGAAGGCATATGAGCGCCCAAAGGCAGCTGCCGTTGCTTCGTTATAGAGCTGACCCGATTGCGTGAGATAGGCCTTTGCATCGCCAAAATAATCCACCTCGAACAGCGTAGTCGTACCTTCACAGGCAGCAGGCGTAAATATCGGCGTATCGGCTAAAGTAAAGCCATTGTTATCGAAATAATCGCGCGTCGCCCGAATGACGGAGTGACGAATTTTCAGAATCGCGTGCTGCCGCCGGGAGCGAATCCATAAATGACGGTGATCCATCAGGAATTCCGTGCCATGCTCTTTCGGAGTAATCGGATAATTATGGACGTTTTGAATAACCTCGAGCCCGGTAACTTCCAATTCGACGCCAATCGGTGACCTGGAGTCTTCCTTAACCGTGCCTTTGACGATTATTGACGATTCTTGCCCGAGCGATTTCGCAGTTTCGAAAATAGCCTCATCAATACCCTTAAAGACGACGCACTGTACTATTCCCGTGCCGTCTCGGACCTGAAGGAATACTAGCTTGCCGCTCGATCGAGAGTTATAAAGCCAGCCTTTGATCACAACTTCCTGGCCGATGTATTGCCTTAGTCGGTCGATGTAAACCTGATTCATTTTGATTTGCCTAAAGCGATCTTTCGCTATTACGAGTTAGAGTAAAAAGAGAGTTTAGCATAACGAATCGCAGATAGCCGAAGATATATAAATCGGCTTCAGCTGAAAAATCGAAGCCCCTTCGATCGAGAGTTTGACTTAAGTTTGCCAGCGGTAAAATAATAGCGTTGACTGGGCAGTAGAGACCTTACAGTTTAAGCTTAACGAGAACATATGGCAAAAACACAAAACTTCGACAACCATACGCGGTGGTTCCCGCTTCAGCATTTCATAATTGTTCCCTTGCTAATCTTACTGCTGATTTATCGGCTGATTCGGTTCTACCAGCTACCGGATGTAGAAAATGCGGTCTGGATTGGTGTAGTTATTCTGCTGGCATTCGTCAGCCTTTCGGCTCGTTTGCAAGCTTTAAAGGTTCAGGATCGTTTGATCCGCCTTGAAGAGAAGCTTCGATACCGTGAACTGCTCGCGCCGGAGTTATGTACGCGCGCCGATGCTCTTACCCTCGAACAAATTATTGCATTGCGGTTTGCTGGTGATGACGAACTGGCAAACCTTGTCGAGCGAACGATTGCCGGTGAGCTTAAAACCCCGACCGAGATAAAAATGGCTGTCAAGAGCTGGCGGGCAGATTATCTTCGCGCTTGAGGGTTTCGTCATTGAGATAACTTGAGGGTTTCGTCATTGAGATAATCTGTAAGGGCAGAGAATCTCCCAACCGCGCGAGCAGCATCGGCCGCAATTTTCAACATTGGCCCAATGAAAGCTTTATAGCCTGTCTTGCCGCGGACGGCTGTCTGGTACGAAAACGTACCGACCGCCTTCAGGCAGCGCTGCACAACCTGCAAATTGAATTCACGATCGAATTCATCAGGACGTAGGTTTGGGAGTCCGAGGCGCAGTCTTTTTGCGAGCAGTTCGGCCTGTTTTTGACGAAGCCACAGATGCTCGGGCGGAGAAGTTACGCGGTCAAGTAACAGGGAAACAAGGTCGTATGTGGGCGAACCGATCCGTGCGTCCTGATGATCGATAATTCGCAGTTCTCCGGCGCGATCGATCATCAGATTGAACGAATGGAAATCCCGGTGACAGAGAACGGTGGCGCATGCGGCCAGCTCGTCCGACAGTTCGCGAAAGTCTCTGTAAATCGCCTCTTTCAGCGAGAGCTCAAGAGGCCGATTTTGCAGCGTTTGATTATAATGTGTGAGAAAAAATTCCAACTCCCAAAATAATTTGTCGAAATCGAACTTTTTCTTGGCTGCAACCGAATCTGTCGACACGGCTAAAGTGGTCGCCGACTGGATTTGCGCCACCAATCCAATTGCCTGACTTATCCGTCGGTCAGCTTCGTCGGGACTTGCGGATTGTAAGAATGCGTTGAGGTTTAAATCGCCAAGGTCCTCTTGAATTACAACGCCGGCTCCTCTGTCAAAATCCAGAATTTTGGCAATTGGCAATTTTGCCAACTCGAATAAGTCTGAAACGTCCAGATAAGCGTCCATTGCCGGGTCAAACGCGAGCGGATACACACAGGCAACCGCGGTGCTTGAGTCCCATAGAATACGAAAGTACTCGCGCGTTGAGGCATCGGGTGATAACGGCTCAATGTCCCGTAAAGCGCGGCCGCGCTCGAGAAGAAATCTTTTCAACCTGGAAGTTGTGTCGGACATCTCGTGAAAATCTTCCCCTTTCAATCGAATTTCAGCGGGACAACATAGTTCTCGCCATCAATATATCCTTTCGGTGCTTTCAGAGGAACTTCCGCTGCCCGATCTAGCATTTCTGCCCGGACAATCGCAACGTCGCGATATACGAATCGGGCAGGAATGTTTACACCGTCGGCAATAACCGAACGATAAATTCGTGAACGATCTCCAACTATTACATCGTCCCAAAGTATAGAGGATTCGATTTCGGCAGTCTCGGCAATAGTACACCCTTTGCCAACGAAAGAGCTCCTCGGAGCGAGCTTTGCGAGGCTAACTTCGAGGTAACGCTCGATCGTAGATAGTTCGTACCATCTGCCTGCGGCGACAAAAGCGGAAATACGTTTACCATCAGCAATCGCCGGCTTGTAAACGGCCGGCACGATGTCAGAATAAACCCCGCGCGGAATGTAATCTAAAACAGCCGGCTCAAGAATTTGGATCCCCGTAAACATTAGCGGCGGTTCATTTCCATTGCTTGCAGGATCCGGAAAACCATCGAATCCGACGACGCGGCCATCATCGCAATTTACAATAGTAAATCGCTCTTTTTTTAAGTTGGGGAGCAACACCATTGTTGCAAGAGCATTTGTTCGCCGATGGTGCGCGATCGCCAACGAAAGGTCAATGTCCGTAATGATTTTTCCGTTGATAACGAGAAATGTCTCGCTCTCGAGCAAAGCCCTGACATTATCAAGTGCACCAGCCGTTCCGAGTATCGATGGCTCTTCGCGCGAATATTCGATCCGAACGCCGAATTTCGAGCCGTCTCCAAGTGCCGAAACAACTGAATCCGGCTGATGATGGACGTTGACAATGATCTCTTTTAGTCCAAAGCCGCTTAAATATTCGGCAACGTAACCGACGAGCGGTTTACCAAGAAAGGGAATTGCCGGTTTTGTCCGGTCTATTGTCAATGGAAAAAGCCGCGTGCCGAAGCCTGCGGCCAGGATCATTGCTTTCATTAGAAATTCATTTGCGAGCTATTTTTGAGATCGCTCACAGATAATTTAATTGGAGACCGTGAAATTTACAACTTCAACCGCTTCCACTTCCTTCGATGAAAAATCCGCCCGAACCAAAAGCGGTCCGGGCGGAAATAACTACCCGATACCCTTGGAGGACTAGTGAACCTGCCAATTGCCAGCTGGGTAGTCGCCGGCTATACCCCACGGGAAGATCTGAACAGAAGTGCCACCGGAGGGAGCAATATAAAACAACCCATTGTTGTTACCGCTGCCGGGCCGATAGGTTGCGATGTCCGTCTTGCCGTCGCCGTCATAATCTCCCGGTACCGAAATGTCACCTCTTAGACCAAACTGTATGAAAGAAGCACCCGTTCCGCCGCCCGATCGCGTAAGAATGTAATAGCGATGCGACCCCGAAACAGTCCGCCGGACACAGAAGTCGCTTCTTCCGTCACCGTCATAGTCACCCGGTATAATGAAGTCCGTCGACAAACCCCACGGAATGTACTCGGCCCCGAGGTCAGACGACCGAAGCAGGACAAACAACGCCTGACCCGGGAAGTTTGGGTGATCCCGCTGAAAACAGAAATCGTATTTACCATCGCCATCATAGTCGCCCGGAGCGGCGAAGAGGGTTGCGTCGGTGCCAAACCCCCAAGGAATGTAAGTAACGACTCCGTTCGGATTGCTCGACCGATCCAGGTAGAAGAAAAAGCACTGACCTGGCACTGAAGTCGGACAGCGGAAGACAGCAGGATCGTCGCCGCCGACTCCGTCGTATTGACCAACGAGTGTCGGATCGTCGCCCGATTGCCCGAAATTGAAGGTTTGCACCGTAAAATCCGAGCTCCGAAGAACAATGTATTGTGCCGATCCGGGAGGTCCAGGTCGCCAAATCGCGACGTCGGATTTCCCGTCGCCGTCGAAATCTCCGGGGGTAACAAAGTCGGTATCAGCGTTGCCGAAGCGGAAGACGTTTACGTTGAACGTAGTTTGGGTAGCTATCCACCAATCGATAACATTCGCATTCGGGGATAATAAATCAACCGGGTTCTCGCGGTCATATTTAAGCCGCTCGCGGACAGATTCGAATCGAAGGCGATTATTGGAGCCGGGAGCGAATGGAACGGTAGTTGCCCTCGTGATCACAAAGTCGCTCTTGCCATCGCCGTCGAAATCGACATTTTTCGGTCTCGGAGTTAGAGTCAGCGTCGCCGCGCTCACCGAACCCGCATCCCCGTTGCAATGATCCGTGACTCTTAATGTCCAGGTTCCATTCGACGTTGGAATATTAGCAAAGGCCGCGTTTAGGTCTGTAAAAGCGCCTGTCGAACCCGCACCGCCAGGTTGCGAGGTCCTGTACCTCCCGGCCGTTAGAGCTTCCGCTTCAGGGCGGTCCGCAGCCTCTGCCCACCAATTGCCCACGGCATAATTGTTGAAAATATACGGTCCAGCGAGAAATGAACTATCACCAAAGTCTGAGGCGGTAGTCAATCCGGTTTGGCCGAAAATAACGAAAGATGTGCCGTTCGGTGCAATTAAAACAGCTCTAACGTCTCCTGCAAAGGTGTGCGCAGGGCTGAACGTGATACCTACCGAAATATTGGTCGGCGGGCCCGGTATCCCTGTTACATTGAATGTAATGTTTAGCGGCGTCCCGCCCGAAGTTGGGCAGGTCCCATCCGGACTATCCGGAATCGGGCCGACACCGCTACCCGAGAACGTTGTTTGGGCAAACAAAGCGCCGGAAAAAAATGTAGTTAATGAGAAAAACAATAAAAGTTTTTCTAAAGTACTCCTTAGCATATTGAATTTCACTCCCTCCTGTCCTAAAGTCGATCGCACTGTGCTGGTATTACCCAGAAAAGCTCTGCGATTAGTGATGAATTGAACGAGCAAGGTTACTCGGGTGGATGCCTAAAGTTAAT
>PSMA01000003.1:0-11616 GCA_040289905.1 Blastocatellia bacterium
TAGTCCCTATATTCACATGCGGCTTCGAACGGTCGAATTTTTCCTTGCTCATCTTGTCTCCTAACAATTAATTTATTAGAGTTTCCAACTAACGACTGTTGGACGTTCAACTTACAAGCTGCGTACTAACTGCTTGCGCCCTTCACTTTCGCAATTATCTCATCGGCGACATTCTTGGGAGCCTCTGCATATCGCTCGAAATGCATGCTCGAGGTTGCCCTGCCCTGAGTTGCGGAGCGAAGATCAGTCGTATAACCGAACATTTCAGAAAGCGGAACAAATGCGGTAATTATCACAACGTTGCCAGGACGCGGCTCCATTTTTTCGATTTGTCCGCGTCGTCGATTGAGATCGCCATTAACCGCTCCCATATATTCCTCAGGCGTTACCACCTCGACGCGCATAATCGGCTCGAGGAGGATCGGCTTTGCTTTTTTTACGGCGTCTTGAAACGCGAGGCTGCCGGCTATGTGGAATGACCGCTCGTCCGAGTCGACCTCGTGATACGAGCCGAAGACGAGCTTGGCTTTGACATCGACAATTTCGTAACCGGCGAGATAACCGCGACGCATCGCGTCACGGATTCCTTCGGAAACCGGCTTTATGAATTGTCGTGGGATGACGCCGCCGGTGATATGATCTTCGAACACATAGCCCTCTCCCGGAGCCGGTTCGATTTCAAGTTCGACATGCGCAAACTGTCCTCGGCCGCCGGTCTGCTTCTTGAATATTTCTTTACCTGAGGCTGGCACAGTGATGGTTTCGCGATACGCAACCTGCGGTTTTCCGACGTTAGCCTCAACTCCGAATTCACGCTTCATCCGGTCAACAATAATCTCAAGATGAAGCTCGCCCATACCGGCAATAATTGTCTGGCCCGTTTCGTGATCGGTAGAAACTTGAAATGACGGATCTTCCTGCGCCAGCCTGCTGAGGGCGACACCCATTTTGTCCTGATCAGCTCGGGTCTTTGGCTCAACAGCAACACGGACAACCGGATCCGGAAATTCCATTGATTCGAGGACAATCGGTTTGTTTTCATCGGCAATCGTGTCGCCAGTGGTAACATTTTTCATTCCGCCGATTGCAACGATCTCGCCAGCGCTTGCCTTTTCCAGGTCCTCACGCTTGTTTGCGTGCATCAACATCAAGCGGCCGACACGTTCTTTGGAATTTTTGATGGTGTTATAGACGTACGAGCCAGCCGTCAACGTTCCGGAATAAATTCGAACAAACGCCAGCTGCCCGAGATGCTTGTCCGCCATCAACTTGAACACCAGGCCCGCAAACGGATCTTTCGGATCCGCTCTGCGAACTTCGTTTTCACCGGTTTTCGGGTTTACACCCTCGACGGCCGGGATGTCTAACGGACTGGGGAGATAATCCACTACAGCGTCAAGCAATGTCTGCACCCCTTTATTCTTGAAAGCCGAGCCCGTTACGACCGGAACAATTTTCAAGGCCACGGTCCCGCGGCGGAGAGCAGCCCGAAGTTCGTCTTCGCTGATTTCTTCCCCTTCTAGATATTTGACCATCAGATCATCGTCAATAGCGGCTACAGCTTCAATAAGCTTTTCACGCCATTCTGCAGCTTTTGACTTCAAATCTTCCGGTATTTCTATTAAATCGTATTTTGCCCCTTTGGTCTCGTCGTACCAAATTAAGCCCTTCATCGCTATCAGGTCGACGACACCTTTAAATTGATCTTCCTCGCCGATCGGAATCTGGAGCGCTACCGCGTTCGCGCCAAGGCGATTGAGAATCGATTGAAAAGACCGCTCAAATGAAGCGCCGGCTCGGTCCAGCTTATTTATAAAACAAATACGCGGGACGCCATATTTGTCGGCCTGTCGCCAGACCGTTTCGGACTGCGGCTCGACACCTGCTACACCATCGAAAACCGCGACAGCACCGTCAAGAACTCGGAGCGAACGCTCGACTTCCATCGTGAAATCAACGTGACCAGGTGTGTCGATTATGTTTATCCGATGATCGACTCCGTTGCGCTTCCAAAAGCAGGTTGTCGCCGCGGATGTAATCGTAATGCCACGCTCCTGCTCTTGCTCCATCCAGTCCATCGTCGCGGTCCCTTCATGAACCTCGCCGAGTTTATGCGAAACGCCCGTATAAAATAGAATCCTTTCGGTAGTTGTCGTCTTGCCCGCATCGATGTGGGCCATGATACCGATGTTTCTAAATCTGTCTAAACTAATCTGTGTCATAATACTCGGTCTTTGGTTTTTGGCCTCAGGCCTCCGAAGCCCAGAAGCCAAAGACCCAAGACCCGCTTGTAATTAAAATCTGTAATGCGCAAATGCCCTGTTTGCCTCTGCCATTCGATGGACGTCTTCTTTTTTCTTGATCGCGCCTCCGCGGCCCTGATTCGCGTCCAATATCTCACCAACCAACCTATCCTGCATTGTTTTTTCGCTTCGCCCGCGGGCATTTGAGACGATCCAACGAATCGCAAGAGCAAAACGGCGATCGCGGCCGACCTCGAGCGGAACTTGATACGTCGCACCGCCGATACGTCGGGACTTGACCTCAAGAGTCGGCGCGACGTTTTCAATTGCTTTCTTGAAAACTTTCAGCGGCTCGTCCCCTGTTTTTTCGGCAATCTTCTCCATAGCCCCGTAAAAAATATTCTCTGCAAGGGATTTTTTGCCTTTCCACATCATTCCGTTGATAAACTTCGTTACCAACTGACTATTGTAAATGGGATCGGGCAATACCTCTCGTTTTTCTGCGACTCTTCTTCGTGCCATATTTTCACAAGTGCGGTTTGACCGGCGACAAGCCAAGCGGATGCCTGCCGTTCAATCCTCCAGTTTACTTAGTTCCCTTGGGCCGTTTTGCGCCGTATTTCGAACGCCCTTGTTTCCGATTTGCGACGCCCGAGGCATCGAGCGTACCGCGGATAATATGGTATCTGACACCGGGCAGATCCTTAACGCGACCTCCGCGGATGAGCACGATCGAGTGCTCCTGCAAATTATGTCCGATACCCGGAATGTAAGTTGTGACCTCGATCTGGTTAGTCAAGCGAACGCGCGCGACCTTACGCAGAGCCGAATTCGGCTTCTTTGGTGTTGAGGTATAGACTCTGGTGCAAACCCCGCGCTTTTGAGGGTTTGCTTGCAATGCCGGGCTGGCGGTTTTGTACTTGACCCGTTGACGCCCTTTTCGGACCAATTGATTTATTGTCGGCATACTTTCCGGTTGCGGAAATTACTTTTTCCGCTATTTTCGATCTGCGGACGCAAGCGGCCGTATTCGACTTTGGCATCCGCGCAGCATTACTAGTTTCGATTTCAAATAGGCAAAACTAATGTCTTACCTGACTCTTGCCGGAACCTGTCCGGCAGTTAGCTCAAGCAGCACGTGCTGATTGAATTAAATTTAGTGCTAAACAAGTAAACGAAAGCCTAACTTTGCTGTAGCGTGGCGATTTGGTCGGTACCAGCCCTGTACTCGAATCAGGGCGGCTCGGATGAATGCCGGCGATCGCCGCGTGCGACCGCTTTTACGCAACAATTCCTGTCCTAAGCTTTCAAGTTAACGGTCTACAACGGCCGAAACGATATAAATTCAGCTCGGTCGTCAAAGTCCGAAAACGTAGATAATATGATTTTCAAATAAACGTGTCAAGGACCAGACGAGTAAATTCTAAACCAGAGATTCGTCTTAGCTTGTAACACGGGTTGATTGCGTCTAAAAATTCTGATTTACTTATTGGTTTCAGGCCGCCGGTTCGAAAACGCCGGGAATATCTGCAATTATGGCGGCTTCGCAAAGCGGCGCGGAGTGTGCTCGACTACGCCTGCGATCCGCATTCGAATCAATATGAATACGAGATTCATTGAACAAATCGAAACCCTAAAGGAATCCGATTGGCTAGAGGCGGTCGGCCGTGTCTCTTCTGAAATCCACCCGGTGGATCGCAATGCGGTCGATATCTGGTTTCGTATTTTCCCGCTCGATCTGGTCCGGTACCTGGAATCGGCAAAAGATCTCGATGCTGCAATGAAGAGCATTGCGATGCAGGGCGATTTCGGGCTTTTTGACAAGATCGACACGTCCCACTGGTTTCTTTACGGCCATCGATTTTGGCCGCAGGTGAAAGCGGCGATTATCGAGCGTTTAGCCAATCCGGCCGAATTTCGCGGCCTTGAGTTCGAAGTTCGAAACATCGCTGAAAAAACGGCTCTCAAGGTCGGCGCGGACAAATCTCTTACGTTCGGTATCGCTGCGGTCGGGCTGATGACGCTTGTTCAAGCCGGCTATGGCGCTTTTGCCGACTCGCCGGGCGAAATCGATCCGCCATGCGGTATTATGTGTCAGGCGCCAGACCGCATTGTCGCGGTACGGAAACGAGATGATTCGCAGGGACTACTTGGATTTTTAAAGACGATAGATAAAGAGTTCACGATATCTTTCGAGGCGGCAAAATATTCCGGAAAATTCAAAATAATCAACAACGAGGAACTTGCCTCAGCCTCTCAGAAGGATCATTCTCGCGATTGGCAAGCCCTCGATAGCCGCTGCTGGGACGGCCCAATACCGATTGAATGTACTTCAGCTTCCTGCGGCACCTGTTGGATCGGGGTTCTCGAAGGTGCAGAGAAACTTACGTCCCCGACGAGGCGCGAGCGGCGGCAGATGAAGGTTTTCGGCTACGGACAACCGGATAGTGAGAAACCGAATATCCGCCTTGCCTGCCAAGCAAAAGCATCCGGAAACGTCAGTATCGTGATTCCGCCGTGGAATGCCGTTTTTGGAAAAAAGGTCCGCGGCAACGTTGAGAACGTAGATCTTGAACCAGTTACAACCTCTGCGAAAAAGCTCAGAGAGGCCATTGCCTCGGTCGTCTCCTCGAATGACTGAAGGGCTGATCGCCGCTTTCTGCAATCGGCATTTTAAAGTTTAGGGAATTTTGAGAATTCCCACATTTTTCTATTTATTGTGAATCAGAGGCTTTCGCACGTCCCGCCAGTCGTACTGGTTCTCGCAGCCGTTTTACTCTGGAGTACAGGCGGGCTCTTTATAAAGCTGACGGATCTTGACGCTTTACAGGTGACGTTTTTTCGCTCGCTGTTGGCAGCAATCACGGTCGCTGTACTGACCCGCCGTGACGGCTTCCGAATAGATGGATTTGGCGTCGCCACATCGATCGTTTATGCCGCTCTTTTGCTGCTTTTCGTCTGGGCCACAAAAAAGACAACTGCAGCAAACGCGATTTTTCTGCAATACACTGCCCCGATTTACATTCTGCTGCTCGGCCCGTTCATTGTCGGTGAAAAATTTCGGATCCGCGACTTAGTTACCGTCGCCGTCGTTCTTGCTGGAATGGGGCTGTTTTTCGTCGGGCAGCTTCGGCTCGACGACTATCAGGGCAATGCGGCCGCTCTTTGCTCAGGGTTATTCCTCGGCTTGTACATAATGCTCTTGCGGCATCCGCGCGCTGAGCACCTGAGTCCAACCGTTGCCGTTATCTATGGAAATTTCCTTCTTGCAGCCATTACGCTTCCTGCAGGAGTTGCCGCATTAGACGTAATTAGCCTTCGGGATTTCGCTGCAGTGCTGTTTTTGGGCGTTGTCCAAATTGGAATTTCTTACATTCTTTTCATTCGGGGCGTACGCGCTGGTACGCGCCCGCTCGATGCCAGTTTGATAGGATTTCTGGAGCCGCTTTTGAATCCAGTTTGGGTTTACCTTTTCGTCGGTGAAAAACCGTCCAATTGGGCAATTCTCGGTGGAGCAATAATAATTTGCGCGATCGGATGGCATACAATCCGCCAATATCTTTTGCTCAAAAATCGGCTCTCTTAAATAGGCGTCGAGCAAGACGTGAATCACGGCCGCCATCTGGCAAGGGTAGGCCGTTTTGGTCTGAACGGGCTTAAATTTCACTTAACTGTTGTGATAAGATTCAGAAATACTTTCGATAACAGTCGCTTTGCCCTGGACGAAAGTATCGGTCTTAGAATTTTTATATCAGCAATTTTTAATCCTATGTCGAAATACTCAATTCCAAACGAAATCACGAATTCGGAATTACGTCGTTGGGTTTCGGATATGGCTGAGCTTTGCCAACCGGATGAAATTTACCTTTGCGACGGCTCTGAGGAAGAATACGACCGCCTCTGCTCGGAAATGGTCGAATCCGGCACGTTCATAAAATTGAATCCGGAAAAGCGTCCGAACAGTTTTCTCGCACGTTCGCACCCGTCGGACGTTGCCCGGGTCGAAGACCGGACGTTCATTTGTTCCAGAAGTAAGCCTGACGCAGGCCCGACGAATAATTGGATGGCTCCGGCAGAAATGAAAGCAGTCCTTGTCCGAAAATTGCGCGGAGCAATGCGCGGCCGGAAAATGTACGTCATCCCGTTTTGTATGGGTCCAATTGGCTCGCCGATTTCTCAATTTGGCGTTCAGCTAACCGATTCGCCCTATGTTGTGGTGAATATGAAGATAATGACCCGTATGGGGCAAAAGGCATTGAACGCCCTTGGCGACGGCGAATTCGTTCATTGCTTGCATTCAGTCGGAATGCCACTTGAACCCGGGCAAAAGGATGTCCCATGGCCCTGCTCGCCCGATCCAAAGGATAAATATATCGTCCATTTTCCGGAGGAACGTTCAATCGTCAGTTACGGTTCAGGATACGGCGGAAACGCGCTCCTAGGCAAAAAATGCCTTGCTTTGCGGATCGCATCGGTCTTGGGACGCGAACAGGGCTGGCTTGCCGAGCATATGCTCATCGTCGGCGTAAAATCTCCTGATGGCCGCAAAGACTACGTCTGCGCTGCATTTCCCTCCGCTTGTGGAAAGACAAATTTCGCGATGCTCATCCCGCCAAAGCCTTTCCGTGATGAGGGTTGGGAAGTGACCACTGTCGGGGATGACATCGCCTGGATCAAACCGAACAAAGACGGCAAACTTCACGCAATCAATCCGGAAGCAGGCTTTTTTGGCGTGGCACCCGGGACGAACTATGCCACCAATCCGAACGCGATGGAGACGATTCGGAAGAATACCATTTTCACGAACGTAGCGCTGACGGATGACGGCGACGTTTGGTGGGAAGGAATGGATGGTGAGCCGCCCACGCACGCAATAGATTGGCAGGCCAACGACTGGACTCCGGATTCTGGACGACCTGCCGCCCATCCAAATGCACGTTTCACGGCGCCCATAACTCAATGCCCGGTCGTCGATGAGAAATTCGACGACCCGAACGGTGTGCCCGTTTCGGCTTTCATCTTTGGCGGAAGGCGAAACAGTGTGGTTCCACTGATTCTGCAATCTTTTAATTGGGCTTTTGGCGTCTATATGGCCGCGACGATGGGTTCGGAAACGACGGCTGCCGCGTTCGGCAAAATTGGCGAAGTCCGCCGCGACCCGTTCGCAATGTTGCCGTTTCTTGGCTATCATATGGGAGATTATTTTGCTCATTGGCTGAATTTCGGTCGCCAGATACCGGAACCGCCGCGAATTTTCTCGGTTAACTGGTTCCGTAAGGACGAAAATGGAAAGTTCGCTTGGCCCGGATACGGAGAGAATATGCGCGTTTTGAAATGGATCGTGGAACGGGCGCGCGGCAAATCTATCGGTGTCGAAACTCCGCTTGGCTGGATGCCGCGATACGAAGATATGGATTGGCGCGGCCTTGATTTTACCTGCGAGCAGTTCGAGAAGGTAATGAACCTGGACCGAGACGTTTGGCTTAAAGAAATTGCAATGCACGATGACCTTTTCTTTAAGCTTTATGATAGGTTGCCGAAAGAGATGACCTTTATCCGCGAGCTTTTAGTATCAAATCTTTGGCGTGCTCCGCAGCTTGGGCTCGCCGCGCCAAGGCCTGAATCGGTAGAGTCAGCAAGTGCTGCCGGTTAGATTTTTCCATTACTGCCGAGCGGCGGAGAACTAAATTTTGCGCTCTGAAGTGGTTTTTGGGGGACGCATTGAATTTATTCAGACTCGCTTTAGGCAAAGTTAAGCGGTCGATCGTAATCAAATAACGGACAAAGGAGAGCTCTTATGAACGATTTTTCTACTTCGTTCGATTTTTCTGCTGCCGAAGCCGCACCGGTTAATCGGGCGCAATTCATTCGCCGGACCTACGGGCTGCTCGCTGCAGCGATTGCCGCGTTTATAGTCGTCGAATCGTTTCTTTTCGTTTCGGGTCTTGCAAATATGATTGCCTCGGCGATTTTCCTCGGCGGATCTATCGGCTGGCTCGTCGTGCTCGGGGTATTTATGGGTATTTCGTTTCTTGCAAATCGCTGGGCAACATCCGAAACGTCGGTGCTAACGCAATATCTGGGTCTGGGAATATTCGTCGTTGCCGAAGCGATAATTTTTGTTCCGCTTATAACGATTTCGATTTACTATTCGGGAGACCCGACGGTTTTAGTTAAGGCCGGAATAGTCACCCTCGGGCTGTTTCTCGGAATAACTGCAACAGTTTTCTTAACACGGTCCGATTTCTCTTTTCTTGGGCCGATTCTAGCGATTGGCGGCTTTGTCGCCCTTGGTTTTATTGCCGCGAGTGCCATTTTCGGCTTTTCGCTTGGGACGCTGTTTGCTTTTGTTATGGTCGCATTTGCCGGCTCGGCGATTCTTTATGAAACGTCCAATGTATTGCACCGATTCAATACGAGCCAGCACGTCGCCGCTGCCCTAACGCTCTTTGCTAGTGTTGCACTGTTGTTCTGGTACGTTCTCTCGATCCTCAATCGTCGAGATTAATCCGGTCGCCAACGATCGAAGAAGATTTGCCCTGCCTGCGGGAATTAAGCCAAGCCCGTAAGCAGGGACTAATTTTTATCGATTCGACCAGGAAGAGTTTGCAAACAACGCGAAATTTCGAATACATTCTGTGAGTTAAGCCGCAAAACTTCAAACTACTCGTCTTGGCCAATCAACATTCGCGACCGAAACTTAGCCTTACGGCGAAGCTCGAGGGGGTTTTTATGCAGATGGCTACTATTGGAACTGCTTTAGCCGATATGAAGATTTACATCTTTAGCGAGCATTGCCGTCTGGTGCTCAAAGGAGTAATCTCAGATTGAAAGTCTGTTCTTAGGAGAAATTTGCGACGGTAAAATGTTTTGGGAATTTGGAAAATTGGAGGAGATATGAAAAAATTCGCGCTAGTTTGTTTTCTCTTTTTGGTCGTTTCGGTTGCGGTCTTTTCCCAAGCCGCGCCAGCTCCACCGCGTACCGCACTAAAAATTGGTGATCCCGCGCCGGATTTTACGCTTACTGACACGCAAGGAAAACCAGTGAAACTGGGCGACTTTCGAGGAAAGAAGACCGTCGTCCTTGCCTTCTATGTTTTAGCTTTTACGGGCGGCTGAGCAAAGGAACTACAGGCCTATCAGGCTGATATGGCCAAATTCAAAGCTGCTAATACCGAAATTCTCGGGATATCGATGGACAGCTTCGCGTCCAACAAGGCATTTGCTGAGAAGATCAACGTAACGTTTCCACTGCTAAGCGATTGGAAACGCGAAGTAACGAAGAAATACGGACTTTACAACGAAGAAACCGGCTACGGCAGACGTGGAACGTTCGTTGTCGACCAGGAAGGGATCATCCGGCATATCGAGCTCGGCAATACGGCGATCGACCCAACTGGCGCGTACCAGGCTTGTGACCTGTTGATGAAAAAAAAGTCTTAATCCACGAATCGTTAAAACAAATTCCATTCTGCTTGAGCTAATTGATAACCACTTATTTTTGGAGCCGGGCGGAGATTTTGGCTTTCAGATACCGGCGCGCCGTCGCGGTTTGGTGCTTAAGACTCGCTGGTAATTGCCGGCCGGCGGTTCGACGATTAGCGAGGTTTCTCTCGAACCGACTCGACGCAGTTTTCGGATCTGCTCAAGCGCCCGTGCCGCGGCCTAATCGGGATAGATATCACCGGAGAGTAAGATCGTAATTTCGATCTCGCTACCGGAGAGCTACATCTTGTCAACAGGAAACCTCAAGCAGACGGGCAAACTTCTAAAGCTCGTGATTATTTCGGCGTCCCATAATAGATGCGTGCGTCAACGGCCGCCACTTCCAAAGTGATTTCGATACCGCCGCGGAAATCTCCTTTCCTCGAGACGACCATTTGACTGAGTTTCCACCGCTCGGCTATTTTACGGAACTCAGACTTCGTTAGAATGCAGAAACGATTTGCATAAAGTGCATATAACCATTGGCGATCGCGATTGTATACTTTGCTTTTTACCTGCTACCAGAATTGAATGGCGAGACCCTTACTTTACAAAGGAGCAGTTGGCATCGTTGGCAACGAAGCTATACCTCGCCAAAAGATTCCTTTTATCCGCCGGCACATCGGGCTTTCTTTTTCGCCTAGAAATTTGGCTTGTGACCCGAACTAATCATCGTTGCCGATTTCCTCAAGACTCATGCTGCCATCGGCTTCTTTGAGCAATACCTCGATTTTGCGTTCGGCATTCGCTAGCCGCTCGCGGCATTCGCGGGCCAGTTTTACACCTGTCTCAAAAAGCTTAAGACTTTCCTCAAGGGGCAGATCGCCGTCTTCCAACTTACGGACGATTTTTTCCAGTTCGTTTAATGAAGCTTCGAAAGACTTTGCCATACTTTACTCCCGGAATAAAGGTAATAATCGATCGATCGCAGATTTTATCATTGGATCTTTGCTATCCGCTGTAGAGCCGATGTCTGCAATTCGAATAACTTCATCGCCCAGTAGTCGTGCGATTTCTCGCGCGAGCACGGGATTTTGGTATCCGGTTACGATCCATTCGTTGCCGCGCCGTTCCAAAATAATCCTTCCGCCTCGGTCCGAGGGCAAGCGGACGGCAGCGTTACGATCGGTTGTTTCTATCTCCAGGTACCTTTCCGCGGCAAATACTAAAACTGGCGTCGGGACGCCGGCAAGTGGCCGAGCTTCTTCCGTGATCCGCTCTTTGAGGACTGGCCGGACTTTCTCCGACAGAAGAGGCAAAATCGATTTGGCGAGTAACTGCGCTTGCAGGAGCATTTTTGAGTCGGCACCGCGGCCGTAGAGTTCTATCGCCTGATCGGTTATTTGAGGCACAAAATCGGAAGCCACCGCTTGAAAATCAATTAAACGTTCTAATGTTGCATCGTCTTGACTGTTTGCGGCATTTGCGATCATTGCAAGCGTGTATTCCGGCGATTGCCTTTTGTATTGCCAGATCACCGTAATCGCCGCAGCCGATACCGCCAGCGTAATGACAATAATCGCCAGGAAAAATCGCCATCTAGAACGACGAACCGGCCGATGGTAAACTCCGCCGTCAAATAAAGTTCGCATAATTGAGCTGACTCAAAATTCTTTTAAAATCCTACGATCGTCGTCGGTTCGGCTAGCGACATCGGCTTCTATCCTGCCGCGGCCCAGCAGGATTTTTATGCGTTCACCTTCGGAGACCTGGCGATAATCGCGAACAATCGACCCGTCCAGCTTTTCGGTAATCGAGTATCCACGCCCGAGTACGGCTAGCGGCGATAGCGAATCTAGCCTTGCCGCAGCGGTTTCGAGCCTTCCGAAGCGAATTTGGGTAGTTTGTCTGACAACACTATTGCGGCGGGTTTCGAGTTCCGCGAGCT
>PSMA01000003.1:11626-167948 GCA_040289905.1 Blastocatellia bacterium
CCGCCACGTCGGCAGAGAGTCTAATTGGCGACAGACGACTAAGTAACTTCTTGAAACGATCGTTTGCCTTTCGGTGCCGATCGAGAACAGATGCTCGCATCCTGCCCGATAATAATTCGATGCTATGACGCTTTTCGCGAAGCCGAGTAGGAAATTCGGTGAAAACGGGCGACATCGCGAGCAATTGTAACGACGATTCGGCCTCCAAAAGATGAAGATTTGCCGAGCGCTGCAGCTCCGCTGCCAGTCGACCAAGATGAGCGATGATCTCCGCCTCCGCACGTGCAACTATCTCGGCAGCAGCAGAGGGCGTCGGAGCTCGCAAATCGGCAGCAAGGTCAGCAATTGTAAAATCCGTTTCGTGACCGACCGCAGAGATCACCGGAATCGCCGAAGCCCGAATCGCCCTAGCCACTCTTTCCTCATTAAATGCCCAGAGATCCTCGGCAGATCCGCCGCCGCGACCGACAATCAGCACTTCTATTTTTTCATCACCGGCATCGGTTTCATTGAAGCGATTAGCGAGTTCGATTGCTTCGGCTATTTGCTCGGCCGCAAATTCGCCCTGCACAAGCGTTGGAATCAAGACGATATTCACCGAGCGCGCCCGCCGGTCGAGGACAGTCATAATGTCATGGATGGCGGCGCCGTTTTGCGACGTGACAATCCCGACGCGGTGAGGAAATGCAGGAAGCGGCCGCTTCAGAACGGAATCGAACAAGCCTTCGCGGCGAAGCCGCTCCTTGATTTGCTCGAATGCAACGGCGAGCGCACCTTCGCCGACTGGCTCGAGCGATTCGACAATTAATTGATATTCGCCGCGTTTATCGTAGATTGAGATCCGGCCGCGGACACGCACAAGCAATCCATCGCTTGGCCGAAATCGGATTCGCAGATTCTGTCCGCGAAAACAAGCTGCTTTTATGAATGAATCACCATCCGTGAGCGAGAAGTACCAATGTCCGGATGCCGCCGAATGAAAGTTTGTAATTTCTCCTTCGACCCAGACAGAGGAAAATTTACGCTCGAGGACTCGTTTGACTTCGGCGTTCAATTCCGACACGGTCACGGGCCGCGGCTCGGTTTCCGAAAGGAGAGTTTCCAAAAGCGGAGTATCCATTAGTTGACTTTGATTGTAGCATTCGGCGGGCAAATACCGGCAGCAACTATCTAATTTGAAGGAGCGAGTGAAATTATCTGGGCGAAAACGTTTGGCCGCAAGACTCGAACCTTCATTCGCGGAGACGACCTACGGCTTTCAGCCAGTGAAGCCGGGCCGCGAAAGCGCAATTCATACGCGGTTCTCAATTGTAAAACTATATCGTCGTAGGCTTCGTCAATCTGCGATAGACGCCTGATTGGGTAGTAAATTCCGCCGGAAACATCCGCAAGACGCTTCCCCTCAGATTCCGCTCGAGACGTCAGTCCTCGCCCCAGATATCGCTCGCGAAGTGGATCCGGACCGGCAATGGCCGCTTCGCCCGCTGCTATTAGTCCGGTTGGGACATAAAGCGGATAAATCAATGCTCCGCTCTCCTCGATACTTCCCAAAAGCGATTCAAAAGGCAAAAATGAGCGGTTGTCGTCGCCGTCCGTGAGGATAACTATCGCCGTCCGCTCGCCCTTTAGCGGCCGAAGCGTTTCTGCCAAAGTGTATCCGATTGCGTCGTAGTACGCCGTCCCGCCGCCAGCATCAAATGAATCTAGGCTTTCCAAGAGGAGCCGTTTGTCCGAGGTAAAACCGGCAAGCTGTTTTACGTCCTCGTTGAAAATGATAATCGAGACTCGATCCCGAGGGTCGACGGCTTCGATAAAGGCCCTGGCGGCTTTACGAATAAACGTTGTATAGTTCTCTACGCTGCCGGAGACGTCAAGAAGCAAAACCAAATTTACGGGCGCAGTTGCCGGCCGAACGTCCAAGATCTCGATCGGCCTTCCCATTTCTTCAAGCTGAAAATCGCCGGCTTGCAATCCCCCGACCGAACGGCTTCGCGCATCGAATACCCGAACAACAGCGGTATATTCCCGAGTTTCGCCGCCGGATCCTTCGAGACGTTTGATTGAAGAGATCGTCGGCTCGGGCCTCACCGGCGGCAGTGTTTTAAGGTATTCACCAAAATGCCTCGGACTTGCACGGCGGATCGACTCGAGCAACAGGGTGTCGCCACTACGAATAATCGCTTTTGCAGCCTCTGTCAGCGGTTTTTCACCGAGATTATTCATCACCTCGGCCGGAGGCACATTTAGCAATACGATTCCTCTTTCAGTCGAGAAGTTCAGTCGGATGGCTGAATTCGAATCGCTTTTAGCCGTAGCATCGAGGCCGTTTGAAGAGCCGATCTTAGACGGCTGATTCGCCCGATAGTTACCTTTGATCACAAACCGGCCAGCGGAGCGCTCCTTTGCGCGTTCGAGCTCAATATCACTGACGATTCGCGGCCGCGACTGGCTCCATTGCATTTGATACGAGACGTCTTCTGTTGGAATTTCGACGATAATCGAGCCAGTCGTTGTTTTTGCATCGACGGAAGAAAAATTTCCCGCGATCCGGATTTCGCCCTGCGCCGTTTCAAGAAAAATTCGACTACGAGCAGGAACGCGAACCGAAATATCGATTCGCCCGCCAGGCAGTGCCGGGACGGGCTCGATTCGAACTGCCGTCCTAGAGGTTGAAACGATACCCGAAAGGTCAGAGGCCGCGGCGGCAGGTTCGATCGTAATTTCGCCGTCTTCCGTTTCAGTCGTACTTACCTGGATCTTTCCAAATAGATTGCGGATTTCGATTGTCCTGTCTCCGCTGGCGGTAAATTTGCGCGTGGCCATTTGCGCCGCCCCGGTAGGGACAAGCGCCGCAATAAAACTCAAAAACCAAAACAGTAGAACCGATGACCTAACCATCGTTGCCTGAAGATTTACCACTTATCCTGCCCGAATCGATCAAACGCTGTCGAACGCGCAGTTCCCAACGTTTTCGCGGCTGATCGGGATCATCGAACCTCGCCAGCAGGCCTGTTGGCGACTCTCCTCCCGCCTGTCGCGTCTTGATGTACAGGAGAGCGATAATAATTGTTGTAAACGAGCTCATCGCAATCTGTACCGGCAATAAAATCAATTGCAAAAGAGAATCAAGAAGCGAATCGCGAAGACGCTTTTGCGTGTCCGAATCCATATTAATTATACGAATGCCGCGATCGCCTTCGACGGCGATTTGAATCTCCGGCGACTTACCCATTGGCGGCAGAGTCGGCCGGTCGGCCGGTGCAGTTTCTGAATTAGACATTTTCCCAAACTGGCTTTCAATTCCCTTCCACGAAAGGGCGATCGCTGCCGAAATAGTACCCGCGACCAAACTCGGTATAAAAAACATTATTAGGACAGCCGCGATTGACGTCAAAAGCGACCGCCGGACAAGCTCAGATGATCTTTTCAATGCGGCTCGCCCGCTCAGCCTCTCCATCATTACAACCGGCCCGACGAGCACCCAAAGGACGCTCGTAACTAGATAACCGATGCCAAGAGTTACTAAAGCGAGACCTAACTGAAGCGCCGTCGTAACAAATCCCGTCCAGATTATTGGCTTCCAGTTCCGCGCCGTTTCGCGAAACGCCAACCGAAGCGAAATCGGCCGCAGCGGAATCGCCAGCGAATGCGCCACGACCCACGAGGTAGCGGCAACGTTCAGATAGGTCGAAAACGTCGCAACCAGAAACAGTGCAAAACTTGCCAGGCCCCGAATCCGATCCGCTGTATTCTGATCGACGTTCCCGATTCCGCGGGAAAAAGAAGTCGCAATGATAACGATTGTGAGAAGGATCATCGGGACGTGAAAAATTGCCGCGAGCCCGACGAATTTTGAAATATGTTCCGTATAAATCATTGCAGCGCGGCGCAAAAGCCCGAAAATACCCTCTGAGCGCGAGCGCAGAATCGCTGCAAAGGCTTCGGCCGAGTGGGGCCGACGATCGGGTTCTTTATCGAGCGCGGAAAGGATCGCTGCGCGAAGCTTTCGACGAACTCTTCGCGATCGCAGCGGCGGAGGCGGCAGGCTTTTGTGGGCGTTCATGACGGATGCGAAATCACCTACGAATGGCGTCCTGCCCGCAAGCATTTGATAAGCAATTACACCAAGGCTGTAAACATCCGAACGCAGATCTAAACGGTCACCACGACATTGCTCGGGCGACATATAAAGCGGCGTGCCGAGGACGGCTCCGACGCGGGTCAAATCTGCCGAAATACGGTTGTCGCAAATAACGTCGGTCTTCCTGTCTCCGCTCTCCGGTGTTTGATTGCCGGCAATCGATTGCGGAGTATCTTGATTTGGTGCAGCTTCGTCTGGAAGGCCCGCATCGAACAACGACTGAACGCCATCGGACTGAATCGTGGGCGCTTTTTTACGGGCCGCGATCGTCGCGGGCTGCTCCCGTTCGACCGGAAGAATTGCGGTTTTCGCCTCCAGAAATTCTGGTTCTTCCTCTGAATTAGATCCCGGAGCCGGTAGGTCAGAGCGAAAAGAAACTACAGTGCCGCTCAGAACACTTCGCATCGGTGAAGCGTCCGGGCGAGTAGCGCCGGCGCCGAGAGCGCCCGCGCTTTGACTCGGTGCGTTTCCCAAATCCGAACTGGCCGCATTTTCGCCGTGCCCATCCTCATCTTCCGGTGCTTCCAGCTTCGCAATGCCGAAATCGAGTACTTTCACGGTGTAACCGCCACGCTGGTTTGGCTCCAGCCAGATGTTGTCCGGCTTTAAGTCTCGGTGGATGATCCCTTGCTGATGCGCGGCATGGACCGCCGAACAGACCTGCTCAAGAATATCTAGCGTCCAGCTAACCGGCAGATTCTTCTCTTCGTCCAAAACTTCGCCAAGCGTACAGCCATCTAGATACTCCATTACGAGGTAGGCAACTCGTCCCTGGCTGGTATCAGCTACGCCAAAATCAGTAACGTCGACTACATTCGGATGTCGAAGTCGGCCGGCCGCACGAGCTTCGCGGCGAAATCTCTCGACAAATTCGGGCCGAGCCATAAATTCCGGCGCTACAATCTTTATCGCAACCGGACGTTCGGTTCCCAAATGTGTTGCGAGATAGACCGCACCCATTCCACCGCGGCCGAGTTCGCGCTCGATTTGGTATTTGCCGTCAATGATTCTCCCAATTGGACTAGTGAAATCCATCTTCGTTTGGCCACTGTGGCCCGAAACCTTAGTCTGGTTATTATACGCGTTTGTAATTCGATTGTTCGCGTTTCGGGCTCGAGCAGAGATAAATTTTCATAAAATGGTTTTGATGTAATCTTTCGGTCAAAGGATTGTTTTGAGCTTCAGAAAATGTTGCATCCATGATACATTCGTCACAACTTTAAAATTTAGCTGATCTGGGTTAATTTACTCGCAAAATCTAAAAACGGAGATACCTAACAAGATGGGAACGGACAAGACTAAGGCCATAGAATCGGCGCTCGCGCAGATCGAGAAAAAATTTGGGAAAGGCTCGATAATGCGTCTGGGCGAGCGGCCGCAGGAAGAGATTGGGGCGATTTCAACCAACTGCCTGAGCCTCGATGCAGCGATTGGCGTAGGTGGAATGCCGCGGGGAAGAATTATCGAGGTATTTGGTCCGGAAAGCTCGGGCAAGACTACCCTTGCGCTGCAGGTCGTCGCATCGGCTCAACGTGCTGGCGGAATCGCCGCATATATCGATGCGGAACACGCAATGGATCCAGAGTATGCTGCCAAATTGGGCGTAAACATCGATGATTTGCTGATTTCTCAACCGGATTCAGGCGAACAGGCATTGGAGATTGCGGAAACGCTTGTCCGCTCGAACAGTGTCGATGTGATAGTCGTTGATTCCGTAGCAGCACTCGTGCCGCGTGCCGAACTTGACGGCGAAATGGGCGACTCGCTTCCCGGACTTCAGGCCCGGCTAATGTCGCAAGCTTTGAGAAAACTGACGGCGATCGTTTCGAGCTCCCGGACGACGTTCATCTTCATCAACCAATTGCGCGAGAAGATAGGCGTCTTTTTTGGCTCTCCGGAAACAACGACCGGAGGAAAGGCACTTAAATTTTATGCTAGCGTCCGTCTAGATATTCGTCGGATCGGAGCGATCAAGGACGGCGAGAGGGTTATCGGTAGCCGCACACGTGTCAAGGTAGTTAAAAATAAGTGTGCCCCGCCATTTCGCGAGACAGAATTCGACATTATGTACGGCGAAGGAATTTCGCGCGAAGGCGACTTGATTGACCTGGCAACGAGCAACGGCGTTGTTGAAAAAAGCGGAGCTTGGTTTTCTTACCGAGGCGAGAGGCTCGGGCAAGGCCGCGAAAACGTTAAGAATTTACTTCGCGAAAACGTCGATCTCCGCGAACGAATCGAGCACGATGTGAAAGTGGCTCTTGGAATGCTCGCCTCCGAAGCTGCCGCAAAATAACTGCTCCGTTTGTGGCAACACGTTTTCGCTATTCGCGGCCTCCCGCCTACTTATTCCGGCAGATACAATTCTGCGGGTTGGGTACGTTACCGCGGTTTGCTCTCTCCCGGCCGCCGCTTTCTCATCATAGAGTCGCCGGACGGAGGTCGCGGCGGCGTATTGACATTCGATGCAGGCCGCTTTAGCATCTTCCGCAATTCCTCCTCGCTGGGAATTCCCGGCGTCGGCGTTGCACCGGGCTTAATTTGCCGGTTGCCGCTCTTCGGATCGGGGATACCGGGCGTCGGCGTCGCTCCTTTCGGAACTGCATTAACTGCGTTTTTTGGGTCGGGGATTCCGGGCGTTGCCGAACCGGAAGGCTGTATTGGCTCAGCCCTCAATCCCTCCGGCAAATCCGCGTTCCCGACGGGTTTGAATCCGTTGCTGGCGCCTTGATTGGAAAAATTGGTGCCCGTATTGGCATTTTTGACCTCCGCGGCTCCGCCGCAGGAAACGACAAATAACATTGGAATAACAAGCGACACTAAAGCAAAACTTTGCATAAAAGCCCAATAATTCAAAATCAAAATAGCTGTGCCGGCTCGAATGTTGCGTCCCAGGAGGTCAAGGACGGCGTTCCAACCGGCACGGGCAGGTCTCAAACGATATCGAAAGGTGTGTCTAGCCACTGGATAAACCAACGGCCGGTAAATCGCAATTATAGTCACCTATGACTATTTGTCAACCAAAAATTTCTCGAGCCATCATCTTGAAGTCAAGGCGTGGGAAACCTAATCTGATTTGCGGTGATCCGGCGCTGAACGCATTCTACGCTAAGATTTGACAACCAGACGCTTCTTGCTTAGTATTTTCGTTTGCTCTTTGCTTCAAACCCTAGCGTGGCCAGGTAGCTCAGTTGGTAGAGCAGCGGACTGAAAATCCGCGTGTCGGCGGTTCGATTCCGTCCCTGGCCACCACTTCGCTCCCTGACCATAAGACTTCTATTAAGACTTCCATTTTTAAGCTAACTTTCATTTTTTCGATGTGCGGTCATGTCGGCTCACGCTCCCGACCCTCCGAAGGTGTAAAATCATCATGGCAGAATTTATTTTATGGAGCCTTTAGCCAGCCGAATTCGCCCGACAAATCTCGTCGATTTCGTCGGGCAGGCGCATCTTGTCGGTCCGGGCAAGCCTCTGCGCCTTGCGATCGAGAACCGGCATCTGATTTCTTTTGTACTTTGGGGCCCGCCGGGAACCGGGAAGACGACGCTCGCTCGCATTTACGCCAAAGCCGTTGGCGGGGAATGTTTTGAACTTTCGGCCGTCTCTTCCGGAAAAGAAGAGATACGAAGGATCATTGGGCGCGCAGACACGGACCGAGCGATAATCCTTTTTATCGATGAAATTCACCGCTTCAATAAATCGCAGCAAGATTTTCTACTTCCCTTTGTAGAAAACGGCGAACTTATACTCATCGGAGCGACGACCGAGAACCCGAGCTTCGAGATAATTTCTGCACTTCTTTCCCGATTGCGGATTTTTGCGTTGAAGCAATTGTCACCGGACGAAGTTAAGCTTATCGTCGACCGCAGCGGTTTCGAGCTTTCCGCCGAAGCTCTCGATTGGATCGCAAACGCCGCAAATGGCGACGCCCGAGTTGCCTTGACGCTCGTCGAAAATGCGGCCCGATTGTACGGCTCTACTACCATCGAAACTCTGCGAGAAACGCTTCAAAGTGCCCATTTGCGTTACGACAAAAAAGGCGAAGAGCATTACAACGTTATCAGTGCATTCATAAAATCCATGCGGGCGGGACGGCCGGACGCTGCACTATATTACCTTGCGCGGATGATCGAAGCCGGCGAGGACCCAAAGTTTATTGCCCGTCGGATGGTCATCTTTGCATCCGAAGACATCGGGCTAGCGCAACCGACGGCCTTGGTCGTAGCAAATGCGGTTTTTCGGGCGGTAGAGACAGTCGGTCTTCCGGAATGCATCTACAATCTCGCGCACGGCGCTGCCTACCTTTCGCGATCCGCAAAGGACCGCTCGGCGGCTGAAGCTATCGCAAAAGCAATGGAAGACGCCCGCCAATTTGGTAATCTTCCGGTGCCGATGTTTCTAAGAAACGCCCCAAACGAATTTTTGAGACAAATGGGTTATGGCCGCCACAATGACGGCTCCGCAGAAGATTCGATGCCTAAGGAGCTCAGAGGCCGGCGTTATTTCGATTAACTCCAACGACTACGCAGCCCTAAACCTACAGCGAGCACAGCGTCGGCAACTTCTATATCGACATAAAAAATCGTCAAATCATCGCTAAGAAGGAGAAAAAAACAATGAAACGCATTTCCCTGCTCATAGTTTTCACATTCGTGGCGGCAATCGCCGCCGCCTCACAAACCGAACGCGACATTGTTTCAACTCGCGAGATGGACCGCATTAACTGGATGGAGTTTCGCGACGTAGTACCCGCAAAAATTACAACCGTATTGCTGCCGACCGGGACGCTCGAACCGCATGGCGTCATCAATAACGGTGCTGACAATACAGCGCCAACCGCAATTGCTCGAGCCATCGCGAGGCGGACAAACTCGATGATCGCCCCAACGTTGCCATACGGGATAACGGGCTCAATGGAAGCCTATCCGGGCGCATTTCAGATTACCGAGCAGGCATATCGGCCTTTTGTAAAACAGATACTCGAAGGACTTACCAAAAACGGCTTTCGGGATATCGTTATCCTCAATGGTCACGGCGGCGGACAGACGGCTGTTCTACAGTCGGTCGCAGCCGAAGTCGCAGCGGAAAAACACGTCCGGACACTGGTAATCAACTGGTGGTCTTTTGCCGCGGATGAGACAAAGGAGGTTTTTGGCGAAGATGGCGGACATGCCGGTTGGAATGAAACAGCCTTTATTCAGGCGATCGACCCGAGCCTTGTCCATCCCCAGAAATATAGGGACGATCTTGCAACGCCATATCCGGCCGCTGGAACCTGGTCTGCGGCCCCATTTCCGTCATCTATCGGCCTATATCAAAAAGGCCAAGGTTATCCGAGGTTCGATCAGGCAAAAGCCGATCTATATTTTAAGAAGGTTACGGAAAAGGTTGCGGAACTGATTCTCGAAACAGTCCGCAAATGGAATCTTGCGGGTTTATAAACTCGGTGACAATGGAAAGAAGGCTACCGCTTCCAGTAGTTGCGGATTTTTAGATCGAGCATCGGAAAGGCACAGTATTCAACCGTCCGACCCGTTTTGCGGAGTTTCGTTACCATCGGAATTGCCGCATCGGCGTTCCTGGTATGGACGATAATCGTCGCTGCCCGTTGGAGATCCGGGTTTTCGCTGAGCCATTCGGCAATCGCGTAGCCCGTATTTTCAAAATCTTCGTGGTCATTGCTCTCGTAGTGATGCGGTAACAGGTCATGGTCAAGGAATATCGCGTCAAACGGACGCTTAGCAAGGATTTCCTTTGCCTCCGCAACGCTGGTCGCAATTTCAAGAGCATCACCTCGAAATCGCTGCTCGAACCAACGGTGGCGGCGCTCATCATCGTCAAGCAGGAAAACGTTGATTGGATTTCGTTCGGCGGCGGGGCGGCAAACGCCCAGTTTTAGCAAAAGGTTTCGAAAAAATTGCATTGAGCGAAAATAAGTTGCTATGCGGAAACTATAACACATTACAAAGTTTTCTAATGTATCGTCAGCAACGCACGCTCTGAACTTGAGGTCTCGGGCCGACAATTGATTGAGTTAAGGCCGAGCAATGCTATAATTCGATTTTGCTAAAAACTTTGCGGTAGCCATTCGCTGCGATAAGTTCCACGCTATATCCGAATGCCAAAAGAGCAAACGAAATCAACCATTCTGCAGGCGGTTCCCAAAAACGAGACGGAATTCCCGCCGGTATTTGGCGAGACTGAAGACGGCACTTGCGATATTTGCCTTGGAACAGGGGTCGAAATTCTGGCTGGAAAGGGCGCAAGGCTTTGTCTTTGTCGCCGCCGCAACTTACATTCGACGCTTCTTGCACGCGTCCGCCTGCCACGCCGCTACGCCGACTGCCATTTCAATAACTTCGAGCCGAAGAACCGCTCACAGGAAACTGCGCTCCGTCTGGCTATGAAACTGGCGATGGAATATCCGGCCATCGAGCAAGGCTTGCTGCTTACAGGAACTGTCGGCGTCGGTAAAACACACCTCGCGGTTTCGATTCTCAAGGCGCTGACCGAGCGAGGCTTCGGATGCCTGTTTTATGAATTTGGCGCTCTACTAAAGGAAATTCAGGATTCGTATAATTCTGATACTCGAACTTCAGAGCTTCGTGTGTTGACCCCAGTCTTTGATGCGGAGATTTTGGTGCTAGACGAGCTCGGCGCATCGAAACCGACCAATTGGGTTCGCGATACGATGGCCCATATCATAAACACACGCTACAACGACCGTAAATTGACGATTTTTACCACGAATTACCCGGATGAAAGGTCTAGCGAACGTGAAGAGACTCTGGAGGACCGTATCGGTGTCCGGCTTCGCTCAAGGCTTTTCGAAATGTGCCGCGCCGTTCAACTCTCAGGTCCAGATTTCCGAAAAATCAAATCGGCAAACAAATTCAAGGCTTAGTCAAAACGGTCTGCTTACGGTCGCTCACAAATAGCGGACGTAAGCGGTAAGCGAGCAAAACACCGATGATCAAGCCAAAAATAACCGGATAAAATATGTCGCTTTTGACAATCATCCAGAAATGCACAACTCCGAGGACGGCAACAACGTAGGTGAGCTTGTGCAATCGGGCCCAGCGCTTTCCGCCAAGCCGTTTTACCCATCCTTTCGTTGATGTGATAGCTAGCGGAATTAAAAGTGCGAAAGCCGCCATTCCAATGGCAATGAACGGACGCTGCATGACGTCGGCGGCTATTGCCGCAAGGCTTAGGTCTTTGTCAAACACGCTGTAAGTAAGCAAATGAACTGATGCATAGAAAAAGGCAAATAGCCCGAGCAGGCGTCTGTATTTGATCAACTGGTTCAAACCAAAGCGGCTCCTTACCGGCGTCACCGACAGCGTCAGCGCTAGAAAAACCAGCGTCATAACGCCCGTTGCACGCAAAAAAAACTCGATTGGATTTGCTCCTAAGCGGCCTCGGCTCCAATCGACCACCATCAGGCCAATCGGAAGCAGGCCGTTGATCCAAATCAGAAGCTTGTAAAAGCGAATATCACCCATTAGAAATATTTCTTCAGGTCCATTCCCGCGTAAAGCGAGGCCACTTCGTCACCGTAACCATTGAATAAAAGCGTCGGTCGCATCTCGACCTCACCGATCCGACGTTCGGTAGCCTGCGGCCATCGCGGATGATCGACAGCCGGATTGACGTTGGAATAAAATCCATATTCGTCCGGTGCAGCCGAGCTCCACGTTGTTGGCGGTTGCGAATCGGTAAGTGTGATTCGGACAACCGATTTAATACTTTTAAAGCCATATTTCCACGGGACAACGAGACGGATGGGGGCTCCATTTTGATTAGGTAGCATTTTTCCATAAAGTCCAGTGGCAAGAATCGTCAGCGGATGCAAGGCCTCGTCGAGTCGGAGGCCCTCGAGGTATGGAAAATCGATGCCGGCCAGAACCGACGACTGCATTCCATTCGGCGGCGGCGGTAAATTTGCACCTTCATAGGCTGAAGAGCCTGAATAATAAGTCTCAAAGGCAACAAACCGGGCCGAACCAGTCGGCTCTACCACATCCAACAGCTTCTTTAATGGAAAACCAATCCACGGAATGACCATTGACCACGCCTCAACGCAACGAAACCTGTAAATACGCTCTTCCTGTTCGAAACGGAGCAACTCTTCGATGTCAAAAATTCTCGGCTTTTGCACCAAGCCATCAACCGCAACGGTCCACGGCCGCGTTACGAAATCTTTTGCTAAGCGTGCAACTGCTTGTTTATTACTAGAAAATTCGTAAAAATTGTTGTAATTCGTTATTTGCTCGAACGTGTTTTTCCGCTCGGTAGTCGTTTCAACCGACTTTGTAATCTGTACAGTATCTGAAGTTTCGGGTACAGCAACTGGCGGGGGATTAAAATATCGGTAAATCGCGGTTGTGGCGGCAATTGAACCCGCTGCGATGCCGGCACGAATAAAATTGCGTCGGTTTAGGTAGACGTTTTCCGGCGTTATTTCGCTCGGAGGTATTTTCTGAGCGGATTTCATAATTTTTGGTAGCCCTGAAAGTTAAAATGCCCGAAATTCCCGACTAGTTCATTTTCCACGCCGCAAAAGCAATTCATTAGACAATACCATACCAGCTTTTATCACAAACCTAACTGGAAAATTCCCAAGAAGAAAGCAATCAAGGATTCGCGAAAAAGAAACAAAATAGATTCATCAGCTCTCAGGAAAGGACGTTTACGTTTATATAGCGGCCTTAGAATTAGGCGAAAATGTCGAATTTGATGATTTTTCAAAACTTTTTAACAAAAGCCTTTTCATTTTAAACTTGTTTGTGTATAATCCTTTCTGGCAGCAGTTTTGCCAAACCCGCCGATAAATACTTTTTCTCTTTTTGGTAACCCTATGCCCGCTAATACCGAACTCTTACAAGAAGGCCGCTACCGCATCTCGTCCAACCCTGCGACCAATGGAGCAATAAACGAGGCGATCGACACGGTTAGCGAAACCAACGTTTGGATCAAAGAAGTAGTTATCCGGACCGGAAAGGTTACGACGCTATCGCAACAAGAAAGCATTCGTCGAGCCTACGCGGATCTGGCAAAGCGGCTCTGCTCGATAAAGCATAACCGTTTGATGCGTACACTGGATTATTTCAGTGACCTCGGTCGCCAATATCTTGTCCTTGAAGCCATCGAAGGCGACGACTTCGCAACGTTGCTTGTGAAAAATCAAACGCCCTTTGCTCTTGCGGACGTACTCCGCTGGGCGGATCAGATGCTCGATGGCTTGAACTATCTCCATAATTTGTCCCCGCCGATTATTCACAAAAACATCCGACCAAGTAATATCCGACTCGCAATTGACGGCAACATAAAGTTGACTGCGTTTGGATTATCAGACAACGGTGAAGAGCCGCTGACGACATCAGTCATCGACGAGAGTGAGGAACCCGCCGTCCTGAATTACTCTCCTCTGGAATTGATTTGGGAAAATCTTGATGCAGCGTCGCAAAAAGTGATTTTGAGTAGCTACGACGATCGCTCCGAGCGATTATTGAAGCAGCCGCCTGACGCGCGAAGCGATATTTATTCCGTTTCGGCAACGCTCTATCATTTGCTTACGGCGAAGTTACCAGTCGATCCGCTTGAACGCTCGATCGAAATACTAGACGGTAAGCCAGACCCTTTGAAATCGCCGGACGCGCTGAACTCTGAAATTCCACCAGAAGTCGCGGAGGTATTGATGCGCGGACTGCAAATCAGACGCGAGCATCGTTATGATTCGGCGTCGATTATGCGACAGGTTCTGAAAACCGCAATGGTCCGCGTTCGCGAACGCGAGGAAGAAGAAGCTCGAGACATTGCCGAAGCGTCCGAAGTGCTTAGATTGGCAAAAACGAGCAAACGTTCAAGACGGACACAGACCGATACCGCCAATTCATCGAATGAGAAAAGTGAGTCTCCGACCGTCGCTCCGGCAGAGTCCCTTGCGATTGAAACTCCGAAAGCGAGCGAGGCGACGACCGACGAGGAAGACCTCGAGAAAATTCGACAGGCGGAAATCCTCGAGCGTACACTGCGCGAAGCCGAAGAGCAGCGATTGATTGCGGAAAAGCGCACTGCAGAAATGGAACGGCTTTTGAAAGAAAAAGAAGCCGAAAAGGCAACGCTTGCCGCCGAAGCTGCGGTTAAGGCAAAGGGCGCGGCGCTTGCCGATGACGATTTACTCGGGATCATTTCTCCCGCATCGACGCCGATAGTAGATCCCGAACCTCCACAGCGGATCGCAGAAAGCGTCCAAATTTCATCGTCAGATCCGGCACCAAAAGCAAACGAACATGCGTCGGTAGCGGATACCGCTGTTGAGGCCGCAGCTGCCTTTGCCGACCAGTCGGAATCGGCAACTATCGAGCCTACTTTGAAGGCCGCCGAGGTTGAATCAGGTCGCGAAAGCGTTGAGCGATCGGATGTGCTCGAGCTGTTTCAAGTCGAGAACAAGCAAGAATCGGGCGAGGGTTCCATCGCACCTAGGCCCGCAGCGGTTGCGACGCCGCAGCATGACGCCTTGGACGAAGACCTTTCGATGCCAGTCGGTGGCGGAAAACTTCCGATCCCGATAATTGTTGGCGCTATTGCTGCACTTCTGGTCATCGTGCTTGGCGCCTGGCTGTTTTTTGGTTCGTCGTCTCCGACGGAAAATCAAGCCGAGACAAAATCTGCCTCGCCTTCAGCAGATTCGATCGAGCCAGTGCCGCCCTCGACGGCGGCACCGCCGAGCTCGTTCAATCCCAGCGAGCAGACGTCTGCCCCGGTTTCGACAGGTCAGGCTCGGGAAACTCGCCGACCAGAGAGCGATTCACGAGCGGCCGCAAAGCCAACTCCGGCAGCGGCCAAACCAGCAAAACCGGCTCCAGACACCACGAAGCCCGAACAGAATACGAAGCCTGGACAGAAAAAGAAAGTGACGGTCGATGATCTAATCAACAACTAGAAGCTCTCCGATTGAACTTCAAAACCCAAATAGATCATAGACAGGAAATGAATATGAAACACCTACCGAAAAAGACGCCCCGCCCGATGCGTCATCTTTTGATTATATTTTTCGCCGTGGTCTTTGTGATTGCGCCCATCGGAGTCGCTGGACAGCCTCCTCCGCTATCACTGGCCGATATTCTGATTGCTCTTCGTTCGAAAAAGGTAACGCTCGAGGAGCGAAATCAGATTCTGACTTCAGCCGTTAAAGAACGTGGGATCACGTTCGAATTCACACCGGAAATCGAAAAAGAGCTTGCAGCTACCGGCGCCGATGCGAACTTGATTGCTGCTATCCGGCTAAAGAGTCTCCCGCCGCCAAAGGTGGCGCAGCAGCCAAAGCCGGTTGCTACGCCGACGCCGACTCCGCCGCCACCGCCGGATTACCTCTTTTATCAGAAAAGAGCCGAAGCGAACCTTAGCAAAGGCGACCTGGACTCGGCGCTTGCGGACTACAACAAAGCCGTCGAACTAAAGGCGGACAATCCAGACCTCTACGTTAGCCGCGGCCGTGCGTATTTCAATATGAAATCCTACGAGCTTTCAGTGAAAGATTTCGACAAGGCAATCGAGCTCAACCCGAAGACCCCAATCGCCTTTATCGACCGCGCACGCTCGTACGAAAAGCTCGGCGATCGCCAGAAGGCTCAGGCTGATTACAAAAAAGCACTGGAACTCGACGCGGCAAATGAGGTGGCCAAGGCCGAATTAACGCGAATTGAAGCCGAAATAGCTAAAGAAGCCGCGAAAAACGCCCCGCCTCCGAAACCGGTTGAAGTCGTAAAGCCGGAATATGTCAATCTCGGAGCTTTGAGCGCGGCTAGCACAGTGAAACTTGTTTCGCCCGTATATAGCACGATTGCACGTCAGGCACGTGTAGAGGGCATCGTTACGGTCGAGGTCGAACTTGATACCGAGGGCCAGGTTGTCTCCGCGACCGCCATTTCCGGGCCAACGATGCTTCGGCAAGCCGCCGAAGAAGCCGCTCGGCGGTCTAAGTTCAAGCCGGCAATGTTCAATGGTGAGCCAATAAAGGGCAAAGGCGTAATTACCTACAGTTTTAAACTCTGATTTTCCTTAGAAGGCCAATAAAATTAGCCGGTCGGATAAATTATCCGCCGGCTGTCTTCGCCCTTTTTTGCCTAATAATTTCCGCCTATCGCGGCAGTATCAGAGTTTATAGCTTCGGCTTCCTGCGCAATCTTTACGCCGACGCTCGCTCCGATTCGCGTGGCGCCAGCCTCAACCATCGCCTTGGCATCTTCAATACCTCTAACGCCGCCCGATGCTTTTACCCCTATGGCATTCCCGACAGTTCGCCTCATCAAAGCAACGTCGTGAACCGTCGCGCCGCCTTTTGAAAAGCCTGTCGAAGTCTTGACAAAATCGGCGCCGGCATTCTTCGCAGCCAAACACGCCCGAACCTTTTCCTCATCCGATAGAAGAGCGGTTTCAATTATCACCTTGCAAAGCACTCCGTTCTCGTGAGCCGCCGCGGTAACTGCACGAATATCTTCTTCGACGCCGCAGTCGTCGCCGGATTTCAAGGCACCGATATTGATCACCATATCCACTTCGCGGGCCCCATCAAAGATCGCGCGTCGCGTTTCGTAAGCTTTTACGTCAGAAAGTGTGGCTCCGAGCGGAAAACCGATTACAGTACAAACCGGAACTCCGCTTCCCTTCAAAAACGCAGCCGCACGACGAACCCAGGCTGGATTGACACACACCGATGCAAAGCCAAACTCGGCAGCTTCCTCGCAAAGTTTTCTGATGTCCGCCTCTGCGGCATCCGGTTTAAGAAGTGTATGGTCGATCAAACTTGCCCAATCGCGCGCCGTGGCGGAATTTCCTAGCACGACGCCAATTCGCTCGGCGCCGGCGTCCACCATCCGCTCAACGTCGGCTCGGCAAAAAGTCGGACACGATTCTTCATCCTGAAGCCGAGACAGTATGAGATCGGTTATCTGCTCAACAAGCTGCTGGTAATTTCCTGAATTCTGCAACATAAGTTTCGCGGCGAGTAACGAGAGCTTCATCGCCGAAATTCGCGGTCGATTGAATCGATT
Source organism: Blastocatellia bacterium (assembly GCA_040289905.1). Classification (GTDB taxonomy): domain Bacteria; phylum Acidobacteriota; class Blastocatellia; order Pyrinomonadales; family Pyrinomonadaceae; genus OLB17. The sequence continues at coordinate 28,823 of PSMA01000003.1, forward strand.
TTGCCAACGCGACGCCGATGTCGCTCTTCGGAAATGCGATGCGTCAGAAATGCTTCGGCGATCGCGGCCATCTGTCGAAGCTCCGTTTGTCCGGCTCCGAGCGTTAAAACGTTCGCCCCGTTATGCTCTCGTGCATTGATTGCTAGCTGCGGGCTGTAACAGGCAGCCGCACGGATACCCGGAACCTTGTTTGCCGCAATCGCGCTGCCTATTCCCGCTCCATCGATAAGGATACCCACGTCAGCGCGACCGCCGGCAACTGCCCGGGCAACCGATAAAGCAATATCAGGGTAATCTACAGGATCCGGCGAATGCGTTCCAAAATCTGTTACAGCGAGCCCGAGCTGTTGCAGTTGCGCGATGAGAGCCTTTTTCGCTTCAAAGCCTCCGTGATCCGCGCCGACTGCAACCGATTTAACCGTCAAGGCAGCAGTTCTAGATTTTTTTGGAATCAGCTGAATTCTCCGCTCTGCAATCAGGTCACGAGCGAGCGGCGTAAATTTTGCGCCTTCTGCAATCCGAAGACGTGATTCGGGCTCAAGGCCACGAATTTCGTCTTCCGTTATCAAAGATTTTGCCGATTCGTCGCGGTCCCACTCTCTTTCTGTACGCTCACGAAGAGAATTCACTACGAAACGTTCCGGAGCTTCACCAGTGGTCAGAGTTTCCTGCAAAGCGTCGCGGACCAGTTTTCTTATTTCGTCCCGTCGGTCAAGGCTTTTCATCAAAATACTGACGCCTTTTGTAATCGGTTTGTAAAAACATTCCTGATTGAATAGTATTGCTAAAAACCTTATCTTTCAAATTTGCAGATTTATGTTTTCGCCCGAAAGCACGAAGCCCTTTACGGAATTTACGAACCCAAATCTCGAAGTTCTCTTCTCAGAGCAACAAATCGCCGAACGGATTGCCGGCCTTGGAGCCGAAATAACCCGTGATTACGCCGATAAAGACCTGGTGCTCGTCGGCGTATTAAAGGGTTCGTGTGTATTTATGGCGGATTTGATGCGAAAGATCGATCTGCCGCTGACGATCGATTTTATGTCCGTTTCCAGTTACAAGGACGGAACAGTCTCGACCGGAGACGTTGAAATCCTAAAAGATTTGAGCAATCCAATTCGCGACAAAGACGTCATCGTCATCGAAGATATCATCGATACGGGATTGACGCTCTCTCGGCTTTTGGAAATACTTGGTTCTCGCGGCGCCCGTTCTATCCGGCTCGCAAGCTTTTTGGACAAGCCGGAGCCACGCGTCAAGAAAGAGATCAGAATCCATTACACCGGTTTTGTCGTGCCTAACAAATTTGTAGTTGGCTACGGTCTGGACGCGGCTGGGCGTTACAGAAACTTGCCGTTTATCGCGGTCGTCCGCGACCCTGCGCAAGTGTAATCTCTAATCCACAGATGGATCGTACCTTCGCCGGCTCGCTAACAAACCCTTAAAAAGAAAGAAAAGAGCCAAAACGTGAACGCTAAATCCAAATATATCGCGATAGCCGAGTACGACCACGCCGTCTGCGAAATAGAGAAACATTCCAAGAATAAACGCGAAGTCGCTGCCACGCCGCGCAAAGAAACCAAACGCGGCAAGAGTTCCGGCAATCCCGAGGTTTATTGCCAGGCCGAAGAGCCGGTCGACCTCGGTCCCACCGACGAGCAAATGATTGTCAATGTACCGCGTAGTTCCCAGGCCGATTAAAGTTCCAGCCCAACCCGCAAAGAAGGAAAGAAGGATATCGGCGATTGCGAGTATCGACATCCAGAAAAACCAGTTTGCGCCTAACTGCATTTCACGAACTTTTTCGATTTCGTCCGCGGGACCAAAAATTCTTTCTGCAACTTGCATTGGCTGTGCCTCCTGACTCCAAATTCAGATTTAATTAGAACTACAAATTAATATTATCACGAATTTTAACCGATGGTATCTCGAAGTGAATCATTGCGAGGAAGAACCGATATTGCCCAGTATCGTTTGACGTCCGAAAGTCGCTTGAGTATACTTTTACTTTTTCGGCCAATTACTAGCGGTCGGTAAAGCGGCCCTACGAAATGGCGGGTCAACAGGGAACAAAACAGGCAATGAGTTACGCAATTATTCGTACAGGTGGCAAGCAATTTGCGGTTCGGGAAGGACAGACAGTTCGTGTACCCCATCTAAACGTAGATTCGGGAAAGACAATTGAACTTGAAGCTCTCGTCCTTGGCGAAGGATCGGCTGCGAAGTTTGGAGGAAAGGTAAGTGCTTCGGTCGTCGGCCATGGACTTGGGGAAAAGATCGTCGTTTTTAAGAAAAAACGTCGAAAACAATACAAGCGTAAAAAAGGCCACCGCCAAGGCTATACCGAATTAAAGATAGAAAAGATTTAGGAGGTGAATCGGCCAGCAAACGGTTGAATCCAAGGACAAAAGGCCAAATTCGACTAGAGCACCGAAAAACTTGAACTATGGCACATAAGAAAGGCGTTGGATCATCGAGAAACGGGCGCGATTCCGCATCGAAAAGGCTTGGTTTGAAAAAGTTTGGCGGCGAGCATGTTCTCGGCGGCAACATTCTCGCTCGCCAGCGCGGGACCAAATGGAAGCCGGGTAAAAACGTAGGCCGTGGCAAAGACGATACACTTTTTGCCCTCATCGAAGGCTACGTTAAATTTGAAGATAAGGGTCGAAAAGGCAAATTCATAAGCGTTTACCCGGTCGACGGTCCTGAAATCGCTGGCAACGTGATTTAGGGGCGCAACCTGAACAAGGATAAAAAACGAAGCGGACGCGAGGTTGCGTCTGTTTTTTTTCAAAACAGATCGATTGAAAAAAGTTGTGAACGAAATTTTTTTTCGCGCGTTTTCCACAGATGCTTTTCAGTTACGGCCGCTTAAGGCCAGATAGGAATGTCGTTACGCTAATTCGACTTAAGGAAAAATCCACAAAACTACCACAGGATTTCCACACATTTTTGCACAGATTTTTCCACACACGAGACCTCGCCAATGCTGTAGAAATTGCGAATACCTAAAGTATTTTCTACTTGACATCGCATTTTTCGGGTGTATTATTCCCGCATAGTCGAAATTGCTCACGGGCATTTCGACCGGTATCGGGAAGTGGGGCAGGCGTGGTGACGCGTCGCTCGTGGACAGAATGGAGCGGAAAGCCGCTGTCCGAAACGCCCGAGCCGAAGCCGAAAGGCTTGCTAAGGCTGTCGAAACGTCAGCCGAGTTGTCCGGATAAAAACGGGCAACGCCCGCTGGAATTGATCAGCCAATCGGGTGCAAAAGCCGCTCTGAAGTCGAAAGATGTCAGAGCCTCGTTGCCGGGAACGTAACCGGCGGTGGAGGAAAAGCCACCAAACCAAAAACCTAATGGCACTGCACTTTCAAGTGAAGTGCAGCAGATTGACAGCTCACTTAAATGCCTCGCTTGATACCGAGCCGGACTTTGTCTGGTCGTTGAGCGAAGCGAGATTGAACGCGTCAGTTTGCGTGCTGACCGGAGGCAGCTCCCCGCAGAGCGTCTTCGGGATACAAAAATCGCGATTCGAGCGTGTACATGCGAGAATCGCACTCTCCTTATCGAAACGCTTTTGCGTTGTCGAAGGATTCAAAGGCGTCGCTGCGATATTTCGCGGCGGCGCTTTTGGTTTTCTCTGACTAGCGATGCTGTTCGGCTTTATTGCTTTAGATACAATGGACGCGTAAGATGTAAGCAATACCGATGTTTATCGACCGCGCGAGAATCAAAGTAAAGGCCGGCGACGGCGGTAATGGCGTGACTGCATTTCGTCGGGAAAAGTTCGTTCCACGCGGCGGACCTTCAGGCGGAGACGGCGGCCACGGAGGCGACGTCTGGCTGGAATCAGATGAAGGGCTCAACACGCTTTTGCACCTTCGTTACAACCCGGAACATCGCGCTGAGCGGGGCCGGCATGGCGAGGGTTCACGCCGCTATGGCCGGCGCGGAACCGACACAATCGTAAAGGTTCCGGTAGGGACGCAGGTTTACGACGCGAAAACTGGCGAACTGCTTTTCGATTTTACGACGCCGGGCCAGCGTTTCCTCGCTGCGAAAGGCGGTAAAGGTGGGTGGGGAAACGCGCATTTTGCAACCCCTACGCGGCGTGCCCCGAAATTTCACTTTCAGGGTCGTCCCGGCGAAGAACGTGAGCTACAGCTTGAATTGAAGTTGATTGCGGACGTTGCTCTAGTTGGATTTCCGAATGCAGGAAAATCGACGCTCATCAGCGCAGTTTCCGCCGCGCGGCCAAAGATTGCCGACTATCCCTTTACTACTCTTGAACCTAATCTGGGTGTGGTCGATCTCGGCGACTTTCGAACATTTGTAATTGCAGATATTCCGGGATTAATCGAAGGAGCTTCCGCGGGTGCCGGCCTTGGTGATCGCTTTCTGCGCCACCTCGAGCGGACGAAGCTGCTCCTACATCTCGTGGATGTTTCGTCATTTCCTGATCGCGACCCAGTAAACGATTACGAAACAATTAATCGTGAGCTTGCGCTTTACGACACTTCGCTCTCGGAGCGTCCGCAAATCGTCGTTGCTACAAAAATTGATGCTCTTGATAACCCAGCAAGGCTCGAGCGGTTGCGACAGGCTGCAAAAAAAGATAGCAGGCAGTTTTTAGCAATTTCAGCCGTAACCGGCGAAGGCGTCGGCGAATTAGTCCGTAAAATTGCTTCAACACTAGATGAAATTTGTGAAAACGATTCGACCGGCTTGAATTTCGCGTCCGGCCCGCTAGAGCTAAGCGTCTGATTCCTGCATTCGAATGCAGCAAAACCCAAGATCAAAAGTTACTCGGATCGCACTTTACGGCGGAACTTTCGACCCGCCGCATCGTGGCCATCTGCAAATTGCCCGACGAATTACCCATCTGTTTGATCTTGACCGATTTTTATTCGTACCGGCGTATCACGCGCCCCACAAGACCGCATCGTCGACCGCCGGGCCGTATCACCGATTTGCAATGCTTTGTCTAGCTACAGAAAATATGCCGAGAGTTTGTGTTTCGGACATAGAACTCAGAACTCAGGAAAAGCGTTACACCTTTGACACGCTGGCAGAATTTCGTCGGAATAATCCGGATGTCAGTATATTTTTTGTGATGGGCGCTGATTCGTGGCAGGAGATCAATACCTGGTACAGATGGGATGAGCTACTTAAGATGACAAATTTCATCGTCGTGTCGCGGCCCGGCTTTCCGATCGGGTCCGAGCATATTACAGACTATTTACGCGAACGCATCGTTGATCTACGCCGAAAAAGCGAAACAACGATCCGTAAAACGATTCGGAAATCAGCCCCATCGGCTGCGTACATATTTTTAACCGACGCGGTCAGTATCAAGGCCGCAGCAACGAGAGTACGAGAGGACATAAGGGTCGATGGTCGACTCGATAATCCAGCTCTGCTACCTCCCAAGGTTGCAAAATACATTGAAAAATACGACCTTTATAAGTAATGGAAGAATTGCAAAACATTTCCCTGAAGGCAATTTCGACTCGAGCTGAAGCGATACATGAAACGACACCTTTCACTGAAATCGATCAGGAATTGCAGCTTGCAATACGCTTTGCGGCGGAAAAGAAGGCCGAGCGCATAGTCGCTCTTGACCTGCGAAAGGTGGCGAGCTTTACGGATTTTTTTGCGATTGCTTCGGGAGCGAACCCGCGACAAGTCCAGGCGATCGCCGACGAAATAACCGAGCAATTGAAAAAGCAGCTCCACCGCTGCCCGAGCAGGATCGAAGGTTATAGCTCGGCCGAATGGATTCTGCTCGATTTCGGTGATTTTATTTTCCATGTATTCGATCGCAAGGCTAGAGAGTTCTTTGATCTCGAGCGCCTTTGGCGCGATGCTGGCCGCGTCGAGCTACCGGAAGAGCTTTGAGACTCCTTTCGAGAAGCCCGAAGTAATCGCCGTCAAATGAAATTCAGATTTATTTGGATCGGTAAAACGCGCAACGCGAGCTGGCGAAGCTTGCAAGAAGATTATCTCGTGCGGCTTCGGCATTTTTTGAAGTGTGAGGTCACGGAAATTCGCGATTCCAGCCCGCCGGATCCTGAAATTGACAGCAAACGAATCCTTGATTCACTGAATCCAAACGCGTTCGTCACCGTACTTGATGCCAGTGGCAACCAGCCCTCCTCGCAACAAATAGCGGATTTGATAGAAGAATGGCAAAGCCGCGGACTTAAGGAGGTCTGTTTTGTGATTGGGGGAGCGAGCGGTTTGTCTACGGCGGTTGGAAGGCGTGCGAATCATATGCTATCATTATCGTTTCTAACTTTTACGCATGAAATGGCGCGCGTAATCTTGTTGGAGCAGCTTTACCGCGGATATTCGATGCTAAAGGGGTTTCCGTATCAGAAATGAGCAAAATCAACCTAAAGGAACTCAAAAAGCGACTGCTCGCCGAACGAGAGTTCTTGATTCAGAAATTAAATGGTAATGACCTGTCGATTGATGATTCGGAGACTCCGGATCCGGTTGACCTTGCTGTACGAAACTATTCAAAAAATGTCTTGCTAGCAGTCTCGGAAAACGAAAGTCGTCAACTTGCGGAGATCGACGAAGCGCTGCTTCGGATCGAGGACGACGAATACGGCACTTGTCAAAATTGCGGCAAAGTAATAAGCCCCAAAAGATTGGCCGCGATCCCCTGGGCCCGCTATTGTATAGCGTGCCAGGAGTTACTCGAACAAGGTCTCCTGGAAGAAGAATAGCAGCAGCGGGTGGTCGCACTCGGCCAACTTCGACCTGCAAAAAATTCGATCACATAGATCGCGCAAGCACAATTCCCGCCTCAGTGCAGATTTCGATGATCGAACGTATCCTCGATTTTGTTGTCTTTTCGGTTTTCCCTCAAAAATGTGCCCGCTGCGATAATTATGTCGAACGAATGGAGCTTGGAAAGTGCTGCAGCGAATGCTGGTCGGCAACGCGCACGTTTGGTCACGGCGAAAGGATTTGCTCCAAGTGTGGGAAGATTCTTGCCTCGTTTGGTGGCAAACAATACGCCAATTGCGGCGAATGCCAAGATTTCCCTTTCGACGCCGCAAGAGCAGCGATGTTCTATGAGAATGCGGCTGTCGCAACTGTAGTCGCGATGAAGGATGAGCCTCACCTTCCATCTCTTGCGAGGCTTCATCTGGTGGAAGGCTTCCAACGCTCCGGCCTCGCTCTGCCTGAGCTAATCGTTCCCGTTCCACTTTCGAAAAAGCGTCGTTTAGATCGCGGATTTAACCAGGCTGAAATACTTGCAAATGCCTTAGCAGAGTCGATTGCGACCCGATGCGATACGCGGAGCCTTTGCCGGATCCGACATTCACCTCTGCATCGGGCCGGAATGGACCGCAAAGCCCGCGAAGCAACAGTGAAAGACGCTTTTCGTGTTGTGCGGCCAAAACTTGTAGCGGGTCGCAATCTGCTGATAGTTGACGACGTTTTGACGACGGGTGTTTCCGCGGCATATTGCGCGGCCGTGTTGAAAAAGTCAGGCGCCGCTCGCGTTGATGTTTTTACATTTGCAAGAGCTATTTGATTACGGCCGGTCGCGCGATGCAACCGGGATATCACCTCCAAGCCCGAATTGGGCGATTTGCACATTGCCGTCGGTGCTCCGCAATACCCACCAGGTACCTGTTGAAGGGCGGAAAATCGCAACATCGTCGCGGTAATCGCGGTCGTAATCGGCAAAAACCGGAATATCGCCCGCCGTTCCCCACGGGATAACTGCCAAGCCGCCGTCCGAGCTTTTTCTAATAAACCAAAATCCGTTCGACTGACGGAAGACGGCTTCGTCAACGCGTCCATCACCGTCATAATCGCCCGGCGTCGGTATGTCATTGGGCAGCCCGAACTGCGATACCGAAAGCGAATTATCTCGGCTGTTTACTCGCCACCAGACCCCAGTCGAAGGACGCCAAACCACAATGTCGTCCCGCCCATCGCCATCGTAATCTGCATTTACGGGAATATCGCCGGAAATTCCAAATTGGAAGATAGAGGCGCCGCCTGTTGCGGAGAGGATTGAATACCAGACGCCTGTTGTTGGCCTGAAAACCGTCAGATCCGCTTTTCTATCGCCGTCAAAGTCTCCGGGCGACGGAATGTCGCCATCCATGCCCCACTTTATGATTCCGACCGTTGCGTCGGTACTGCGAATGAAATACCAGAAGCCATTTGCAGGCCGGAAAACGGCAAAATCCGTTTTTCCGTCTCCATCAAAGTCATCGGCGGCCGGGATGTCGCCAGAGGAACCAAATCCCGCGATTTGGACATTTCCTGTAATTGGATTCCCCGAATACCAAACACCTGCTGATGGCCGGAACACCGAGTAATCCGAGCCACCGTCTCCGTCAAAATCGGAATTCACTCGTTTACCGACGATTTTATCGACTGTCCCGCCGAGGCCAACGACGTAAATCTCACCGTCTTCGTCTTCGCCGAACGAGGATATGTTTCGGTTTGTGTCAAGCTGGACTATTTGCTGGCTTCCATTCCAGATTATGATTTCGCCGCTACAGTAATCGCCAAAAACGTAAGTGCCGGGCGCTAGGGCGTTCTGCCGGCCGCGATAAACGTATCCGCCGATTACAGCGCAGCGGGGAGTTCCTCCACGATTATATTCGAAAACCGGCGGAATAGCCTGTATCGGATTTGTCCCGCCCGCGCAAAGGTTCGGATCTAGACCGGTACACAGGCTGCCCTCATAAACCCGCCATCCATAATTTCCGCCAAGTATTACGTTGTCGACTTCTTCTATCGTGTTTTGCCCCACGTCCGCTACCCAGAGCGTATGCGTCCCACCGCGGTCAAAGGAAAAGCGATAAGGATTTCTCAGGCCAATAGCGTAGATTTCATCGGCCCCGGGAATCGAGCCGGCGTAAGGATTAGTCGGCGGAATGTTGTAAGCAGGATTCTGCCCGAGCGGCGTATTTATATCAATCCGCAGCATTTTCCCGAGCAAGACATTGATGTTCTGCGCATTGGATGTCGGGTCATTTGCCGAGCCGCCGTCGCCGGTACCGGCGTAGAGGTATCCGTCGGGTCCGAATGCAATCGTACCGCCATTATGATTGGCGAAATTCGGATGCGGAATCGTGATAATGATCCTCACGGGATTTGGATTTGCAATGTTTGGATTCGAGGCATTTTGTGCATATTCCGCAATTTCGATCGCTCCATCGCTTTGCCGCGTGTAATAAACAAAAAATCTCCGGTTTTCGGCAAATTGCGGGTGAAAGGCGAGTCCAAGCAGACCGCGTTCGCTTCCTGAATTGCTGACGACAGTCGAAAGGTTCAAATAATCCGTCAAAACCGACGAGCCAGGCTTCGCAACCTTGATAATTCCCCGCTGCTGCACGATGAAAATCCGCCGCGACCCATCGCCAGCATTTGTAAGAAAAACCGGTGAACTCAGTCCAGTGAAAACATTTTGCTGAAGACGAAACGGAAGTTGAGCGCCGGCAAACACGACGGATGAAATCAAGACAAGTGCGGCTAATCCAATTTTTTTCATAACAGTCGCTCCGTTTTGGAAAGACCTCAATCGTGATCCTTTGGAAACTTCAACGATAACAGGAACGCAATAGCGGAGCGACAAGCGCGCCCCGTTTGACAGAATCGGAATTTTCAAGCGGTGGGGGAATTCGTTATGAGAGATTGTAACGCGCCGAGCGCTTACTCTGCAATCAAATCTTGTAACGCACCCTTCGCGTATCGGGCCTCCGAGCAAGGCGAATTGTTGTATCTGCTGTCATTTCCGGGCCGTCTATCTCGCCCCGAATCAGACGCCGGTAGCCAGCGGCCGCAATCATCGCAGCGTTATCAGTGGACAGATGCTTCGACGGAAAATAAACCGGTATCCCGAGTCGTTTCGCAGCGGATTCCGCTGCGGCCCGAAGCACGAGATTGCACGCGACGCCGCCCGCGACAATAAGCGTTTTCGGTTTCAATGAGGCGGCCTGCTCCTCCATTGTATCCACAAGCATCGAAACCACAGTTTGCTGAAACGAAGCTGCAAGGTCGGAAATTCGCTTTACTGGTGCTTGTCCGCTTGACATCGGCTCGATTCCCATTTCCCGGACGTAGCGGGTAACCGCGGTCTTGAGTCCGCTGAAGCTAAAATCCGGCGTGCCGTCGGTAATCTTCGGACGGGTAAAACGAATTGCGAGCGGGTCACCACCGCGCGCAACCTTTTCGATGATTGGCCCGCCCGGGTAAGCGAGCCCCAAAAGTTTCGCGACCTTATCGAAGGCTTCGCCTGCGGCGTCGTCTCTCGTCTGCGAAATCAACTTGTACATATTTTCCCGTGGAACGAAAAAAAGATTTGTATGGCCGCCCGAGACGATCAATGCGAGAGCTGGATATTCTATCGGCGGATTTTCAAACACAACGGAGTAGAAATGACCTTCGATGTGATTTACACCGATCAGCGGTTTCTGAAGCCCGAGAGCGAATGCCTTCGCATAGCACACGCCGACGAGCAATGATCCGATCAGGCCCGGCCCTTTAGTTACGGCGACGGCATCGATCTCGGATTCTTCAATCGCCGCTTTTTTTAATGCCTCGGCCACGATCGCGTCAATTTTTGAGAGATGTTCGCGCGACGCAGCCTCCGGGACGACGCCGCCAAACGGCCTGTGCATTTCAATTTGCGAGGAAATAACTGAAGACAGAATCCGATTTGGTCCGACGATCACCGCGGCTGCCGTCTCGTCGCAAGAACTCTCGATTCCAAGTAACTTCACAACACAATTCTAACAGAAAGGATCGGAGATTTAATGATCGGATTCAATATTCGGAATATGTGATGAAAGTTTTTCGGCTTCTCGAAGAGAGCTTTCCGCCCAATCTCGCATTTCGCCGGCGAGCGTTCCAACCGGCGAATCTGATGGCCCGACGACCGAGCTAACCGACCTGATAGCATCCAAAGCCAGACGCGCGAATCCGATGAAAGTTCCGTCGAAATCGCCTGCTTTCAACCGCTCGATATCGCCTGATTCCAGCATCTGGATCAGTGCGCGGACGGCCGGTAAACTACCGTTTATCGCGGGCGATCTTGCTGGAAACTCTTCGATCCGGAGCTTGGAAATTTTCTCCAGAAATTGCCTCGATTCGTCAATCAGTCGCTTTGCAAAAAATTGGATCGCACGAGTGCGCGTATGTGTCTCGCCAAGCATCGATGTTTCGATGATTTGGCGGAGTAGTGCGGCTTCAGAATCGAGAAATTGTAAGTTCGCCGGAGCAGACGCCGCATCGACCGAGGGGAAAATAATTGACTTGGCTTTTGAATTTATTGAGCCGGCGTTAGCCGGTCGCGAAGCTGGCAAACCGCGCTGCGCTGGCGGACGCTCACAGACCGCAAAAAGCATTGCGCACAGGAGAGCCAGACTGCATTTGCAAATTGGCATCGATCCTCGACTAAAACTCGTCGCGATAAAACCGCCAATTTGGCTGAAGATTCTTTGGCGGAGCCTGTTCCGACAAAACGTATCGAACCATTGCAACTGGTATCGGCCCTTGCTTGAGAATCGTATCGTGAAATTCCCTGTCTGTCATTCGCCCGCTTTTTACAAATTCGTTGTGCAGAGCGTAAAATTGCAGTCCGCCCAACATATAAGCTGCTTGATATAGCGGAGCGTATTCACCCGAAAAAGATCTACGCACCTCGGCAAGCGCGTTGTCTCGTTCGTGGCCGACTTTGTTGACAAGCAGATCGACGCATCGTTCCGCCGTCCAGTTACCTAGATGGAAATTTAGGCTGAAAATGATGCGCGCCGCTCGATGCGATCTCCAGAATAATACTCCGATTTGATCTTCGGGGGTTTTGGAAAATCCACGGTCCCAAAGGAGAAATTCCCAATAAAGTGCCCATCCTTCAACGGAAAACGGAGTCCGAAAAAGATTTCGGTACGGCCGGAACCGGCGGTTAATAAAACCCTGTAGATGATGTCCGGGAATCAGTTCGTGATGTGTTACCGCCCGTGCAAAATGTGGGTTGTTTCCGCGAAGGGACATTAGCTTTTGCTCGTGGGACATTGAATCCGTTGGGTAAGCTACGAGAATCGTTTCCCCGCCAAGAAAAAAAGGAGCGACAAGCTGACGCTCTGGAGTCATCATTTCCATCCGCCAGTAATTTTCTGCAAGTTTCGGAACACTAACCAAGTCGTACTTCTTTACGTATTCAATCGCTTCGCGGGCAAACTTACGAATTAGTTCGGGCTGCTTTCCCGGCTCTACGTATTTCTGCTTGACGGCCTCAATTGCCTTTAGATAATCATCGCCAAATCCCATTTCACGCGAAGCGCGCCGCAGCTGCGCCTGACACCATTCGAATTCACGCTCGGCGATCCGTAGCAACTCCTCCGGCGTGTACGGAATCATCTCAAACCGCAATTCGTCGATTAACGCCTCGCGGCCGATCGGATCTCCAATAATCGTGATTTTATCGTCCGGACGGATGCCGACAAGCCTCTCCGACACGAACGTCGTGTATTTCTGCAATGCATCGTCAGCCGCTTTAAAGGGAACTTCACACCACCACGTAAATTCCGGATCGTAACCTGCGTAAAAGCCATTCCAATTGCGGAGAACGGTTCGCAGCGACTGCAGCATCGAAACCGCACGATACGCAACCGTCCGCTTAGGACGCTCTGCCTGCGGGGACTCGAGGCGCCGGCGAAGCTCGTTTATTTCTACAACGAGTTTGTCGAGCGCGTCGGCGGCTTTCGCCGGATCGAGTCTATCGCCCCGCCGACGGGCGTCCTCGAGATCGTTGATCCGATCGATAAAAGGAATCAGCGCGCGCATTTCTTCTTTTTGTGCATCGGCTCGAAGTTGCTCTTTAATTTGATGATTGAGGAACGAGTGCAGCAAAGTGAAATCGATCTTCTCGTCCGCCGAAAGTGAATTGTAATCCAACGAATCGAGCTTGCCGAGATATTCCGTATAAAGTTTGCGCAGGTGTTCCGAACGGGCCGCAGAACTTGTTGCGCTAAAAAAACGGTCGAGAATTCCGTAATCTTCCCGAAACGTTTCAATGATCGGCCGAATGCGAGAATACGGCTCTTCAAAGTTATTTGAGCTTTCCGACTGTGGAAATTCTACCGCAGGCGCCACGACCACAATCATCAATAAAAGGACTCGAAAAAAAGCGGTTCGTTTCATAGATCAATGGGGATTTTTCCCCGAAAGGGAATCGATTAAACAGTTATTTCCGCCAGAAAGCTGTCACCGGCGGCGAGGTCAACGCCGAAGTTTTCGGAAATTGTCCGGCCAATATCTGCGAGCGATTTGCGCGTCCCGAGTGCCACGCCGCAGCGCGCCCGCCTGCCCGTTACAAGTAGTGGCACAAATTCCCGGGTATGGTCGGTTCCGCGAAACGTCGGATCGTTTCCATGGTCGGCGGTGATAATAAGCAAGTCATCATCTCGCATCGCACCCAAGATTTCTGGGAGTCGACTGTCGAAGTGTGCAAGAGCAGCCGAATAGCCCATAGAATCGCGACGATGACCATAGAGCATATCGAAATCCACAAGATTGCTGAATACAAGACCCCGCGAATCTGCCCGCAATGCCGCAACCGTCTGATCGATAGCTGCATCGTTGTTTTTGGCAGTTAAATCCTGCGTTACGCCTAGGCCGTCATAAATCGACGCGATTTTCCCTATACAGACCACATCAAGACCTGCATCAGCAAGTTTTGGCAGAAGATTTTCACGCGGCGGTGAAACTGCGTAATCGTGGCGATTTTCCGTGCGTTTAAAGTTCTCGGCGTTCGTCCCGATAAATGGTCTCGCGATTACGCGGCCGACCCTATGTTCGCCATCGAGAATTCGACGTGCAATCTCGCAAATCTCATAAAGCCGATCGAGCGGTATAACTTCCTCGTGTGCTGCGATTTGAAAAACGGAATCGGCGGAGGTGTAAACGATCGGCTTGCCGGTTTGAATATGCTCTTCGCCGAGCTCTTTAATGATTTCTGTTCCACTGGCTGACATGTTACCGAGAATGCCTGGAATTCTAGCCTCGTTTACGAACCTTTCGATGACCTCTGTCGGAAAACCATTTGGATAAGTAGGAAATGCTTTTCCCAAAATGATTCCTGCCATTTCCCAATGCCCAGTTGTCGTATCCTTTCCATTTGAGGCCAAGGCACATTTTCCAAACGAGCCTATGGGATTTTTCTCCGGCGGGACGCACGAGAGCGGACGGATATTTCCCAATCCGATTTTACTGAGATTTGGCAAGCTTACGGGATTTTTTTCGAGTGTGTGCCCGAGCGTGTCGGCGCCGGTGTCTCCCCATTCGGGCGCATCCGGCATCGGTCCAACGCCAACCGAATCAAGCACAATGAGACAAATTCTTGAATAACTCATAACTAAGATATTGCCACGCTCTCGGCAATTTTCCCGAACCCAGATTAAACAGTTTCGGCAATAATTTGCGTCGATGGTTTCAGTTCCTCTTTTCTGACGGTGCAAAATAACCGTCACGAGCTCGGATCGAAGCCCCTGCTGGAAGCGACCGCACGCGAACCGTAATCTTCCGATATGCTCCATTGCGGCGGGTCGAGTTCGAGTAATAGCCGAGGCTATACTTTAAACCCGCCTCCCGCGCGGCTTCCATTAGTGCAGTACGCGCGGCCGTTAGATCGTCGGCCTTAAACACCCGGCCACCGGATTCGTTTGAAAGCGTGAGCATTTCATTATCAGCAATTTCGTAGAGTCGTTTGCTGATTGCAAGACGCTCAAAATCCCCGAGCCTGCAAAAGTCGGTGACGCGTTCCGCTCTTTGCGATTCAAGAGTGCTGTAATATCGACTCAGCTGCCGCTGCGAAAAGTGCGTCGCGACCGAACAATCTCCTAGTAAGCCGGATTCAAAAAAATCCCTTGTGTCCAGACGGACGAAAAACAAAGAAACGCCAGCCTTTTGCACTGCATTTCGTACAGCCGCAAAATCACTTTCGCTGACCGAATCGACGCCGTCCGTGAGCATAACGATTGCCCTTCGGCCAAGAAATTCGGGCTTTGCTGAATCGGCAAAGACCCTATTTACAGCTAAAAGAATCGAATCGTAGAACGGAGTACCAAAACTCGTTTCGAGCCTCTGTAGCGAAGAAATCAGCGCTGTTTTATCAGTCGAAAGGCCGCTAAGAATTTCCCCTACTGCGTTTTCCTCACCCGGCCGACGAGACGGACGAAATCCGATTATCGCTGCACGGTCCTCTGGCCGGAGCATCGTAATAAATCCTTCGGCGGCCTTTTGAATAAGTGGCAATGTCGATTTTGTAGATCCCGAACTATCGAGAATGAGCGCAACTTCGATCGGTTCCGAGATCATCGAGAACGAGATGATCTTTTGCTGCACGCCATCTTCGAAAACCGTAAAGTCGCTTGCTTTTAGGCCAGCAACTGGACGGCCAGCTTTGTCAAATACCGAAACGGGAACTTCGATCAATTCGGTGTCAATCCGGATTTCATCTTCAACCGTGACCTGTGCAGAAGATTGCGCGTGGAACTCCAGGACGAAAAGGGCGGTAAGAATTGCGTACAAAAGTCGCATCGCTCGAAAGAATCTGCTCAATTAAATATTAGCAGACTTGAGCAGCGCAAGCGGCACGGCCGGCGGATTTTTTCGCTAGGACGTTTCTAGGAATTTCTTCCGGCAGAACTTCTAATTTTCAGCAAGACGAAAAGCATAATGTGCACTTTGCGGCATCGATAGAAGTTTCGAATACATTCGAATACAAAGGTAATCGCAGGCCAATGGCCGCTATTCGCATAGAGAGCTCCGAGATTAAGCGTTCAGCGAGGTATCGACCGCATTTTGGAGTTTAACTTCCGCGAGATCAAGAAATTCTTTTATGCCCCGGAACCACTCCAAATCCGCATCTTGTTTTGAGGATTCAACCGAAAGCGCACGCCGCATCTCGGACGGTGCCGGGCCGCCAAAAACCGATCTGACGGTTACGAAATGCTCAGGCGAAACTGCTTCGATGATTTCATAGTCGACGAGTCGTAGCGTGCGGCCAAGCACTTTTTCGGCCTCGGCTCGCACGATCTCCGGCGTAATAACAGTTCCTCGCGCAATTGCGGCTTTTACGCTGCGACCTACAATTTCGTGGGCAACGCGAAATGAAACACTTTCCGTGCGAACTATCGTGTCCGCAAGCTCGGTAACCGTAATGAAATTGCCGGACGCCTTCTCGCGCATCTTTTTAGTGTCGAATTCCGCCGTACGCAAAGTATTTGCGAAAAGATCAACGGCGCGAACCGCGTCTCGCACGGCCCGATAAATCAGTGGCTGGAGGTCGTCCTCGACATCGTTGATATCGCCAAACGGTGTGTTGTGCACCGCCGTGAATACCGCAAGCGATTCACCTAACGCACGACTGCTGATCGCTCGAACGTGCTCAAGCGCGACCGGATTTCGTTTTTGCGGCATAATCGAGGAGCCTTGGACGTAGCCGTCCGACAGTCTGATGATGCCAAATTCGACCATCGCCATGAGAAGAAACTCTTGAACGAACTTCCCAACATTGACCAGAAGAACGGCGACTGCCCCAAGCGTTTCGGTAAAATAATCCACAGACGCGATTGAGGCGTATGAATTACAAGTCGGGCCAGCGAATCCCATCAGTTCAGCAAGGCGATGACGACTAATCGCGAAACCAGATGTCGTGATTGCCGCCGAGCCGAGTGGACAGAAGTTTAAGTTCTCGAACGCTCTCTGCAGCCGCCGAATGTCCCGCCCGAGGTTTTCCGCCATCGACATTAAATAGTGCGAAAGCGTTGTCGGCTGCGCGGGTTGCGTATGCGTGTATGCAGGCATTAGAGTTTCGAAGTGCATTTCGGCAAGCCCGAGGAGGACCGATCGCAAATCAACCGCTGACCGGATCAACTCTAGCAACTCTTTGCGCAATCGGAGCCGGTAAATCGTCACGTCAATATCGTTTCTGCTCCGACCGGTGTGGAGTTTTCCGGCAATATCCGGATCACACAATTTTGCAATTTCGCGTTGTCGAAGATAAAAGAAATCTTCAAAGGTTCCGTCGTATTCGATTGCCCGAAGCTTGCCGAAATCGAGCGATGTAAGCGCACGCAATATTTCGCGCTGCTCAGACTCAGTAATGATTTTCTGCTCGCCGAGCATTACCGCATACGCAAGATCGACAGTTTGGTATTCTTCAAAAAAATACTCCTTGGCATCCGCGAAACATTCGGAAAGAACGTTAGCTTTATACGCCGCGGCGGGAAATTTTTCAGTATTGAAATTCATCAAAAAACCTATTTCGGGGCCTTCGGCAGGCTCAACAAATTTGCAAAAATGCGGTACGCGCCCGGATTACCGGCAGGCAATTGCCGAAACCATGAATACGAGGTGTAGACGTATTTCCCCTTGCCAACCTCTGCGTAAAGCATTCCGCCGATGCGCTCGGGCTCGCCATCATCGTGGCATTCGAGCAGCGGTGTGTACTTCGTCCGGTCAAAATCTGTAAACCCGTAAAGATTTCTCTCCTGAACCCAATCATCCCAATCGGAATCGATAATTTTATTTGGATAATTAAAAACCGGATGGTCGGGGACGAGTATTTTAACCGGTGCATTTTCATCCACAACCCGAAAATTGCCATCCATCTTCGCAGGATACGGCGGTAGGTCGAGCCGAACGTACTCCTGCTGCTGATACTGCACGATTAGGGTGCCGCCGCGTTTCATAAACTCTGTCAGCCTTGCGTTATTTGCCACAAAATCGCCACGAACTTGCGATGCACGAATCCCAACTACGATTACATCAAATCGATTAAGGTCGCCGGTAGAAAGGTCTTTTTCGTCGAGCATTTTGACATCTAGGCCCATTCGCCGAATTGCCTCCGGCACTTTATCACCACTTCCCATAATGTAACCGACACGAACCGGCGCAACTTTAAGATTCAAAACCTGCGCCTTTATTTTTGCCTGAACAAAAATGCGATGGGTCTGAATATGCGGATAAGAGATTTCCTGCATCTCGGAATCATATTGACGCCCAGCGACACTAGCGACGACGCGTAGATCGAATGTGCCCGCCGTTGCGTTTGCAGGGATCGTGAGATTGAAGGTTAAAGCTGTTTTGTCACCCTTTTTTGGCAAATCGAAAGCCGCCGAAGTCGGCTCCAGACTCCAGCCGAGCGGAATTTCGATTCGAGCATTTCCCGTTTGAGATACGAAAGAATTATTCCGGACTGACACTACAACGCTATAGGAATTCGCCCTGGCGGATATCGGTGCGATCAAAAGATTCGACTCAGGTGCCAGAGTCACCGCCGGAACTACATTTACCTCGCGCCGAATTTCCCCGCGAATGTCATCTGCGAAGCGGAATTCGACCGGCCGATTGACGACGATTTCTTCTCCCGAAATCTTTAATTTCATATCCGCGGTCAAAATCGGCCGAGCAAAAGGAAGGTTTTTAGCATCCCCCGCATTTGACCAATCGAAAGTAAAGTTTTTACGTGGAGATTCTAACCAATATGGCTGCGTTGGCTGCGTGGACAAAAAAGACTGAACCTTGAAAAACCGAGCCGCAACGGCTTCTTCGCGTCTTGGGCGGAAAGTCACATCTGGCTTTTGAGGCGGCTCTGCGATGGATTCCGTTTTCCATCCGCGCGGCGTCTGGATCTTCGCATCGACAAGGGATACATCTATACCCGCTGGAGCAAATAATCGAACAGCGATATTTATCGATTCACCCGCAACCAGCGTCTCCGAATCGCTTAAAGCATCGACAACAACGCCGGCCGCAGCCTGCAAGGCCTTGGCAAATTCTCTCTGTTTTTGACGACAGTACCATTTCGAGGTTGGATTTTGAGTCGACAATTCCGCTTCGACAGCTTCGCGGTGCCCGCGGGCGAGAATCCGAACGAGTTTTTCCGGATGAAATGGATCGTAGGAGCTCAGCGCCTGCTCGGCGGTAGCTTGAAGAATTGCCAGCTTTTCACTGAATGGCTGGGAGTTATCGGCCGCGAGTATTGCAATACCTTTAATGGAAGTATCGATTCCAGCAAAAATATCGCGATCATCCTCTCTCGACGAGACCTTCGATTCGAGCAACCGTAGGCCAGAAGTTTGCCGGCCGCGCAATTCGAGCATTCCCATTTCTTGTGACTTATGTTGACTCCGCCCCTCCATTGCAATCTCGAAATACGAGCGTCCGATTAGAGAATCGTACTCGCCCGTGTTGATTATTAAAGACGGTTGATTCTCTGGATTACTCACGAAACTCTGGGAAACATAAAGTTTAATCGCTTGCCACGGTTCGAGCCCTTCCGCGATCTGCTCTGGAAATTCGCGCGGATCGGCCGCCGCACGAAAAGCAATTGGAGTTAGATAACCGGCCAATTGATGCTGCCCATGGCCATCGGCGGGAGTTCCCGTAAATCGGGCGACGACGACGAGCGGACGAAAGAGGCGAATTGCACGAACCATATCTCCTAAAACCTCGCGCTCGCCCCAGATTCGAGCGGCCTCGTCCCGCTTTTTAGAAAAACCGAAATCCATTACACGCGTGAACATTTGTTCGCCGCCGTCTAAGGTTCGGGCCTGTAACAGCTCTTCAGTGCGGATCACGCCAAGCGGCTCGAACAATTCCGATCCGATTACGTTTTGTCCGCCTTCGCCACGATTAAGAGCTAGGTATGCCGTGCGAGCCTGCCGCTGACGAGCAAGATAAGCAAGCAATCCGGAGTCTTCATCATCTGGATGCGCTCCTGTATGCAAAACGCTGGCAGTCGTTTGCAGCCGCTTAAGCAATTGACCGAGCCCGATTGCCCCGTAATCATAAAACGGGCGAACCTGCGCATTTACCGCAACGCCGCCCGGAAACAAGATTTGCGTTGTAATTAAGACGAATAACAATATCAGCGCATCGAGACGTAAAGAGTTTGATCGAGATCTTTTCATAATTGACCAGCCTTGCCCCGAATATTTTTAGACCTCTGAAATGCTTTCGGGCCTTTCACTTAAAGAGATCAAATAGCCGGCCCCGACGGTAACCAAGCAGCCGACAACGTTAAACCAGAGAAATTCGATGTCGGTAAAAGTACTGGCAATCCAGACCGAGGCGATCCCGAATATCAGTCCGAAAAATGCACCTCTCGCGCGTGCACGTTTGACGCCGATTGCCAAGACGAAGACACCGAGCAGTGACCCGTAAAAAAAAGACCCGAATTTATTGACTACTTCGATCAGCGACCCGAGATTCGTTGCATACATCGCCACAACGCAAGCAAACAGCCCCCAGGCGAGCGTCGCAACCCTACCGAAGAAAACATAATGCTTGTCGTCAGCAGCCTTCTTAAAATGCCGACGGTAAAAGTCGATCGTAGTCGCCGTAGCCAATGCATTAAGTTCCGCAGATATGGACGACATAGCTGCCGCGAAAATCGCAGCTATTATCAAGCCGACAATTCCCATCGGCATATTTGCAACAACGAACGACGGAAAAACGTAGTTGACATCGTTAAAAGTCGAGTTGCTGGTCGATTTTTTAACGAATTCCACCGCGTTTTTCCGTGCGTCGTTGAATTGCGCATCGGCCTCAAGATAGGCCATGCGATTCTCAATGCTCCTATTTTCTACAAAAGCCATTGCGGCCTGTTGGCGGAGCGAATGAGCGGATTCAAATTTCTGTTCAAGTTCCTTATACTGTGCATCACTGCGGACCTTTGCCAGCTCAACTGGATTAAAAATCGTCGGCGGCACTGCGAACTGGTAAAAAACAAAGACGAGTACACCGATCAACAGGATCAAAAACTGCATCGGAATCTTGAGAAAGGCGCTCATCAATAATGACGTTCTTCCCTCACCAACGGATTTTGAAGTTAAAAATCTTTGGACCTGACTCTGATCACAACCGAAATAGGACAGAAAAAGAAAGAGCGCCGCAATCGTCCCGGACCAGAATGTGTACTTCTCCTTAAAGTTGAAACTAAAATCGACGGTCTGAAGCTTCCCGGCCGCCCCTGCTAAGTATAGGCCGTCGGTAAGACCGACTTGCTCAGGAAACTGCGAAACGATAACGATAATGCAAACGAAAAGCCCGAAGAATATGATCGTCATTTGCTTGACATCGGTCCACGTCACCGCCTGCACGCCGCCAACCATAGTATAGACAGTCGTCGAAAGCCCGATTACAAAAATTGTTACGATCTCGCTCCAGCCCAAAACAATCGAAAGAATAACCGCCGGAGCTGCTATTATCACACCAACTCCGAGACCACGCGAAATTAGGAAGAGAAAACTCGTTAGGCTACGCGTTTTTGCGTCAAAGCGCCGCTCGAGAAATTCGTACGCAGTGTAGACTTTTGCGCGATAGAAAAAGGGCACGATCGTTATACAGAGAATGACCATCGCTAGAGGCAAGCCGTAGTAAAACTGTATGAATCGCATTCCATCGGCGTAGGCCTGTCCCGTCGTCCCAACGAGCGTTATTGCCGATAACTGCGTTGCCATCACCGAGAGGCCAACTGCCCACCAGGGCAAGCTCCTGTTTGCGAGGAAATATCCTTCGACGTTGCCTGAATGCTTCGTCATCCGAATGCCATCCCAGATGACATAGACTAGATAGGCAACTACAACTGCCCAATCCAAAAATCGCATTTATAAAAATAATTAACTGCTGAAATACCGAGAAAATGCCCAGAGAACCAAAATCACCACAGCGTTCACAAGGAGAACTGCTGCGTAAATTTTATACCACCATCGATCCGGATACTCGTCCGGTATACTGACTTCTCCCCTCGAGTGCAAATGCATAGTTCGTTCGAGCTTGTTTCCTTCGAGTTTGAAGTTTATACCAAAGATGCCCACACAAATCTGCGCGCCGCATCTTCCAAGCAAATGCCGGCAGCCTAAAAGACAAACTTCAGTCCGATCTGAGCCTGCCGACTATCGAGCGAAGTAACCGGACGATTTTTATGCGTAGGAAGCGCCTGTGTCGCATTTCCTTGCGCATCGGTGGTGACCGTAAGGCTGTTTATTTGAAAGACGCTGTTGATATTAAATATATTGAGAAACTCGACGAAAGCTTCGAGTTTAAAACGCTCGGTAAAATTGATAAAGCGTGAATATCGCATATCGACGTTAAATTGCTTCGGCGTCTTGCCGGAATTGCGACCAATGCCGACGGGATTGTCCGATCCGGAAAAGCCGTCAACATTTATATCGGTTGCAGCGATTATGTTATAACGCTCGCCGCTGTTGGCCGTTGCGATTGCACTGATCTGATTGTCGTTGACAATGGAGCGCAAAAGCTTACTCGAAAAATTAAACTTCGGCCTACCAAGGAAAGTCATATTGAAGGTATGCCTTTGATCGGCTAACGATGGGCCAAAATCACGGCGCCGATTCGTCGGATCCTGGACGACGAGATTCCCGACCTGCGTCGCAACAAGGTTTTGCTCCGGCGCATCGTCCGTCGATTTTGATAGCGTGTAATTTGCCGAAAACTGATATCCTTGCGAGAATCGCTTGTTGAATTGAAACGTCAACGCGTTGTAGTTGGAATTACCGGCTGCTTCAGCCATCAGAATGTTGTTGAAACGCGGATCGAGCCTAGTCGATGAATTGATTGCATTGCTAAAAATCGGCCGCCCGTCAGCCAGCGTTCCGACCGGATTTATACGATTTATCTGGCGATAAAGCGGAATATGTCGGCCGCTCGAATGAATATACCCGACTGTAAACGACAAATCGGATGAAATCGCTTGCTCATATTGAAAGTTCGTATGTATCGCATACATATTCTCGAAATCCGGGGCGATAGTTTCGATACTCTGAGTCGGTAGCGTAGTTCCCGGCGGAAGCGATCCAAGCGTGTTCGGAAAGTTCGGTGCACCCGGCGAGGATGGAGCAAACGTGAAATTGAAGAATCTTGCAGCGCCGTTATTCAGCAATGCACGCTGATAAAAGTCCAGATATACCGTATCGAAGTATATTCCAGCGCTCGCGCGAAGAACGCCCGGCAAATTGCCCTCGCGAACCGAATATACGAGTCCGAGCCGCGGCGCAAAGTTGTTTTTATCGATATTGAATTTCTGAGAGGCTAGAAATGGAGAAGTCGGATCTGCGTCGGGGACGTCGTAAAGGTCATAACGCACACCATAATTGACTTTCAGCCGCCGGGTTATTTTCCAATCATCCTGGGCAAAAAAGTTGTAAAACACCGAGTGGTACTTTATGTTCGGATTACCAAATGCTTCGACGTAATTTGTGTAGCCTTTCGGTGCAGTTCCGTTTTTCGCAGCAACGTAGGCCGCGATGCTAGGAAAGACGTAGCGTGCAAATACGGCCGATCGGCGCCTGTCATCAATATTGTTGAATCCGAAGCCAAATTTGGCGACGTGGTTCCCCTTTGTCCAAGTGAGGTTATTTTGAATTTGATTGGTCACCTGAAGCGGCGCAATCGTGTCGTCATTTTCCGGAGCTCCAAAATTCGCAACTCCCGTAATTACAATGCTGGGGCCGCTGCCCGAATTTGCGTTTGCGACATTTCGAGAATCGCGTTTTGCGAATTGATAACGCAACTCGTTCAGGAAATTATTCGGGAGGATCGAGACGAGCTGTAAACCTGTCGAATATGATTTATCGAGAAAATCGATACTCCTCTCCAAAGTATTTAGTCCGCCGGCGATGTTATTTGGCGAGATGTTTTTGAAATAATTGAAACGGCCCGTTAGGCGATTCTCGGCGTTTAGCTGGGCGTCGGTTCTAAAGATAAAGAAATTGACTTTCTGTGCGGCAGGAATAGCAGTTGGAAAAGCATTAGCAGAGACTCCGGCGGCAATCAAAGCCTGTTTATTCGCCTCGGAGATTGTTATTACGCGTTGCGGCTCGCCAGCAAGGTCGCGTTTTACCCATTCATAGCCGGTGTAAAAATGCCAGCGATCCTTAATAATCGGACCGCCAAGTGCGGCCGTTAGGTCGTCCACCCGGGTTTTAGGCTTCGGCGACGTAGGCGAGGTATTGAAGGGCCGCGACGACATCCAGGTCCGGCGAAAGCGATATCCTGCGGAACCGTGGAACGAATTTGTCCCAGACGGCGTGATCGCATTCATTATCAGCCCTGGAGTATTCCCGAATTCGGCAGCGAACCCGTTCGTAACCAACTGGACTTCGCTAATAAATGTGTCGGAGATCGGCATCAAACGAATTCCGGCACGGTCTGCCTGCGTATTGTTGTTCCCGTCGAGTTGATAATTGGTCCTTCTTGTGTACCCGTTTGCGTTGATTCGTGGGACGCCAAACTCGACGTTTGGCCGCCCGGTTACATTAGCTTGCAAGAGAGCATAATTGTATGGATTGCGCGAAACGAGCGGCAAATTCTCGAGCTCACGTGCTGTGATTACGCGGCCAAGGTCAATTTTCCCAGGATCCGCAATCGGTGCATCGGAAGTTATTGTGACCGTCTCACTGACCGCCCCAGGTTCTAAAACTACATTAACCGTCGCCGTCTGGCCGGTCGAAAGCACAATTCCCTCGCGTAGCAGCCGCTTGAAGTTTTGCGCTTCGAACGAGATTCGATAGGTGCCCAATGGTAAAAGAGGAAGGCGGTAGACGCCGTTACTATCCGTTAGGGCCGATCGCTCCGTACCGGTCTCTACGTTGACTACCCTAACTGAAACGGACGGAACTGCAGCACCATTGGTGTCCGTTACGGTGCCCTCGATCTGGCCGTTCATTGCCTGCGACTGGGCATTTGCGAACGGCATAGCGACGAACCCAAGCAAGATCAAAACTACCAGCTGATTAAGCGCCTTCATACGTCTCATTTTCAACATTACCAAATCTCCTGATGATATTCTTCTCTTGCCGTTCCGCTCGCCGTACAACCGGCTAGCATTCTTAAATTAGAGGGAGACGGCCTGAACGAGGGCAGGCATTAGAAGCGATTTTTAACCGTGACCGAAATGTTTGTCGGTTTTACCAACAAAGTTTTATTACAGATTTTTGTCGTTGTCAAGTGACAAACTTTTCAACTCGCAAAACTAAATTTTTTAGCCAGAACAAGCCCGATCGAGCCGATCAGGGTCGGCGAATCGCCAAGCGACGAGGGCATCAATACAGTCTGCGGCAATCCAGCAATCACGTTCCGCTCGGCCACGCGATGGAGTTCGTCTTTATATAGGTTCCATGCTCGTGTTATCTTCCCGCTTACGACAACGACTTGTGGGCTTAGTCCGACAATCAGATTTGAAATTCCATTGCCAAGGTAGTGAACGGTTTCCAGAAGGGCCTCTGTCGCGTGCTTTTCGCCGTTTAGAGCAAGTTCGATAATGTCGCTGACATCAATATTTCCTAGCTTTAGCTCATCTTTCTGCAAAAGGCTTCGATACCTGGCGACTAAGGCTTTTTCTGAAGCGTACGCTTCCCAACATTCGCGACTCCCACACGAACATTCGACCGGCGCGTTTGAACCGGCAATCATATGTCCAAACTCGCCCCCTGAACCTTTTTCTCCGCGGTAAACCTGTCCGTCAAAAATTATACCCGTACCAATTCCTTCACCCACCAGTACCATTAAAAATGTATCCGGCCGGTGCAGCCTTTCGTGCCCGAACCATAATTCCGCAAGAGCCGTCGCGTTTGCGTCGTTCTCTACTGTAACGCGAACACCGGTTTCCGCCTCGAGCCGCTGACAGATGTCCCAGTTATACCAGTCAAAATACGGAACGTGGAATATCTTGCCGGCTTCCTGGTCGACTAAGCCCGGAACACTCAATCCAATTCCCAAATCACTCTCCGCCCTGCCCGCAAGAATTCGCTTCGTCCGCTCGATTATCTGCTCGGACATAAACGTTAAATCGGGCGAGGTCGTAAACGACTCCTTTTTCAAAATATTTCCAGCCAAATCTGCCACAGCGACGGTTGTAAACCGCGGAGTCAAATCAATGCCGACGGCAGCGGGTATTCCGGTCCGAAGTTGAAAAAGGGTTGGCCTGCGACCTCCAGTCGAGACGCCCTCGCCCATTTCGATGACAAGCCCGTCATCGATGAGTTCACTGACGATTACCGAAACCGTCGATCGATGGAGATCCGTCTGGCGGGCGATTTCCGCACGTGAAATCGGCGAGCGATCACGGATATAGTTCAGAACAATCTGCTTATTTATGTCGCGAATCGTATCAAGCCGCGCAATCTGATTTCTTGCCCTTTGCAGATTTATTCGTTTCATAGCGAAAATGAAAGTCTTTGATTTTGCTGATCAAAATGCCCTGCCGAGTTCGGTATACGCTTGCGGAGCATACTTTGTTGCGAAGCACGATTAACTATAATTAAACCTTTTCAAAAATTTTGCAAGACGGAATAACAATTTCAATTCAGACCCTAATCGTTGACTAGATTCTTTCAAATGCGCGTTCGATGCCGCGCACTGAAAGCCTCAAGATTACAGGACGCCCGTGTGGACACGTTGTTGGGCTGGATGTAAACAATAGCCTGGAAATTAGCCAATCCATTTCCTCAGCCGACAATGGATTGTTCACTTTAATTGCGGCTTTGCAGGCCATTGATGCCGCGATTGAATCCCGTATTACAGCGCTGCCTCTATCGCCCTTGCCGCGTTCCACATTGTCTAGAATATCTGAGAGCAATGTCCGAGCGTCCGTCCGAGACAGATCCGCTGGCACCGCCTTTACGGCAACCGTACGGCCTGAAAGCCGCATTAATTTGAAACCAAGCCGCTCGAGCTCCTCAGCCGCTAGGTCAAAAATTTCAGCTTGTGCAGGTGAAAGGTCAACGGTTTCCGGTAAAAGCAGATTCTGGGAAGGAAGATCAGCCTCGCGATCTCGAAATTTATCGAAAAGAATTCGTTCGTGGGCTACGTGCTGATCGATCAAAAGTAGTCCTTCGTTATCGGCAGCGATGATGTAGCTATTGTGCAATTGGCCGACGGCGCGTATTTCCTCGGACCGCGCCGGATTCGGCTCTTCTGGAACCAAAAAATGCGCGACTTCCAAAATTGGCGGCAAAAGGGCAGGAGCGGCTTGCGATTCGCTAGCAGTAGCAGGCGAAAGCGGTGAGTCCATCTCGCTTGCTGACGAACTATCTCGCTTTAATACAATGTCTCGTTCCGTTCGATAAATTTGTGGCGCATCGGCGAGTAAGGTCGCATCCCTCGCGAAAAGCCGCTCGGCAGCAGTTGCCGATCGTTCGCTCGCAAGCGAATCTCGAACCGGTTCAAGAGTGCCCCCATCGGCCGTCCGAATAGTGGTCGATGGACCGACATTTTCCTTCAGCTCCGACTGCGATGGCGATGAACCGAAATTATCGCGAAACACATCATCCGACGATAACCTAATGCCAGCGTTTGCCAGCGCCGCGCGAACCGCTTCCGCTATCACGTCCTTTACGGCATCGGGGCGGCGAAAGCGCACTTCCGTTTTTGCAGGATGAACGTTGACATCGACTTCTTCAGCCGGAACCTCGAGAAACAAAAAAGCTACCGGATAAAATCCATGCGGTAAAACTGAGCGGTAGCCATGCTTGAGGGCGTCCGCGATGGCTTTATCACGAACGAAACGGCGATTAACGAAAAAATACTGTGAATCGCGATTAGTACGCCTCTCGCGTGGGGCGGATACGAGACCGCTGATTTGTGCAACGTATTCTCGGCCGCCACTTATTGGAATCAGGCTTTCGAGAAGTCCGCCACCAAATATTTGAAACGCTCTCTCGCGAACGGTGTTCGCCTCCGGGGTCTCCAAAATCAGGCGCCCGTTATTTGTCAATCGAAACGCGATTTCGGGATTCACGAGAGCGTAATGGGTAACTATTCCCGTTATATGAAAATTTTCCGTTGCCTCGGAACGCAGAAATTTTCGACGCGCCGGCGTATTGAAAAACAGATCACGAACGGCGACAGTTGTCCCGCGGTCGCGAGCTGCGTCGCTGATATCTACGAGCGTTCCGCCCGCGAACCGAACACGCGTTGCGGCAAGGTCAAAATCGGTTTTAGTAACCATTTCGACGCGGGCGACCGACGAAATGGAGGCCAATGCTTCGCCGCGAAAACCGAGGGTATTTATCGCAACGAGATCTTCGGGCCGACTAATCTTTGAAGTCGCGTGACGCTCAAAGGCCAAAATAGCATCGTCCCGCATCATTCCTTCACCGTCATCGGCGATCCGGATTAGACGGCGGCCACCGGACTCGATGTCAATTTCGATTCGTTTCGCTGAAGCATCGATAGCGTTCTCTAGCAGCTCCTTGACGACAGAAGCCGGCCGCTCCACAACTTCGCCTGCGGCAATCTGATTAGCGAGTGTCTCTGATAGAATCCGAATTTTCGCCATTTAACCTATAAAAAGACGAGCCGGTGGCCCTTGTCGTCTAAGTCTATACTCTCGTAGATCCAATCGACAAAATACGGGCCGTATTTGTTGTAAAAAGTGGTAATGTTGAGAACCCGCTCCTGCAGAACCCCTTTTGGGAGCAGAGCTGCAAACATCGCTTCAATCTGATTTCTAATCGTTGCATCTCGACGAATTTCCGCTCGGTGAAACTTATTCCTCAGAGCTGCAATATGGTAGAGAATTTTCCGCCGGCGCTTCGCCAGATTCTCCACAAGTGTGACATCGATTTCAGAAAGCCTGAGGTCAAGTTTGTGAAGCTCTGCATTTATGTTTTCTTCGACTTTCGCAAACAGTCGTCCCGTGTCGCGATCAAGATACTGCTCTACGACGCTGGACAGCAAGGCATCCAGTCCGCCAAACAAATCTGTAAACTCCAAGCCGTAACGCTGCATCGTCCGCAAATGCCTCGGCTCGATAAAAGTAAAACTCTGCCGGTGAAAAATCGGTGTCACCGGCCGCTCGAGAATCCTGTAAATTTCGGAGCTTTGAGCAAAATACGCAATCTCAGCTGCGCCTCCGAAATAGACAAGCGTCGGAAGAATATAATCCTGTACAACTGAACGTAGCACGACGCTTGGCGAAAACCGCTGCGGCTCGCTTGCCGCAATATTTGCGAGCTCCTCGAGTGAAAACTTCCGTCGGCCATCCTTTGTGCGAAAAGTTCCATCGTTGCTTTTCTTTAATGCGTTTCTGGTGTCGTCATTTGCTTGCCAAAACAGCGGAAAGTAATCGTCGGCGACGTGAACCTGTGCCGGAAAACCCTCAAAGGTAAGTTGCTTGCTCCGACGAATTAAAGCTTCTACGATTTCCCCGGACTTCTCGATTGCTCGACGATAAACCGGAGCCGCAAGCTGTTTCAATTCCGGATTCATCGGGCACAGGAGAATAAGGCCGTACTTACCGAGCAAATGTGTAAGCATTTCGCCAAAAGCGTCGCCGAAATATCGATCCGGTTTCCAGGTTTTTTCCAGCATCTTCCTGAGCGGCTCCGTAAACTCAGTAGCCCGAATTTGCCCGAATAGCCCGTCCAGAGTTTCGCGAATGCTTTGATCCAGCCGGATATGTCCAACTGGTAAATTTTCGTGGCAATGTGCTGGCTCAGTCCTGACTTCCGCAAGCAGTCCGTTTCGATCGATGAAGGCTGCGCTTGAGACTTCTTCGAAATCGTGGTCCTCTGTCGCGACCCAGAAAACCGGTACCGCGTTTACGCCACCAGCACGAAGACATTCCGCCATTCTAACCGCCGACAGTGCCTTATAAATCGTATAGAGAGGACCGGTAAAAAGCCCAGCCTGTTGTCCAGTTACGACCGCGACCGTGTTAGGTTGCCTTAGCAACTCTATATTTGCCATCGTCTCGACGGCTGCACCGAAATTCCGGTTTGTCTCTGCAAGTGCCTTACACAAAGCGTCGCGATCCGAATCGTAATTATTCAGCACTTCCCGAACCCTTGCCGCGATATCCGCTCGCGATCGAAGAGCATTCGGATAATAGCGTTTCAGCATTTCCGGATCTTTTATATATTCCAAAAATAGGCGGGATTGTCCCGGAAGTCTTTCAAAAGGAAGGCTCTCGGCTCTCACCATCACTGCGCCGTACGGCCCGGGACAGGCAATTTCGTGCATAACGCAAATGTCTCCTAAAACAATCGATTATAGAACGGGCAGCGCCAGTATCAAACCGGAAAACAAATCGGCTGCGAAACCTACCGATTCCGGCGTAGATGAGACCGAAACAAAAAAGGTGAAAAGTTCCCAGTTGTAGAAATTAAAGGCTTACTTGCTTGCTGAGGATTCGCCGGTCCTTTCAATCCTATAAATGCCGGAGGAATGCGTCGCGGCGTACATTCGCCGCGGGTTAGCAGGATCGAAGATCAAGGACCAAATCCGGCGTGTCGGTAGATTAAATTCCTTTGAATCGAATCGGCGCCATTTCATACCCGCGTCTTCAGAAATAAAAACACCGCCATCGGTTTCGAGCGCGCTGGAAATGATTATCGTATCGTTATCGTTCGGGTCGACGAGAATCGATGTAAAGTTGCCAAGCGGCAGATTGCCGCCGCGCCGCTTCCAAGTTTTACCGCCGTCTCGGCTTAAATAAAATGCCTGAATCGTGCCGACGTAGACATAATCTGGGCGTTTCGGATCGCTGGCGATCGAACTAACTGGAACATTCTCCGGCGCTGCATTTGTTTTTTCCCAGGTTTTCCCATCATCGTAGGAAACGATCACACCGGAACGGGCGGTTCCCACCCAAATAGTGCTGGGCGCGGCCGGGTTGACGTGAACCGCAAACACGTTCTCATCCAGTCCGCCGCCAAAGGAAATCCGTTCCCAGCCTTTCGTGACATCATAGCTACGAAACAGTCCCTTGTTCGTGCCGGCGAGTATTCCGGATTTGTTGTCCGCCGTAAAAGCGAGGACTTTTACTGTATCGGACAACGCCGGAACAAGGTTCGGCTCCTTAGATACGGGCTCGGCCGAAACCGCTTTGCGAACTGGAGCATTTCGACCGCGCGTGGGAGCCCGACGAGCGGGAGCTCTCGCAGCAACAATCGGAGAAAAGCTGACACCGCGGTCAAGCGAGCGGAATACTCCCTTGTTAGTACCAAGGTAGATAAGGTTGGGATTTACTTGATCTTGCAAAATTGCATATGGCGTGTCGCGATTGACATCGAGGCCGCGGGCCTGCGTCCAGGTCTTACCGCCGTCAGAACTATGGAAGAAGAATCCACCGCTCGAAGACGTATTCAGCGTCGTGGAATACAATCGATCTGGCAACTCCACGTCGGCAACGACCGAATACGTCAATCGGCTCGAGAAACTGTTATTGGTCGGGGCAAAAGTCCTCCCACCATCATTTGACAGCCAGACCCCATAATTATTGGTCCCGACAAAAACGCGGTCCGGGGCGTCCGGGTGTACAGCTACTGAATTGATCTCAAAGGTTTTCGGCAAAGTCTGCGACCAACTTACTCCGCCGTTCGTGGTCATCCAAAAGCCTTCCGTCGTTGCGGCATAGATCGTCCCGGGGCGAGTTGGGTGTTGCAAAATGTCGCGCGTTCGACGCGATGTTGAAGGAATGCCCTGAATCTTCTTCCAGTTTTCACCGCCATTGAAGGATTCATAAATTCCGCTACAAGCTGAGGCAATGATATGGGAAGTGTCGCGCGAATCGATTGTTATTGCAAATATGTCGGAATCGTCGATCATTCCATTTTTGATCAAGCGCCATGATTTTCCGTTATCTGTGGATTTATAGGGCCGCCAACTGGTTCCGGCGTAAATGGTCCCGAGATCACGCGGATCAACCGCTAGAGAATTGAGATTTATTGGAGTATCGGGCGATTCGATCTTCGACCACGATTCACCACGATCCCGCGAAACGAAAATTCCATTCTTAGATCCAACAAAAAGTGTTTTCGGGTCTGCGGCGGCCTGCGTCATTGCATGGATTGCCTCGTTCCGCAAGTCTTTTGCCTCTTTCCAGGTCGCCCCGCCATCCTTCGAGCAGAAAAAGCCACCCGGTAAATTACCGCGATGTCCAGAGGCGTAAATTATGTTCGAATGCTCGGAGTCAACAATAAGCTGGTCGAGAATCAGTTGCGGGCGGTCGAAACGAACGAGCATCCGCCAATTTTTTCCGCCATCGAAGGACACATGGATTTGGCCATCCATTGTACTGATGTAAATTCTATCCTTATCCTTTGGATCTATCGCTACCGACCGAACGTCGCCACCATTAGGCCCGATTACGGACCAAATACCTTTATTGGCAGGATCGATAAAGATGTTTCCGGAAAATTCACCAGGGCCAGTTGCGGGAGTTGCAAACAAACGCCAACCGAGGCCCAAAACAACAAGAACCTGCGCTGTGCCGATCAGAAGCCGATGCCGGAGGATTTTTCTCATAAGTTTTACAGCTAAAATAAGTGATTGTGGACGATGGATCCTAGCCGGAAAATTCGACAGTGTCGGACGCAACGTTCTCGTCGTAATTTTGGATGATTGCATACTCGAGCCTGTTGTCCCCGAGCGTACGTTTCAGCAGCAACATCCACAAGTTCGATATTAACAGATAATGAAATCCGCGGGCAAAGCTATCGACATTTTATCCGCCCATTAATGGAAAAGGCCGCCCAAACGAGCGGCCTTTCCCGATCCGATGTCCCTGCTTGGCAGGGAGCGAGCCTTACCGGCTAGGTGTGTCGGCACCTGGCGGTATTCGATAGAGTTTCGTCCTTACGGTACCATCTGGCGAAGGTCCACCGTTGACTAGAGTAATTCTACTGCGATCGAATTTACGGAAGTTTATGTGGTTCGTGATCAGTTTTTCACGAGCCGCAATTTCCTTCGGTGTACCATAATTTATGATATAGCCTTGGTTACCCGGATTGTTGGACAGTTCGGCAAAGAAGATGTCGAGTCGTCCGCGGATATCATCGTTCGGCAACTTACCGAAGTCATCGATCATTACCGCATACGGTTTCGGAGCGACGCCCGCCGTCTCAGAAGCCGTTTGCGGGCAGTTGCAGGCCGGATCGAGTCCGCCGATTTCGACCGTTGCCGTTACGCTGCTACCCGCCATCTCTTTTGTGGTCCGGACAGTTATGCTCGGCGTCCCCTGGCCGGATTCGATCGTACCAGCCGAAACAGACCAATTATAAGTTATGTTTGCCTGCGTTCCGCCGGCTGCCGTCGCAGTGAATGTCATCGTTTCACCCGGGGACGTAATGCCCGCTGGCCCACTTACCGAAAGCGTCGGGCAGGAGCAGCGAACCACGCATTCGCAAGCTTCGACCTTGACCGTCTTGGTCTGCGTTTTGCCGCAAAGACCACAACCGTCATCAACGCCGGCTGTAATCGTGTATGTACCAGGCTGCAATCCGCTCAAATCCCATGTTACGTTCGAACCACTGCCGACAATCCGGCCACCAGAAACCGTATAGTTGTAGGTTAAGACGTCATTTTCCGGATCGACCGCAGTAGTGTTAACTGAGACCGACGTACTTTCATTGCATACCTGACCCTCGCGAGGCACTTGACCGGCCGGGCATCCAAGCTTGATTACTTCGTTGCTCAGCGTCAGCGCGGTTACATCAGCAGGCTTGTTTTCGATTTCATTCTGCCGTTTGTTTCGGCGACCAATGAATGCCTGAAAGAGGAAGCCGTGCGGATCTGACGATGGTGAAAATCCGTTTGGAACGCCATCGACCGTAGTGCGTGAGACGAAGAAACCGCTTTCGGGACACGTTCCGCCTGGCGTTGAGGTACCGGGTCTACATGGCACCAATGCGGTCGCTGTGAAGCGGTCGCCTTTTTTGAAGCTGTCGCGATCCTGCTGATTGAAGTGGTAACGGTAGCCAAAGCTGAAGCCAAACCACCGAGCCGGAAAGATACGGGCGCCGATGAGACCTTCATACGGGTTATTTTCAAAAGCGTTCGGCGTCCGACCGCCAACGTAGCGTGTATGGCGGAATTCACCGATTGGCTGGAAGTACTTGTTAACGGGGAAATCCGTTCCAAACGAAAGTAAAAGTTCATCTGGCCGATCAAGAAGTGTGAATTTTCCACCCGGAAAGTCACCCTTCACGCTGCTGTTTCGATGATAGCCCACGTTTGCGGCGATATTCCACCATTTGCGGACGCGGCCGTCGAACGCACCGGTAATTAGGATGTCGCCACGATTTCCGCCCGGACTGGCGCCGCGCTGGAGTTGGTTAAAGCCGCCGAAATCACGAGCGCTGTCGCCATAAAAGCGGTACGCTGCGACAAGTGCAACACCCCACCAGTCGTTGACGTTGTTGAAGCGAATTTTACCGCCTGCAGTAAAAGTGCTAAACGAAGATTCCCCGTAGGTCCGGTTGATAAACGGAGCGTCAGGTAAGTAGCTAGGAGCGGCAGTAAATACAGTTGGGAACACGGTTCCATTTGCGCAGGTCGGACCGCTTCCGCCAACGCACCCTGTTTGGAAAACAATGCCAGGCAGAATGCTGCCGTAAATCGAACCAAGTCCCGGGAAATTTGCTGCGCCGTTTGCATTAGCGATCGGCGTCGAAATTAGCGGGAAGGTCCCCGCTGGATAACCGAACAGCGGCCCTGAGGGGGTTGGAAATCCAAAGTTACCAACACTGCCGCCGATGTACGGAAATTGCACGAACGGAGCCGTTCCCGCGGGTCTAAAGACTGAGGCAAGCTTCAAAGGACCACTCCCTGGGCCCGCTGGGCCTAATATGATTGCAGGGCCGCTTGTTAGAACGCCATTGAATCGAACCCGCGAATTCGGCAGGTAAAAGGCCGAGAGGTTGCTCGGTGAATTTACCTTCACAGCTCTGTAACCGTCCGTATTAAAAAACAATTCAATATTATTTGTGACGCCGAACTGGATGCTTAACGGTACTTCGGTAAAATCTGCGTTGCCAGGGTCTCTGTCAAAATTACTGTATGCCGCGCTGAAGGTGTATTCTCCTCTGCGCAGCGTCTGGCCATCGTAGACCGTAAATAGCCCAGTCGGGCCACCCATTGCTCCACCGGTACCGATCGTCGGTGCCGTATTCCTATCGTCTTTCCCAGAACGCCTGGAAGGGTCAACAGTTGCAGTGGTTTGCCCAAATGCAACGGCCGCCAAAGCCAAGCAGAAAAGGGAACATATACATACTCTGTAAGCGAGTTTCATCATATTCCTCCGCCGAAAATCAAAAGATTAAGTTCAGTCTCTGTAAACAAATTGCCAAAGGCCGAATTTCAAATGCACCTGTGCACTTGGACAATTATCGCACACCGGGCACATGATTACAAATCGAACCGACAGAACAATTTAGCCCTCTAAGCCGAGCACGATACTACATTGGCTAAGGCTAGATTTGCTGAGACAACTTGCAGGCCTTCGGCGAAATACCGTCAGCCCACAAAGTCAAACACTTCAAAGAAATTACCCTAACTCTAACGGAAAATCAAGCATTTTTAACGAATTAGCAAAAATCTAGGCATAAATACCGCGCATCCGGGTATCGTAAGCGACCCGATCAATCGCAAGCATATAGGCCGCGGTCCGCGAATCCACGTTATGTTTTTCGGCGTAATGAACCAGCTCATTGAAGCTGGCAATCATTTTTTCCGCTAAACGTTCGTTAACCTGAGCTTCGGTCCAGAAATAGCCCATACGATCCTGAACCCATTCAAAATAGGAAACGGTGACGCCACCAGCATTGCAAAGAATATCGGGAATCACGAAAACCCCTTTTTCAAAAAGAATCTTGTCGGCTTTCGGCGTTGTCGGCCCATTGGCACCTTCCGCAAGGATTTTGCACTTAATTCTTTCGGCATTTTCTGAGGTAATTTGATTCTCAGTGGCACACGGCGCTAGGACGTCGCATTCAAGCTCAAGAAGTTCCTTGTTGCCGACGTGTTCGGCCTCCAAATATCCTGCAAACGACTTGTATTTTCGCAAGTATTCGAGCGCATGCGGAATATTCAGACCGTCTTTGTTGTAGATGCCGCCGGCTACATCCGATATTGCAACCACTTTATAGCCCGCCTCGAACATAAGTTGAGCGCCGATTCCTCCGACGTTGCCCGCGCCCTGAACAACAACCGATGTCCGTTCCGGGGTGAGGCCAAAGCGTTTGATCGCTTCGTTGACCGTAATCAGTACGCCGCGGCCGGTCGCCTCACGCCTTCCCAGCGAGCCGCCGAGGGCAACCGGTTTTCCCGTAACGACTGCGGTTACCGTATGGCGAGCATGCATAGAATAGGTGTCCATGATCCATGCCATCGTTTGCTCGTTCGTATTCATATCCGGCGCCGGCACATCACGCTCGGGACCAATAAAATCGATCAACTCCGCAGTATAGCGCCGCGTCAGACGCTCAAGTTCACCTTCGGACATCTGCAGTGGATTGCAGATAATTCCGCCTTTCCCGCCACCAAATGGTACGTTTACAACGGCACATTTCCACGTCATCCAGGCCGCGAGCGCTTTTACTTCATCGAGGGTTACGTCCGGTGCATACCGAATTCCGCCCTTTGCCGGCCCACGGGCAAAATTATGCTGAACTCGGAAGCCCTCAAAAACCTGGATATGTCCAGTATCCATCCGGACCGGAATATAGACCTTTATCTCGCGGCTCGGAACCCGCATCACCGCGTAAAGATCCGGATCTAGTCCAAGCAGCTGGGCTGCCCGATCAAAACGCTCGCTCATTGCCTCGAACGGGTTTTTCTCATCGCTACCTTTGAATCGCCGCATTTCATCAGCCATTGGGTTAGCCATTTTTATAAAATCTCCAAAATTTAATTTTTACAGTTGTTTTTTATTTCGACTTTCCGGACTGCAACCGGAGGCAAAAAACTTCTTCTAGCTCGCAAAATTACTTTAGTTTAATGGCCACAGCATTCAACGATCCCGATTGAAATCCATCAATTGCGACGCGCACAAATCTAAACCCGAGAGCTGTCAGCCTCTTATTGATTTCCTTATTAACTTCCGGAGAGATCGCGCGTCGAATTTCATTTCTTGCGACTTCAATCCGTGCGTGGCCTTCAAAGTGCCTAACCCTGAATTCACTAAATCCGAGCCTCCGCAGCTCACTTTCCGCTTTTTCTATGCGGGAGAGCCTTTCGATCGTAACGGGCAGTCCATGTGGAATACGCGATGCCAGACAAGGGCTTGCCGGCAGATCTGCAGTCGGCAATTCCATCCTTCGACTTAAAAGCCGGATTTCCCGTTTTGTTAACCCCAGTTCTGCCAGCGGGCTTCTGACGCCGAGTTTAGCTGCGGCTTCTCTGCCCGGTCGGTAATCGTGAAGGTCGTCGGCATTTGTGCCATCGAAAATATTAGCGATCCCATGGCGCACGGCGATTTCCGAGATCTTTGAGTAGAGCTCAGTTTTACAATGAAAGCATCTATCCGGGGCATTGGCTAAATACTCGGGCTTATCGGCTTCGAAAGTCTCAATTTTGACGAGATTTAGCCTGAGCCGTGCAGCCGAGGCTTCTGCAATCGAAATCTGATACGCCGAAACGCTCGGTGAAATGCCAAAAACACAGATCGCGTCGTCGCGAAGTTCGCTCGTCGCAATCGCTGCAAGATACGTGCTGTCAACTCCGCCCGAATATGCTACCAACACGCTCCCTACGTCTTGCATCAATCTACGCAATCGGATTTCCTTTTCGGCCGAATCTGGCGGGATTGCAGGCTGCGAATCGGTGAGTTCGTCTGTTGGCATTATTTCTTTTAAGTAGAGATCCCAGAACTTGTCCGCAAAATTGAGATTTTAGCCTAGCAACTTCGCATACGCAACCACTGGAGCCGACTAAAAATTGGAGCTTCGGCCCAGGTGATACCGAAGAGAGGCCTTGCGCACTCTCGTAGTTTGAAGAAATGGTAAAATGTCTATCTAAAACACTCGGATTTATGTGGATCAAATTACACTCCTCTTTCTACCAATCTTCGATCTGGCGATTTATATTCGCCATCTCACTCTTGACCGCAATAATTTTTATTTTCTCCGCGGCTATCGTCATCGCACAGGAGGAGGAACAAACTCAAAAGGCGATCGCTTATTTCCAGCAGGGTCAGGATGCACACGAAAAGGGAAATTTTCAATCTGCTGCCGAACTGTACAAAAAGGCTCTGTCAATTGTTCCGGATTTTCCCGAAGCCGAGTTTCAGCTCGGTAATGCCTATGTTTCTCTTAATCGGCCGGACGAAGCAGAAGCTGCGTTTCGCCGAGCGGCAGAGCTTCGCGATGATTGGACTCCGCCGCTTGCTGCGCTTGGCTCGCTTTACGTCGGTCAAGAGCGGTTCAAGGAAGCTCAGCCGCTGCTGTCCCGAGCACTAAAGGATGAGCCGCGCAATCCCGTCGCACTTTCCGCGCTAACGGAGCTTTATCTAAAAACAGATGCCGATGTGGAAAGATTGCGCGAATTGCTTTCGCGATTAACGGAAGCGACCGCAAGCGCTCGTCCGACGGCAATTCTGCTAAGTGCAAAAGCTTCGGTTGAACTGCGACTCGGCAATGCGCAAGCTGCAATAGAAAGCGCTGAGCGGGCCCTATCCATTGACCCGCAGATGCTTTCGGCGGCAATTACAGCAGCAAATGCCGCTCTTGCAAAAAACGATCCGGAAAGCGCAGAAAACTACCTTCGCAAGGTTCGTGCAATAGGCCGCGGGCGAAAGGAGGCGGATTTGGTTTCCGCAAAGATCGCATTCGCACGCGGCGAAAACGATGCGGCGATCAGGCTTCTTGAGCCACTGGCCAAAGAATCGGCTGAGGCGGCAAGGCTTTTGACAACTATTCGCGCGGCGACAACTTTAGACCTTCCCGCGCTCGAAAAATCCTTGGAGTCCGAGCCTAAAAATATTGAAATACTTGGCCGGCTCTGCCAAGCGTTTCGACAGCGAGATCCGGCAAAAGCGCTCGAATATTGCCAGCGGGCCAACCGCGAAAAGCCGGAGGAAATTCGATTTGCGGCCGGATACGCTGCGGCTCTTGTCCAGGCAAAACGTTACGACGAGGCGATCGGACTGCTAAAGAGCCTTATTTCAGTCGAGCCGAATAATGCTACGATGCGTGCCAATCTTGCGACTGCATTATTCCAGGCAAACCGGCTTCAAGAGGCCAAGGCAGAATTTATTTGGCTCGTCGAAAGGCCGAACCCATCGCCCGTAGCATTCTATTTTCTAGCAATCGTTTATGACCGGCTCGGCGAGTTTTTAGATGCTCTCGCAAATTATCAAAGGTTTCTTTCGGTCGCCGATCCGACCACTTACTCCTTAGAAATCGACAAGGTGAAGCTTCGGCTACCAGCAGTCGAAAAAGCGTTAAGGAATATGAAGCGCAAATGAGACACTTTGCGGGGACAGCCTGAGCGCGATGCTATACTAAATGTTTAGATGTCTCGGCTTGTTTACTTTTTGAAACTCTTGAGTTCGGCCTTGTATCGCCGGGCGAGCCAGAGTTTTTTTCTAGCTGCGATTACCGCGTCTGTGATCGTGATTTCAGCAGGCACGGGCGTAAGAGCACAAGATGAACCCTTTGATCCAAACGCCGCGCCGCCCCCAATCAAAAGAATGTCAGCCGATGAAGAAAAGCAACTCCAATCTGCCGAAAACCCAAATGATCGCGTCAAACGAGCGGTTGATTTGATGGATGCGAGGCTCAATAGCGCAGAATCGAATGCTTCTGCGGCGGAGTACGCCCAAATGTATAGGAATTTAGGTGCATTTCAGGCGATAATGGATGATACGATCGATTACCTTTACAAGGCCTTGGCGGATCGGAAAAAAGTATTTGACAGTTTTAAGCGGTTTGAAATAAAGCTCCGCGGTTTTGCTCCTCGCCTCGCGCTAATTCGAAGTGAAATCCCGCAAGAGTTCGATCCTTACGTTCGCAATCTTCTCAAATATCTGCGCGAAGCAAGGAGCAAAGCCGTCGAACCACTTTTTGGCGATCCACCGACCCCACGAACAAAAGGCGCTCGCGGCCCTAATTCGGAACGATTCAATAATTAACCCCGTTGCTAAAAAATTTTTCCGAGCGCGTAAGTGCAAATCATAGCCGCAGCGACCGGTCCGCTTTGCTGTCGCCGGCAAACGCGAGCCACGATTGAATTTACAGTCTTAAAGATCCGTCAAATGCAGTCTAGCCGCTTAATTTCTGCCTAAAGCGGCGGAGCGAGAAAAGCCGAACTAAGGAAATTTGACTGCAAGGATTATCCTCTGTATTTAACTTTCGGGGAGTTTACTATTGCATTTTTCCGCATAGCCTCGTAAAACTTTAAATATCAAAGGACATTTGCGGTTTCGGCCCTGCGTAATCATTGCTTTCGGCTGGAGTTCGACCGTGGTTCTGCCGTATATTTTTTGAGATTTCGGCGAAATTTCTATGCCTTTTCGACGAAAGTTTCCATTAATTTTATCATTCATAAGCGCGGTGATCTTCACGTTTCTGACAGTCGGATCACCGGCTGCCGCACAGCGGCGGGATTTTGTTACTGAACAGGAAGCTGAACTTCTCCGCAAATATCAATCCATTGATCAACGAATCGACGTCCTCGTAAAAATGATCGATCGCAGGCTCGTGGTCGCTGGCATAGCGGACGTAAAATGGCGAGCAAAGAAAGATTCATTCGAATGGGGACCGGAGCCAACGGGAACGCGACTTGAATTGCTATCTGATGTTCGAAGGCTCTTTCAAAAAGCAGTCGACGACATCGATGACGTTGCGTCCCGCAGTGAGAACGCTGCCGAAACAAATTTCGTCGGCTCAGCGGAATTTAATTCTGCAGTTAAGAAGCTGGCCGCAGCCTCGCGGCGACTCGGTCCGCTTTTTGAATCCGAGGCAGAACGCGTCGAGAATCCAAAAGAACGCGGGCTTTTGCTGGAAGCCGCCGATCTCGCACGGCAAGTTATTGAAGCGGAATCGAATCTTCCAAAAGAGCAACCCTCAAACCGAAAAACTAAAGACAAACCGAAGTCATAAGCTAGCAAGTCAAGTTACATTAGTTATCCTAACTTTCCGTCGCTTTGACACCTATTTTCCCCCGTGATAGGTTGAATTTTTCAACCTTAAAATATGCCCCGAAATGAATTGAAGAAAACCCCGCTTAACGCTCTTCATCGCAAGCTTGGCGGTAAGATGGTTGATTTTGGCGGCTGGGAGCTGCCGGTCCAATATCCTGCGGGCGTAATTGAAGAGCACCTTGCAACGCGAACGCGGGCCGGGCTATTCGATGTTTCCCATATGGGTGAAATCTGGGTCGAAGGCCCGGACAGCATCACTTTCATCAATTACCTGACCACCAACGACGTCGGAAAACTAGTTGACGGTCAGGCGCAATATTCCGTACTCACAAATGAAAGCGGCGGCGCGGTCGATGATTTACTGGTTTATCGCTTCAACCGAGAACGTTTTTTGCTTGTTGTCAACGCCGCAACGACGGAAAAAGATTGGAACTGGATCACCGGACATAAACCGAATAACGCGAGGGTCGAGATGCGAAACGCATCCGCTGAATTTTGCCAGATTGCGATTCAAGGGCCGTGGGCACTGGAAATCCTCCAGCGGATTACCGAAACGCCGCTAGCCGAAATCAAATATTACCATTTTCAAACCGGGCAGGTGGCTGAAGTTGATTGTCTAATTTCCCGCACCGGTTATACGGGCGAGGATGGATTTGAACTTTATGCCCAGCCCGAATTTGCCGAGGTTTTATGGAGCGGTTTATCGGAGACGGGACAGGCATTCGGATTAATTCCCTGCGGCCTTGCTGCAAGAAACACTCTGCGCCTTGAAGCCGCAATGTCGCTCTACGGACATGAGCTCTCGGACGAAATTTCGCCTCTAGAAGCCAATCTCGGTTGGATTGTCAAACTGGAAAAAGGCGATTTTATAGGCCGGAAAGCTTTGCTCAAGCAGAAAGCAGAAGGCGTCGGGCGACGAATTGCCGGTTTTGAAATGACGGAGCCCGGAATCGCGCGCGACGGGTACGAAATATTTGCCGGCGAGAAAAAAATCGGCTATGTAACAAGCGGCTCGCCTGCGCCGTTTTTGAAGAAAAACATCGGCCTTGCATTGCTCACCTCCGAGTTTGCAAATCCGGACCAGGAAATTAAAATCGATGTCAGAGGAAAGCGGCTCTCGGCAAGGATTGTCCCAACGCCTTTTTACAAGCGTCGGAAATAGAAAAACCTCTCGGGCAATCGCTGCACAGACGGGTTTCCCGGACACTTCAAATTTTTAGCAAAACAGAAGCAGAAAACTTATGTCTAACATCCCTGAAAATCTCCGATATAGTAAAGATCATGAATGGGTCGCCGTCAACGGCGATACAGCCACCATCGGTATCACCGACTACGCCCAATCCTCGCTTGGCGATGTCGTTTATGCCGACCTCCCGCGGGCGGGCGATAAATTCGATGCCCACGAGGCGTTTGGGTCCGTTGAATCCGTGAAGGCGGTTTCGGAAGTTTTTACGCCGATAAGCGGCGAAGTTGTGGAGGTAAACGAAGCCCTTAATGATTCACCGGAGAAGGTAAATTCCGATCCGTACGGCGAAGCCTGGTTCATAAAACTTAAAATGAGCAATCCGGGCGAGGCCGATGCTCTTCTCTCCGCCGAAGAATACGAAGAATACTTAAGCAGCATCGGCTAATGCAGTATCGGATAAAATCCGGCGGACTCAGCACATCCTGGCTCTGTGCCTGGCTCAAACATCTGAAAGTGTAGGATTTCTCTAATGCGATATATTCCTAATTCGCCCGAAGAGCGAGCCGAGATGCTCGCCGAAATCGGCCTAAAGCAACCGGAAGACCTGTTTCGCTCGATTCCTTCGGAGCTTAAACTCGACCGCCCGCTGAAGGTAACGGGCCCGCTAGCCGAAACCGAAGTTCTTGATGCGATGAATCGAATGGCGGCAAAAAATACGGCCTTCGGCAAGCCATCATTTCTCGGCGCGGGCGTTTACTCTCACTATTCGCCGACTATAGTCGATCACTTGATTCAACGCTCGGAATTTTTTACCTCCTACACGCCGTACCAGCCAGAGATCTCTCAAGGCACTTTACAGTACATTTTCGAGTTTCAGACGTTGATCTGCCAGCTAACCGGAATGGAGGTAGCGAATGCCTCCATGTACGACGGTTCGACTGCAATGGCAGAAGCCTATTTGATGGCCCAACGCGTAACAGGACGAAATCGGATCATCGTCGCCGATACCGTCCATCCGCAATATCGGCAGGTCGCCGAAACTTATACTCAGCACGGCGACGCCGAAATAATTGTTGTTGAGCACG
Organism: Blastocatellia bacterium; assembly: GCA_040289905.1. GTDB lineage: Bacteria > Acidobacteriota > Blastocatellia > Pyrinomonadales > Pyrinomonadaceae > OLB17. The sequence continues at coordinate 72,029 of PSMA01000003.1, forward strand.
ATCCCGCGACCGGCCGGCTTACGGAAATCAAGGAGCTCGATAGCAATACGGCAGCCGTCGTAGTCCAATCGCCGAATTTTTTTGGATGTATCGAAGACCTCAGCAAAATAGCCGCCGCGGCACATTCCGCAGGAGCCCTTTTGGTTGTGGTCGTCACCGAGGCTCTTTCGTTGGGAATCCTTAAACCGCCCGGAGCGTTCGGCGCCGATATAGTCGTCGGCGAAGGTCAGAGCTTTGGCATTCCGATGAGTTTCGGAGGTCCGCACGTCGGACTTTTCGCAACGCAGGAAAAATTTATCCGTCAGATGCCCGGGAGGCTTTGTGGCATTGCCTATGACAAGTCGGGCCGACGCGGATTCGTCCTAACCCTCTCCACTCGTGAACAGCACATCCGCCGTGAAAAAGCTGCCTCGAACATATGCACGAATCAGGGTTTGATCGCGCTCGCTGCAACGATTTATATGGAAACGCTCGGTCGAAAGGGGCTCCGCGAAGTGGCACTTCGCAATTTGCAGAATGCGGCTTATGCGGCCGAAAAGATTTCCAGTATTTCGGGATATTCGCTTCCGTTTACAGCCCCGCGCTTTAATGAGTTCGTTGTCCGCGGCCCGCGGCCGGCAAGTGAAGTGCTCGAGATACTTAGAGCCGAGTTCGGGATTCTTGGCGGCATAGCTCTTAACGATCATTTTCCTTCTCAGCCAAACGATTTTCTTGTTTGCACAACGGAGCTCAACACATGCGAACAAATTGAATCGCTTGCCGCGGCGCTTGGAGAGCTTTCTTAGGGCAGTAGAAGTATGAGCATTAAAAAGGTTACACAGCATCTTTCGCAAAATGAGGCACTGATTTTCGATCGGTCACAAACCGGCAGAGTCGGGTACCGACTTCCCCGCCCTGAGATCAACGAAAAGCCGATCGATGAGCTACTACCTTTAGATCTCGTCCGCGACGATGACCTGGAAGGTCTTCCCGAAGTCTCGGAAGTCGATGTTGTCCGGCATTTCACTCGAATGTCAACGTGGAATTATTCGATCGATCTCGGATTGTACCCGCTAGGGTCTTGCACGATGAAATATAATTCCCGGCTCAATGAAAAAGCCGCTCGGATCGATGGATTTGCCGGGCTTCATCCGCTTGCGCCGGAATGTGAATCCCAAGGGGCACTCGAATTGATGTATCGGCTTCAGGAGGCTTTAGCCGAAATTACGGGTCTTCCGGGCGTATCTCTCCAACCGGCAGCAGGCGCTCAAGGCGAAATGACAGGCGTAATGCTTATCCGCGCATTTATCGACAAACGAGATGGAACGGATTCGAAAAACCGCCGAACCATCCTGATTCCCGATAACGCACACGGGACGAATCCGGCATCTGCAGCGATGTCAGGATTTACGGTCAAGACAATAAAATCCAATGCCGAAGGGCTAACAGACTTAGAACATCTACGGCAGTTGTGTAATGAAGGCAGCGTTGCCGGACTGATGCTGACAAACCCAAATACTTTCGGTATTTTTGAGAAGAATATCCGCGAAATCTGTCAAATAATTCATAACTCGGGCGGGCTCGTCTACATGGACGGTGCGAATATGAATGCTCTTGTCGGCGTTGCCAGGCCAGGCGATATGGGCGTGGACGTAATTCATCTAAACCTGCACAAGACGTTCTCAACACCGCATGGCGGCGGCGGCCCAGGCTCGGGTCCGTGTTGCTGCACAGCCGAGCTTGCAGAATTTCTGCCGGTTCCGCGTATCGAAAAAAACGACGACGGCTACCGGCTCAATTTTAACTATCCGAGCAGTATCGGCCGCGTAAAGGCTTTTTATGGAAATTTCGGGATGATGGTCCGTGCCCTAGCCTATATTTACACCCACGGGCCCGAAGGCCTTCGCGAAGCGACTGAGACGGCGGTTCTCAATGCCCGTTATGTCGCGGAAAAGTTGAAAGATACTTTTCATCGCCCGTATGAATCGGATTGTATGCACGAAGCGATTTTTACGCACAAGCATCAAAAACCGCGCGGTGTAACAACACTCGATATCGCTAAACGTTTAATCGATTACGGCTTTCATCCACCGACAATTTACTTTCCTCTAGTCGTGGACGGGGCAATGTTGATCGAACCTACTGAATCCGTCGGACGAGCGGACCTTGACGCATTTGTAGAGGCGATGAAAGACATCGACGCTGAATCGCGCGAAAATCCAGAAATTGTTCTAAATGCGCCGCATACAACGCGTATCGGAAGGCTTGACGAAGTCGCGGCAGCACGAAAGCCGCTGCTTAGATGGCGCCCGGGAATCGGGTCGCTTTCAAAAACTGCGTAAAACCTCTTCTCTCTCTTACGGGCAGCCGCGGGCTGTTCTAGGAAAGCGAACAAGGCGAAAGTTCGAAGTTTAGGGTTTTCGAGTCCAAAATCGCTAAGGACCTTTACGACCGCCCCGGCTTTTCCCGCCTTTAAGCAAAAATTTTGTGTAGTCAAAGGGGAATTTGCCCTCTAAACGAAAAGTTGCGCTTTGAATTCGTATTGATTTTTACTACACTTAAGGTTTTCTGTAATTGCTTGATGTGGTTAATTTACAGTTAGGGGTGGCAAAAGTTGACTGCAGTCCTGGATCAAACAATCGAAACCTACGGCATTGAAAATTGGGGAGCCGGCTATTTCGGCGTCAATAAGAAAGGCCATCTCGTCGTTTACGCACCGGAAAACGAAAATCTATCTGCGGATATCAAGGAAATAATTGACGATTTGCAAAAGCGCGGGATATCTACGCCTGTCCTGCTTCGTTTTCCGCAATTGCTCGTCGGCCAGATCCGAAAGCTCCAATCTGCTTTTCGGAAGGCAATAAAAGAGTTTGATTATCAAGGCGGCCATCTCTGCGTTTACCCGATGAAGGTCAATCAAAACCGTGCCGTCATCGAGGAATATCTCCGCGAGGGCTCGCGTTACAATTTCGGTCTGGAGGCGGGCTCAAAGGCCGAGCTCTACGCAGCTCTTGGCCTCGAACAGGCGAAAGACAGCCTTCTCGTCCTCAACGGTTTCAAAGATCGCGATTTCGTCAAACTTGCCTTTGCCGGTGCAGCAGCCGGTAAAAACGTCGTAATCGTCATTGAAAAAATTAGTGAGCTCGCCCATACGCTGGCGCTTGCGGAGGAATTTACGTCCGAAAACCCGGAAGTAAACCTTCCGATGGTTGGCGTCCGCGTCAAGCTCTATACCAAAGGTTCGGGAAAATGGGAAAAATCCGGCGGTGAGGCGGCAAAATTTGGACTTACTACGACTGAGATTCTGGATGTCATCAGAAATCTTCAAGAAGCCGGCCGGATAGATATGCTTCGGTTGCTGCATTTTCATATCGGCTCGCAGCTTACCGATATCAAGCGGATCAAAAACGCAATGAAGGAAGCCGCCCGGACTTACGCCAAAATCCACCAGATGGGCGTAAGAATTGACTATCTTGACGTCGGCGGCGGCATGGCGGTCGATTACGACGGTTCGCGAACGTCATACGAATCTTCGGCAAATTATAACGCTCAGGAATTTGCAAACGACGTAATTTACGTAATCAAGACCGTTTGCGACGATGAAAATGTCCCGCATCCGACCATTATTCAGGAGTCGGGCCGTTATCTCTCGGCATACCACGCAGTTCTTGTTACCAACATCCAGGACGAAATCGAAACCGTCGTTGAAGATTTAACGCCGATGGAAATCGATGAAGACGACCCGCAAGTTGTCCGTGAGCTTGCCGACCTGCGTGAAACTATTAACGCCAAAAATTATCGCGAATACTATCACGACGCCCTCGAGCACCGGGAAGAGCTATTTACGATGTTCAACCTTGGGCTAATTTCCCTCGAAGACAAAGGAAAGGGTGAGGTGCTCTTTTGGGACGTCTGCGAAAAGGCGGACCAATACGCCCAGCAGAAAAAATACGTCTCCGAAGAATTCGATGAGCTTCGGCGGCTGCTTTGTGCGAAATATCTTGCGAATTTTTCGGTCTTTCGATCAATGCCCGATAACTGGGCTCTAGAACAGTTATTCCCGATTGTTCCGGTACACCGCTTAAACAAAAAACCGACCGAATATGCTACTCTATGCGATATTACGTGCGATTCGGATGGTATCGTTGACAAGTTCGTCGACTTGCACGACGTCAAGCCCGTCTTAGAGCTTCATAAGCTCACTAAAGGTGAACCGTACTACATTGCGGTAATGCTAGTCGGCGCCTACCAGGAAGTTATGGGCAACAATCATAATCTTTTCGGCGTCCCGCATGAGGCGCATATACATATTGGCGAAGACGGCCACATCATCAAGAAGGTGATCTACGGAGCTACACTTTCAGATTCGATTGCTGCCGTAAGATTTGACGCCGAGCAACTCCATGATCATTTTCGCCGTGCCGTTATGAAGCGTATTGCCGATGGTCAGCTTTCGACTAAAGAAGGGAATCAATTGATCGAATATTATCAAAATCAAGGAGAAAGCTATACTTACCTCACACCCAACGGCAGAAATTAGCCTCGGGAAGTAATAGCGGAACTATTTTCGCGGAGAACTTATGGTAGCTCAAAAGAAAACTAAAACATCGAAGTTTTTGACGGTTCCGACGCGTCCTGTTCCCATCGATCGGGACCGTTCCGTAGCGGGACTTCTGGAAAAGATGGAAGGCGCCGGATTCGGTGCGCGTCAATTGGCCGAGGCACACAGAATCTGGCTCGATATGCTGGACGACAATTCGACAATTTATGTCTGCGGTACGGGCAATCTGATCACCTCCGGGATGCGGCGGCTGCTCGCCTACGTGATCAAGAATCGCTTTGTTGACGTACTAGTAATGTCTGGCAGCGTACTCTATCACGACATCCATGAAACGCTCGGCCGAAACCATTATCAGGGTCACCCGAGTATGAGCGACGAGGAGTTGGCCGCATCGGATATTATGCGGCTCGGCGACGTGCTGGCCAATCGCGAAGAATACCAGGAAGCCGATGAATGGATCGGCAGCGTGATCAATCAGCTCGATCAGAGCCGGGCATATTCGATTCGGGAATTTCTACTTCTGCTCGGCCGCGAACTCTCGGAAATCGCCCATGAGGATGGAATTATTACCTCGGCATTCAAGTCGCGCATTCCAGTTTTTTGCCCCGATCTTACCTCGACCGAACTTGCGGTCGGCCTTGCAAGAGCTCGATTCGAGAAAAAGGCCCAGCTGCAGTTTGATATAACACAGGACACGATCGAAATGATGCAAATTGCGCAAAAAACGCGCAATTCGGCCGTTATTACACTCGGCAGTACTCAGGGCCAGAATATGTTGAACGTAGCCGAATTTGCGTCTTACATTACGCGGACGAACCCGCGCGGGCACAAATACGCAATCTCGATTACGACCGACGCTGTTCCGCTCGATTGTCGGACGCCGTCGTATTCGGGCAATCATACGAACTCCTTTGGAAAACTTGCAAAGGGCGCAACGACGGCCTATGTGCCCTGCGATCCGTCAATCGCTCTACCAATGATTATCACGGCGCTTTCGCAGACGGCCGCAAAATTTATGAAGGGACGTAAACGACCGAATTTCAGTTTCTCCGGACGGGATATGACGATCGACGTCCCATAAATTTGATCCTTTTTCAACCTTGCGGACGATGGCGTATAGACTTTTAGCGCCGTTGTCCGCTTACATTGTCTATAAGAATGTAATATGTCCGAATCTGCTAGCTTACCAATGAACTTTGGCGGCATAGACGACCCGCGATCGGGCGAATTTGAAAGCGCGAGGATACTCATTTGGCCTGTCTCTTACGAAGGAACCGTTTCATACGGAACAGGAACGGGCGGCGGCGCGATGGCAATCATCGCTGCGTCGCGGAATATGGAACTGTACGAAGAAGAGACGGATACGGAGGTTTTCCGGCTCGGGATTCATACTCTCGAAGAATTTCCGCCGCGATCCACACCGGACGAAATGATGTGCGCTCTCTATAAATCGGCGAGGGAGTTGCTCGGGTCTGGTAAATTTATTTGTATGCTCGGCGGCGAACACTCGGTCTCCGGCCCGGTGATCCGGGCATTCGCTGAAAAATTCAATAATCTGAGCGTTCTGCAGATCGATGCCCACGCAGATCTCCGCGACACATACGATGGAACGCCGCATTCGCACGCCTCGATTATGGCCCGCGTTGTAAAGGATCTGCGGATTCCCTCGGTTCAGGTCGGTATCCGCTCGCTGTCGACTGATGAAGCTAAGGCGATTGCGGCGGGGCTTCCAACGCGGATTTTTTGGGCCCGCGACATTGTCGGGCGAACAGAATGGATCGAGGAAGCGATCCATTCACTAAGCGAAAATGTTTATTTAACAATCGACATAGATGGCCTCGACCCGAGCATTGTGCCGACTACTGGCACTCCAGAACCCGGCGGGCTCGGATGGTATGAAACTTTGAACTTGATTCGTCGTGTCGCAGAAAAGCGACGAATCGTTGGTATGGACCTTGTCGAATTTTCGAATTTGCCAAATTCGGACGCACCCGCGTTTTTGTGCGCAAAACTCGTCTACAAATCGCTAAGCTACATATTCGAAAAAGATGCCGCCAAGGTCACCGGCCGTATGTAGAACTCCGAACCACCTGATTTGGATTTTTTTAGCGAGAGACGCTTGCCGGCGGCCAGATCAACCGCCAGCAAGAATTTCGAAATTAGTAGACTTGAACTTTTGGCAGCAGTTCCGTAGCCGTTCTGCACGGGGAATTGCCAAATAGAAAAACGGAAAATGAATTTGGGTCGATCCCGTGATTGACTAAAACCGTGACGCAAGCAGCCATTTCCCATTTTGAAGGCTTATAGCGGCCGCTCTCATCACTAATTTGAAGAGGTCTTCCGTTATCGATCCAGATCATTCCAGCCGCTATCACCTGATGTCCGGAAAGAAAGCTTAATTGCTTCCAGTCGTAAAGATCTCCCAAATGCGGGTCGGACCTTTCATCGATATCCATTACAAATGAGGCTCCAACAAACCTTGGGTAGGAAACTCCATTGTGCGGCGTCTAATCGATGTGATTGTAGGGTCACCTATTTTGATTAAGGACTTGTTCGCATCGCGAATTAGGGCGGCTCTGTTTTTTACGAAACTGGTTAACTGACATCAAGGCAACCGTCGAGCTAAAAAAAAATGTTTTGGACCGCCTTTGGCCAAGCTTTATTTACGGTACCACAGCTTTTCAGTAGCAGTTTTTTTTTGCATTGCGAGCTACATTAACCTTTCGCAGAAGGTGCAAATTATCATCTGGTATATAATGAGACGGGTAAACAAATTCTCAGCCGACCGTCTTTCTAAAGCAAAGATGGGTTAATCGTCTATTGTTCTGTGCGATTTTACAAAGTTCGAATGGCTTGCTTCATTCTCCTTTCGCTTTCGGGGCCCGCCAGCAGCGATTTTATAATGCTTGCATCAAATATCCGTTGCTTTGCTTATTTTGAAACCAATATACTTTTGGAGAATGTCTTATGAGAATAGCTCGCATTTATCTCTCTCTTTTAATATCTGCGGCGGCTCTAACTATTGGGTGTAAATCGCTCACTGAGACTGCGACGAACCGCTCGCCATCATCGCCGACGCCGCAGCAGGAAATGCCAATAGCTCTAAATGGCGTCAGGACTTCATATGCCGATGTCGTGGAAAAAACCTCGCCGGCTGTGCTCCGAATAGAAGCTGAACATAAGAATAAACCTCAAACGCAGGGCGACCAGCCTCCGTTTCCTTTCGATGACCTTTTCCGCCAAGGTCCCAATTTGCAGCGACCGCCAATCGAACGCGGACTCGGTTCTGGCGTTTTAGTCAGCGCCGATGGAACGATTTTGACAAATAATCACGTCATAGACGGCGCTGACAAAATTACTGTCATCCTCTCGAACAATAAGTCTTACGATGCCCGGCTCGTCGGGAGCGATCCGCCGAGCGATTTGGCCGTCTTAAAAATCGACGCGCAAAATATGCCGTATCTGACGCTGGGAAATTCTGACGCCGTGCGGGTAGGTGACATCGTTTTGGCAATTGGAAATCCGCTTGGAATTGGACAAACAGTCACGGCTGGAATCATTTCCGCGAAAGGTCGGCGAACCGGTCTGAGCTACGGCTCCGGCAATGACGCATTCGAGGATTTTCTTCAGACCGACGCCCCAATTAACCGTGGAAATTCGGGCGGAGCATTGGTCAACCTCAGCGGCGAGCTCATCGGCATAAATTCTCAGATCCTGGCCGGCGGCCCCGCCGGAGGAAATATCGGTATCGGCTTTGCAATCCCCTCAAATATGGCAAAGTCCGTTATGGAGCAATTGCTCAAAGACGGCCGCGTGCGCCGCGGAATGCTTGGGATAAACATTCAGAATCTGACCGGCGATACAGCGGAGGCTCTCGGGGTGGAGGATACCAGCGGTGTACTCGTTAGCAATGTCCGGGCTGGAAGCGCTGCAGAAAAGGCGGGCATCAAACGCGGCGATGTAATTACGGCGATAAACGGCGAGAAGATCGAAGACAGCAACACGCTGCGCAACAAAGTTGCCGGAACCTTGCCGGGTACAGAAATCAAACTAACCGTTCTCCGCAAGGGCCAAGAACTGGAACTTGTTGCGACACTTGACGAATATAACCTCGATACTGCATCGAGCGAGCCTTCGGGCAAAGATTCCGGCCCCGACGCTATGGGAAAAGCTAGCGGCCGTTTAGGAATTACGGTTCAATCCATGACGCCGCAACTGGCAAAGCAAATCGGACTGGATTCAGAAGGTGGCGTCATTGTCACGGACGTCGATCCCGCAGGCCCTGCGGCAGCGGCCGGAATCTCACGCGGGGACGTAATTGTGGAGGTAAACGCAAAGCCGGTAAATTCTCCAGATGCAATCCAAAAAGCAATTTCGGAGAGCGGTAAGAAACCGGTTTTACTCCTCGTCTGGCGAAAAGGTGCAACCGTGTTTCTAACCGTTAGGCCAAATTAGGCATTTCCGAGCTTTTTGTGGAAAAGTAAGCGGCACGGACGTGAAATCTTCGCAAGCCGTGCCGCGTTTTAGTTCTGAGTTCGCTTAGGAGATCAATGGCTGACCGAGCTTGATTAAAAGCCGATTAATTGCATCGCGCGAAATGGATCGCGGTACAGCGAGAGCTATTCCTCCAGATTCGAGAGCAAGCTCGCGCGGCGCCAGAAAGAGCGTGAAAAGCCTTGTAAACAGATTGCTCTCAAGCCAGGTTTCAAGTTTAACTTGATCGCCACGTCTTGTAATTACCAGTCGAGTGGAAGAAAGGATTACTCCGTCGCCTTTTTGATAAAAACGACGATCGTCGCTGGATTCGATAAGCTTGAAATCTTCCGTCTCCGCCCATTTATCTACAAGCGGCCATAACTCGGTCGGGACGGTAAAATCGCGAACGGTTCGTGAATTCATACGTCTCGTAAAAGTTAAAGACTTTGATATTTGTCAAAACCATTAGATTATTACGCACACCGCCGAATGTCGAGTGGCGACAAAGGCACCAACCGAGAAGAAAGCGCAACCGGCAATCGGATTTGCCAACCGAAACGTCATTCGGAAAATCGCAATTTCGCCCTCGGTCAAGTTGCTTTGGCCTTGCCCACATTTAGAGTTAATTTCGAGTTAACAACAAAATGTTGTGCTTGCCATATTTCCACATTTGATATTAAAGTACCTGATTAAGTGAAGGAGGATAGTAAATTTGCTGGGCGGAAGAGTTCTGTTGCTGAATTTTTCTTTCGAGCCGCTCGGGACGGTCGGCATCGCTAAGGCTGTATGCCTATGGTTTCGCGGTGCCGTATTCATCGAGGAATACGATGGCTCCAATGTTCTGCGTTCGCCGTCAACAACGTTTCGTGTGCCGTCGGTTATCCGTCTCCGTCATTACATAAATGTCCGCCGTAACCGTCGCGAAACGACAATGAAGCGTGCCCGAGTTTACATTCGAGACCGTTACCGTTGTCAATATTGCGGAGAACATAAACACGCAAAAGACCTGACGCTCGACCATATTTTGCCGCGAGCGCAGGGCGGCGAAAGCACACCGCAAAACCTTGTCACCGCCTGTGTTCGTTGTAACCAGCGGAAAGGCAACCGAACTCCCGAACAGGCGCGGATGCCGCTGCTGACCTCACAAAAGCTTCTCAGGCTCGGGCTCGACCACGTTCTGCTTTGCCATTACGCGGAATCTCGGCCTGAATGGCGGAAATACCTTTTTATGGACGATGCAGATGAACAGTCCTCGGCCGTTGCAGCCTGACGACGTTGGTACAAATCCAATTTTGGCGGCGCGAGTCAAATGACGGCACGCGGCCGCCAAAATTATTTCCCTTCCGAGGAACAAAACCTGCAAACAGCCGGTCGGTCGAAAAAACGCGAACCTCGTCTTGTGCGCTTTTCGCAGCCGCTAACTGCTGATAGCTTTATAGAAGTAACTGGTTAGTTAAACGAGTATGCTCCAACTTTTCAACACTTTATCTAGACAAATTGAGGAATTTCAACCGATTGAACCCGGACGAGTCCGGATTTACTTTTGCGGGCCGACGGTCTGGAATTTCGCGCACATCGGAAATTTCCGCACATTTGTTGCGGCCGATGTTTTGCGGCGCTATTTGAAATATAAGGGATTTGCGGTTACGCACGTTTTCAATCTCACCGATATAGACGACCGAATAATTAACGAGGCGGCAAAGCGAAAAATCAGTATCTATGAATTTACGGCACCTTACATCGAGTATTTCTGGGAAGATTTCGACGCACTTGGAAATGAACGTCCGGAAATAACCCCGCGGGCGACCGATCATATTCCGGAAATGATCGATTTAATCTCGAAGCTACTTAACAATGGCCATGCGTATATTTCCGACGGCACAGTTTATTACAGAATCGCAGCCTTTCCTGGATATGGAAAACTTTCGAAAATTAATTTTTCAGGCAATAAAGTCGGCGGTAGCGAGAGGGTTGACACCGATAAGTACGAAAAAGAGGACGCGCGCGATTTTGCATTGTGGAAAGCCGTTGCCGAAGACGAACAGCCCGGCTGGGATGCGCCCTTTGGCCGCGGGAGACCCGGATGGCATATCGAATGCTCCGCGATGTCGATGAAATACCTGGGCGAAACTTTTGACATCCATGGCGGCGGGGTGGATCTTCAGTTTCCGCACCACGAAAACGAAATAGCACAAAGCGAAGGAGCTTCGGGCAAGCCGTTTGCTCGCTATTGGATACATACCGAGTTTCTGAAAATCGACGACGAGACAATGTCGAAATCGAAAGGTAACTTTTTCACCTTTCGTGATTTGACGGCGGCCGGATATTCTCCGCTCGCGATCCGCTATCTTTTGCTCTCGGTCCCTTACCGCAAGCAGCTCAATTTTACATTCGAGGGACTCAAAGGAGCTGAGAGTACGGTTGAACGTCTTCAGAATTTTCGTCGAATGCTGGAAACTGAGCGCGTGCCGGCTGGTTCGGATCCTGAGATTTCCACCGTCATCTCGAGGGCATTGGAGCGTTTTGAGGCCGCGATGGACGACGATCTGAATACGGCCGTCGCTCTGGCTTCGATCCACGATATGGTCCGCGAAGTCAATTCGGCTATTGCGTCCGGTAAGCTTCGGGAGAATGATCTTCGGTCCTCAATCGAAGCCATCAAGCGATTCGATTCGGTATTTGCAATTTTTGGCAAGCCAGAGGCGGAAATGCTCGATGCCGAAATAGAAGCTTTAATCGCCGAACGCCAACAGGCACGACGCCAACGTAACTTCGCCCGCTCGGACGAAATTCGAGATCTGCTTTTGCAACGAGGAATCGTGCTCGAGGATACTAAAGACGGCGTCCGCTGGAGGCGAAAGTGACGCACCGGCAGCCGTGGGTGGGGTTACAAAACAACTCCGTCGCAAAGTCGGCCACCGATGCTTGTGTAGAAAAGATTTACGACTTTGTAAGTATTTGTCTCGCGACAATAGGCAATGCAGCGGTCATAGGGCCGAGAATAAATATGAATACTTACCGCGCGGCCGCCATATTCCGCAAGATTCAGGATTTGATGAATCGGCTCTTCCAGGTCGACCTTCGACGCGAGACATTTGGCAAGTTCAAAGTCGGTTGATTCCCGCAAACGGCACATTGAGCTACCTTCGTCGATTTCTTCGATAGCGAAATTCTGCCCTTTGAGCCGCCCAATTGGCACCGTCATCCAGCACCTCTGGTCCCAGTGATTATGAATTTGCGAAACCTGTCCCGGCTCCCAGCAAATGGCAATCGATTCAAAACGCTCGTCCTTGTAAATCAGGTTTCGCGTGTAAAATTTCTTGCTCCAGAAAAGGTAGGGCGTCAGCGAATCTGGGTCTATTGGGTTACGCGTGAGAAAATCGTAAACCGGCTCACAAGAAAACTCCGGATCCGGAATTTCGCAAAGCCCACGAATAAGTTTATCGATCGAGACGGCAGACATAGAAGGATTTTGCGGGTCAATTCTCTAGCGATTTTCGCAAAAAGTCAACAAATTCGTTTTCGTTGCGCGTCAGGCCCGGAAACGTCGCAATCGGACGTCCGTCGGGCTCTAGGATTGCGTAAAACGGCAAGGCGACCGTGCCGAACATTTTCTCCTCGAGTTGCTGCTGCCGTCGATAAATTTCTCCATCGCCATCGGTATAAAGACGGAGTAATACAAATTTTTGCATTTCACGGCCCACCGCCGGTTGCGGAAAAATATTGGCTTCCATCCACCGGCAGTTAGTGCAAGTATAACCGGTAAAATCTACAAAGACCCGCTTTTTCGCAGACTTTGCTTTTGCGACCGCAGCATCAAAATCGTTGACAATCCATTCCGGCTCAGAGGAATTCTTGCCCGGGCCTGCCGCCGCAGCCTCGGGGTCTGGGGGCAGAAAAGCCTCTATCTCTCCGAGCCGGTTTCCCCAAAGTCCAGTTAGAAGATAGAAACTCACAGCGAGCGATAAAATAGCTCCGACCAGCCGGATCGCACCGATTCTTTCGGGCTTTGAATCATGCGCAAGTTGAAACTTACCGAGAAGATAAAGGGCGAGCGTGATCCCAATCGCAATCCAAATTGCGAGAACCGCCGTCCGCGTAAAAATGCCCCATTTCCAAACCAGATCTACATTTGAGATAAACTTCATTGCCGCCGCAATTTCCAAAAAGCCCATTGTCACCTTGACCGAACTCATCCAACCGCCGGCCCTGGGTAATTGACTGATCCATTGCGGCACCAATGCAAGGATAAAAAACGGGACGGCAAACACGGTCGAAAAGGCAAGCATTCCGACAAGCGGCATTTGATAATTTCCCTGCGAGGCGGAAACCAGTATCGTCCCGACAAATGGCGAGGTGCACGTAAGCGACGTCAACGTAAACGTCAGGCCCATCAAAAGCGCGCCGACAATCCCGCCGCCTTCGCCTTCGTACGACCGAGTCATTCTATCCAAACGCGAAAGAAGGCCCGCGGGAACCGTAATCTCGTACGCCCCGAAGAGGTTGAACGCAAAGGCCAGGAAAATGACAGCAATTAAAATGTTGACCCATGGATTTGCCGCAAAAAGGTTAATTCCGGCGGCCCCGACGAAAATCGCCAATAACATCCCGAGCAAGGTAAATGTAGCAACGATCCCAAAACAGTAAACCGCAGCCATTTTTACAGATCGAGAACGGCTTCCCTGCGAATGATTAGCAAAATATGAGACCGTTATTGGGATCATTGGGAACACACACGGAGTCAGTAGGGATATGGCGCCGAGCGTTGCGGCAAGCCATAAAAACGCCCAAGGACCCGAACTCTGGCCCGGAGCAGACGCGCGTTTCGCGAGCCAATCCGTTGGCGGCTGGATCGAAGATATCGGGGTTGAAGTTTGGCCTTGCGACGGTTTGCCCGCAGCGGCAACGGCGGCTTCGCCGGCTAGAGATACGCGTTTGGTCCGCGGCGGAAGGCAAAACGTGTCGTTACAAAGCTGGTAGCGAACGTCAAATGCGACGTCTTCGGTCCGCAATGAATCCTCGGCCAGGATCGTGATTTGAAATTCCGCCTTATCAGAATAAAACCGCGTTTCGAGAGGTTTTCCGTTTATTAGAAAGTTTTGGTCTGGTTGGCTGTTTGGCTTTTCCGCTTTGATCTCGCCTTTGATAGAAGCGGGCAATCCTTCGACGAGCCGGATCGTCATCGGAATCGGCCCACCCTCGGGCTGATCTAAGGCATAAAGATGCCATCCACTCTCGATCGTTCCTGAAAGTCGAAATGTCGCCGAATCGCCGCCACGGATTGCACCTGCCGCTTTGTTCGCGTCAAGCCTCCATTTGGCCGGATCCTGAGCGGAGGCACTCAGGACACAAGAGACAATAGCAAGTGCAAAGGCGAATAAAATGTGGGTTAATAACTTCATTGCCGCTTCAATTCTATTATCGCATCAAGCGCCCGGCAAAGCCTGTAACGCCGCTTTCCATCGATAGTCAGATCCGAGGCTTTTGATTAAACGCTTCGCGTTCAATTATACTTATTCTTTGCGACCTGTTATTTAATCACACTTGTATTCGGCAATCTTCGGAGGTTTTTACACTTGGCAAAAACAGCAACTACCGGGAAAGCAGCTGACGAAGCAAACAACGGACAGGACAAGTCCGCAGCTGAAGCAAAGCGCGAATCGGCCGCAGCCTTAGAAGCGCTTGAAATCCTCAAGGCAGATTACGAAAAACGCCGGAAAACGCAGCTCGAGGCGATTAAGTCGCTCGATAAAAAGCTGCTTCGGGAAATGCTCTATCAAATGATTCTGGGCCGTCGTTTCGAGGAAAAATGCGCTGAGGTTTACCGGATGGGCAAAATTGGCGGGTTTTGCCATCTTTACATCGGACAGGAAGCAATAGCAATCGGCTCCATAATGGCTCTTGAGCCCGAGGATATGGTTATCACGTCTTATCGCGACCATGTTCAGGCGATGGTCAAAGGCATCTCACCCGAAGCTGTTATGGCAGAACTCTTTGGAAAGATCGGCGGCTGCGTAAAGGGCAAGGGCGGCTCCATGCATATGTTTTCCGCCGAGCATCAATTTTACGGTGGCCACGGAATTGTTGGCGGCCAGATCGGGGTCGGGACAGGAATGGCCTTTGCCGCAAAGTACAAGGGCACCGACCGTGTGACGCTTTGCTTTTTTGGCGAGGCGGCCGTTAATCAGGGCATTTTCCATGAATCGCTGAATATGGCCCAACTTTGGAACTTGCCAATAATCTATATTTGCGAAAACAACCAATACGGAATGGGAACGTCGCAGGAACGGGCGATGAGCACCCGAAATATCGCCAAGAAAGCCGAATCCTATGAAATGGCCAATGAATTCGTTGACGGGATGGACGTCCTCGCCGTCCGCGATGCAACGCTGCGTGCAATCAAACGAGCTCGTGAAGAATCGCTCCCGACGCTCCTCGAGGTTCGCTCTTATCGTTATATGGGCCATTCGATGTCCGACCCCGGCAACTACCGATCGCGTGAAGAAATCGCGAAATATCAAGAACGCGATCCAATCAAACTTTTCGAAGGAAGCCTTCGCGAAGCCGGCGTTTTCGACGAAAACGAGTTTCAGGAAATTGAGGCTGAGGCTATTGCGGCAGTTGAACGGGCAGTCGAGTTCGCCGAGGCAAGTCCGTTTCCGCCGGAAAGTGAACTGCTGACCGACGTTTACGCCTAGAGATAAATCGGGTAAGACTGGGATATCCTGTTACCTCTTATTTTTTTGAATTTATGGCAATACTGACAATCCGTGATGCACTTAATCAGGCGCTGCGTGAGGAGCTGATTAGGGACGAAAACGTTTTCATAATGGGCGAAGAGGTCGCCGAATATGACGGCGCCTACAAGGTGACCCGCGGACTCTGGAAAGAATTTGGCTCAAAGCGTATAATCGACACGCCAATTACCGAGCTAGGCTTTGCGGGTGTCGGCGTCGGCGCCGCAATGGCTGGCCTGCGTCCCGTAATCGAATTTATGACCTGGAACTTTTCGATTCTTGCCGCGGATCAGATTATCAATCACGCAGCAAAAATGCTCTATATGTCCGGGGGACAGTTCAAGATTCCGATCGTCTTTCGCGGCCCGAATGGTTCGGCATACCAGGTTTCTTCTCAGCACTCTCACGCGCTGGAATCAATGTACGGCAATTTTCCTGGGCTCAAGGTAGTTATGCCGTCAACGGCCGCCGATGCCAAGGGCCTTTTGAAATCCGCCATTCGCGACGACAATCCTGTAATTTTTATGGAGCAGGAGCGGATGTACGGCCTCAAGGGCGAAGTGCCAGATACCGAAGACTTCACGATTCCGCTCGGTGTCGCGGACGTAAAACGCGAAGGAACCGATTGCACGATCGTCGCCCGCTCGATGACTGTACCACTTGCGCTCGAAGCTGCGGAAAAAATCAAAAAGGAATTAGACGTTTCGGTCGAAGTTGTTGACCCTCGGACAATAAAACCGCTCGATACAAAGATGATCGTTGATTCGGTCAAGAAGACCAACAGGCTTGTCATCGTCGAAGAATCGCACGCTTTCGCCTCCGTCGGGGCCGAGATTTCCCACGCGATCGTTGAAAACGCCTTCGATTACCTGGATGCTCCGATCAAGCGAATCTCGACCGCCGAGGCGCCGATGCCGTATGCAAAAAACCTAGAAGCAGCGGCGCTGCCAAGCGTGGACAAAATAATCGCTGCCGTTAAAGAAGTTTGCTATTTGTAACTGGAGATTTAGTACCGGGCCGGGCCGGTGACCAAGTAAAACTATGGCTGAGAAATTCCTGATGCCAAAGCTGTCGCCAACTATGGAAGAGGGCCAGATCTCGCGTTGGCTAAAAACCGAGGGCGATTCTTTCGAAGCAAATGAAACGCTGGCCGAGGTAGACACCGATAAAGCCACAATGGAGATGACCGCCTTAAATGCCGGGACACTGCTGAAAATTCTCAAACGGGCCGGCGAATCGGCTGCACTCGGCGAGCCGATCGCGATAGTTGGTCAAAAGGGCGAGGATATTTCGGCGATTTTAGCGGAAATCGAATCCGCCTCCGCAAGCATTACCGCGTCTGCAGAGTCGGCTAAAGGCGCCGCAGCTGCGGCTTCGGACGCAGAATTGTTACGCGAAGCAGCATTCAAAGCGGAAAAACAAAGAATTTCTAATCAGACGGGTCAAACTCCGCCTTTCAATTATCCGGAAACGGGCTCTAACGGCGAAACAAAACAAGCCGTCAAAGAGGCTGTAAACCCGCGAAATGGCCGCTTGCTAATTTCGCCAATTGCGGCTCGAATGGCAGCCGAAAACAATTTGGACCTTAAAACAATCAGCGGTACGGGCCCAAACGGCAGGATCATAAAGCGCGATATTGAGGCCGCACTCGCTGCGGGAGCTAAACTCCGCAGATCGGCCGAAGTCTTTAAGCCGGATTCGCTTGGCCCGATCGGCCCGGCACCGTACCGCGACGAGCCGGTAACTAAAATGCGACAGGTCATAGCGTCGCGTCTCGTGGAATCTATCGGCCCGATCCCGACTTTTTACTTGACCGTAGAAATCGAAACCGATAGCCTCGCTGCGGCGCGCAGCCAGATCAATTCACGCCTAGCCGACGAGGAAAAAATCAGTGTGAATGATTTCATCGTCAAGGCCGCTGCTATCGCCTTGATGAAGCATCCTTGGGTAAATTCATCTTTCCGCGATGGATTTGTCCGATTTTACGAACAAGCCGATATCGGCGTCGCGGTTGCCATCGATGAAGGGCTGATAACGCCGGTCGTCCGCGGAGCTAATCGGAAAGGATTGGCCGAAATTTCCGCGGAAATCAGATCGCTTGCCGCCCGCGCCCGTGAAAGGAAGTTGCAGCCCGAAGAATACACTGGAGCCACGTTTTCGATTAGCAATTTGGGTATGATGGGAATCAAGGAATTTACCGCGATCATAAATCCTCCGGAGGCAGCGATTCTGGCCGTCGGCGGGTCGCAACCCGTTCCAGTCGTCCGTGACGGGGAGATTGTGATTCGTAACGTTTTGAACGCAACGCTCTCCTGCGATCACCGTGTCGTAGACGGAGCCACCGGAGCAAAATTCTTGCAGACGCTTCGAGAACTATTGGAAAACCCGGCGCTTATGCTGCTTTAAGCCGGCCGCTTACGGCGGCTTCGAAACGACCAACTCGATGCCGAACAATTTTATCCGGCCGGAGAGGCCTTTCCAGCCAACCGATCCGGCCGAATCTGTGCAATCCTCTGCCGGCGCGCATGTTTCGCTCTTGACAGTTCAAGCTCTCTTCGGATCGCTGCCGGTTATTGCAAAAATCGTACTTGCCCAAGTGCCGCCGCTCGCCCTAGTGGGTTTCCGAGTTGGGATTACGGCCATAGTTCTCTTGCTCTTTCAGTTTTTCCGACGGCGCATTTATCTCCACTGTCGCACGGATTACATACGGTTGGCCGTCTTAAGCCTTTTCGGCATAACTTTTAATCAATTGCTTTTTATCGGCGGCCTGTCCCTGACAAAAGCGGCCAACACATCGCTTCTTGCTATTACAATCCCTATTTTCACTCTCGCCATCGGAGCAATTGCCGGCCGCGAAGCTATTTCACGAAAAAAAATCTTCGGAATGGCGCTTGCGGCCGCCGGAGTCTTGATTTTGATCGATCCGCGACGGGCCTCCTTTTCCTCGGAGACGACGATCGGCGATCTATTGATCATCATAAACTCTTTTTCGTATTCGCTTTACGTCGCGTTTTCGAAAGAGGTAATAACGAGAAACGGCGCGTTTCGGTCGATGATGTGGGTATTCATTTTTGCCTCGATCATTTGTGTGCCACTCGGAATTTGGTCGATTGGACAAATAGAGATATCAGCGGTGAAGACGGCGACTTGGTGGTTGATAATTTACATCGCGGTTGGGGCAACCGCCGCGACATATTTGCTCAATGCCTTTGCACTTTCGCGCCTTAGTGCCTCGGTTGTCGCAGTTTATATTTACCTACAGCCCGTTATCGGCTTTATACTTGCGGCATCGGTCCTCCGTGAAGGTATTTCAGCGACCTTTCTGGTAGCCGCTGGATTGGTTTTTATCGGAGTTTATTTGACAACACGACGACAGGCGCAGCCCGAGAGCCTTCCTGTAACCTAAAACTTCTCGGAAACAAATTCGCGGCTTGCGCGTAAAAGCCTGAAGGACTTTTAACTTAGAGCCTATGCCGACCGAAATCACAGAGAAAAGCCTTGAGGGGCTGACGATGCTCAGCGTCCGCGGCGAGATGAGCGCGGACGATGCTCTAATTCTCCGTCGGTTAGTCCGCAACTTGATTGCCGGCGGTAGAAATCGCATCATTGTCGACCTCGCGGGCATTTCCTTTATCGATAGCGATTCGGCTCCGATACTGCGAGAAATCGCCAATTTGCCCGAGGCATCAATCGAGGGCACCGATTCGCTCATTCAGGCGGCCATAGATTTGGTCGAAAAGCGGTTGCGCTAGCAAAATCGCAGCTCGGACCGCTTCGCCTCGAAAGGCAAAACCGTGTAAATTAGCGATTGTGAAAGTAAGGGAACTCGCCAAGATCGTCAGCGCCGAGGTGATTGGAAACGGCGAAATAGAGATAGACTCCATTGCCGAAATCTCTTCTGCCGGCTCATCTTCGCTTGCATTTTTTGAAAAGAACGGACAGCTACCCAAGACAGCCGCCGGCTGCGTAATAATTGGGAGAGGCGTCCATCTGCCACCGGCGGTTGCGGGCGATAAAGCATTTATCGTCGCCGAAAATCCTAAGCTT
Source organism: Blastocatellia bacterium (assembly GCA_040289905.1). Taxonomy (GTDB): domain Bacteria; phylum Acidobacteriota; class Blastocatellia; order Pyrinomonadales; family Pyrinomonadaceae; genus OLB17. Next base: position 91,829 of record PSMA01000003.1, read on the forward strand.
GTTTTCGCCCAAGCAGCCTCTTTTCTCGTTGCGCCTAAACGGCCGTTTAGCGGAATAAGTCCGCTGGCTAGCGTCGCCGAAACCGCACAGATCAATTCGGATGTCGCGATCGGCCCATTCGTCACGATCGAAGCTGACGCCGAGATCGGCCGCGGATGTATTCTTTTCCCGGGCGCATACATCGGCAGCGGCGTCAATATCGGCGAAGAGTGCACCATACACCCGAACGTTTCGATATCGGCTCGCGCATTAATCGGGAATCGCGTAATTATCCACGCAGGGGTTGTGATCGGAGCGGATGGCTTCGGTTTCGTTCGTAGCCCCGATGGAAGCTACACAAAGTTTCCGCAAATCGGTTCAGTTGTAATTGGCGACGATGTTGAAATCGGCGCAAATACGTGCATCGACCGCGGCGCGCTCGGTAATACAGTTATCGGAAACGGAACGAAAATTGACAACCTCGTACAGGTCGGCCATAACGTCCAAATTGGCAATCGATGCGTAATTGCAGCCGAAACTGGAATCTCCGGCAGCGTCGTCATCGAAGACGATTGCGTAATAGGCGGGCAGGTCGGATTCGGTGACCACGTTCACGTGCAGCGCGGCGCCGTAATCGGATCGCAAGCAGGCGTCCTTCCGGGCAAGATAGTCCGTCCTGGCGTTTGGTGGGGAACTCCGATCAGGCCTTTGGATGAATACAAGCGTCTAAATGCCCACGTCAGCGGCTTAGCGCGGCTTAAAGACGAGGTCCACTCGTTGAAAGAGCGGCTTGCAGAATTGCTCGCACCGAAAAGTAACGACGCTTAATTTTCCTCCAGCAATTTAAGCACCGCTTCGGCTGCACGCCGAGACGCCCCGCCACGCCCGAGACGCGCTATCGCAGCCGCCATTTTCGTCTTGATAGTCGCTGCAACCTCTGGCTGCAGCAATCGGGAAAGCTCTGCCGAGAGGTTTTCTGGCGTAAAATCATCCTGAATAAACTCTTTCACGAGTGGCTCCTCTGCGATCAAATTGATGAGCCCAAAATATTCAATCTTAATAAGCGGCCGAAGTAGTCTGTAATTCAACTGCGACGCTCGATAGACAATCGCGAATGGGACGCCGAGCAATGCCGCCTCGAGCGTTGCTGTTCCGCTGGTTACTGCAGCAGCAGCAGATGCCGCGAGAGCCTCATACGTTTCACCTTCGACAATCCTGGCAGCAGACGCTCCGTTCGAGTTTACAAGCTCGGAGACGAATTCGCCTTTTCCTTTTTGGACGGCGAAGACGAATTGCAGGTTTGGATTGGCCGCCGACATTACGGCTGCAGTTTTTGCAAGCGTAGGCGCAATGCGCCTTATTTCCTCACGCCTGCTGCCTGGAAGTAGTGCAATAACCGGTCGCTCGGGATCCAGATTGTACCGACCGCAGAAATCTGCAGCCGAGCACGATGTTTGAACATCGCGGACAAGTGGACTGCCAACGTAAAGGACGTGGCCGACGCCGTGCTCCTCGTACCAGGCTTTTTCAAAAGGAAGGATCGAGATAATTAGATCTACATATTTTCGCAGCGATCGAATCCGATGCTTTCGCCAAGCCCAAATTTGGGGCGAAATGTAATAAATCACGCGATGACCGCGTTTTTTAAGCGCCCGCGCCAGCCGCAAGTTAAAGTCTGGAAAATCCACTAGAATCACAGCATCCGGTCGCCGCGAATCCGCGGCCGCAACCAATTTTCGCATAATGTGCAAAAACATCGGCAAAGCCTGCAGAATTGCAGGCAATCCAATAATCGCAATAGCGTCGGCTTCAACGATCGCTTCAACTCCCGCGCGACGCATCTCGGGGCCCGCCGCACCGAAAAACTCACAATTAACTTCCGACGAAATTTTGCGTATCGCGCTCACAAGTCGCGCTGAATGCCTATCGCCCGACGCCTCGCCGGCAACGATCATGATTTTCCTTCTTTTTTCGGCCATTTTTCACAAATATAGATAATAGACGATGATTACAGCATCCGGAAACAAACCATTTAGTCGGCCGGGTCATCCAAGTCGGCGTCTTTCCTACCTTTTTACTAGCGGCGGCGTGCTTGCTAACGCCCCGGCTTAACACTAGAATAAGGGGTTTGGTTTTAATGGATTTTTTCTCGCCCGTTTTGGGGTTTGAGGTATTTGGGTTTTGGAGGAGTCTTTGTGAGTTTTCGCTTTAACGCATTTGTTTGTATCATTTTTGCAATATTTTTTACCTCTGTCGCAAATGCTCAGGCAGATTCGGTAATTGGCCAAATAACTTCGTCTGCCAGCGAGTCATTTGCCGGCTCGATTAGCGGCGATGGCCGCTTTGTTGTATTTGAATCGTCGGCAAATATCGCAACCGAAAATCCCCGAAACGCGGACGGAAACACGGAAATATTTCTCTTCGACCTCGCACAACGTCGAATTTTTCAAATTACTGATACAAAACGCGTATTGAAGAATCCGGCTAATGGACAAGTTCAAAGCAACATTCTAGTCGATATCATCAATAAGCGGCCGGTTATCTCCAATAACGGCCGCTGGATCGCGTTTGCTTCTAACGCGACAACTTCCCGACCAGAGTCACCAAACGGTACAAATCCGGGAAATTTTGACGGCAACGTCTTTAATTCGCAGGAGCCGCTTCCCTGCACACTGCCGACCCCGCGCCCAACTCCTTCGCCTACTGCGTCGCCATCGCCATCACCGACCCCGTTCAATAATCCGTTACAATGCGATGCGAATATGGAAATCTGGCTCTACGAGATACCGCCTTACGGGCCGGCGGATTTAACAACCGGCGAAGAGATTCCCTACACCGAACTTGCCGGCGGCAATTTTCAACTCGTCACTAATTCTCCTCCAAGTCGGTATCCGCAGGAGGGAACACTTCTTCGGCCGCCTTTTGTGGCTGACGATAACCACGATGTTTCGATTGACGACAACGGCAACCGGATCGCGTTCGTTTCAACCCGCGACCTCGTCCCAGGCGGAAATCCATTCCCGACTGATGACAATGACGAGATTTTCGTCTTCACACGCTCTTCAGCTCTCGCAGCAACCGAGGACTACAAAGAGCCGCCTTTGATGGTTTCCGTAAGCGGCGGTGTAATTGCACAGGTAACCAGAACGCCTCGCGGTCCCATTTCGGACCCGATTTACAATAAAAACCCAACAATTTCGGGCAGCGGCGGCCGCGTCCTCTTTGCCAGCACCGGAGACAATCCGATTATAGGTATGACGGGAGGAAACAATCCTGCAACCAGCCGCAATGAGGAGATCTTTTTTTCGGACCTTGACGCTAATGGCGTCCCAACGGGCATCAAAAGACAGATAACGGTTACGACGCCAACTAATCCGGGCGAACCGGTAAATTTCCTCGAATTCGGCAAACGGATGAGCCGCAACGGACAGTACATTGCATTCGATTCATTTGCCGACCTTGCAAACGAAAACGGCGGGCAGAACTTCACTTCGTTTGCCACCTATCTCTACGACGCAACGGCAAATAGCTTCAGGCGTATCGGCTCGCGCAGCAATGCGGATTCTCAGGCACTCGGCGGCGACGTCGCAAGATATCCCACCTTTACCGATTACGACAGCAACGGCGTCCCCGCTACTTTGATACTTGAAACTAGAATGAATATCAAGCCGGACGGGACCATCGCAACAACAGCATCCGATGGGCTCAATCCGGACGAAACACGACCGGTTCAAATTTATACTTATCCGCTAACTACTGAGCCGCCGTCTGCTGCTACATTTACTCGAATTACTAAATTCCCGATCTCAGTAGGCTTTTTGGCCCAAACGCAACCGCTGGCCTCGAATTCGGCCGAGCGAATAGCTTTTAATCTCGCTTTGACGGAACTTGGCGGCGGCAATTTTGACCTCCAATCGGAAGTTTACTACCTATATCGGCCACCCGTCGTCGGTAGTCCGACTACTGCGGAACTTCGTTTTGTAACTGGAGCCTCGGGACTTCCGGTTTTGCCAACAAGCAGTGCTTCACCGACTCCGACGCCGTCACCGAGCCCAACCCCAACTCCATCTCCGACACCAACACCGACGCCGCCTCCTTCGCCGACGCCAACTCCGACACCGCAAACACCCGCAGCGGTTCAAGGAATTTCATCCGGCATGCTCGTCAAGCTCAATTACACGTCGGGATTTACGCCGCCCGTCACGCCTAGGACTGCTGTCGGATCACTGTCGCGGCGCTTTACGCTGCCGATCCAGCTCAGCGGAGTTACGATGACGATCAACGGTTTTGCTTGTGGCCTAAAAGAGGTTACTAATAATTCGATTACTTTCGTTGCGCCGCCGGCACTTGACTCAAAAAACACCGGGACTTTTTATCCCGTTGTTATCAATAATCAAGGTTCGGTTATAAAAGGTTTCGTCACCTTCGTTCCGGCGCGTCCCGATGTATTCAACGATACTGGCGGCCCTGGCGGCAGGGCTCAAGCCTTTAACGTTACAAATCGTGTTCATACTACCGAGCCGTTTACGGTTACAACGGTTAAAATTAAAGGCGGCCGGAGAATTCCTACCACCTTGCGCGTTCGCGTTACTGGCATTGCGGACGTTCCGAATACTTCGTTCAACATAAAAATCGGCAATGCTACGATCGCAGGCGCGGCCGTTTTGACAAACAGCACGTTGCTCGAGCCGGGCGTTTATTACGTCGATTTTCTTCTTCCGCCGTCCCTAAACATGGCGGGCGATCAGCCAATCGTGATAAACGTAATCTCAGGAAATACGACCTTTTCATCGCGGCTAGAAGATACGGCTCCGCGAATTCGCTTCCTGTAAAGGCCGGCTGCAGCGATCGCGTCCCCAAGTTAGATTGAATCCAGCCCGGCATTTCCGGTTATGCGGCGATTAGCCCGACGGAATGCCGGGTTGCTACTTTGCGGCCAATATTATATCCTTAATCGGTGCCTTCCGGATCTTAAATCTAAAAATATTGCTATCGATTTCGTTTTGATATTTTCAGGGGATGTATTCTGTATTTTGCGTATAAAAACTGTTATGGCTGAAAAAGATGTAAATACGATGAAGATTTCGCCAGTCGTTTGGCGCAACGGTGAATTGATCGATTGGAAGGATGCTCGGATCCACGTAATGTCTCACGTCGTAAATTACGGCTCCAGCGTGTTTGAGGGTATCCGTTGTTATGAAACCATCGAGGGCCCGGCTATTTTCCGTCTCCGCGAACATATGCAGCGGCTCGTAAATTCGGCCAAGATTTATCGGATGGATTTGCCTTATTCGCTCGAGCAACTTTGCGATGCAGCCGTCGAGGTCGTTCGTAAAAGTGGACTCGAATCCTGCTATCTTCGCCCGTTAATTTTCCGCGGGCTCGATGAGGAAAAGCCGTCTTTCGGCGTTTACGGGATGCCCAATCCGATTGAAACATACATAGCAGCTTGGCAATGGGGCAAGTACCTCGGCGAAGAAGCCATTGAAAACGGAATCGATGTCTGCGTCTCGAGCTGGACGAGAATTACTTCTAATTCGATGCCCGCAATGGCAAAAGCCGGCGCCAATTATATGAATTCCCAGCTTATTAAAATGGAAGCAAAGCTCGGTGGCTTTGTCGAAGGCATTGCGCTCGATGAGCGCGGTTATGTATCCGAAGGCTCTGGGGAAAACATTTTTCTAGTCTCCGGCGGAAAGCTCATCACCCCGCCGCTTGGGGCATCGATCCTGCCGGGAATCACTCGCGACTCGGTTATACAAATTGCTCGCGAACTTGGCATCGAGGTAATTGAAACGTCGATCCAACGTGCCGCACTCTATCTTGCCGATGAAATCTTCTTTACTGGTACGGCCGCAGAAATATCGCCCATTCGCTCGGTCGATCGTATTACGATCGGCAGCGGTAAGCGAGGTGACGTGACGAAACGTCTTCAGGAAGAATTCTTTGCGATTATCGAAGGCCGTCGACCTGCGCCGAAAAATGCTCCTTGGCTAACATTTACGCGCGACACTGCTGAAAACAAAACCGTATCCGCCTAGAGAAAATTAATTAACAGGGCCTGCGAGTCTAGGTGATTATCTCAGGCCCTGCCCAAATTGCTCGGTCCCGAAACTCCCGATTCCATTTAGCCGAAAACTGAACATAAAGCGGTTTTCGTTGCGGACGCCGACATTGAAAGTGTAAACCTGCAATGCCAGCGAGCAGCAATCATACGCGTAACCCAAAGTGTAAAGAGAACTGATCAACGGCGAGAGCCTCGACGCACGGCGATTTTCAAAGTCAAAAAACATCGATGCGCCGCCATAGAACCCGCGGTCGCGATTGCCGACAAAAACCGACGGGCTCCATTGCGAGCCGCGAAGTGTACCGGCCTCCTTTCCGCCGGGATCAGCGTAGCGCGCGAGTGAGGGAATCAATGTAACTGCTCGGGTGTAATAAAATGTCTGAAACAATTTAAGCAGGCTCGTATCGTATCCAACCGTTGCGGAAATCGCCCGAAGTCCATCGCCCTGAAATCCAAGATCCAGCCGCGAATTTACGAAAATCGTTCGTTCGGGACGATAAGTCGCATCGATGTTTAACGGCGAGAACCGCCGCGGGACACCTCCAAACGTGTAAAAAGTTAGCGCCGTGATCGACGAGATCTGATTCCTTCGTCCCGGTTCTAACGAACTCCCAAAATTTGGGTCAAAAAAGTATTTTCCGCGTACAGTAACCGTCAATATTTCGTATGGCTGAACCGAAGGAATTCCCTCCTTTGGCGTTTCACCTTCGTTTACAATCCGATCGGCGTTGTTAGAACTCGAACCTCCTTTCCTGCGGGCGAGGCGCCGCTGAGCGTCTTTTGTTACCGCTTCGGAATATCGCCGAGTATAAATTCGGTTTGTAAGGCCAAATTCGATTTCGTTCGTATCCGTAATCGTGTCAAGGTCATCGAAGCGAACGATTCGCGAAAAATTATTGATGCCGGCAGCGTAACGATAAGTAAAGAACGGTTCTACGACGTGGCGGAATTGAAATGTATCGTCGCCGCCATAGAAATTTCTCGCTAGAGCGACTGGCCGGATATCTATTTCAATCGAGCCATATTTTCTGATTAAATCGCGGCCGATTACCTGCCGCATATCATTGAAAGAGTTCGAATAGTAGGTTACTCGTAGAGACGAGGTCGCCGTCACGTTTAGATATTTCGAGTTTATCGGAAAAGTTAACTGCGGATAGATATCGAGTCGCTGCCCGAGAACCGGCGAAACGACCGGGTCATTGCCGGTAGCCGCCCGATAAGCGGCAACGCGATCGACCTCTTCCCGGCGCGCGATTCCCTCGGCACTTGCCTTGAACGAAAAATAAAGCGGACGTAGAAAGCTTATCATCGCCGGCCGTTTCTCGAAATTAATACTCGGGAGATTTCGCGTTTTAACCCGGACGTTCGGGATCGATATGGTCTGCGATCGACCAAGGACGTTTAGCGTGTAATTGTTCCAACTCTTGTTCACAAAAGCTTGCGATACCTCGATCGGCGAAATTATCTGCTGGACACCGTCAGAAAAAACTTGTCTAAAGGCAAGATTGGAGGTTAACCGGACGTCGGCTGCCGCCGTGAAACCGTTCTGGAAATAGTGAATTCCCTCTGCGTAAACTATCGAGCCGCCTTGATCCGGATGTCGGGCGTCTTTCTTTGCGCCGAAAATCCGGTCCTTGACCGCGTAAAAGCCGAAATTGAGATAAGAACGCGAATTCGCGCGCGAGCGGAAATCGAGCCCATAACCAATCCCGCGCGATGTGTAAACGTCCGTCCGAAATGTAACGTCGGCCGAATCGCCGAGCGTCTTAAAATAAGCGCCAGAAACGCGAAAACCTTTATTGGCCGAATAACTGAAAGTCGGCGTCAAAAAACCCGAAGCGCGGCCGCGTTTTTTAATCGGAATTGAGGCGTAGGGGACAGGAATCAGCGTAATGTCCTTAATCTTGAAATTGGCATTTTTCAATCGCACGCGATCGTTCGTTTTGATTCGCGCTTCATCGGCGGTAAATGACCATTTCGGAACAGCCTCCTCGCACGCGGTGAAAACGCCTTTTTTTACGACGACTTCGTCAAGAGCCGTCCGCTCGACCCTTTCCGCAGTAAAATAAATTACCGTGCCGTCATTGGTTTGGTTGGTAAATCCCGTCGCATCGTCGAACGTGCCCAGTTTAGTTTTGTAATTCCATACGCCCCGCACTCCCGTAATTCTCTGGTCTGTGCCTTGGTCGAATACTACGCTGCCTTCGGCAATTAGTTTGTTTTCTGATTCGATTATTGTTACCTTATCGGCCTGAAGTCGGTAAATACCGTAACGCGCATCTACATTTCCCGTATGTACGACAATTCTGCGTCCGGCTTCCCCTTCGACCGTCTGTTTCTCCGAATAAACAACAAGTTCGCCATCGCCGCCTTCCGCAGATAAACCAGTTTGGCCCGGACGCTGCTTAACAGCCGGCCGCTCGTTGGAGACAGGATTGATGTTCGGCGTATCCGTGATCGGATTAGCGACTTGGCGGTCAACTGGATTGGTTTGTTGGCCGGCGGCTACAACCGAAAGCAGGATAATCAACGTCGGGAAATAAATCGGGAAAAATCGGTGCATTCGCGGTAATCTTTTCCAGTTAATAGATCCTAGCATGAAAGCGGAATTACACGAAAGCATTGTGCTAAACTATCGGAGAAGCAGACATTTTCGCTTGTAAATATGGCTAAACAAAAGGTTTTGGTCGTCGAAGATGAAGAATTGATGCGCAATATTTTGCGATCGCTTCTCGAACGCGCGGGTTACGAGGTATTTGCCGCCGATAGTGGCGAAGCAGCACTTGAGATTTTTGCCGAATCCGATATAGCTCTAACACTCACCGATATCAAAATGCCGGGAATTGACGGCCTCGAACTACTGGATCAATTAAAAGCTATCGATCCGAACGCAACTGTAATCGTGATGACGGGCTATTCTTCCGTCGATTCGGCCGTTGCGGCTCTCAGAAAGGGTGCCTTCGATTACATAACCAAACCTTTTGTCAACGAAGACCTCCTCCGCCGATGCTCGAATGCAATCACTCAGCGGCAGCTTGTCCGCGAAAACCGCGCGCTCCGCCGCGAATTAAACAAAAAATACGGATTCGACGAAATAATTGGCTTTGACGGAACGCTTGCCGGCGTAATGGAAATTGTTTCAAAGGTGGCCGCCGCAAATGCCCCTGTATTGATAACAGGTGAAAGCGGCACCGGGAAGGAGCTTATCGCTCGTGCAATACATTTTAATAGCGAGCGGGCTTCGGAACCTTTTTTGGCCGTCAACTGCGGAGCCATACCGGAATCTTTACTCGAAAGCGAACTCTTCGGCCATTCGCGTGGAGCATTTACCGGAGCTACGGCCGCAAAACGCGGCATTTTTCGGGCAGCCCGCGGCGGAACGGTTTTACTCGACGAGATCGGCGAAATGCCAATTGCCTTACAGGTGAAGTTACTTCGAGCTCTCGAAGATCGCTGTGTACTACCACTCGGCGAAACGACACCTGTAAAATTCGAGGCTCGAATCATCGCCGCGACAAACCGCGACGCCGAAGCTGAGGTCGCCGCTGGACGCTTTCGCGAGGATTTATTTTATAGGTTGAACGTCATCGAAATACGCCTTCCGCCGCTCCGTGAGCGTCGGAGCGATATACCGGCTCTTGCGAAACATTTTATTTCGCGAATCGCTGCGGCCAATGCAGCGATCGAGAAACCACTCAATGAAAAAACGCTCGCGGCGCTACGAAATTACGATTGGCCTGGAAACGTCCGCGAACTGGAAAATGCCCTTGAGCGGGCATTTCTGTTAAGCGGCGAGGAAATTATGCCGGACGATTTGCCGTCGAGAATCAGCAAGGCAGCAACCGAATCTGAACCAATTAGCGAAAACCGGCGGCCGACGCTTGAGGAAGTGGAACGCCGATACATTCTCGAAACGCTCGCAGCATTCGATAATGACAAGGCGGCCGCGGCTCGATCACTTGGGATCGACCTATCGACACTTTACCGAAAATTGAAACGCTTCGAAGAAGCCTGAAGTCAGCCGGCCCGTAGTTCAAGGATGAAAAAATCCGTGCCCGAAACGACCGTTACCGTGCCATCGTTAAAAGGAGATTGGTAAAAGGCAAATGCAGGAAAAGCTCTGCCCGCAATGCCAGCGTCCGGATTCGCCTCGCTTTGGGCCAAAAGTTCCGTCGGAAACCAGTCCTCCGGCGGAATCGAACGCGCCGAACCATTTCCGCCAGCCTCCAACTGCTCGCGAAGTTTTTTTGCATCTGCAGGCGAAAATCTCAAGACAGCGATCAATGAATTACCTTCCGGACTTTTGCGCCAGACGACGTCTTCTGGTTCAAGTGGAAAATTGACCAATCCGCTCAACTCCTCATTGTTGTCTTCTTTTTGCGACCTTCCGGTAACTGGCCAGCTTTCCGCCGCCAAATTCGCCATATTTCCATTGCCGGTTTTTTCTCGACAGGCGAACGAGCTCAGAAATGCCGTAAACAGAAGACAAGTCGCAATCACACGTGAGATTTTCATTCTACAATCTTAATTTCGCGCCACGTTCGATTGCAACGCGCAAACAGTGGACGGCACAGATCTGAGTTTTGACGATAATGTCGCCGAGAGGGATACGCAGCAGATCGCTGCTAAATTTGCGGAGCCGCCGATTGCATCCTACACTATAGGCAAGATAAACCACATTGATAGAAACATAAAAAAAATGAAGACAATCGAAGCCGAAAAGAAAAAATCCGCTGCCAAGGAAGAGCTGCAGCGCTGGGAACGCGAAACTCTACTGCCCGCGCTCGAAAAAAAACCGGAGCGAAAAAAAAGCTTTGAGGGAGTTAGTCTTGTGCCGGTCGAAAGGCTTTATACCGAGGCACACTCCGAAGATATTACCGTCGGATTTCCGGGCGAATTTCCGTACAAAAGAGGTATTCATCCAACGGGTTACCGCGGCAAATTATGGACAATGCGGCAGTTCGCGGGTTTTTCCTCGCCGGAGAGGACAAATGCGCGCTTCAAGTATTTGCTCGAAAACGGTCAGACAGGACTTTCCGTCGCATACGATCTTCCTGCACTTATGGGCCTCGACGCTGATTCACCGCTTGCTGAAGGTGAAGTTGGAAAATGCGGCGTTGCCGTCTCGTCGCTTGCAGATTTCGAGGTTCTCTTCGACGAAATTCCGCTCGAGGAAGTAACCGTTTCGCAAACAATCAATGCTCCGGCGCCGATTTTTCTGGCGATGTACCTAGTAGTCGCCGAAAAGCAGAAGGCGGATTTCAAAAAAATTTCCGGGACACTGCAGAATGATATTCTGAAAGAGTACATCGCGCAGAAAGAATGGATCTTTCCGATTAAACCGGCAATGAAACTTGTGATCGATACATTCGAATATTGCTCAAAGAATGTCCCGAAATACAATCCAATTTCGGTCTCCGGTTACCATATCCGCGAAGCCGGAGCGACGGCATTGCAGGAGCTAGCGTTTACGCTTCGTGACGGCGTTGAATACGTACAATATGGAATCGATCGCGGACTCGATGTAGACGAATTTGTGCCGAGAATTTCTTTTTTCTTCAATGCTCATAACGATTTTTTTGAGGAAATCGCAAAGTATCGGGCCGCACGCGTCGTTTGGGCAACAACGATGAAGGAACGCTTCGGAGCTAAAGATCCAAGGACAATGCAGCTGCGTTTCCATACACAGACGGCCGGCGTATCGCTTACGGTCCAGCAGCCGCTTAATAATATAGCTCGCGTCGCGATTCAGGCTCTTGCTGGCGTCCTTGGCGGAACGCAATCGTTACATACGGACGCTTACGACGAAGCGCTCGCGCTGCCGACAGATCAGGCGGCTTTGATCGCGCTGCGAACGCAGCAGATAATCGCCGAAGAAACTGGCGTAGCAAACACTGTCGATCCACTCGGCGGTAGCTACTATGTGGAGTTTTTGACAGAAAAGATGGTCAACGATTGTCTAGGATACTTTCAAAAAATCGATGCATTCGGCGGAATGGTCGAAGCGATCGAAGCCGGTTATCCGCAACGAGAGATCCAAGAGTCGGCTTATCAATATCAGAAAGCCGTCGAACGCGGCGGGCAGACAATCGTTGGCGTCAATAAATACCTGATGGACGAAGAACCAAATAAAGTGGAGATTCTACAAATCGACGAAGCGGTCCGCGATCATCAACTCGAGCGACTCGCCCGCGTAAAAAACACGCGCGATAACGGCGCGGTCAAAATCGCTCTGGATGAAGTAAGGCTTGCCGCCGAACGCAACGACAATACGATGCCTGCAATAATCAAAGCCGTCGCGGCTTATGCAACGGTCGAGGAAATCTGCAGCGCTCTGCGCGACGTTTACGGCATTTACGAAGAGCCGGCTTTCTAGCAAAAGCAAGTTTCTCGAGCCCTCAGCCGTGGCCCGGTGATTCGTGACCTTGGCGGCAGAAAGCTAGTTCTGCGGCCGGATATGGCTATTGTTTCCGATAGCTGACGCGCCAGATTTTCTTTGCACCGTCGTCCGCAATCAGCAACGAACCGTCCGCATTGACGAGCAGTCCAACTGGCCTGCCCCAAACTTCGTTAGAATCTTCGCGGGGAAGCCATCCCCAAAGAAAATCTTCGTATTGATTTCCCACCAATTTACCGTCCTTGAAGCGGATCCTCACGATCTTATAACCCGTTAATTTGTGACGATTCCAAGAACCGTGAAAAGCAACGAATGCGTCACCTTGATATTCTCTCGGAAACATTGTGCCCGTATAAAACACGATTCCAAGCGCGGCGGAGTGTGATGTAAACAGAACATCGGGGACGATCGCCTTTTTCACCAGATCCGGCCGCTCACCGCGCCGTCGCGGGTCTTCGTTTTGTCCAATATACGAATATGGCCAGCCGTAAAAGCCGCCCTCTTTTACTGCAGTTGCATAATCCGGTACGAGGTCATCGCCTAGGCCGTCGCGTTCGTTTACCGCCGCCCAGAGCTCTCCGGTTTTCGGATTCCAGGCAAGACCGATGGGATTTCTAAGCCCTGAGGCGAAGATCCGATGATTTTTGCCGTCCGGATCATAGACCGATATGGCGGCGCGTCGCGGATCGGCCTCTACGTCGACGTTTGTAGCGGAGCCGATCGCGACAAAGAGCTTTTTCCCGTCCGGAGAAAAAAGGATATTGCGCGTCCAATGTTGGTTGTATCCGCCCGCAGTCAACTCGATTATTTTTTCCGGTTCGCCGATGGCCGCAGTCTGGCCGGCTTTATACCGAAAACGAACGATGGAATCCGTGTTTGCAACGTAGAGCCAATCTTCCCAAAATGCCATCCCGAAAGGCTGACGCACTTTGTCTGAAAAGACGAAGCGGCTCTCGGCATAGCCATCGCCGTCCGTGTCGCGTAGCACCACGACTGCGTTCGCACGCGAATCGGCAACAAAAACATCGCCATTCGGAGCAAGCGCCATCCATCTCGGGTACACGAAACCGCCCTCGGCAAACACGTTTATCGTAAATCCTTTCGGGAGATAGAGCTTTGCGCCCGCGGGCTGAGGAATTACTTTTGACGGCCGGGTCGCACTCGATGTCGCAAATGGCGGCGGCAACTTCGTCGGATCCACCGAGTAAACGGGTGGGGTATCCACGTTTATTATTTCAAGCCCATCGGACGATCCTTTCGCCGTTGATTTTTCTGCCACCGGTTTCTGTGCCGAACAACTCGCCGCCAATATCGCGACCGCGAAAAGCATCCGCAAAGCAACCGGACTTCTGGTATATTTATTTCTCATAGCAATACTCCGCATATACAATGGACCTATATCCTGAGAATAAGTCGAACCGGCATCCGGAGACAACCCAACTTGGCGAGCGTGGCGAAGCCGCTGCCGCCGAATATTTGGAATCTCAGGGTTATCGTATCGTTTTGTGCAATTTTACTGCACCGATCGGTCGAAGCCGAAGCGGGGCAGTTGTCAAAGGCGAAATCGACATCGTAGCACTTGACGGCGAAACGCTCTGCTTCATTGAGGTGAAAACACGTTCGACCGACGACTTCGCCGATCCCCTGGCCAACGTCGACCGCCGCAAACAGGCGGTGATTCGGCGCACGGCCCGCATCTATCGAAGGCTTTTCGGTCTAAAAAATATGCCATTTCGCTTCGATGTAATAACCGTCGTCGGCCGCGAAACCAAGGAGCGAAAATTACGCCATTTCAAAAACTTTTGGAGAGAAAGGCGCCGTTATCTTGGGAATGCCGACGGATTGGATCCATTTTAGGCCGCAGTTTGATCGTATTTAATCGTTTCGCTGCAGCGTGCACGAATTCGATGAACTTTAACGCTCACCATTGCGTAATTCTAATTTAACGAGCACGGACTGCTCGATTTCGTCAGATCAGGAGAAACGAAAGAAAAGATGAAACAAATATTGATTTTGATTGCTCTTTTAGTATTCGCCCCGTCGGTATTTCCTCAACTGCCCGCGCTTGTTGACCGCGATATATTCTTTGGAAATCCCGAATATGCCGGCGCACAGATTTCTCCCGATGGCAAGTTCATTTCCTTCATCAAGCCATTCCAAGGAACAATGAATATTTGGGTGAAAGGCATCAATGAGCGGTTTGACGCTGCCCGGCCGCTAACGGCCGAGACATCCCGGCCAATTAGCAGCTATTTCTGGTCGCGGGATAGCCGCTTTATCCTCTATGTTCAGGATAAAGGCGGCGATGAGAACTTTAACGTCTATGCCGTCAGCCCGATAGAAAAGCCGGAATCTGGTTCTAGCGTTCCTAGGGCAAGAAACATCACCGATGCCTCGGGCGTCCGTGCAATTATTTTATCGCTCCCGGAAAGCGATCCCGATGCGATCTATGTTGGCTTAAACATACGTGACAAGGCGTGGCACGACTTTTACAAGATAAAGATTTCAACCGGCGAGCGAACGCTTGTCCGAGAAAATCGGGATCGTTATCAGTCGATTATTTTCGATAATAAAGACCGGCTTCGGCTGGCGGTCCGCTCGGCACAAAACGGCGATACGGAAATTTTAAAGCTTCTCGAAGACGGGACCGCAGTCAAAATCTATAGTTGCGATGTTTTTGAGACCTGTAACCCGCTCCGATTTCACAAGGACGATAAACGCGTCTATATTTCGACTAACAAAGGCGAGACCGATTTAACGGAATTGGCGCTAATGGACGTCGAAACAGGCGAGGTTACGAGGGTCGAACGCGACCCACTCGGAAAGGTAGATCTCGGGAACGTCTCCTTTTCAGATGTTTCAAAAGAAATAGTTGCGACAACTTACATTGACGATAAACCGCGCGTTTACTTCAGGGATAAAGAATTTGAACGCAGTTACAACAACATCAGAAAGAGACTCGGGGACAGGGAAATTAATTTTCAATCCTCGACGCGCGACGAAGCGAAATGGATTGTTTCCACAACTAGCGATACCGACCCGGGAACTGTTTGGCTTTATGATCGCAAATCGGGCAATCTTCAGACACTTTATCAAGTCCGCGAAAAGCTCGACCGAAACGTCCTCTCCCAAATGAAGACAATACGTTATAAATCTTCTGACGGCCTAGAAATTCCGGCTTACCTTACAATCCCAAAAGGCACAAGCGGAAAGAACTTGCCGTTGATCGTATTTCCTCATGGCGGCCCCTGGGCCCGCGATTTTTGGGGCTATAATACGTTCGCTCAGTTTCTAGCGAATCGCGGTTATGCCGTCCTGCAACCAAATTTTCGCGGCTCCACCGGCTTTGGGAAAAAATTCCTTAACGCGGGAAACAACGAATGGGGGCAAAAGATGCAGGACGACATCACTTGGGGCGTCCGACATCTGATCGAGCAAGGAATCGTCGATCCGAAACGCGTCGGAATAATGGGCGGCAGTTACGGTGGGTACGCAACACTCGCCGGCGTAACTTTTACGCCCGATCTTTACGCGGCCGCAGTTGCAATTGTCGCTCCCTCGAATCTAAAGACACTTCTCGAATCGATTCCGCCATATTGGGAAGCGGGTCGGACCCTTTTTTACAAACGAATGGGCAATCCGAACACACCCGAGGGACTTGAGCAGATGCGGCGTCAATCACCGCTGACCTACGCAGACAGAATAAAAACCCCTTTGCTTGTTGTACAGGGAGCCAACGATCCGCGCGTCAACAAGCGCGAATCTGATCAGATCGTTGCCGCGCTGAGCAGCCGCAACTATCCGGTTGAATACCTTGTTGCACCAGACGAGGGGCACGGATTCGTGCGGCCCGTGAATAATATGGCTATGATAACTGTGAGATCGGATAGCAGCCGTGGAAAAATTCCTTGCAAAACATCTCGGTGGCCGCTATCAGGAGACGATGACCGCTGATGTAGCAAAGCGGCTCGCCGAAATCACCGTTGACCCAAAAACGGTTAAAGTTGCGACGGCAACCCGCGATGCTGCGCCGGCAGTCGATCTTACTGGTAAATGGCTTTTGACAATCTCTGCGGGCGGGCAGAGCGTTGTAGTTCGTGCCGAGATAAAGCAAGTAGGCGGGATTTTCTCGGGAACGACCGACTCTGACCTGGGCTCAGGAAGCATCATCGACGGAAAGGTCAATGGGAACAGTTTTTCTGCAACACTCCGCGCCGAGCTTCAGGGCCAACGAGTCGATATTGCTATGGAGGGAACCGCAGACGGCAAAACCATCAGCGGCAAATTCTCGAATCCAGCAATCGGGAACTTGCCGTTCACTGCGGTCAAGGAAAATTAAAAGTTATGTAACAGCGGCCGACGAATCGGCGGAAGCTGACGGATCGGCCTCCAGCTCCTATCGTTGGCTGCGCGGCGCGGCGGCATCGGTGAGAATTACGAAATCGCCGATGCCTTTGTGCCTTTGCGGATCAAAAGTCCGAAAATCATTTTCAGAACGGATCGTGACGACGACGATTCGGGCTTGCGGCCTGTAGCCGAGCAATTGTTCGACCGTACCTAGCCGGCTTTCCGTGTGAAATCCGCCGTTGAGGTGAACGACGAGCGGATTTTTCTCGTTTTCAAGGACTCGCGCGATCGAATGTGCCATCGTCGCGTCCCACAGCGCTTGCGAATCAAGAATATTACCAAGTCCCATCTTCGATTCGCGGCTTTCGCCCATCAAGGCTCTGAACTTTGCTGCGTAGGCTTCCGAAGCGGGCCGATACGGCAAGGGCGGGAGCCATTCCTTAGCCCTTGGAGATAGACGGTCTAGCACTTGGCGGCCGTTGCGGGAAACCATATTGACATAGCGACGCGGTGCATTTGCCGCAACGACGGGTATCGACCGCTCTTTAGCAAGTTCGACTAACGGACGATAATCCGTTTTGTAGTTTCCCCACGCACGCGAACTGAGCAGGAAGTGGCTTTCGGTAATCATACCGCCAAGATATTCATCTAGGACTATTTGAACATCGCGCTCGAACATTTCCATTGAAAGCACGACTTTCCGCCCGCCATTGTATTTTTCGACGAGCCGCCGGAAAATCTCGTATTCGATCTGATGGCCGACGGAATCGTCATGCAGCTCGCCGAGAAAAATAACATCGGCCTCCGCCATTCGGGAAACAATTGCGTCCAAATCCGCCCTTGCTCCATCGCCGCCAAAAACCGTAAACGGATCTTGAGGCGCCTGCGAAAACGCACACGCCGCAAAAATTACAATAAGCGGAATGCTCCTCCACATACGGTTGCAGATTAGCATAAAGCCCGCTCCGGAAGCATTATTTCAACCCGATTCCGGCTCCAAACGTGAACGATCTACCCCGGGCCGGAGCAAAGACGAATTGTTCGCTATAAGCTTTATTAAGCAGATTCGAAACGCCAGCCGTAAAACTTAGCGTGAATTTTTCCCGACGCAGGTAATAACCGCCATTGATGTTGTGCGTAACAAAGCCAGGTTCGGGGCCGCCATTTCCGCCTTGATTGACAGGTAAAAGAAATGAATCTGAAAGCCGCTCCTGCCGAGCCACAATTCTGGCGAAATAGTCGAAAAAATACGCCTTGCCTAAATTTTGCCAGCGAATTCCTAAATTTGTTCGAAACGGACTAATGAAATTGAGCGGCTGCTTCCGATCTGTATCGTCGCCCCGAAGATAGCTGAAGTTTCCATTCGGCGTAAGGTAGCCGAGCGAAATGCGAATAGGCGCTTCGAATTCAGCCTCAAGACCCCGAATCTTCGCACGGTCGATGTTTTGAGTTTGAAAGACTCTGATCGGCGAAGATCCGGGAGGCGAGCTTACAATCTGACAATTTGCTGAATCATAAACTGTCCCGGGCCGAACAATAAAAATTGGGCAGCCGCGGCTATCGTTTGCCGGAACAGTTGCCAGCAAATCCTTGTAAAAGTTTGAAAAATAGGTTACTGAAGCGGACAAATGCTTAGACCTAAATTTAATGCCAGTGTCGAAGTTTACTCCGGTTTCGGGACGAAGCCGAGGATTGCCAACAACGAATACACCGATCGAGCCGGTGTCGGTGAAGAAAAGCTCGAAAAGGTTCGGCGTCCTAAATGAACGCCCAACGCGTGCCGACGCGCTCCATTGTTCGCTGATCTTAACAACCGTACCGAAATCGCCCGTGATTGCGTTATTGACTACAGTAAGACCGGTTGCAAGGTTGCCAATCCCGAGATCGTTGATTTGGTCTTGCCGCAAAGCGGGTAAGCGAAATCCTGTAGTTGGCTCCGAACGCGTATCAAATCGGTCAGCCCGGATGCCTCCGATGAAACGGATCCTGCCACTGAACCTGAATTCGTGCTGGGCAAACGCGGCGAAATTCGTAAGGCTTGCGTCCGGCACGCTTTTAGAATTGCTGATCCTTCGGTTGGCCGATGTCGCCGTAGATGCCGAAATAATTAAGCGGCGGTCTTTGTTTTCATCACGGAAAAAACTGGTGCCGGCAGTCAGGCGGTTCTTCTTATTCAAGGTCCAGTCGGTCTGTACATCGTAACCGAACGATCGCGTGTCCGTCACGGTCTCGCTAAACTGATATAACCCGGGGAAAAATGGAAGCGCCGGTGGAACATTCAGGATATTTGTAAAATTCCGGTACTGCGTCTGGTAATAACCGCTGATGCTCAGCCGCTCAAAATTCGTCGTAAGGGCCGCGGAGTCATAGCGCAGATTGACCTTATCACGATTTGAAAATGGGAAAAATCCATTGAAAGTTCCGATCAGCCCCGGCGAGCCGATGTTTGCGGCCCTACGCCGGTCATATGAAGCTCGGATCGTGTTTCTGTCGTTAATAAACATTCGGAGCGTCGCCGCAGAATTGCTACCGTGAGACTGCGAATTGAATACCTCACCATTGCCGCCTATGCCTACTCCTAGCGTGCGAAGCGCTGTCAGAAATTCAGCATTTGGCCTTCCCGTCGAGTAATTTCCAAATCTATCCAACGCCAGCGACAGCCGAAACGCATAATATCGAGAGGAACCGGTGAGTGCGAGATTTCCGCGTCTTCCGGTTTCATTCGAGGAGAAAAAAGTATCGAGGCGCCCGCCAAACCGGAAACCTTTCTCACGCCGAACCGGCGCATCGGCCGTTATGATATTAATCGTCCCAGCAAGAGCATCCGTTCCATATAAAACTGAGCCGCTACCACGAACTACTTCAACCGATTCAACCTGTGAAAGATCAACCAGACCGGTCTCGACGCCCGATTGTGAAGTCGAGGTGCGGCTATTGTTCAAACGCTCGCCGTCAATCAGAATCAGCACGCGATTGCTGTCGAGCCCGCGAATTCTCGGCCGAACTTGAAACGCTCCCTCATTGATCGTGGAAGTTCCGGGCAGTGTGCGAAAAATATCGCCGAGCGTGTTCACCGATCGCTGCTCGATTTGTTCGCGCCCAACAACCGTTACAGGCACAGCCGTATCTATGTCGGTAATTTGAGTGCGCGTTGCGGTTACATTTACGGTCTCCGTAAGCCCGCCAATGCGAAGAGTGACGGGAAACTCGATTGTTAGCCCAGGCTCTATATCAAGCTCCTTGAGGAACGAGACGAATCCGTCTGCCGAGACTAGAAGCCGGTAACGCCCGGCTCCAAGATCGTTGATTTTCACCGTTCCCGTACTGTCGGTTACATAAACGCGACCAGGGATACCGCCTTGCTCGATTTTTACCAATGCGTTGGAGATCGCTCGTCCATCAGAATCGTTTACCGTCAATACTATTTGGGTGATCGCCGGCTGCGCTCCGACCCGCGCCGACGTAATCAGAAACAGAGCTGCGATAACTGCTAGAATTATTGTTCCCTGAGGTTTTATCATAATTTCTACTCTGTACATCTCGCTTTGAATAAAATTTATTGACGCCTCTCAGACGACTACACCGAAGGATAACGCAGCCGCAAACAATTAATCCGGACTTATTTCTCGATTGAATTATTAATTAGTGCCATTCATTTTCAATGGCTCTGAAAAGCACTTTGCAAATGCAGCAAAGGTTTCTTTGGCCGCGGCGATAATCATATCGCCTGTCTCTGGGTGCCGCACTGCAAATGCATTTGCCGCATCGCAAAACTCCTTCCACATTGCTCCGACTTCGCGGCCGTAACTTGAAAAAAATGCCGACCCTGAATCCGGCGTGATGCCCAAATGCTCTCTCAGGTGCCGCGAAATCATCTGGCCACCGAGCGTAGATCCCTCGATCACATAGGCCGCACCAAAAGCCCGGGCCGCATTTTTCATATCCGGGATTTCCGGATAAGGAATCAATCGATCCGCAAATTCTAAAATGCCTAAAGAGCCCAAATCGGCGATCAACAGCGGAAGTTTTTGCCGTCGCCGATAATCGAACCTCTGCTCGATAAGTTCATCGACCGGTAACTTGGGCTCGAGCGCCGAGTAAATCCGATAGAATTTCAATAAAAGGTTTTTGTAGGAATCGAGACTAGCGGATTCATCGAGAACATTGACGATTTTTTCCAGCTCCTGGTGCTGCTCTTTGGTAGCGTTCTTGAGAGTTTTTGTGATCATTACTGCAAGTGATATTCGTTTTCAATATAGGACAGTCTATTTATCGGCAACCTGAATGTCAAGACGTGCGGCCAATAGGTTGAGATCAACCGCGATTATTGCTATTACGTCCAAATCGTTCTGTGCGGTACTCGTACCGAGAACCGTTTGCGGGTCAACGGCCGTAGTAGTCGTAAGACCTTGCCCAAGATAGCCCTCTATACTTGGAACGCCACCCCAATCGTCGTTCACAGTTATCAGTCCGGTATTTGACCAGTTATGCGTAAAATTACCCGTACTCAAATTAAAATAGTTCTGGTTTGCAGTTGAGAGCCCAGAAGCCGAGACTAGCTCACCACGCTCGAGAGCAGTACCTGGCGAAATAAGTGAAAAAATCAACACTAAAGCAGTAAAAACGTCTAACATCTTTCTTAAGACTCTCCAGCGATATTTTGATAAAACACTTTGCAGAATTGACAAGCATATTTCTCACCCGGGGTGAAAAATTACCAACCAAAGATTTTTTTAATTTGAAGCTGCTTTCTGAAAGTTACGCCTAGCATATTTGTTTGAGCCGGTGTGTCAATAAACAGGAACGGCAACGTTAAGCGAAACGTAACCTGAGCCTGAACAAAAGGCATTTACGGCGTAAAAAAACCGCCAGATAACTGATCCGGCGGCGACTACTAAGTTATCTTATATGCGCGAGGACTGCCTTACTTACGCTCGGCAAGTTTTATAAGTGCCTCTGCAAACTCGCGTTCCGCTTGCGCCGCCTCACGATTTTCGGGCGAATCGGCACTGATGGCTAACTGTTTTTCAGCGGCATCTCGCAGCGAGCGCGCCGACTCAAGGTCAATCTCCTCCGGAAAAAAAGCGGAGTCGGTCAATACGGCAACGCGGTTATCACTAACCTCGACGAAGCCTCCTGCGACTACCAATCGAGCAGAGGCGTTTTTGCCAAAATACGATAGGATGCCTGGTTTAAGCTCCGAAATAAGCGGTGCGTGATCGGTAAGAATTCCGGCTTCACCAGAGGCGGTCGGAATAACAACTTCTTCCGCTTCCGTTACGAGTACACGCTTTTCCGGCGTCACGATTTCGAGTTTCAACATACCTAAAGAATCGTTGATCCAATTTCCAACGCGACAAGAAGCGACGTTCGCCGCGCCGGACCGAGTTACAGCAAACTATCAGGCCGCCGCCGCCATTTTCTTGGCCTTTTCGCGTGCCTGCTCGATTGTTCCAACCATATAAAACGCCTGTTCGGGCATATCGTCGCATTTTCCATCGAGGATTTCACGGAAACCTTTTATCGTATCCTCGACCTTTACGTATTCGCCCTTCAGGCCCGTAAATTGCTCGCCGACGGTGAATGGCTGCGAGAAAAAGCGCTGAATCTTACGAGCTCGGGCAACCGTCAGCTTGTCATCTTCGCTCAATTCATCGAGCCCGAGGATCGCAATGATGTCCTGCAGATCTTTATATCGCTGTAAGATCTTTTTGACTTCCTGCGCAGTATTGTAATGCAGCTCGCCGACGATCTGCGGATCTAGAATCCTCGAGTTCGAAGCAAGCGGATCCACGGCAGGGTAAATCCCGAGTTCAACGATTTGACGTGAAAGCGCGGTAACGGCATCAAGGTGCGCGAAGGTCGTCGCAGGCGCCGGGTCCGTGTAGTCGTCTGCCGGCACGTAAACGGCCTGGATCGACGTAATTGCGCCTGTTTTTGTCGAAGTAATCCTCTCCTGCATTTCGCCCATTTCCGTTGCCAGGTTTGGCTGATAGCCGACAGCCGAAGGCATCCGGCCAAGCAGTGCCGACACTTCCGAGCCGGCTTGCGTAAAGCGGAAGATATTGTCCACGAAGAAAAGAACGTCGTTACCCTGATCGCGGAAATACTCCGCAACCGTCAGCCCCGAGAGAGCAACCCGCAAGCGAGCGCCTGGCGGCTCCGTCATCTGTCCGTAAACGAGGGATACCTTCGAATTCTTAATTGCTTCACGATCTACTTTTGAAAGGTCAAAGGCTCCGGTTTGGTGAAAATGCTTCATAAATTCGTCGCCGTAGGTGATAACCTTTGATTCCACCATTTCGCGGAGCAGGTCGTTTCCTTCACGCGTACGTTCGCCAACGCCGGCAAAGACGGAATAACCTTCGCGGCCTTTTGCGACGTTATTGATAAGCTCCATTATGAGCACTGTCTTTCCGACGCCGGCCCCGCCGAAAAGTCCAATCTTCCCGCCACGGAGAAATGGCTGTATAAGATCGATGACTTTGATGCCGGTCTCGAACATTTCCAGCTCTGTTGACTGCTCGTCAAAGGGCGGAGCGTGCCGGTGAATTGGCGCTCGGACATCTGAAGCAACTTTGCCAAGCTCATCAACCGGTTCGCCGACGACATTCATTACTCGGCCAAGTGTTGCCGGACCGACCGGTACTGTAATTGGACCGCCAAGGTCGATTGCCTTCATCCCGCGGATCATACCGTCCGTCGGAAGCATCGAAACCGCTCGAACGCGACCTTCGCCCAAGTGCTGTTGAACCTCCGCGATTACGTCGACGGGCTGTTCGACATCAAATCCATCGGAGGTGATTCTCAAAGCTTGATATATTGGAGGCAGATAACCTTCAAATTCGACGTCAACGACCGGGCCGATAATCTGTACGACCTTGCCGATCTTTTCGCCCTCATTATTAGCCATTTTTCTTAAATTGCTCCTCTAATAATCAGAAAATCGGTGAAATTACAAAGTAGCAAGGATAGCACAAAATGCGACGCAACCGCAAAACGCCGATAGGTCTAGTGAAACCAGGATAAAAATTGCCGAGCAAAGCTCGTTGTCGCCCGCATTTCCCCCAAGGAGCATTCGTCTTTCCGAATAAGATCAATCTCGCGGCGTGGCCGCGTCTTCGATCGATTAAGCAGCCTCGGCGTAGCATTACTTGACAAACGGCACCCTTTTGGATACTCTGGCAGTTCGCTTTTTTGCGAATAGTATTGCTAGAGCAGGCCAAATATGAGTACTTACATTCCTAGCGGAAAGGGTTTGGCAGACGGGCGAAAATGGTTCGTTGTTGACGCCAGCGGGAAAACCGTTGGACGGCTCGCAACCGAGGTTGCACGTATTCTTACCGGTAAAAATAACCCGGCTTGGACGCCCTTTCTGGATATGGGCGATCACGTTATTGTGATAAATGCCCGCGAAGCTATCTTCAAGGGCACAAAGAACGTGCAAAAGGTTTATCGTCATCATACGCTTTTCCCCGGAGGTCTTCGCGAAATTTCAGTTAGAGAGTTGTTTGACCGCCATCCGGAACGCGTTATCGAATTGGCGGTAAAGGGCATGCTGCCGAAAACAAAACTTGGCCGGGCAATGTCCAAAAAGCTGAAAGTTTATGCTGGGCCGGAGCATCGTCATACGGCCCAAAAACCCGAACCGATAACGATCGAAACAAAATAGTTTATGGTAGATATCCAGTATTACGGCACAGGGCGCAGAAAGACTTCGACCGCACGCGTTTATTTGCGACCCGGCACGGGGAACATAGTTGTCAACAAGCGAACATTCGAAGCTTATTTCCCGAATCAGGCATTGCAGATGATTATTCGCCAGCCGCTTAATTTGACGGAGACGGTCGGCAAATTTGACGTTCTCGTAAACGTTGCCGGCGGTGGAGCTGCAGGCCAGGCCGGCGCTGTCCGGCACGGAATAACGCGGGCCCTGTTGGAATATAACGCCGATTTACGGCCAACGCTGAAGAAGGCAGGCCTCATTACCCGTGACCCGCGGCAGAAAGAGCGAAAGAAGTACGGCCAGAAGGGTGCTCGAAAACGGTTCCAATTCTCGAAGCGCTAATTTCACGGGTTCGGTGAAGTTGCGGCTCGACCGCAACCGCCTTTTCACTCGAAAATCCATTGCCGGACGCCTTTGGTTTATAGACAAAGTTCCGGCGAGTACAAAAACCATTAGACCAGGAGAAAGAGACTTTGGTTACAGTTACAATGAAAGAACTTCTTGAAGCAGGAGTTCACTTCGGTCATCAGGTACGCCGTTGGAATCCGAAGATGAAGGAATATATCTTCGGCGAACGAAACGGCATTTACATTATCGATCTACAGAAAACGCAAAAACTTTTCCGTGACGCTCTTGCATTTGTGCAACAATCATTTACCGAGCGGCCGAATCAGAAAGTTCTATTTGTCGGCACAAAGCGGCAGGCACAAGACGCAATTAAAGAGGAAGCCCTTCGCTGCGGCCAGTTCTACGTGAATAACCGGTGGCTCGGAGGACTTTTGACAAATTACCAAACCGTTCAGAAATCCATCGCAAAGCTTAAAGATATCGCGGCAATGCGTGACGACGGTCGCTTTGACCTCTTGACAAAAAAGGAGCGGCTAAAGCTCGAACGAGAGCATTCCGTCCTGATGAAATACCTCGAAGGGATCAAAGATATGGGCGGACTTCCGGATCTCCTGTTTATTATCGACGTTCGGAAAGAAGAAATCGCGGTTCGCGAAGCCAACAGGCTTGGCATTCCAATCGTTGCGGTAGTCGATACGAATTGCTCTCCTGAAGGAATTGACCACGTTATTCCTGGCAATGACGACGCGCTGCGGGCAATTCGGCTTTTTGCATCGCGCATTGCCGATGCCATCATCGAGGGCCGGCAGATCGGCACCGAGGGCGGCATACCGACGGCTGCGACAGAAGTCGAATCCGAGATTGCAGACGATCAGATCGACATCGCTGCGACTCTCGCTAAGGCGGGCATTAAGGATCTTGATGCCGAAGACGATGACGCGGATTTGGACGAACCCGAACTTGACGTCGAAATCCGGATCGCTGACGAATCCGTAGCCACAGTGGAGGAAACGCATCCGATAGATCTGACGCCGAGTACAAAAGGAGCTTCTAAGCCGGAAGTTCCCGGAGCCGAAGAAAAAGTCATCGTTCGGTCGGAAATCGAGACCGTTGCCTCAGAAAAGATCGTCCAGGCAGTAGAGGCCGTCAGCGGAGAAGGAACAAGCGAAGCATCGGCAAAATAAAGAGTATTTTTACTTAAATTTTTCTAAAGCGTGGCGTTTTCCTCTTTTCCGGCGAAAATTGCCTCGCTTTTTTTGAACATGTGGAGAAGATCGATCGGGCAATGCCGGAGTTAAGCAGAAAACCGAACTCTTCGTTTAGATCATTTCACCTATTCTTTTGAGAAGCAACCAAATTCGGAGTTAAATATGGCAGAGATTACAGCAAGTGCAGTAAAGGCGTTACGCGAGAAAACCGGCGCCGGTATGGTCGATTGCAAAAATGCTTTGGTCGAGGCAAACGGTGATGAGGCCGCCGCGATCGAGATTTTGCGGAAAAAAGGAATGGCAACCGCCGGTAAAAAGGCGGGACGAGTTACAGCCGAGGGCGTCGTGGGCTCCTACATCCATATGGGTGGAAAAGTCGGGGTTCTTGTCGAAATTAACTGTGAGAGCGATTTCGTCGCTCGAGGCGATGAGTTTCAGCAGCTCGTAAAAGACGTTGCGATGCATATTGCGGCTGCCGATCCACGCTACCTCTCGCGCCAAGACGTGCCAGCCGACGTGCTTGAGAAAGAAAGGGAAATTCTCCTTAGCCAGTTGAAGAATGACCCCAAAAATGCAGGCAAACCGGACGACGTTCTGAACAAGATTATCGAAGGTCGATTGAATAAATTTTACGAAGAAAATGTCCTCCTCGATCAACCGTTCGTTAAGGATCCGTCAAAAACGGTCGGCGAACTTGTGGCTGAAAAGATTGCGTCGATCAAGGAGAATATTTCGATTCGTCGCTTTACGCGTTATAAAATGGGAGAAGGCATCGAGAAGAAGCAGGATGATTTTGCCGCGGAAGTCGCCTCGATGGTGGGTTAAGTAATTATTGCGGTCGCTTCAGTTTCGGGCTTGTGGCCGCGTTGAGCTTTATGACGCCGATTTTCAAGCGAATCCTGGTAAAGCTTTCCGGCGAGGCTCTAATGGGCACGCAAAAATATGGCATTGATATCGTAATGGCCGAATCCGTCGCCCGCGAGATCAAGGCTGTCCACGATCTCGGCGTAGAGGTCGCAATTGTAGTAGGCGGCGGTAATATTTTTCGCGGCGTATCTGAATCGGCAGGCAATATGGACCGGGCAGCAGCCGATTATATCGGTATGCTGGCCACAGTAATGAATGCGGTCGTCCTCCAAGACGCGCTCGAACAACAGAATGTTTTCACGCGTGTGATGTCCGCCATTGACATTCCGCAGCTTGCCGAGCCGTTTATTCGCCGCCGAGCTGTCCGCCACCTTGAAAAAAAGCGCGTTGTAATCTTTGCGGCCGGAACCGGGAATCCCTATTTCACGACCGATTCGGCCGCCGCATTGCGTGCATTAGAAATCAAATCTGAAGTGATTTTCAAGGCGACCAAAGTCGACGGCATTTATTCATCCGACCCGGTGAAAGACTCAACTGCTCGACGATACACAAAAATCAGTTTTCAGGAAGTGCTCGAACGCCAGTTGAAAGTAATGGACTCCTCTGCCATCTCGCTTTGTCAGGATAATAACCTGCCGATTATGGTTTTTAATATGAAGGTGCCGGGCAATATTCTGAGGGCCGTCTGCGGTGATTTGAGCATCGGCACCTTGGTTACGTCAGGTGAATTTGCAGCATCGGAAGCATAAAATACGGTGAATTTCGATTATGAGCGTTCAATCTGTAATTGCTGAAACGAAACCTAAGATGGCATCGGTCATCGAGGATTTTAAGCGTAAACTGCTCAATGTCCGCACGGGCCGAGCAAGCGTTGGGCTGCTCGACGGTGTAATGGTTGATTATTACGGGACTCCGACGCCGCTCAACCAGATGGCATCCGTCGCGGTCCCCGAGCCGCAGTTGATCACCGTCCAACCATGGGATATTTCGCAGCTTGGCGCGGTTGAAAAGGCCATAATCGCTGCAAATTTGGG
This sequence comes from Blastocatellia bacterium, assembly GCA_040289905.1. Lineage (GTDB taxonomy): Bacteria > Acidobacteriota > Blastocatellia > Pyrinomonadales > Pyrinomonadaceae > OLB17. The sequence continues at coordinate 119,802 of PSMA01000003.1, forward strand.
ATTGAATCCGTCAAACGACGGAAAGATCATCCGTTTGCCGGTACCTCCGCTCAACGAAGAGCGACGGCGGCAATTAGCAAAACAAGTCCATGAACTAGCCGAAGATCACAGGATCGCAATTCGAAACATCCGTCATTCGGCAAACGACGCTTTAAAAAAAATGCTAAAAGAAAAACTCGTCTCTGAAGACGAAGAGCGTTCAGGACTCGATGAAGTTCAGAAATTAACAAATACTTACATCGCAAAAATCGACGAGCTCGCAAAAAATAAAGAATCTGAAATAATGAGCGTTTAATCTAAGGCGTGTTTGAAAAAAACGCGGTGGCGGTTCGGCCGTGTTTTTTGTTTGGATCGAGGTGCGTTTCGCCCTTGCGAACCCCTTGTTTCGCGGTCAAACGTTCAACTGAACACCCAATTGTACCTCCTGCAGCTACCGAAATCCTGCCTTCATCGTGCCATCGAAATTAAACCGAAGAGGTCGCGGAGAGCCGCTTTGATTGCAATTATTGAATATCTTAAACATCTCCAAAAGACCTCTGAACTCTATTCTTTACACCTATTTTGAAGACCCTCGGAGCACAAAAGTCTTAGGTGAAGATTTCACGTTCCAGCCCGAGCGCGTTTCCTAGAGCGGATCGCGTCGACTTCACCGCCGTCGGCGCGCTCAAATATCGAAACTCCGCCATAAAGCTTTGGATAATTCGGGATTACGGATCGCGCAAGACGGGCAGTTCTCGCATAATTGCAAACGACGAAAGGCGGGCGAAATCGAAAAGCAATGAAAAAAATGCTAAATTTTAAAGGAATTGAACTTTAATTCTCGCCAACGTCTTCTCAATTGGACGTTGTAAGATGATCGGCTCTGATGTATTTTCGTCGGGCTCGAATAGAAAGCAGGCAGAAATGGTACCTTTCAAGATCCGTAACGTCGAGATTGATCCGCCGCTGATATTGTCGCCTATGGCGGGCGTTACCGATTATGTTTTTCGTCGGTTGATAAAACGCCGCGGTGGAGTAGGGCTTGTCGTCTCTGAATTTATCTCGGTCGAAGGTCTGACGCGGAATAACCCAAAATCCAAACGGCAAATGCGTTTCGATGCAGAGGAAAGGCCCTTTGCGATCCAGATCTTTGGCGGACAGCCGAAGCGAATGGCAATGGCCGCCGAAATGGCCGAAGAGGTCGGAGCCGACATTTTGGATATTAATTGCGGATGTCCGGCGCCGAAGGTTGTAAAAAATGGCGGCGGTTCGGGATTGTTGCGCGATCTGCCCCGTTTGAAATCGATCTTAAACGAGGTCAAGCGTTCGATCTCGATCCCACTTACGCTGAAAATTCGAATCGGGTATTCGGATTCGGCGATCAATGCGGTAGAGGTGGCAAAAATCGCGGAGCAATGCGGCGTAGAGCATATTCAGGTCCACGGCCGCACGCGCGAACAGGGATACAAAGGAATGGCCAACTGGGAAGTCATTCGTCAGGTAAAAGAAGCAGTTACGATCCCGGTTTCAGGAAACGGGGACATTACGAGCATCGAGTACGGGCTGAAATGTTGGCGCGAATCCGGAGTCGATGGAATTCTGATCGGACGTGGCGCAATGCAAAACCCGTGGATTTTCCGCCAGTTCGAAGACGTTCTAAATGGCCGCGAGCCCTACCGGCCGTCGCTCGATGAAAAACGTCACGTTCTACTCGAGTTTTTCGAAATCTGTCTTGAAGAAATGGCAGAAATTGCTGCACTCGGAAAAATGAAGCAATTGGCCGGACAATTTACGAAAGGTCTCCCGGGCGGCGCCCAATTTAGGCAAACGCTCTATCATTCGCATTCCGCCGAAGAGATTTTAATGAATATAACGGCTTATTTTGCTAAACTTGCCGATGGTGTAACTTGCGGCGATGGCTCCGTAGAATCAGACGACCCGATTATTGAAAGCTGCGACGCTTTTTCGGGATTGGACCGAAGCGATCGCATCAGAAACGTTCGTATGGAATCTTCGACTGGTTTTTAAGCAGATGTGCCGGAAATTTTTCAAATTGAAATTACTTGCTTCGATCGTCGTATTCGCGAGCGTAGCGGTTGCTGGTCAAAAAACCAAAACTGTACTTCCGACACCGCCTGAACCGGCCGCGGCTATTCGCGGGACCGCTGCATATGCAGAAATCTTGCTCCGTAAGGCGGAAACAGATGCAGAGTTGGACGCACTTTCCGCTGATTACACAGACGATTTTCCCCGAATCAAGGAGCTAAAGTTTTCCGCCGGTTTGCTCACCGAGGATTTAGCGCGGCTAAACAGCGTCAAACCCGAAGAAGTAGGTAGATTAACCGTCGCACTCGGAAAGTTAATGATCAAACGTCTTGACGCTGCGATCGAACTCTGGAAGCTGCGGCAGTCTTTTGCCGATAATTATCCGGACGTTCGGCGTGCTCTTCGTAAGTGGGAAATCTTCGACAAAGCGGTCAAAGAGATACTCGGTCAGTCCAAATGAACCATCTCATTCGATCACGAACGAGTATAATTTTCGGGAATCTGCTCTGCTTACCTGCTTGTTTTCCGGTAAGCGTAAAACCTCAATGTATTTGACCTGATCTTGAAGTTCGATTTCCAGTCGTTCACCGCCGCGAAGTTCTCTAGCTGCTTTGATTGAAATGCCGCCAATTTTCACTTTGCCATTATCGCAAAGCCTTTGAGCTTCGCTGCGCGATTTGGCAAGTCGGCTTAGCTTAAGGAATAAATCAACCCGCATAAATTAACCTCGACGGCGGCTATTTAGTTTTCTTTGCTTGCAACTTTGCCGTTGCGCTCGTCCGCATAGAGAATCGGCGCCACGAGTGGCCGATAAGCCTCGTTGAATCGTATTACTGCATCCTCGCGGAGTTTTGCAAAGAAATCCTTTGAAGCCTGAGGAAACTTTTCCTGCAAAATAGCGGAGCGGACAGCGGCTTCCTCGTAGAACGACTCTCCGGTTGCCTCTTCACGGGCGTCGACTCTTAAAATTACGATTCCGAGGTCCTTTATCTCGATCGGATCGGTTACTCCGCCAGGCTTGAGGTTTTTAACCGGCCCTTTCAAGATCTCAGCCAGCTCGGACACTTTAATTTTCTCAACCTTACCGCGGCCTTCGGTTACGACGCCCGGATCCGAATTTTCCTTTGCTAATTTGTCGAAATCAGCGCCGGCGCGCAACTGTTTGACTAAATTAGCGGCCTTTTCGCGGACCGCCGCCTCGGAACGCCCCGCAAAGGAAAGAAAAATCTCGCTGAAAGAAATTGTCTCGGGTTTTGTAAATTTTGCCTTGTGTTTTTCGAAATATTCTTTAAGTTCTTTCGGCGTTGCCGACCAATAGAGCTTATATTGTACTTCACGCTGTATTACGCGATCGCGAATGAGCTGCTTACGCCACAAATCGCGAATTTCTTGCGGATCTACGTTTTGCTGCCGCATCTGCTCATAAAGAGCTTCCAGCGATTTTAGTTTATTTTCCTTCATTATTTCGACAAACCGCTGATTTATCAATGCATCGATGTCGTTGTCGAGGCCGATTTCTTTGGCCTTTTGAATCAGTAGTTCTTCATTTATAAGGTTTGCGATTAATTCGCCTTTCTTCGCTTCGATTTCCCTTACTGCCTGCTCGCGCGGCTTTCCTTGCTGCACTTCCAAATCAACGAGAGCCTTGATCTCACGTTTTATGCGCGAAAGTGTTATGACGCTGTCATTTACGGCAACAACAACTTCGTCAACAACCCTCTCCTCGGCTTCTTGCATCATTACGGCCGACGGCACAAAGAACGTAAAGGATAAAACTACAATCACATAACGAAGAAATTTCATTCTACTACTCCAGTCTGTTCGCAGATGTTCAATTTCTGGGTTTGATGCCAGAATACCTCGGCGCGTTTAATCGCTTGAATTTCTGCTGAGGCTTTACACCATAATAATCGCATTTTGTCAAAAAGGTATCTTATCAGGAACTTGATGATTTTGCCCGGATTCGGAGAAGCGGAGAGACGATTTTTCATAACGCCTCCCGCGAAATTGCCTTTAATGCATCTATCGCTGCAACAATAGGATTTTTTTTCACTATTCGAAAACGTAAAATTCCATTTGGTGAAAACGTGGCGGAATCCGACGCCGCAATAAAAGCCGCAAGTTTCTCAGGATCGACCCGCGCTTCCGGCCGAAACTTGATCGCGATGGTTTTTGTATCAGATTCAACTGAAATAACAGAAATTCGGTCCGCCAACCTGCGCAACTTTGCATAGGCGAAAAGATTTTCTACCGAGTCCGGTAAGTTGCCGTACCGATCTTTAATCTCTTCACGGATCGCACCTAAAATTTCTGTCGTCTCCGCAGAGGTTATCCGCTTGTATGTCCGCAGCCGCTGACCGGTATCGGAAATGTAATTCGCAGGTATTGAGACGTCAATGCCCATATTTATTGTGACCGACGACTCGTCGGAGATCTCTTCGCCGCGAAGCTCCGCAATTGTCTGGTTCAACATCCGCGAATAAAGGTCGAAACCGACTGCGTCAATATGTCCAGATTGCTCGCCGCCTAGAATCGCTCCCGCACCACGAAGCTCCAGATCGAGCGCGGCAATGCGAAAACCGGCTCCTAAATCAGAAAATTCCCGGATTGCAGATAGCCTGCGACGCGCAATCGGAGTTAATTCTAGCTCGCTAGGAATCAGCAAATATGCATACGCGCGGCGATTTGAACGTCCGACACGACCTCGAAGTTGATATAGTTGTGAAAGGCCGTAAGTATCCGCTCGGTTGATGATTATCGTGTTTGCGAGCGGAATATCGATCCCGTTTTCGATGATCGTCGTCGCCACCAATACGTCGTATTCGTAGTCCATGAAATCAAGCATGATCTGCTCCATTTCTTTCTCGTTCATTTTGCCGTGGCCTATTGCAATGCGGGCATTTGGTACAATATTTTTTACCAGCGCGGCAACGGTTTCAATTGTTTCGACGCGGTTGTGAATAAAAAAGACCTGTCCGCTTCGCTCCATTTCGAGTTCGATCGCAGATCGGATCACCGATTCGGAGAACTGCACAACCTGCGTATTTATCGCCATTCGGTCGCGCGGCGGCGTCTCGATGACGGACATATCGCGGATTCCGGCAAGTGACATATTCAGCGTTCGCGGTATCGGTGTAGCAGACAACGTCAAGACATCTATTTTCTTTCTGAGCCGTTTCAGTTTTTCCTTATGCGCTACGCCAAAACGTTGCTCCTCGTCAATTATCAAAAGTCCAAGACGCGGCAAACTAACATCATTCGATAAAATCCGATGAGTACCAATCAGAACGTCGATTTCGCCGGCTTCCGCCGCACGCACAACCTCTGCCTGCTCCTTGCGACTTCGAAATCGCGAAAGTAAATCGATGCGTATCGGAAAAGCTGCGAATCGCTTTTTGAATGATTCGTAATGCTGATAGGCAAGAATCGTTGTCGGTGCAAGGACCGCAACCTGGCGTGAATCCATTGCGGCTTTGAAAGCAGCCCGCATCGCTACTTCCGTCTTGCCGTACCCGACGTCACCTACGATGAGCCGGTCCATCGGCCGCCGCGACTCCATATCGCGCTTTACATCGTCTATTGCGGTCGCTTGATCGCGGGTCAGTTCGAATGGAAAAGCGTCCTCAAATTCCCTTTGCCAAGGTGCGTCGGATGAAAAAGCATAACCTTCAACCAATTGCCTCTCGGCGAAGAGCCGCAGAAGCTCATCCGCCATATCTCGCATCTGCCGCTTGGCCCTGGCCTTTGTCTTCTGCCAGCCGATTCCGCCGAGCTTGTCGAGTGTTGGCTTCGCATTTTCAGCCGAAGCATAGCGTGAGACCAAATCCATCCGCTCGACTGGAACAAACAAGGTTGCCTGATCCGCGTAAACAAGATGCAAAAATTCTCGGGAAACGCCATCTGAAACGATTGTCTTTAGTCCGGCAAACCGTCCGATTCCGTGATCGATATGGACCACATAATCGCCTTCTTTCAAATCGCGAAAATCGGAGATAAACGCACCGATCTTCACACGCTGCTTAGCTCGTTCTGACTTCAGGCCTTGGCGTGACTGGTACGTGGATCGGTCAACGAAAATGTTTTCCTCAACAAGTACAGTGAAATTCGCCTGCGGAAGCTCAAACCCAGACGACAAATTGCCCACGGAAAGCTCAATCCGATTTCGGCTGACGCCATATTCTGCCAAGATTTCTGCAATTCGATCACGAATACCACCCGACCTTGCAACAATCAGCGTATCTTTGCCGGAAAGCGATTCGGTGAATCGCTTTAGATCTCCGCTAAATCCGGCAGCCGGCCGACCGATAAACTCTAAACTCTTCTTGATTGCTTTCGACGGAAAGAGAAACAGCGGCCGGAGGTGCCCGCCCGAGCTTTCCGAAACGGAAAAATCTTCATCCGTTTCGGCTGCTGACGTACCGAGAGCACGGAATTCTACACGCGGGATATCTTCAAATTGGCTCCTAAGTTCTGCAATAGATAAAAAGTATTCAGGATGTGGGAGAGCCACGATTCCCGCTTCGACCAACTCCGAATATCGTTTTTGCGCCGTTTCAAGATGATTCAGCAGATCATTTTCAGCCATCGCGGGCTCATCGACAACGATCAACTTTGGAGAAAAATAGTCAAAAATCGACGAATCGAAGCGGCCGACAAGCGGATAAAAGAATTCCCAACCGGGAAAAGCTTCATCGGATTCAGTAAATTCCAAATGGTCAGCTACGCTACGGGAAAAGTTTTCATCAGTGAAGCGGCTTTCGATTGCAGCTCCCAATGCACGAAACGAGTCCGAAAAGGCTGGAAATTCGCGCATTGGATGTATTTCCGCGCTGCTAATTCGCTCAATCGAAAGTTGTGTTTCGGGATCGAATTTCCGTATCGATTCCACCAAATCGCCAAAAAATTCGATTCGCAGCGGCGAATCACTGCCTGCAGGCCAAACGTCGAAGATACCTCCACGCCACGAAAACTGGCCAACGCCGAAAACCGGATCTTCGCGTGCAAATCCCGACGCAGCGAGTAATTCCGCAAGCTTAGCCGGCGATATCTCGGTACCAAGCCGCAAATCCAAGCAAACACGCGAAAACATCTCTGGTGAGATCATTCGCGACGCGACACCGCGAAGTGTAGTAAGTACGACTTTCGGCGGACGGTTGAGCAAGCTGGCCAAAGCGATCGCCCGAAGCTCTTGGGTTTCTGCATGCGGCGAAGCTCCCGAATAAATATCGGTCTCCAGCGAAGGCACATTAACGATATCGCCCACCTCGCATTCCGAAAAAAAGAACCGCAAATCTGATTGCCATCGGTCTAGCTCCGCATTCGATTCAACAATTATAAGAATCGGTCCGCCGTGCATTTGCGCAAGCCGGCTGCAAACCAATGCCTTTGCCGCACCGGACGTCACTCCCTCGACACAAATCGGACCGCCAGCATTTTCCGCGAGTTTGGCGAGTTCCTTTAACTTACTTCTCACTTCATCGGGTATGTACATAAAGGTGCGCGCAACATTGCACGCCAGCGGGCCGCTCGCCGGGGGTGCGAACCGCTCGCTAACCTGCAACAGTACAATTGTGCCATAATCGGGCCTAGTTTGCTTCGACCGCCGACGCTTAATTATAATTGACGGTTTCGGCGTTTGCCGGCCGAGCCTTTATCGATTCGAGAAATTTATGCAAATACCGCAATTTGACGAAATCGTAGAGCCAAACGATCAAATTCTCGCCCGACGCGAACATCTCGCAGAGCTCGAAAAACTGATCGGCGATCCATATCCTAATAGGTTTCAGCGCTCGACAATTTCTGGGACCGAAGACACAATCACTTCTCTATTGGAGTTTCTGCCGGTTGCAGAAATTCTCGCCGAATTGGAAATAATCCGGTCAACACTCGCTCCTGGACAAAGGCTGCCAATGGAGTTAAAGGATGAACTTAACGAAAAACTCAAAGCGTTCGGAGAGATTAGTATTGCGGGAAGAATGGCAGTGCCGCCGCGGGTAATGGGAAAGGCAGCATTCGTTCATATCAGTGACGGCTCATCGAGGATTCAGGCCTACTTTCGGAAAGGAAGCTTTCAATTCGAGCATAATTCTCGCGACACAGCACTCGACGTCGATGCCTCCTGGACAGCGTTTGGCTACCTTGATCACGGCGACTTTATTGGAATTCGCGGCTCATTATTCGTAACAAATACGGGCGAGCTCTCGGTTCACGTCGAAAGTATCCGGTTCTTGGCAAAAGCGCTCGTACCGATGCCTGATAAAATGCACGGAATTGCGGATCCGGAGATCAGGCAGCGGCAGCGGTATGCGGATCTTCTTGCGTCTAGCCTGCGAATTGAGCAAGAAGGACTTACGACGCGGCAAGTTTTCGAGCGGCGGGCAAAATTGATTTCTTCGATTCGGCATTACCTCGAGCAAAGCGGTTACATCGAGGTTGAAACTCCAATGTTGACCCCGAAAGCAACCGGTGCTGCAGCTCGTCCATTTAAGACGCATCATAACGCACTCAACATTGACCTTTATGCCAGAATTGCACCGGAACTCTATCTAAAGCGTCTTTTGGTTGGTGGTTTTGAAAAACTCTTCGAGTTAAACCGAAATTTCCGGAATGAAGGCATCTCGCATAAGCATAACCCGGAATTTACAATGCTTGAATTCTATTGTGCCTATTTAGACGTAAATGGAATGATGGACTTCTGCGAGCAGTTATTACAAATCACGGTCTCGGCGACAATCGGCAGTACATATTTTAGCTATCAAGGAAACGAAATCGATTTTTCGCGTTTTGAAAGACTTGCAATGCGGGATGCAATACTCCGCTACGTTCCCGATGCCGATATAAACGAGGCAAATATGCTCGAGCTATTTGAAACGCACGTTGAAAAAAATTTGGTGCAGCCGACTTTCATTCTGGATTTTCCAAAATCCGTCTCGCCGCTGTCTAAAGCTTCGCCGGACAATCCGAAATTAGCCGAACGCTTTGAACTGTTTATCTCCGGTATGGAGGTAGCAAACGGATTCAGTGAACTAAATGATCCGCGGGAACAATATGAGCGATTCGTCGAGCAAATGAAGCAACGGCTAAAAGGCGACGAAGAAGCGATGGAACTCGACGAAGACTATATTCGCGCACTATGTTACGGGATGCCGCCCGCAGCAGGTATCGGGATCGGCATTGACCGGCTCGTAATGCTCGTTACCGACAGGCATTCTATTCGCGACGTTATTCTATTTCCGCATCTACGACCCGAAAAGCGCACCGCTGTCGATGAGCAAGAGAACGAATCGGCAGATGCCGTCTCCGAGTGAAAATGTTTTGTCGAAAACGAGGGCCAAGAAAATCAGCATTTGGGATAAAGAGGTGTTCAAAACTCTATTTTATACTTCGTCGGCGCTCGTTGCTTTCGCCTTTAATTCCATTCTTTGCCGGATGGCACTTGGCGGCGGCGAAGCGGATGCGGCAGGTTTCACGCTCGTAAGGCTTGGATCGGGGGCAGTTGCGATGACCGCGATTATGGCGGTCTCGGGACAAAAACCCAACCCGTGTCGAGCGGGCAATTGGACATCGGCGTTCTTCCTTTTCGGATACGCAATTGCATTTTCATTTGCTTATCTTGGCCTCTCGGCCGCAACTGGAGCATTGATCTTATTCGGAGCTGTCCAGCTAACAATTATCGGCTTTGCAATTTATCGCGGCGAGCGGCCGGGTAAAATCGAATGGCCCGGACTTTTTCTTGCAGTCGGCGGTCTTGTTTATCTCGTCTTTCCCGGATTGTCGGCCCCACCGCTTTTACATTCCATTCTTATGAGCGCCGCGGGAGTTTGCTGGGGAGCATACACCATTAGAGGAAAATCAGGTAATTCACCGATCGGAGAAACGGCGGGCAATTTCGTCAAATCCGTTCCAATGATCGTAGTTGCCGCCACTGCTTTTACGAGCCAGATGAATCTCTCGCCCCGGGGACTCTTACTTGCGGTCGCTTCGGGTGCAATTGCGTCCGGCATCGGATATGCTATGTGGTATTCAGCACTTCCGAGCATTAGTTCGACCAGGGCCGCCATCCTTCAACTCTTAGTACCTCTGCTCTCCGCGTTCGGCGGCATTTTGTTACTGGGTGAAAGCTTTGACCCGCGTTCGATAGCGGCCGGCTCTTTAATCCTTGGCGGCATTGCTATTTCAATTTATGCTAGGAAATCGAAAAACCAGAACGAGATTGGGACAAAGCCTTGACACCGAGTTTAAGGGATATTATTATTTCTGTGTTTTCATTAGAAGGCGTTATACGGTGAATTCAATTACTGCAAAATCTTTCGGCTACTTTTACTTTTACTTTTATGGTAAGGCGGTCGGGATTTTGCCTGCACGAAATTAGTTGATTTCACGCAATCAGCAGATCACGGCCGCGAACGACAAAAAGTTCGCGGCTTTTTGATTTTATGGACAACGAACTAAACGAAATTCGCAAAAGGATCGACAGCATCGACGCAGAAATTGTCGTGCTCATAAACCGGAGGGCCGCGGAGGTTCTGCGCATCGGAGCCCTCAAGCAGGCACGGGGTATCCCCACAGTAGATCGGCGGCGCGAGAAAGACGTCTGCCGCCGGATAATCGGCGAAAGCCAAGGCGTAATCGACGACCGCGGATTACTTCGCATTTTCCAGCAGATTTTAACCGAATCGCGCCGGATTCAAACGCGACAATTCGGGAAACGGATTTCGAAAATGGAGGTTCGCTGAATGCTCCGGATTGCAATTCAGGGCATCGAAGGTTCGTATAGTGCTGCGGCAGCACGCACGATGTTCGACTGCGCCCTGGTCGAGTGCCCAACATTTTCCGCAGCCATCGATTCAATCCGAACCTTCGAAGCGGATTTTGCGGTTCTTCCATTCCGAAATACTATCTGCGGCTTGATTGTAGCAGTGTCGGAATTGCTTGCCGCTTGTGACCTGGAAATTGCAGGTGAGATAGAGATACGAATCGACCATGTTCTCGTCGCAAAACAAAGCGTCACCTTCGATTTGCTTGCGGCGGTCCTTTCGCATCCTGCCGCGCTCGAGCAATGCAGTAAATTCCTGCAAAAGCACTCATTAAGAGCGATCGCCGCTTCCGACACCGCGACGGCAGTCAAATATGTGATGGAAAATCCTGATAAGCAGATTGCAGCGATTGCGAGCTGGGATGCCGCAGCGATATACGAAGCGTCCATCCTTGCCGAAAATATCGCTGACGCCGCCGATAATCGGACGCTTTTTTATGCGGTGTCGCGTAAGAACGCACCTAGACAGAGGTAATTGCAATGCATGATTCAACGCCAGATAACACAGTAAGAATAGATAAAGCAATTAAGTGTGAATCGAAAAGCCGCTCCAGTTCGATCCGGTCTGTCAAGGTCGGGAACGTAAGCATTGGAGGTGACTGTGCCGTTGTGATAGCCGGGCCTTGCTCGGTTGAAAGCCGTGAACAGGTAATTGCAACGGCGTTGTCGGTCAGCCGAAGCGGCGCCGCGATTCTGCGTGGCGGTGCTTTCAAGCCACGAACTTCGCCGTTCGATTTCCAGGGTCTGGGCAAACCTGGCCTTGCGCTACTTCGCGAAGCGGGAGACTTGGTTGGATTACCGATCGTGACGGAAGTAATGAGCGAATATGACGTCTCGATTGTCAGCGATTATGCGGATATGGTTCAAGTCGGTGCGCGCAATATGCAGAATTTTGCCTTACTCAAGAAGCTGGCAAAGTGCAGCCGCCCGGTACTTTTAAAACGTTCGCCTTCGGCAACAATTAAAGAATGGCTCTCTGCCGCGGATTATCTGCTCGATGGCGGGAATAACGACGTCGTGTTGTGTGAGCGCGGCATTCGCACCTTTGACACCAGTCTTCGAAATACATTCGACCTGGCCGGAATTGCATTCGTCAAGGAAGTGAGTGATTTTCCTGTCATTGCGGATCCATCCCACGCTACGGGGCGTCGCAGCGTGATTGCTGCCTGCGCTCGCGCTGCAATTGCAATCGGCGCCGACGGCATAATGGTTGAAGTGCACCCCAAACCGGACGAGGCGTTATCGGACGGGCCGCAATCGCTTACATTTGCGGACTTTTCGGATTTGATGGCGGGCCTAAAAGCGCCTTTGCGAAGTCTTCAACCGGCCACGCTTCGGCATTGATCGGCAATTGAATAAGGTGGTTTATTCGATGACGGCAAGTAGATCGCCGGCAGCAACCGTCGCCCCTTCGTCAACAGCGATGCGGACGACCCTTCCGTCTCGAGTAGACCTGAGCTCATTTTGCATCTTCATAGCTTCGACGACAAGGACTCCTTCACCTTTTTTGATATCCGATCCTTCCTCAACAAGGACGCGAACAACCTTGCCGGGCATCATTGCCCGTAATTCGATCGTACCAGTCGCCCGACTTTGCTGTCCGGTGTCTGCCCTTAACCGCCGCGGATCAATGATTTCAATTTCATACTCCTTACCGCGAATCGAAACTTTGTACCGTCCTGATCTACCTTGCTCGGAGACAATCGCTTCGCAGATCGAACCGTTGTGTGTCAAAAGGTAGGCGTCCGGTTCGGGGAATGTGATTTCGAGGTCATATTTACGCCCATCTACCTCAGCACAGACCCTGCCGTTGATAAATTCTAACGTTACGGTAGCTTCGCTGTCCTGACTTTCTGTTCGTGCTCGTAATTTCATTTCGGGAGGCTAAATGGTTTGGGGCGTGGCAAGTTTGTTGCCGCCGCCCCAATCTGATGATGTTGCTGCTACCTGTTCACGCCGTTTTCGTTTCGCTTTTTTGTTTGTCGGGTGACGGGGTCAATCGTAAATACGGCTTGACCTCTTTCCAGCCCGCAGGGAATTTATCTTTCGCCTCCTCATTCGAAACGGCAAGCGAAATGATCACGTCCTCACCGGGCTTCCAATTCGCAGGTGTCGCAACCTGGTAATTCTCCGCCATCTGGAGCGCGTCGATGACCCGAAGCAATTCGGCGAAATTCCTACCGACGCTGGCGGGATACGTGAGGACGAGCTTAACCTTCTTGTCCGGACCAACAATATACACCGAACGCACTGTAAAGGTATCGCTCGCGTTCGGATGTATCATATCGTAAAGCGTGGCAACCTTACGTTCAGGATCGGCGATCATTGGAAAGTTTACTTCCGCGCCTTGTGTTTCTTCGATGTCCTTTTCCCATTCCTTGTGGGATTCGAGCGGGTCTACACTGAGCCCTAAAATTTTGACATTCCGCTTTTCAAATTCGGGTTTGAGCTTTGCAGCCATCCCGAGCTCAGTCGTGCAGACCGGAGTAAAATCCTTAGGGTGCGAAAATAAAATGCCCCAGCTGTCTCCAAGCCATTCGTGAAAATTTATTGTTCCTTGCGTAGTCTCCGCAGTAAAATCTGGAGCTACGTCGCCTATTCTGATGGCCATAATTCTACCTCCTTTGAAAATATGAGGTCAGTATAGCACGCCTCGAGACGAAGTTGGAATGATTTTCATTCCGATTGTCCATCGGGATCGGTTGGCATACGTCGGATTCTAAGCAAAGTGAGTTTTTTCTCATCCGCTTCAAGAATTTCAACCTCTAGCCCACGCAAGATGAATTTTTCGCCTTCCTTTGGCAAATGCCCGATTTCCGATATCACCATTCCGGCAATTGTCGTAAAGTCGTCGTTTGCAAGTTCGACGCCAAGAATACGCTCTATTTTATCGATCTCCACGGAACCACGCACATCGAAGTATCCATCTTGACCTTCGATAATTTCGATAATTTCATCGCTTTCCGTATCCTCATCCTCAATTTCTCCGACGATTTCTTCCAGGATATCCTCGACCGTTACGATGCCCGCGACGCCGCCGTACTCATCGATGACGATAGCCAGTTGGACATGGTTTTTCTGCATTGATTTGAGCAAGTCGGCAGCCGATTTTGTCTCAGGAACAAAAAAGGCTTCGCGAATCAAAGGTTCGATCGGACCGTCCTCGCCGCCGCCAGCGGCCCAGACCTGAAGGAGATCGCGAACATAGATGATTCCCTCGATACTGTCAATGCTGCCGCGGTAAACTGGCAACCTCGAATATTTCTCTTCGACGATCTTACCGCGCGCATCTGCAATTGTCGCTTCAATCGGCAAAGCGCAAATCTCGGTCCTTGGTGTCATTATCTCCCCGACTCGTGTTTCCGCAAATTCCACCATCGATTCGATCATTTCGCGTTCTTCTTCCTCGATGATCCCCTCTGCTTCGCCAACTTCGAGCAAGGCTTGGATGTCTTCATCAGTGTCGCTGCGATCTTCCTCTGTATCCGGAGTATCCGTCGAATCGGATTTTGTCGGCGTGCGAGTTTCGAATAGATTTTCAATCGGCCGAGTTGTAATGGTCGCGAGAGAATAAAGCGGCCGAATAGCAGGGAGAAGAAACAGCAAGACTCTCTCCGAACGCCCTCGCACAATGAGCCTCGGCAAAAGCTGTCGAAACAAAACCGTAGCCGTCAAACCGATTAGCAACGAAAAAACCATTAGCCGGGAACCGCCCGGGTCAAACCGCAAAACAATAATAGTAATTAGGACTGTGAAGGTAATCAGCAAAAACTGTATTGCCGATGAAAGCGCGAATCTGAATCGTGGCCGATCATCCAGAATCGCCGCCAAAAGCTGCTGTGCTTTTCGCTTTCCGGCTTCTTCCGACTCGCTCATCAACCGCCGCAGCCCGAGATCCGATAATTGCGAAAACGCCATATCTATTGTTGCTAACAAAACGAGCAACAATAGAATAGAAATGGAAATCGCAAGCTCAAATTCCATAAAGTTTATCGATCAGCAAATTAAGGACGAGCGGTCATAATTCAGTTGCCGCGCCCGCATCAAGCATCGCGGCTGCATCTAAATCAATGAACCAAGTAACATTACCGGAAATCGGACGCACGCCCAGTGCGGGAATTTCCCCAATCTCACCTTCACCCTTAATAACACGGCGAATCGTTTCAGCCTTTTCCTTTCCCGCGGCCAAGAATATTATGTGCCGCGCGTTATTGAGTGCGGGAAAGGTTAATGTAAATCGCCATTGATCGATCGCTGGTACAAAAGTTGGAACTGCAAGACGTTGCATTTCTGTTAATGCGTCCGTTCGTGGAAAGAGCGATGCGGTATGTCCATCCGAACCGATCCCGAGCAAGACGACGTCAAAACGTGGAGCTTTACCCCCGACGAATTCTGCGATCGCACCTAGCGAAGACGCAACCTCCATAATTTCAGACTGATATTCCGTAGCTATGCGATTGCGGTCTGATTTCTCTGTCAGCCAGCGATGAAGTTTTGTTGTTTTTGACGTTCCTGAACCAAGTAGGTGTTCGCGGATAAAGCGGTAATTACTATAACTATTGTCGGGAGGGACATCGCGCTCGTCGCAGATAAAAAAATGCGTCCGTGCAAAATCCAGATCCGATGCTGCAAGCATTTCATAAGTCAGGCCGGGCGTGGAACCGCCGGAGAGCGAAGCGAGAAAAACGCCGCGTTTGTTGAGTGCTTCATCGGCCAGGCGAAGAAACTCTGCAGCCGCTTGCTCGGCAAGAGCCCGAGCGTCGGAAGCAACGATAACCGCATGCTTTATTCGAGGGATTGTTTCGGAATTTCGTTTTTCCATTGCCTGCCTTCCCGGGCGAGCAGTTCGTCGGCATCAGTCGGTCCCCAAGAACCTGCGGCATAATTTGGAAAATCGCGGGCAGGAATTGCCTGCCAAACGTCCAATATCGGCGTTACGATCTTCCAGCTTGCTGCAACCATATCAGCGCGTTGAAAAAGCGTCGCATCGCCTATCATACAATCGAACAGCAGCCGCTCATAACCTGTACTTATTTGTTTGCCGAAGTGATCAGCATAATTGAAATCCATATCGACTGCTCCCATTTTGACAATTGGGCCCGGAATTTTTGCTCCGAAGTGAAGCGTTATTCCTTCATCCGGCTGAATATGTATCTCAATCCTGTTTGTCGTCAGACGTTCGATCGGCGTATTCCGAAACAGCACAAACGGCGCCCGCTTGAATTGAATGACAATTGAGGAGAACTGCGCCGCCATCCGCTTGCCCGTCCGCAGATAAAACGGAACGTCTGCCCATCGCCAATTATCAATTGAGATCCTCAAAGCGGCAAAGGTCTCGGTGTTTGAGTCTCGCGAGACTTTTTCCTCTTCCCGATAAGCTGGGACGCGCTTACCATCGATTTCCCCTTCGCCATACTGTCCGCGAACTGCACATCGTAGCGCGTCCTCTGGTGTAAACGGTTGAATTGCATGCAAGATTTTTGCTTGCTCATCGCGAACGGAATCGGCGTCAAAAGAGACCGGCGGCTCCATTGAAGTAAGTGTTAAGAGTTGAAAAATGTGGTTCGGGATCATATCCCGCAAAGCGCCGGCTGTTTCGTAATACCCGCCGCGTTGCCCAACACCTAATTTCTCCGCAACGGTTATCTGTATATGGTCAACAAAATTGCGATTCCAGATCGGCTCGAAGATGCTGTTTCCGAAGCGGAAGACGATTATATTCTGAACGGTTTCCTTTCCGAGATAATGGTCGATTCGATAGATCTGATCTTCTTTTAGAAGTCGAAGCAGTTCGCAATTGAGTTTCCGCGCAGATTCATAATCGCGGCCAAACGGCTTTTCGAAAATAAACCGGCGCCAATTTCCGTTTGCTTCGCGACCGAGCTCGTTTGCAACTACCTTTTCCGCTACCGTCGCAAAAAGATCCGGTGGAATTGCCATATAAAATAGGTAGTTTGCCGGAATTTCGAGTTTTTGAGTTACTTCTGCGAGAAGATCAGAAAGATTTGAAAAAAGCTTTTTGTCGTCGTTAAAATCTCCTCCTGTGTAAAACGTTCGCTCGCAAAACCAAGTAATTGTCTCCTCGCTACTGTCTGCGCCGGCAAATTCCTTGAGGCTTGCGATCATTTCGTCACGAAAGTCGTTGCTTTCGATTTCCTGTCGCCCTACTCCTACAATCGCAAAATTATCCGGCAAATGTTCGTCTTTCGCGAGATTGTATAGAGCGGGAAACAGTTTGCGTTTGGTCAAATCACCAGTTGCGCCAAAAATGACCATAACGCAGGGCTCTGCAATCTTTGGAGTTTCTTTCATAATTGGCAGTTTTCGACAAGATTAGCACATTTTCGGAAAATCCAGTTTTGCCTTGGGCTTTAAATCATTCGATACCGAGAATGTGCCGTAATTTGAGTTCGCGGGCATTCATTTCGCCATTGTCCGTTTCGTGATCATAACCGCAAAGATGAAGTACCCCGTGAAGGATTAACTGCTCAACTTCAAGCTTGAACGTATGCCCGGCGGCCTCAGCTTGACGACTAGCCTGCTCGGCAGAAATTACAATATCACCCAGGTATCTTTTTGCCGGCGACTTACGCCCATTACTGCCGGCCGAGAGCAATTCCTCGGTTTCAAATTCGCCCTGCAGATACGGGAACGAAAGGACATCGGTCGTGGAGGATTGGCCGCGAAAGAGACTGTTCAACTCTTTCATTTTCCGGTCGGAAACAAATGCAACTGCAAATTCGGAATCTCTTGCTTCCGGAATTTCTAGAAGAATTCTTTCGACAAACGCACGGTAAGTGTCAACGGAAAGCCGAATTTTTCTCTGGAGATTGACTATCACTCCTCGCTCTCCGATTCCAAAGTCGTGTACGCGTCGTATGCCTTAACGATCATTTGTACTAACTTGTGCCGAACAACGTCTTTTTCGGAAAAATACACAAATTCGATGCCCTCGAGCCCGCTGAGCACTTCCTCGGCCTCGCGGAGACCGCTTTTCTGACCACGCGGCAGGTCAATTTGCGTCTTATCGCCGGTTACGACAGCTTTTGAGCCGAATCCAATTCGCGTCAAAAACATCTTCATTTGCTCGCTGGTAGTATTTTGAGCTTCATCCAAAATAATAAAGGCATCGGACAGTGTCCGACCGCGCATGAATGCAAGCGGGGCAACCTCTATAATCCGCTTTTCGAGCATTTTCGTGATTTTTTCCGCATCGACGAGATCGAATAAAGCGTCGTAAAGCGGACGAAGATAAGGATCGACCTTTTCCTGCAGATCACCGGGTAGAAAACCCAGGCGTTCGCCAGCTTCGACCGCTGGACGAGTAAGAATTATCCGGCTCACCTGCTTTTTCATCAGCGCGTCAACCGCCATTGCAACGGCAAGAAAACTTTTTCCGGTGCCGGCGACGCCGATACCGAAGACAAGATCGTTTTTTGCGATTGCATCGAGATACTTTCTTTGGTTCGCGGTCTTTGGCGCAACCTGCCTTTTACCGGAAGGGTTAAATCTGGATTTAAGAAAGTAATCCTTCAGATTATAGGCTCGGTCTTCGGCTATTTGTCGAAATGCGTCACGAAGTTCTTTGTCGGAAAAGGTCTGCCCTTCGGCAAAAAGATCACTGAAATCGCCAAGAATCTGCTCGACCGTTTCAATGTCGCGGACGTCACCATCGATCAACAATTCATTGCCGCGAGCTCCGATACTGACGTCGAGGAGTGTCTCGAGATATTTTATGTTTTGATCCTGGACGCCAAATAGTGCGTTCAGGCCTTGCGGAGGAAGCGATAGTTTTTTCGTACTGGCCAAATTGAAATTAACCCTTCGATATTCTTGCCTTTCTCAATCCAAGGCTATAAAAACAGGCCGCGGGTGTCAATATATTGCAAGAGCCGTAACTACGGCCAAACAATCGCACTAGCGGTCTTTCTTGCCCGGCGTTGGCGGACCCAAAACAAACGGTCGATGCTGAACGACAAATTGCTTTTCGTCCGTAACGCCGTCGCCGTCAACGTCCACCTTGACGTCAATTTTATATCTTTTTCCGGGCTCATGCGGTTGATCGAGGTCATACGCAAGGCTGTATTGGCTTCGCAAGAGAGCATTTATCGACTGTAGGTAAGCTGGAATCTCGCTTTCAAAAGTCATTTCGAAGTGCGCGCCGCCCGATTCTTTAGCGAACGTGTTCATTGCATTTCGCGCCTGCAAAAAGGTGAGGCGTCCCGGGGCCCCCGATATGGAATCGGTCGCACCTAGATATGGCTCGTACTTCTTGAAAAATAGGTTCCCAGTGCTGATGATGTATATGGGAATACCGGCTCGCTGAATTATCTTACGAATTTGGTCGTAATTTGTCTTGCTGAAGGTGTCAATCCCTGAGGCCACAAGAATCACAGCACGGCGTTTAGATTTCACAGCGATCATTCCCTGATAATCCGTCTTTTCACTTTTTTCATTATCCAACACGACGGAATCGCCCCGCCCACCGATGAGGACAAATTTCAAAGCATCGTAAAGGTTATTTTCACGAAACGTCGGTCGGTTACGAAGCAAAATTTCGATTGTTTGTCTAATTCGCTGCGGGTCGTTCGTAAAATCGGTTATCGGCGTCGGGCGGATATCGAATGCAACGACCGAAGCGTAGTCATTTGGAGGCTTAATAAACTGAGTCAGAAACTGTGCTACCGGACGAATTGCCTCATATACGCCCGGCTCGAAAATCCCTCCTGCAGCCGAGCCAAAAATCTCGGTCCATTTGCTGTATTCGACTAAAAGCGTAACGGTAATGGGCGAATCTGGCGTTGCAAAGTTACTTATTTCCTTCTTTACCCCGTCCTCGAATACCTGAAAGTTTTCTTTTTTTAGTCCGGAAACGATCTGTCCGGTTTTCTTGTTGTAGACAACCGCGTCAACGTTGACGATTTGAGTTTCGATCTTTACTGGATCGTCAACGTAGATCGAGTTCTTTACTTCTTCCTCGATCTTCTTTTGCTCGGCCTCCTTTTTTAGTTCGTCTTCGGTTTTCGCGGCTGGGCGCTGATTCTTTTTGCCGTCGGGACGCGGATTTTCCGGCCGCTGCGGTTTCGATTGGGAAAAGCCAGAGGCCGCAAAAAGAAAAAATGCAGCCAATAAAAATAGGAGGGACGCAAAATTTGAGGGTTTTTTCATCATTAGCCGCACCGCACTTTAACGATTTATTACGATAGATTCAGATCCTCGGGTTTAGGTTGGCAGAGCTCAGGCTGCCGGCAATGGCTCATTTTGGCCAGATTTCGATAACGGCCTGAAATGTACCAGAGTTATCGTCGATTTTCCCTTCATTGACGCCGAGAAACAGCGCGCCGTCCCGAGCAGCAATAAATTCCCTCTCGTCGCCGATGTAAATAAACTCATTGTTGTCGTCGCCGATCACCGCAATTAGCGCGCCCGTCGGCACTGCTTTTAATAACTTCTCACTATCTTCTAGTTCAGGAAGTCCGCCTGGCGGACATTTTTTTCCTCCGCCCAGATCGATCTCGCCGCTGCCAGAAATTCTAATTTTCTGTCCCTTTCTGACGACCCAGCCTGAATTCGTCCAGCCATTATGAGTGTTGTCCGCCAAAACACTGACTCGAACGGTAATCGGCTGAACGGTTTTTCCAGTTGTCTGGCTGTTGGGTTTGACCGTCGCTTCGCCTCTGGCTTTGGCCGAAGGCTCCGATTTGCTCGTCGCATTTGGGCTGGAAACTGGTGGCTGCGCATCGCTTTTTTGCGCCCGTCCTGCAGTTCCATCTGCAGGTAAATTTTCCGAAACCACTACTCTAACCGCCGCCGGCGGGGCGGTATTTTTCTGGCTTGGCTGTGACGGCGTCGCCGTGCGAGAATCATCAAAAATAATCGACTCGATTTCCGAAGCCTCATAGGAAAGCTGTCGTCTTCGTTCGCCCTCGCCAACTACGATTGTGAACCGCCCATTTTCGTACGATGTGATCTTGCCCTTGATAACACTGCCGTCCTTGAGTTTGATCGTGTCAGCATTCGCCGAAAGCACGAAGCACGCCGTAATCGCCATAACAGCACCGATCACGCGAACTGTAGACAATAGAGTTGAGCTTTTCATAATTCTCGACGCTCGCAGGTGATGGAAATCCCGACGTTTTCACCCTCGAACCGGTTCAATGATGAATGGGTGTTCGTCCAAGGTTGCAGCAAATCGGCCTATTTTCCGCCGGCCGATATTATATAACGATTCGTCACCGCTCCGTTAATGCAAGGTTTATCGGCTGCTCCAAAAGATGAGCGGCCTCCGCTAAGTACTAACGTCAACGGAGGCCGGAAAAATTTTATCTTCGTTTAGCGGTTTCGGTTAAGTCAAGACGATTTCGTATCGGTTTTCGATCCGCATACCGCGGCGATGCATTTCGCAGAATACGTCAACTACCGTTGGGTCAAAGGCACTGCCGGCACGGCGAATCAATGTCGAAATCGCGTCATCGGTCGACAATGCCTTTTGCCCGGCAGGCGGGTTTGTTAGGAAGTCGTATTCGTCAGCGACAGCGAGAATCCTTGCCGCTAGCGGAATCTGGTCGCCCGCGACGCCCGTCGGAAAGCCACTCCCGTCAAACCGCTCGAAATAATAGCGTAAAGTGTTTGCCGCCGGCTGTAGGTCTTCTGATCCGGACATCGTATCGAGGACTTCCTCGACGCGGCCCACTACAACGGCTCGCTCGTCTTGGGTAAGAGAATCGCGGTTGAGCAAAAATGCACGCGCAACTCCTGACAAAACAGCTTCCTTAAGAAAACAGGCCATCCGCAAATGCTCGGTTTCCAAATGATCGATTTTGAGCAATTCCGCCATCGAGGAAACCATCTCGGTAATTCTACTCGCACTACTGCGTCCCTGCGGCTCGCGGTTCTCTAAGACGCGGGACATTACCTCGATCAATGCGTCGCGCATTGCGCGCAATCGAGCCTGCAATCTTTCATTGTGCATTTGGAGTTGCCTCTGTGCTTTCATAGATTCGTAATGCTGCAGCGCTCTTTTCACCGTCGCCTGCAATTCCTCATTTGCCCTAGGTTTGGTCACATATTTGTAAACGATGCCGGAGTTGATCGCCTCAACGAGCGTTCCTGCATCTGTATAGCCCGTTAGAATTATTCTTACGGTCTGCCGCCGTAATTCGGCTGCACGCTTGAGAAATTCCATTCCAGTCATTCCGGGCATCCTCTGATCGGTTATGATTACCGCGATGTCGTGAAGGTGGATTAGCTTTAGAGCATCGGCTCCGCTTGCCGCAGTCAGAACGTCGTAGGAATTACGGAAAAGCCTTTCGAGCAGCCGTAAATTCGCCGCTTCGTCATCTACACATAGTATTTTGTAACGCGAAAACTTAGTCGCCCTCAGCTCGTCAGTGGGAGTCGCAATCGGCCGCGCTCTTCTCCGACGCCGCGGCGCTTGCTTTTTTCGGGAGTACAACGGTGAAGCTTGTACATTTGCCTGGTATGCTTTCGACGTCGATTCGGCCGCCGTGTCGCTGCACGATACCAAATGAGACCGAAAGCCCAAGCCCGGTCCCCTCACCGACCGGTTTGGTGGTAAAAAAGGGGTCAAAAATTCGGCTGAGCACCTGTGGTTCGATTCCTTTGCCGTTATCTTTTACCGATACGTAAACACTTTCGGCGTCAGCTCGTGTAGAAATTTCCACCTCCCCGGTATCCGAGCCAATCGCCTGTGCAGCGTTTACTAGCAAATTCATCCAAACCTGATTAAGCTGGGCGGAATATGCATCAATCTGTGGCACATTGCCATAATTCCGCTTCAAGAAGATGTTGCCGCTGATAAAATACCGAGATAGGATTCGAATTGACGATTCGATTCCTTCGTGCAAGTCCGTTTTCTTGAATTCAGCCTCATCGAGACGCGAAAAAGTTCGCAGGTTGTGAACAATATCGCGAATTCGTTCAGCGCCCGCGCGGCAATCCGAAATTATCGAGGCGAGATCTTCTTTTGTCGATTCGAAATCAATTTCTCTCCGAATTTTCGCTGCGGCCACGGCCATATTCGGCGGCAAGGGAGCCGATTCATAAAATTCAACCAAACGAAGCAGATTAGCCACGCTACCATCGAGAAGGTCAAGATTTCCATAAAGGTAACCGACCGGATTATTCAACTCATGAGCGATTCCGGCAGCTAGCTGACCAATCGACGCCATCTTTTCCGTTTGAATTATCCGCGCCTGCAGCCGCTCCAATTGCTCTTTTCCTCGGATCAGCTCCTGATTTCTAGCCTCTAGGTCTTCTTTGTACCGCTTTGCGCTTACCAAAAGACTCCTGCGCTCGAGTGCCCGTTGAACTGTAAACATCAAAACCTCGTGGTCGCAGGGCTTAATTAGGTAATCAAACGCACCGAGCCTTACGGCATCTAGCGCCCTTTGCGGTCTGTCGATTCCGGAAACAACAAGCACTGCCGTCTGTGGATAGCCCTCGACGACCTTTCTCAGAAGCTCAATGCCGGAAAGCCCGGGCATAATCACGTCCGTGATTACGAGCTCAAACTCCGTTTGCTTGAGAATCTCGAATGCGCCGAGTACCGTTGCAGCTTCAACGCATTCGTATTCGCTGCCGAGAAGTTTTGCGAAGCTACGGCGTACAACCGGCGAGTCGTCCACAATTAAAATCCTTTCGCGCCGCAACGTCGCATTGTTTTTCGCCGGCGGCTCAGATGGGAAGTTGTAAATTGATCGCGAAATCGAATTCATCGGAGTTACCCGGAAGGCCATCACAGTTCGGCGGAAAGGCAGGATA
Source organism: Blastocatellia bacterium (assembly GCA_040289905.1). Lineage (GTDB taxonomy): Bacteria > Acidobacteriota > Blastocatellia > Pyrinomonadales > Pyrinomonadaceae > OLB17. Next base: position 143,425 of record PSMA01000003.1, read on the forward strand.
AACCGACGCTAGGTCTCCGTTAAATTGAGGCAACCTGCGTACCGCCCTGTGAAAATTCTGCAAATCGCCGTAAAAGTCGTATTTGCTTCGCTTTACGTCAGAGACGTATGCTGTGTCAGAGTGCAGGATGGGGCAAAATCGACCGGCGATTCAGAAGTGCGAGGAATTTTGTCCCGCAGAAACGGAACCCAAAAGTCCTCAACGGGTCATAACGCAAAACATCGCCGTTATCGAGAAAAGCGAACCCTTTCTGACGGTCCACAATTCGGCCTTGTTACCGTATTTTGAATCGATTGGCGACGATAAATAAATTGGCCTAAAAGGAAAAATTCCTAAGCCGATGCCTGATTTTTCTCCCCGTCGACTTGTTGTTCTAAAACGGAGAGCATCCACTCGCGAGTTTTTGCGAGGCGTTCCCGCCCATTTGGCAAATCGTAAATTAGCTTCTCGAGATTCTTGAAAGCCTCCGGCATTTCCCACTTCGCCCTCAGCTCTTCCAAAAACGGCTCAATTTTGGCAAATACACCAATATGCTCGCCATTGGTTTCGTGAAACATTGGAGCATCTATAGCGCCGTGAACCACGAGCGTGGCAGCCATATCCCAATACGAAAGCACCATTCTAAGATATCCGCCGACTTGCGGATCCATCATTGTTTTTTCGATATCTTCAGCCGTTTTCGGGTTAAAGCTAAACATCCAGTCGCGCGCCTGACGCATTACCGGTTCGCGTCGTAGCTCGTAAAGTTTAAGGATCAGTTCCGCAGAACCTTTCTTGCCCATTGCAATATTCCCTCTTAAATTAATTTAAATTTAGGACCCGATGAGCCTACAGCTACGTCAAGCGCCTGTCAAGTCATTTCTGACGAGACGGGAAGCAGTTTCTCTCTGACAGCAATGCGCACCGCAGCTGCGACGGCGGGTGAAAGAACGCTTCGTCGGTAAATCGCTAAATTGGCTGAAAGAAGACTAAGGCCCGAGGTAAGCCTCGCTTTTTTTCTGAGCAAGAAGACTAAATAAACTGGGAATTTGAACTTGGAGCCGGTGAAGGGATTCGAACCCCCGACCTGATGATTACAAATCAACTGCTCTACCAACTGAGCTACACCGGCCGCAGATTTTAGGCCTGCGAAACGAAAATACTAGCAAAACCATCTTCGGCTTGGCAAATTTTGTGCCCAGAAGATATGACAAATCTTCTCGAGCTTTCACGACCTTAGGTCACAATTCGAATCCAGTGTTAGTTTCAACAATAAAAATAATTGTTGACTTTGCTTTAACAATCGCGATAGGATCTTCTGTGCCCACCTGGGCATCATTCACGTTTTTAATGTCTGCCGAATCATTGCACGCCGGATCCAAATTAGCCTAGAGAAGACAAGTAATGTCCTGCCGTTCGGCAACCGAAAAAGGAGAAAAAAGTGAATCCAATGACTTTTCGCCGTACTCTTGAAATCAGCTTCGTCGCATTCGTTTTGTGCAGCTTTGTGTTTACAACCTATTCTCAGCGGGTTTCGGGCCAGGTAGCCACGCCACCGGAGCGACAATTTCGTGTTGCAGAGCGAAACAATCTTTATTGCGCGGGTTACGTACAATCTTCGCCGATCGATACAAGCAGTCGACTTATCGGCGCGGTCGAAGAGCAAGATGGATGGCTCTATTCTCAAAATAATTTTGTTTATGTGAATATCGGTTCATCGGCGGGTATCAAACCGGGAGATATGTTTTCCGTTGTCCGGCCGCGCGGTCAGGTGAAAACCCGCTGGACAAACAAGGGCAGACTCGGCTTTTATGTTGAGGAGGTCGGAACGATCGAAATCATCCGGGTAAAATCCGATGTTAGCGTCGCTCGGGTAAAAACTTCCTGTGACAATTTTCTTCTTGGAGATCTCGTTCGCCCGTTCGAGCGCCGCGAAAGCCCGGTATTCACGAAACGTCCGGCGATGGACCTTTTCAGCGATCCAAGCGGCAAAGCAACCGGTCGCCTCTTTATGGCACGCGGCAATCAGGAAGTTCTTGGACGCGAGCAGATAATTTACATCGACCTCGGCGCCGAAGACGGCGTAAAGGTAGGCGACTACTTAACGATCTTCCGTCCGCTCGGAAAAGGAAATCTGTTCATCAATGACGAGGACGAATCCGTTTCCGCCCGAGATGAAGGTTTTCAGAGCTTCGTTTATCGCGGCGGCCGATTTTCAAATCAAGCGGGTCGGAAATCCGGCGAAAATGCTACGGGACGTGTTGTAACGACTAAAAAGGCTAAAGAGGGCCGACCATCGACACTTCGAAAAGTCGTTGGCGAAGCCGTAATCCTGAATGTAAAAGAAAAGACCGCAACGGCTGTAATCGTCCGTACTGCACAGGAGATACATACCGGCGATTACGTCGAAGTCCAATAAATTTGCAATTTAGTAGCTCATTAGGTAGGCAAAAAGCCGTCGCGTCCGCGGCGGTTTTTATTTTACTTCTGCCGAGATGCTTGCGGCTGATGCAATTTGCTGCTTTTTGACAAAGAAAAACCGAAGGTAATCGTACATTGACCAAAGCGAGATCAACACCGAAAACCAAAGAGCACCGCGTCCGATCAGATAACCGAGTACCTTCCAGTCATTCGCTCTTACGGTAAGCGTAGAAAGATGCGAAAAAGCTGCCCGCACCTCCGCAATCTCCCAGAATCGAAGCGAAGGATAATCCTGCCCAAAATTTGAAACCGGAGGGTTGCCGGCCGCCGCTGCCACCAAAAGAGCAACAATGGCAATGCACTGAGCCCACATTTTAATCTTCCCGCTTGTTTGCGCCTGGATTACTATGCCGTCAGAGGCCGCCACCGATCGTAGGCCCGTGACAATAAACTCTCTACCGATAATAATTACCACAGCCCACGACGGTGCCAGATGCTTTTCAACAAGCACTATCAAAGCCGCCGATACCAACAATTTATCCGCAATTGGGTCAAGAAACTTTCCCAAGGTTGAAACCTGGTTTCGCCTTCGGGCGAAATGCCCGTCCAAAATGTCCGTGATCGCCGCGGAGAGGAAAATTATGATGGCGAGCGCGTAACCGCTAATACCGAGCCAATACTCCGCAACCGGAGTCAAGAGAGCCACAACTAGCAGTGGCACAACCAGGATTCTCGCAAGCGTTAGGTAATTCGGCAGATTCACCTTTGGACATCAACCTCAGATGGCTTGAGTTTAATTATTTGCTGACCGAACCGCAAGACTATAGGCAAAATCGTTAACATTTCCGCTAAACACGTTCACGATACGTAATCGTGTCGGTTGTGTTATGGTATGGTTATTTCGAAACTCGGAATGCCGCAATCGTGAGTGGAGCTTGTCTGAGGAACTTTACTGCTCCAGCCAACCCAAAACATTAGATGTGAGGAGTAACGCAATGAAAAGGAACACGATTTTTATGGCAGCTTGCCTACTTGTTGTCTCAGGTTCGTCATTTGGCCAGCTTCGCCTGCCACGGGCAAGTCCCGCCGCTGGGGTTTGGCAAACGATTGGCGTAACGGACGTGCGAATTATCTATAACCGCCCCGCGGTAAAAGGACGTAATATCTGGGGCGATCCGCCTCCGGAGACAAAAGGTGAGGCGACGTTGGACAATCAGAATGCGCGCCAGCCGGGAATGCCAATTGTTCCGTACGGTCACGTTTGGCGAACCGGAGCTAACGAAGCGACCCAGTTCGAAATAACCGATGACGTTCTTGTAAACGGCCGGCCGCTTCCTGCAGGAAAGTACAGTCTCCATACGATTCCTGGCCGTGACGAATGGACAATCATCTTCAACTCTATCGCAAATCAGTGGGGCAGTTTCAATTACGATCCGTCCAAAGACGCACTAAGAATCACGGCCAAACCCACTACGGTTCGCGAACATCAGGAATGGCTCGAATTTCGAATTGAGCCTTCAGGAGAAAATTCGGCGATGGTTACGATCGCCTGGGAAAAGGTCCGCGTGCCGTTTACAGTCGAAATAAAAGACGTCGTGGCGCTAGCTCTCGCCCGGGCCCGAGCCGCTATAGAATCGGCCGCCCGAGACGATTGGCAAACGCCATTTAACGCCGCGAATTACGCGAAACAGAACAATGCGGCAGCGGATGCGGAAAAATGGTATGCAAGAGCTCTTTCGGCTATCGACGAGGTTTTGAAAACAAAGGAAAACTTTCAAAACCTGTCACGAAAAGCCAATCTATTGCTCGCCGCCGGCGAACGCGATAAAGCAATTGAGATTGCAGACAGGGCGATAGCTCGCGGAAAAGCGGACGGTGAAAATGTCTCGCAGTTTGAAAAAAGATTTGCCGAAATCAAGGGTGATAAGCCGTAATTGCAATTCCGCACCGTGCCTCACAAAGCCAACTCAACGAATGAACGCAAAATGGCTCTGCGAACCAAAGATGTTCGGAGAGCCATTCTCTCTCGTTTACTTTTCCAAATAGCCGTATTACCTAAAACGGAAACGGGTATCCAAAGATTCGGCCGCTGTAGCGGTCGCCGTTTCGTCGATGGCGATTGTACCCGTCACGAAAACCATCCCGATAGCCTTCCCGATAGGCCGCCTGCCAGCGATAATCATTACCCCAGCCGCGGTTATTACCACCATAATTATCGTTCCGGTCGCGGTGTTTGGCTGCCTTCTTACCGTCCTTGAAACCGTCGCGGTAACCTCGCTCATAAGCAAACCTAAGGCTCTGATTTCCACGACGGTCGCGGCCGTTGTAACGATCATCCGGATCGCCATAATATCCACCGCCGCGATAGTCTTCGTCGTCGTCCCGTCGGCCGCGATCATCATCGCGCTGATAAATGTCTGGTCGGCGATCATCGTTACGGTCGCGACCACGCCGCTGAGCCTCAGCGGCTACGGCCGAGCTAACTATAAGCCCAAGAGCAAACATTGCGAGCAATCCAAATCGATAGATACTGTATTTCAGATTCTCTATTTTCATAAAATTAAATCCCCCGGTCGGCGTTCAACCGCAATGAGCGTGCCATTCGGCAATCTATTCATTTTCAGTGGCTATTCAGGGCTCGGCGCAATAATCAGAATGAAAGTGCACGATTTCGTATTTCTAACATACCTGAAGGGAAGGTCTCCAAAGTCGAGTTTTATCCTAGTCTACGAAAAACATTGACCGATTTCGTTGAAACAGGTTAAACTGTTTCCAAGGCGTGTCGAACCGCCCTTCGCACATTTCCCGCGGTCGGCCGTTCGTTCCAGAGCAGGAAGATCATCATCGCGAGCTTCATTTTCAAAGAGTTTTTTTTCCTAATTCCGCAGCCTGACAAAAAGACCCACCGATTATGCTAAACCGAATTGACGATCTATTGCGCATGGCGATGAGTTTCGGAGCGTCAGACCTTCATCTACGCGCTGGCTCGACTCCGGTTATCCGCGTCAATGGCGAATTGCGGACGCTTTCTGGTGTTCCACATCTGAATCAAGATGAAACTCTCGAAATGGCATTTTCAATGATGTCAAATCGCCAAAAGCAGCACTTCAAGGAGGTTTTCGAGGTCGATCTTGGCTATGGAGTACCCGGACTCGGACGGTTTCGAGTAAATATATTTCAGCAAAGAAACTCGATCGGGATTGTTGCGCGCGTAATCTCCGACCGCATAAAAAATTTCGTCGAACTGGGTCTCCCGCCCGTGCTCGACAAGATTTGCGAGGAAAACCGCGGTTTGATCCTTGTAACCGGAACTACGGGCTCCGGGAAATCTACCACGCTTGCCGCAATGGTCGACCGCATCAATCAAACACGAAACTGCCACATCGTAACAATCGAGGACCCGATTGAATTTTTACACAAGGACAAGAAATCCTACATAACTCAACGCGAGGTCGACGTCGACACCCGCTCATTTGCCGAGGCACTGCGCGGCAGCCTTCGACAGGATCCGGACGTTATTCTTGTTGGAGAAATGCGTGACCTCGAAACGATCGAGACCGCACTTGTTGCGGCCGAGACCGGGCACCTTGTGCTGTCAACGCTTCATACACTGGATGCAGCCGAGACTTTGACTCGGATAATCTCCGCTTTTCCACCGTACCAGCAAAAATCCATCCGAATTCAGTTGGCGGGCCTGCTCAAAGCGGTCGTTTCGCAGCGGCTGTTGAAATCTGCAAAAGCGGGCGGACGTGTTCCGGCGGTCGAAGTGCTAATTTCGACGCCGCTCATCCGCGATTATATTCTGCACGAGGAGAAAACAGCCTCTATACGCGATGTAATCGCTGCCGGAACATCGCAGTACGGTATGCAGACGTTTGACCAGTCGCTGTTTTACCTTTATCAATCGGGGCTTATTGCGCTCGAAGAGGCTCTTCGCGGGGCAACGAATCCAGACGAATTTCGTCTTCGATTGGCAGGCATTCAGAACACAACAGCTCTTGCAAAAGAGGAAATGGAAAAAATGGGTGGCGTCGCAAATATTAGCAGTCTTTTAACGCGAACTTGAGGCTCCATCTGCCGGTAATCTGATATCAATCAAGCGCCGAATGCGCGGTGATAGTTTTCACCTGCGACGCCAATTGACTGCCCAATATGGCCGAATTATGTCGCGCGCAAAAGCCAGGAAGCGTTTATTTTATAAGGATTTCCGATTCTAAACCTTGACAGTCAACCGCAGACGCGTGTAAATTTAAGTTTTATCTGGTCACGCTGGCAAGGAACCTACATTCACGCGACCGAACTGCAATTTCGAGGTTTGGTCGAGTCCCAGCTTTCGTGATTTAAAATTATTACCGCAACATTATAAAAGGAAGTCAGCAAACAATTAGATGGCAAACGAGGTTAAGAACGAGGCTGAAGAAACGGTAACGGGCGCTTCTTCGGTAATGGCAGAGCAAGGCAGCAAGACTGCAGCGGGCGAGTCACCGGTAAAAGCTGCGGCGGAACAATCCGGCGAGTCTCTGGCTTCCGGCGAATTCGATTTTGGAAAACTCCTTGATGAATTCGAGCAGGAGCAAACTACCTTCCATGCCGGCGAAATGGTTGAAGGTAAGGTCGTTGGCGTCTCCGAACACGGAGTTCTGATCGATTTCGGCTATAAGTCGGAAGGAATTATTGCGTCTGACGAATTCACACAGCCTATTGAAAACTCTGTCGCGATCGGCGATTCGATCCAGGCAATCATAAAAGCGATCGGCGGCGACGCTCAGCCGCTGCTTTCATTTAAAGAAGCAGTTGGGCGCCGTGTTTGGACTGAGCTAGAGGACGCCTTTAAGAATGAACGCCCCGTCCGCGGAACAATAATCGGCAAGACAAAAGGCGGTCTGCGCGTCGATCTCGATGGCGTCGAAGCTTTTTTGCCGGGCTCTCAGGTTGCCTCCCGCCCGGTCGGAAGCCTCGATCCTTTCATCGGACAAGAAATCGAAGCCAGAATCATAAAATTCAGCCGCCGCCGCAACAATATCGTTCTTTCCCGAAAAGTAATCACGGACGAAGAAATCAACCGGCAGAAAGCCGAAACCTTGAGCAAAATCGACGTCGGCTATATTGTCGAAGGTACGGTCAAAAACCTTACCGAATACGGCGCTTTTGTCGATATCGGCGGCATCGACGCGTTGCTTCATGTAACTGATATGTCGTGGGGCCGGCTCCACCATCCGAGCGAAATGTTCAAGGTCGGCGATCATGTCCAGGCCAAAATCCTGAAGCTCGACCGAGGAAAAGAAAAGGTCTCGCTCGGTTTCAAGCAGCTACTACCAGATCCGTGGTCAACGGTTATTGAAATGTACCCGGTCAACTCCCGCGTGAAAGGCAAAGTCTCGTCAGTAACCGATTACGGAGTATTTGTCGAGCTCGAGCCAGGCGTTGAAGGCCTTGTCCACGTCTCGGAGATCTCGTGGTCAAAGCGTGCTGCAAACCCAAAGAAAATGTTTCGCAAGGGCGACGAAGTCGAAGTGCAAGTACTAGGCGTCGATACTCAAGAAAAACGCATTAGCCTCGGGATGAAGCAACTTCAGGAAAATCCATGGGATACCGTAGCCTATCGATACCCAGTCGGGACAAAGGTCCGCGGTAAAGTGCGCAATATCACTGATTTTGGAGCCTTCGTTGAAATCGAAGATGGAATCGATGGACTAGTCCATGTTTCAGATATCACTTGGACAAAAAAGGTGAAACATCCTAAGGAGCTACTGAAAAAAGATCAGGAAGTCGAAGCCGTCGTAACACACATCGACGCGGCCCAACAGCGCCTTTCCCTCTCCATGAAAGACCTGACGCCAAGCGCGTGGGAGACTTTTGTTGCTACGCATCGTCCCGGCGATGTCGTCCGGGGAAAAGTGTCTCGGTTTACAAATTTCGGAGTTTTTGTCGAACTAGGCGAAGGTCTCGAAGGCCTTTGCCATATCTCGGAACTCTCGGATGAAAGGGTGAATAAACCAGAAGACGTAGTCTCGCTCGGTCAGGAAGCAGACTTCCGAATTCTTCGTATAGAGAATGCCGAACAGAAAATCGGCCTTTCCTATCGTGCCGTCGGAAAAGACGATGATCCACCTGCCGATACGAGGATTTATTCGACTGAAGCAAAAAGTGGAATGGCAAGCCTCGGCGAACTTGCTAGACTTATCCGCGAAGAGCCGTCTGTTGCCACTGAATTGTCCAAAGAAGAAAAGGAAGCCGCAAAACGGTTGAAAAAGGAACAGGCACGAAAAGATTTCGAGGAAAACTCGGCCGCCGAGACATCTCAATCCACTGATCCAGCTGAATCGGATTCTGTTGTAGCCGAAGCTGCTGTGTCCGATTCCGCCGCGGCGCAGCTGACGAAACTGGAATCTTCGGCAGAAACCGGCGAGACTTCCGGCCAGTTCGATACCGCAGCCAATGAACGATCCGGAGAGACAATCGCTAGCCCAGTAGATGCTGAAAATGCAAAATCGGCCGATACAGAGTGATCTTCTTTAAAAATTCCGTTGGCTGTAACCGGTGGTTTTAGTTCTAATTTTTGTATCTGTCCTAGGTTTAGAATAGGCGATAAGGAGCATCGTTATGACCAAAGCGGATCTAGTCGAAAAAGTCGCAAAAGAGGCCGATCTGACGAAAAAAGAGGCCGAGCAACTCGTTGAAATCATTTTCGAAAGCATTACCGCATCGCTAAACCGTGGAGAGAAAATCGAACTTCGCGGGTTTGGCAGTTTTCGAGTTCGGGCACGCAATTCTCGAAAAGGGCGAAATCCAAAAACCGGCACTGCCGTTGATATTCCTGCAAAACGGGTCGCCTATTTCAAGCCGGGGAAAGAACTAAAGGAACTTATCAATTCAACTAAATAGGACGTATTCCAAAAAAAGAAAAGAGCCTCTCTAAACGCCTAGGAGGCTCTTCTTTTTATCGCAGAAGCCGTTCATACAGCGATTAACTCATTTATGATTTGCGGCAAGCCTTTCGCCGGAGGTAAGAGCTTCGTCTTCGATCTCGCCGCCGGGGCTTATTGGAATGTCCGCAGGATTCGCGAACTTCATGCCACGGGACCTTTCGTCGTCGGATTCGGGCAGGATCCGAAACGCGCCGGAAGGCGGAGGTGTATAGCCCGGATAATCAACCCGCGAATGATAAATTGCAATCAGAGAGCGGATCATCGATTCGCGAATCTGGGTCAATTCCCTGAGCGTTAGGTCGCATTCGTCAAGCTGGTCATCGCTTACTATCGAATCGATTATTTTAGTTACGATAAAACGAATGTTTTCGGGCGTTGGCTCTGCTAGCGAACGCGCCGCCGCCTCACAACTATCGGCAATCATCATTATTGCCGCTTCGCGAAATTGCGGCTTCGGCCCGGGATATCGAAAATCGTTTTCCGAGACTTCGTTCGGATCGCGGGCTTCGGCCTGAGCTTTTTTCAGGAAATAATGCAGCGTCCGCGTCCCGTGGTGCTGCGGTATAAAATCTATGATTCGCTGTGGCAATCCGAGCTCTTTTGCAAGCTTCATCCCGTAAGCGACGTGACTGATTATAATCTTTGCGCTTTGTGCGGGCTTGAGCCGATCGTGAGGGTTTTTCCCTATTTGGTTTTCGACAAAATGTTCGGGAGCCGCTGTTTTACCGATGTCGTGATACAAAGCGCCGATCCGAGCGAGCAGCGCATTGCCACCGACAACGCGGCAGGCTTCCTGGGCCAGCTGGCCAACAGCGTAGGAGTGCTGATTGGTTCCCGGAGCCCGGAGGGCCAATTGCCCGAGGACCGGAAGATCAGCGTTGGAGAGTTCGAGCAATTTTACGTCCGTCAAGATTCCAAAACTAGATTCACAGATGGGCATAAATACGGCCGTGGCTGCCGCAGCGATGATCCCTCCGGCAAACCCACACGCAGCAGATAACAGCAGCGTACTGATAACAAACGGCTGCTGCGTGAAAGCAATTATCGCGACGGCAGTAAATATATTGGCCGCGCCAATCAAAAGCCCGGCAATTGTAACGGTTTGCCTCGAACGATACGCGCCGATTCCATAAACCGCAACCGAAGATGATATTGCCGCATAAATGGTAAACTCGAGCCCTCGCGGTGCCAGCAGGCCGCCAATCAAAGCCGTGAAAAATCCGACGAAAATCCCGGTTCGCCGATCAGCAAGTAGCGTTATTAAAAGACTGCCGAATGCAAACGGGACAGCGAATGACCAAATTGTCGCGTCATTCGTTGGCGGCGAAACATTCTGGCTGGCCGTGAATTCGGCCAATCGGAATATCGCAGCCATCAGCGCCGTATGGGCAAGCGTGACGATACCGATTAAAGCGAAAGTGCGCTTTTCCGACAACGCAAGACGCGGCACGATACCGCGATGACTTACGAATTTCCATGCTGCCCAATACAGTGCACAGATCAATGCAAGCAGACCGAAAAAGCGATTCCAGACGCGTATCGAGGCCCGATAGTTGTTAATCGCATTGATTCGGGAAAGCAGTTCTTCAGTTACGCGGTCGCCCGGATCTGCCACTTTTTGCCCGCGTTTCAACGAAATAGCGACCGGCGCAACGCCTTCAGCGGCCGTTTTTCTCTCATTTTCGGTTGCCGTCGCATCATAAATGACGCTCGGCTGGATTAGCGGCGCAAGTGCAGCATAAAAGGCTTCCTGCTCGCGCTGCGAGAGACTTCGAATTTGCGAAAGCCCTTCCCGAAGCCGCTTGCGTGCCTCGCTTAGCGGGATCATTGATGAAGCGGGATTGCGGGCAAGCCGCGAATCCGTCGGCCTACCGCGGTCGACTATCTCAACTTCGGACTGCAGGTATTCGGCGTCTCGGTCGCTGTAAATGTCGCCGGATGCATTTTCACGCAAGAGCCGAATGACCGCATCTAATTCGTTAAGCGTAAAACGCCTTGCGCTGAACACTTTGCCGAGCTCCGGGCCACCGACGCCGGGCCATTCGCGCACCGAGTTTGTGTTAGTATTCGCCTTTTCCGGCCGAGCTTTTTCCCTGTCGGTCGCACGCGAGAACGATTCCCACGCGGAACGAAAACTCTGCACTGCTTCGTCAGCTCGTTTTGGCTCGTAAAAAAATATCGGGCGAATGGCGGCCCGCGCGGTTTCGCGTTGGCGCTCGGTGGCAGCCTCATCTAAATAGTAAATATCGGCCGGCGCGATAATCGATTCGCGGACAATATCACCGATTCGATAATTATTATCAGGGAGAGAATGCCAAAAAGGATTTTGGATAAGCAGCGTCGTGGCAATAGTCAGCAGTGCGAAACCGGCAATAAACCGCTGCTTTTCGCTGAGCTTCTCGAACGGCGTTTTGGCAATTTCCGAGAGCCGGCGAGTAACACGTTGAAATGGCGATTGGAGATCCTTTATTTGCTTGCTCACAAAACGTTCGCAGCAGCCTCCAAACTGCTTTCAGGAAAATGCCTGACACGGTTTCCAATCCGCTCTGCCAATGGAAAAAGCGAATGCCGATCAATAGCCGAAATTGGCACGCAATCGGCCTGTCTGTCAAGCGAAAGGCTCCGCTGCAGAGCGGAGACTTCCAGCGGATCAGCAATATCGGCTTTGTTTAGAGCAATGATCTGCGGAAATTTCGCAAACCCGAGATCCGTTAGGATTCGGTCAACCGATTCTATCTGGGTCAATGCCTGCGGATTTGCGGCATCGACAACGTGGACCAATAAATCGCTTTCCGAAATCTCTTCGAGTGTCGCACGAAATGCAGCAACTAACGCGTCGGGCAAATCGCGTATAAATCCGACCGTATCGTTAATCACAACTTCCTGGTCAAAAGGAAGCCGCAGCCGACGCGATGTCGGGTCGAGCGTTGCAAACATTTTCTGCTCGGAATGTACTGACGACTGCGTCAAAGTATTAAGCAGCGTAGATTTACCAGCGTTAGTATAGCCGACTAGCGAAATTATCGGAACTGAACGCGTAGATCTGCGCTTTCTGCGTTCCCCGCGCTGCCGCCCGAGCTCGAAAACCTGTCGTTCGAGATGAGAAATGCGATCGCGAACGCGGCGGCGATCAGTCTCGAGTTTCGTTTCTCCCGGACCTCGGCCACCGATACCGCCGGCAAGACGTGAGAATGCGGAATTTTGTCCAACGATAAGACGCGGAAGCATATATTTCAACTGAGCCAGTTCAACCTGGAGTTTGCCTTCGCGGCTTTGTGCACGCTGAGCAAAAATATCCAGTATCAATTGCGATCGGTCGATGATTTTCAGGTCAGTTGCTTCGGAAAGAATTCGAACCTGCGTCGGCGTCAGTTCGCGATCGAATATCAAAACGTCGGCTCCGATCTGCATAGATCGAATTAGAAGTTCGTCGAGTTTACCGCGGCCCAGTAGCGTCTTCGGGTCAATCTGTTTTCTACGCTGAATTATCGTATCGGCAACGTCAAGACCCGCCGAAGCCGCCAATTCGGAGAGCTCGATGAGCGAGTCTTCAACGTCCGAGCCGCTGCCGGACTCGATTCCGACCAAAATTGCAAGTTCGCGTGATTTGATTCCAGTTCGGACAAAGCCGCGGACTCTGGCCATCTCCGCTTCTAGAGAGCGTATCAGAGAAAGGAAATCCGTTTCCGGACGCAGCGCAGCGGCCGGATCGAGGAACGCAAACGAAACCGCGTCGCCAGCAGATGAACCGTTTCGCGAGCCGGGCGGCCCGGCGATTGCAGACTTTGGCAAAATATGAGCGCTGAGAATTTTTCCGGGCAGCCCAGTGCCTGAATCCACCTGGATAACCGTCATCAAATCTAGACGCAGTAAAGCAAGGTCCGTCAAATCGTCCTGTGTGAGTGGTTCATTTTTCAAATGCGTGTGCACGCAGCGAAGGCCGCGAAAGCGGTCCATCCCGACACGAACACGGCCAAAATCCGGCAATTCGATGCGCTTTGCATCGCCGACCATGACGTACTCTACGTGTCCTTTACGGTCAATTAGAACGCCGATTTGGCGGCCCGTCTCGCTTGATAGTTCTGCCATCTGCCTGGCAAGCTCCGGCGAAACGATTTGCGATGGCCGAACCCGACGTGAAGCAAGACGGCCGATTCGCTTTAGCTGGTCATGCTTTAGGCCCTTTGTAAAACCGGTAACTGTTCCGATGATCTATCTGCCTCCAATCCGATTATACCAAATTAGAGCTTAGTTTATGCCGGATGATAATACGCGCCGAGCGGCGTTTGCTCCTGCGGCCAATTTTCGTCATACTTCCTCTTTTGGCAACATTCGTGGCCAAGGCTCTTCGGGCGAAAACTTTCGTCCTGTACTCTGTTTATGGCAATCACTCCAACTCCAAACGCCAGCTACAGCCTCACGCCCCGCGTCCGAATTCAGAACCGGCCTGGAAAATTGGGCGAGATCACGACGGCAATTGGGAAAGCAGGCGGCGATATCGAAGCCATTGATATTGTCAGCGTCGGAAAGGACTTTCTGATTCGCGACATTACCGTAAACGCCTCGAGCGAAAGCCACGATCAGGAAATCATCGAAGCGATGAAGGCGATCGATGGCGTCGAGGTGATCAATGTTTCGGACCGGACATTCCTAATTCATCTCGGCGGAAAGATCGAAATCGTTTCAAAGATTCCCTTAAAAACCCGAAGCGACCTATCGATGGCTTACACTCCGGGCGTTGCGCGCGTTTGTGAGGCAATTAATAGAGAGCCGGAAAAAGTTTACAACCTTACGATCAAGAAAAATACCGTTGCCGTAATTTCCGATGGTACGGCCGTCCTCGGGCTCGGTGATATCGGACCTGCGGCTGCGATGCCGGTGATGGAGGGAAAATGCCAACTTTTTAAGGAGTTTGCCGGCGTAGATGCGTTTCCTATCTGCCTTAACACGAAAGATCCTCACGAAATTGTCCAAACAGTTAAAAACATCTCGGCTGCTTTTGGCGGAATAAATCTCGAGGATATTTCCGCCCCGCGCTGCTTTGAAATCGAAGACCGATTAAAAGAAGAGCTAGATATACCGGTCTTCCACGATGACCAGCACGGAACTGCCGTTGTTGTCCTGGCGGCCCTGATCAACGCGCTGAAGATCGTCGGAAAGCGAATTGACGATATCAAGGTCGTCGTAAACGGCGTCGGAGCCGCGGGAGTAGCCTGTACAAAAATTGTTATGGCCGCGGGCGCAACAAACGTGATTGGCTGTGACCAGACGGGAGCCATTCATGAAGGCCGGAAAGAAAATATGAATTGGGTCAAAGAATGGTACGCTCGCAAAACAAACCCTAACAAAGAAAAAGGTACAATTCGCGATGTGCTTCGCGGGGCAGATGTCTTTCTCGGCTTGAGCGTTCCCGGCGTGCTGACAGCGGACGATTTAAGGACAATGGGGAGGGACCCAATCGTTTTTGCCATGGCAAACCCTGTCCCGGAAATTATGCCGGAGGAAGCCGCCGGACTTGTTGCCGTGATGGCAACCGGCAGATCCGATTACCCAAATCAGATTAACAACGTCTTATGCTTCCCGGGAATCTTCCGCGGCGCACTCAATTGCCGTGCTTTACGGATAAACGAGGCGATGAAACTCGCCGCTGCAGACGCGATCGCAAGTATCATCGCCACTGAAGAGCTCAATCCCGATTACATCATACCTTCCGTATTCGATAAGCGCGTCGCCGAGGCGGTAGCCCAAAAGGTAGAAGAAGCGGCTTATGCAACAGGCGTCGCCCGCCGCCACCGAGCGACTGCGGAATCAGAGTTCTAGAAATTGCGTTATAATGTTTGACCGGTGATTCGTTATCTTAATGAGAAGCTGGGTATCGAGGAATCGGCAAACGCGCTTACGCACGGCATCGGGCTCGTTCTAAGCATTGCTGGGTTTATCGCACTTTGTATATTGGCTTTTCAGCGATACACGCCGGAGAGAGCAATCAGCTCTCTCGTTTACGGGACTTCGCTCGTCGCTCTTTACGCTGCCTCAACATTTTATCATTCTGCCGTTGACTCCGCTCTTAAGGCTAAACTAAGGGTTGCAGACTATTGTTGTATTTACCTCCTGATTGCGGGAAGTTACACGCCATTTACGCTTTCGGCGCTGAAATGGCCGCTCGGGCCGCTTTTGCTGACGGTAGTCTGGGCCGTTGCAATTCTTGGAATATTGAGCCGAATTTTTTTCGGCGATCGTTTTCACAGGCTCCGCGTCGTTTCCTACGTTGGCCTCGGATGGGCAGGCATCGTCGCTATCGGTCCGCTCTACGATGCTCTCGGCTGGGTGCCACTTGCGCTGGTTATCGGCGGCGGCGTCTCATATACCGTAGGCATATTGTTTTTCGCTTGGGAAAATCTCCACCATCACCACGCGGTTTTTCATATTTTTGTTTTGCTGGGCAGCATCTTGCACTTTGCCGCGATCGCCGGATTTTTGTTCTAGTTTTCACGCCGGAGCCGGTTGTGTTTCAAAAAGTTTCGTGGCCGACTTGGCTAATTTTTCTGAAACGGCCTTCGCCGCCGCACGACCAGCTTCGATCGCGCCTTTGATGTGCCTTTCGTTTGTAAAATGGCCGGCGACGAAGATTCCTCGAACAGGCGTTTCGCGCGTTTGCGAGTCGTAAACCGGAACTCTTCCATATTTGCCGTCTCGAAAAGGTATTCCTAATCGCTCCAATAGCCTAAGTTCCGCATCGGCACCGATTAGGACAAAAACAACGTCGTTTCCTATTTCCTCCGGTTGCCCGTTCTCATCTTCGAGAACGACGGATTCGGGCCGAATCTCCACTACCCGCCCAAGAAAAAAGAGCTTCAAGCAGTTTTCGCTTAGTTCTTCTTCGAGCGGCTGCTTAACCCAATATTTGATGCAGCCTTGCTTTGGATCCGTGTTTTCCCAATCGGCACGAAAGATGGCGAGCGTCGTCTCTGCGCCCTCGCGCGCGAGAAACAGCGCAGCTTCGCCGGCTGAATTGCCACCGCCGACGACCAGAGCTCGTTTCCTGACCCACGGATACGTTTCCCGAAACTGATGATGAACCTTCGGCAGGTCTTCACCGGGAACAGAAAGACGGCGCGGATGATCCATTGCGCCGATTGCAAACAAAACATTTTTCGCAGAATATTTACCGCGATTGGTGCTGATTTCGAACTCTGTTTCAGACCTGGTCTTTAAGCGGCCCACTCCGACCGGCCGAACATCCAAAACCTCCTCTTCAGTTCGAATATTCAGATCATTTTCGAGTGCGAACCGTACATAATAGGACAGCAATTCCTCGCGGGTTGGTTTCTCGCGAACAGGCTTCAGATCGCCGGGAACGATTTCGAGTTCGTCGGGCGTCGAGAAAACCGTCAGGCCGATCGGATAATTGTAGACGGTATGTCCGATGAGTCCCTTTTCAATAACAAGATAACGCAATCCGGAGTTTTTCGCCTCGAATGCTGCGGAAAGCCCCGCTGGCCCCGCGCCGATTATGATCAAATCGAAGCTTTCCTGACTCATTTGTACATTTTCTTCCATTTAGTTTCCTGATGCGTCGAGCTTTTTCAGTTCGGCGGAAAAAATCTCGATCAGTTCCCGCGTTTTTTCCAGCTCACGTTTAGAATCAAGGTATTTCTGCCATTCCGCAGTGAGCGTCAGGGCCTTAAGCATTTCGTCGTCAAAGGCGTGGGCCATTACAACCAGCAAGTCGCTCAGCGCCTCATTTGAGGCCAAAAGCGAAGTTATTGCGGTGTAGGCAATTTTCAACTGCTCAATGTCCTGCTTCTCGTAGCTCATATGCCGGTCGTCTCTGGTCCAGCAGATTTCTCGGCCTCTGATTTTTTGACAAACGGCAGCTCGGTTACGATTACTTTCCGTTCGCCGGCAAAAAGAACGGTGCCCGGCCGAAAAAAGTCGTATCGGACGTAGGCGAGCGCAATTTGCCGATTCAGCCGCGGCGAAAAATCCGAAGACGTTATACGCCCAGCATTCTTGCCGTCTTCAGAAAATAGATCCATTTCGGACGCCAGCAACGAATCATTATCCTCGGCGACTAACCCCGCCAACCGCTTTGCGATATGGCCACGAAAATGTATTCGGGCGATTATTTCCTGTCCGGTGTAGCATCCCTTTTTATAGGAAATTAGGCCATCGATACCGATTTCCGGAACGACGGTGGTTTCGTCTACGTCAACGCCATATTTCGGAACACCTAGCTCGATTCGCAGCGTTTCGTAGTCTTTATCTGTTATCTCCTCCAATCCCGCATCGGCTAATTTCTGCTCGAATTCGGCGGCATCCGAGGTGGGGACGAATAGGCCAGGAGTCGGATGCGGGCCAAAATCAAATGAGCTTTCCGGGAATTCCGAGACGCCCCAAACTTCAAAATACGAAAAAGTTTGGGTAATATCGTCAACAAAAAATTCTCCAGCCGGCTCAAATCGGGAGAGATTCAGAAAAACCTTTTCACGCGTTGCGGACTCCGTTTCGATTAAAAACTCGTCAATACGCCGACGAACGCGAACGATTGCCAGAGTTCGTCCCTGAGGATTTGCCAATGCCGCCAACATGGTCCGGCCGTCCGTAAGCCGCTTGACATCGTTCGTCAGCAATCCATCGAGAAAAGCTGTTGCTTCGCGCCCATACACCCGAAACAGGCCACGATCGATTTTTTTGTATCCGGTAATCATTTCCATTTCTGTAAATCATTATCCCAAATCAACGAATATTACCGAAACCCGGGCGGCAAAATTACAAGAGCCCGATTGAAATTATCGAAGAAACCCCTTCTAGCCGAAGTCAAACAGAGGCCAATAGTGATAAAATACTCACAGTAAATCACACAAGACTTTGTCGGATAACAGAAATAAAAATGAGTCGAATATCTGAAGAGGAAATACTTCGATCTTTAAGCGGAATAATAGATCCCGATTTGAAAAAAAACATCGTCGAGTTGGGTTTTGTACGAGATTTGGAGGTAAAGGGTGACCAGGTATCATTTCGCATCGTGTTAACCACTCCGGCTTGCCCGGTAAAAGAAGAAATGCGAGCGGCGGCAGTCGATGCGGTAAAAAAGATCGAAGGTGTAAGCGGTGTCAGCGTAACTATGGATGCGGAGGTACCTCAGGGCCGCGGAATCAAAAACAACGTCGCGATACCGGGAGTCCGGAACATAGTCGCGATTTCGTCGGGAAAAGGCGGCGTTGGAAAATCAACCGTAGCTGTCAATCTTGCGATCGCGCTTGCACTCGACGGCGCGGCCGTCGGCATAATGGACGCCGACGTTTACGGTCCAAACGTTCCGCTGATGCTAGGCGTTGGGATCGGGCAGCCGGAAGTCGAAAATGGAAAACTTCGCCCGCTCGAGGCACACGGCGTAAAAATGATCTCGATGGCCGTGCTCGTCCCGCCGGATAAGCCAATGATATTGCGGGGGCCAATGTTGCATGGCGTTGTGCGGCAATTTCTTACGGACGTAAATTGGGGTGAGTTGGACTACCTGATTGTGGATATGCCGCCTGGCACCGGCGATGTGCAGCTCAGCCTGGCGCAGTTGGTTCCGGTTCAAGGAGCTGTGCTTGTAACTACCCCTCAGGAAGTTTCACTTTCGGACGTTCGTCGCGCCGTCCGAATGTTTGAAACCGTGAACGTGCCGATTCTTGGCGTGATTGAAAATATGTCTTATTTCATTGCGCCGGATACCGGAAACCGTTACGAAATCTTTGGTAAGGGCGGCGGAGAAAAACTTTGCCGAGAATACGACCTTCGGATGCTGGGTGAGGTCCCGCTAGGGATGGAGGTCCGCGAAGGTGGAGATAGGGGGATTCCGGTTGTTATAGCCTCGCCTGAATCGCCGCAGGCAAAGGCCTTTCGCAAAGCTGCCGAGGAGGTCGCACGGCAAATTTCAATCGAAGCAATGAAACCCGAACTCGTCATTGCGTCAAAGCAAACCTAAGTAACGGCAAGGTATAAATTTGTCCTTATTCACCGGCGGCCGGTTTATCCGATCGCCGCTTTATTTTGAGCTTTTTTACTCGGAGATTCGCGTATTTGGTTGAGTAGGCTCTTTTGATAAAGGGCGGCGAGTATTGCAACAAGGAGAAAACAAGAAGTGCCAGAGAAAGGAATTTTCGCGAAAGCGTTGACAAGAGTGAAAATATGGGCCAGCGCAATTGGGCTCAGCGGAAATCCCGAAGATGTTACGGCTGTCGCAATCATCGCTCAGGGAAGGATCAAATATGCGCTAACGGCTGGCGAAACACTGCGAAACGGGCAAAATAGCAGTGCATTTCAAAAGCTCATCGATGCCAACGAATGTCTTCGCAAGATTGTTGAACACAACGAAAAGGGTGAGAAATTCCACAAAGTTGTGATGGCGGTCATTCAAATCCATGAGGCGATACAAGTCTCCAAAGATAAACAAAACATTTACAAAAATCCGGAGAAGGCGGCCGCCGACTTCGACGACCTGTTTATGGGCTTCGGAAAGCCAGCTAAGAAATTTCCGCCGCCATTTGATTCGACCATTGGCGAACTGCGAGAGCAATGCGGAACATTACGATTTTTCTCGAATATGCAAAACGCGATGGCCGATCCGAATTCGAACCGTAGGCGAGCAAAGGCCCTTCTTAACGATCCCCGAGATTGAATTCGCGTACCGGGCAGTATGTTCGTAGATGTAGATCTATTGCCGATAACGAGGCGATCTGATAGTATTTACGTTAATGTAATGATTAGCGCTTAGCATTTAGTGCTGATCTTATTCATTTCAATATAAGGAGCAGAATACCAAAATGTCAGCTGTTGCGGCGCCTTCAGTCGATTTGAATGTCACCGATTCGGCAATTACCGAAATTAAGAAATTTATGGCAGCAGAAGAAGATTTACCCGAAACGGCCGGTCTTCGCGTCCGGGTAGTCCCGGGGGGTTGTTCGGGATTCCAGTACAGCCTAAATATCGAAGAAGAATCGCGCGAAGGTGATTTTATCCTCGATAAATCGGGCGTAAAACTCTTTGTAGATATGTTTTCGGCGCAATACCTAAATGGTGTAACGATTGACTATACGTCCAATATGATGGGTTCCGGCTTCACCTTCGACAATCCGAATGCAACGGGCGGTTGTGGCTGCGGAACCTCTTTCTCTGTCTAAAAGTAGATTAAAGTTTCTGCTCTCTTTTCTAATCTCCGGCCGTTTTGGCCGGATTTTTCTGAAAGTTCGTTTTGATTCATCGTCTCTTCCCCTGCAAAAGACAACTGAAGGATTCGCCGGTTGGTATCAAAGTTGAAAGTTAAAGGGCATTCAGGCCGTTAACCCGGAAGATAAAAGCCTGTTTGAAGCTGCTTTCGCTGAAGGCAACGCCACCTCACCTTCGACCGAAAGAGCGGCATGCGGTCTCTCGGTTGCGGTCGATAATCGAGAATTCGGCCACCTACGGGAAACTAACCGCGGCCCCGCTTTCGGCCGAGTGAAAATCTGCATTTTGCATTTACCACATAGTGATGCTATTCTCTCTTCTGGCTTGGCGGAACGCGTCATTCGGAAATGCCCATTCATAGAATCCGACGGTTCCGCATTAGGAAATTCGCAATTGCCAAAAGAATCGAGTTTTAGTTTGTGAGATTTCGTCTCGGATTCTGTTGCAAAGCTTTCAAGACACCTTGCAACAATCCGGTTGCCCGCTTAATTAAAATGCGGGAATGACGCGTTTTGCGAAGGTCTTGAAAATCGCAAACCGTTTGCCAAGATCCCAAAATTAAATCGAACTGGAGAAAATTTTGATAGATTCGAAAAAGGTTCTCATACTTTTCGCAATCGCGGTAATTACTCTTTCCAATTTTGCCAGAACCGCGTCAGCACAAGAGCGCGACCGTATAGTCCGAACCGTTTCCAGCCGGCCTGTCAATTCGCCACCGCAACCCGAGACGCCGGTCAACGATACGCAAGCTGCTTCTTCTGTGCGGCAACCGCTTTTGCAGGAAATACGTGTTTCACCTTCAGCCGCCGCGGAAAATCCGTCATTGGTCCGCAAAACCGTTTCTTCTGCTGCTCTATTAAGTGCGATCGCAGCGTCCCGCTCGGCGTACAGCCCGGCAGTAACTTCGGCGATGCAGCGGGCTATTTTCGTTCGCCTCGAAATTCCATACCGATACGGTGCGAGTGGACCTAATAGCTACGACTGCTCTGGCTTCGTTTGGGCAGTTTTTGCAGATGCCGGGATTGATTTCGAGCGCCAAAGCGCCCGCAACCTTTGGGCAATCTCGGCGCCGGTTTTCGGTGACGACCGATTTAAATTCGGAACGCTAGTCTTCCTTAACGGGCTTGGGCATGTGGGCATAGTAGTCGACGAAAATGGGTTTTTCCACGCCTCTTCGAGTAAAGGAATCACCTATTCCCCGTTCAAAGGCTATTGGGAAAAGCGCATTGTAGGATTTCGTCGATTAAATCCAGCAAATGTGAAATCTATCGGACCGAAAGATGAACGGGACTCGGCGAAGAACGCACCCAACAATATCGATCGATAGGCGATCGACACTCAAGCGAATGCAAACACCGGCCCCGGTTAACATCGGGGCCTTTCTTCGCTCTGCTAGCTGACAAAACCAGGACGCGTATTCGATTCACCGCTTTCGCTGATTGCAATTATCCGCCTAACAGCAATATAAATAACCCGCTCGTCATCGCGTAGCTGCAAAACGGCGTCGTCCACACCCACATTCTCGCCCCGAAACCAAACGCCATTGGCACAGTTGACGTCGATTCTAGTGCCTTCAAATTTCTTTAGAATTTCTTCCATTTCCTTAAAATTAGCCAGAATATTCATTGCCCGCCGACGCGGGAATCCAAATCGATTGTATATTGTGCGCCGAAAAAATTACATTCCGTGGCCCTCCTGATTTTGAAAAGTCGCCCATTCTTTTTTTGTTTTTTTAGAAATTTGAGTCTATCGACAATTTCTACGGTTTTTAACGACAATTTATTGCTGCCGTGAGTGCAACCCTGAGGGGTGGTTGAATAACTTGTATTTTCCGTCGCGGCGGTTTCAGTTTTAGAGGATCACGGTACCCGAGCGTGGAGTCAATTTTAGCCACCTGACAAATTATTGAGGTTAAAAATTATCAAATACTGTTTCGTTTCTCGCGTCTCGCGAGGCCTTACGCTCGGCGGTTTCCTAACACTTCTTTTCATTGTTACAGCTTCGTCTAGTTCCATTGCTCAGGATGCACCTCGTGCAATGGCAAATATTGACTTGGTCCCACCAGGAAGCCTAGTCATTCCGATGGACAACCCAAATCAAGCTGTGATGGGCTCTTTCAACCTAAATAATTTTGGACTCGCAAATGAGGTAATCCAGAATAACATGCCTCTGAAATAGGCGATAAAACCAGGTAAAGCCTAGGACGGTGTGGATTTCTCGGCGATGGCCAAGAGCATTAAGCCGTCTTTCGTATCGACGTCGGTGAAAAACTTTGTTGCTGGTCCGTTCATCATTTAGGCCGGTTGGAAATCCTTAAATATGTCTATAAATAACCGCTTCGGCAATAACATGGCTTTTTACCGCTTGACCCTAAATACGGAAGTTGACATTCGTTACAATTTGACCCACGAGCCGAAAATTGCAACATGGATGACGGATGCACCGATTCACGAGGGAGTTTTCAACGCCGCGGGTTATAAAGAATAATTTATATAATATTTGTATCAAACAACGGCCTCGAATGTACACGCTTACATCATCGACACGGGAGTGCGTCCAACCCACATAGAATTTGGCGGTAGAGCTACGGCCGACGTCAACGTTTTACCCGATGGTCGAGACGGAAAAGATTGCAATGGCCACGGAACGCACGTCGCGGGCACGATCGGCAGCGCAACTTGGGGCGTCGCAAAGGGCGTTAGAATCCACGGAGTTCGCGTGCTCGCTTGTGATGGAACTGGATCGGTTTCTTATTTAATTCTGGGGATCGATTGGGTCACATCAAATCATATCAAGCCGGCCGTTGCAAACATAAGCATCACAAACAGCGGCATTTCAAATGCACTTGATAATGCGATACAGAATTCTATCAACGCCGGAATTACATATGTCATAGCCGCCGGAAACGCGAATTCGGACGCGTGTAATTATTCGCCGGCGCGGGCCCCGGCCGCAATTACCGTCAGAGCGATCGGAAGCACCGACCAAAAGGCATCTTATTCAAACTGGGGGCCTTGCTTGGATGTTTGGGCTCCTGGAACCGCAATAACCTCCGTTTCGAATGCAAATGATTTCGATTCACGAGTTATGAGTGGAACTTCAATGGCGTCGCCCCACGTTGCGGGCGTCGCAGCCCTTTATCTCGCTTCTAACCCAACAGCCTCGCCGGTTATGGTAACCCAAGCAATTGTAAATTCCGCGACGCAAAATGCTCTCGGCGGACTTGACACCTCGTCGCCGAACCGTCTTGTTTATAGCTGGCTCGGCAGCAGTCCACCCGCAGGCACGGTAATCATACGAAAGCAGGCGATTAGGCGTGCCGACTCAAACCTTAATGCACAATTTCCGGACGCGGCGCAGAATTTCGTTCAAAGTAATTTTGTTCTGCAACCGGACGGCCAGATCGCCGATCCATCGGTCGCTGCATTTGGCAATCCGAATATGATAACTGTTACCGAAAATCCGGTTCCGGGATGGTCATTGACCAGCATTGCCTGTACCGAGACTCCCGGAGGCGGACAAACGAATATAATCAACTCAACCGTAGATCTCGTAAATCGTAAAGCCAATATCATCGTCGAACCCGGCGAGCAGGTCGTCTGCACGTTTACGAGTCAGGAACTTTCACCTTCGGCCTCGAATGCCTCAATCACGGGTCGCGTGGTTACCTCCGACGGACGCGGTGTCCGCGGCGCGCGGCTAACCTTGCTAGATATGGAAACCGGTGAGACACACGTTGCAATGACAAACAGTTTCGGCTTTTACCGATTCGATGGCATCCGGGTTTCGCGACTTTATAATTTGGAGCTTAATCCAAGCGCGCGTCTCTGTATCAACGGGGACTCACGGTCGTTTACTCTCACGGAAGACTTAGCCGGAGTTGATTTTCTCGCAAGCCCGTAAAAGGGGACGAGAAATCTGAAATCCAGCAAAGGTCGCTTTTTTTGGCGGCCTTTTCTCATTGGCAAATCACAAAAC
>PSMA01000021.1:0-46740 GCA_040289905.1 Blastocatellia bacterium
ACGGTCCTAAGGTAGCGAAATTCCTTGTCGGGTAAGTTCCGACCTGCACGAATGGCGTAACGATCTGGGAGCTGTCTTAACGAGGGGCACAGCGAACTTGTAGTACCGGTGAAGATGCCGGTTTCCCGCATCTAGACGGAAAGACCCCGTGCACCTTGACTACAACTTGATAGTGATTTCGGGCAAGCGATGCGCAGAATAGGTGGGAGGCTTTGATGTCAGGCTTTTGGGCTTGGCGGAGCCGCAATGTGAGATACCACCCTTCGTTTGTCTGGACTCTAACCTAGGTCCGTAATCCGGATCAGGGACATTATCAGGCGGGTAGTTTGACTGGGGCGGTCGCCTCCTAAAGAGTAACGGAGGCGCTCGAAGGTTGGCTCAGGCTGTTTGGAAATCAGCCGTAGAGTGTAAACGCATAAGCCAGCTTGACTGCGAGACACACACGTCGAGCAGGTACGAAAGTAGGAGTTAGTGATCCGGCGGTCGCTTATGGAAGTGCCGTCGCTCAACGGATAAAAGGTACGCCGGGGATAACAGGCTGATCCTGCCCAAGAGTTCACATCGACGGCAGGGTTTGGCACCTCGATGTCGGCTCATCGCATCCTGGGGCTGAAGAAGGTCCCAAGGGTTTGGCTGTTCGCCAATTAAAGCGGTACGTGAGCTGGGTTCAGAACGTCGCGAGACAGTTCGGTCCCTATCTGGTGTGGGCGTAGCAGAATTGAGGGAATCTGTCCTTAGTACGAGAGGACCGGGATGGACTGACCTCTAGTGTACGAGTTGTCGCGCCAGCGGCACCGCTCGGTAGCTAAGTCAGGCATGGATAAACGCTGAATGCATCTAAGCGTGAAGCCAGACCCAAGATTAGTTCTGCCCGTGAGACTCCTGGAAGACCACCAGGTTGATAGGCTGGAGATGTAAGTGCAGCAATGTACTTAGTTGACCAGTACTAATAGTCCCAAGGCTTGACCATAAAATTTGTTAACAAGCAAATCTAATTGTTCTTGCAGCTCAATGGGATTCGCTGTATGTATTCAGTTGTCAGATATCAGCTTTCATAGATATCTACAAGTTTTCCGGTGACTATATCGGTGGGGAAACACCCGTTCCCATCCCGAACACGGAAGTTAAGCCCACTGGAGCCGATGATACTGTACCTTTCAGGTGTGGGAAAGTAGGTAGTCGCCGGGATTAAAATCGAGAAAAAGCCCGCTCTTCGCTGAGTGGGCTTTTTATGTTTTTTCTGCGAATTCATAAAAAGCGGGTCCAGATTCGGATCCTCTTCGGACGAGTAATCAGCATCGCTCAGATAAGGTCCCGAAGAGACCTTCAGTGAGTAGCCGTTCGCTGACAAACAGGTGCGGCAAATATCGGCTTCCTACTTTTGCATTTCGTGCCTATCATTGCAGGACGCTGAGAGAGAGCTGATGGGGAAACCTTTTTTGTGTGGAAGAGTAGCGGAAAACTGGAATCTCTGATTCTAAAACATTGCAACATCGATGCCCGGACGACCGCTAGGTAGTCATTGTTGTAATTTTTGTTCTCCTAAACGCGATTTGACACGGAAGAAGAAAACGCTTTTATTCCTCCTCGTTCTTGCTGCAATCGGTATTCGGGCGGCGCACGAAAAGCAATGTTGATCTCCGCGATTTGCTTGACGCTTGCCATCTTATCCAAGTCCAGCGCAGCACATATCGGAGTTTTCTTCGTCCTAATCTTAATGAAGCTAAAGCGCGTTTTCGTTCTCCGCAAGCCGGATGTTTGGCTCTTCGCTTTTGTAAGTTTGCTACCGGGAGCTTCTTGGTAATTAGCTTCGCGATTGCTCTATTTCAAAGACGGGAACTCGCGGGGCATTTGAAATTCGATATAAGGAGTTGTAGGACCCAAAATGATTGACTTAAAACAGTGCGAAGTGCGCTTGACAGCGCTTTGCCTTCTCGGCTAACTATCGGCTGCGGCCGACAGAGGCTATAAAGCAATATCCACCATAAAACGTTCTAAATTCGACTCCTCGGTTTTTGGAATCCAAGCTCATTAAATACTCCTTAATTCCTACGCAATAGGAAACTCCAAATTTAGATAACCACCAACGCATCGCTCCTGCAAAAGGTCCGGGCAGACCGGCCATATCAAAAAAATCTACGCAGTAGATTGTGCCGTCGCCGGCGAGATTGCGGAATGCGTTGTCGATTGCGTGCCCCCAGTCGGGGATCATCGAAAGCGAGTAAGAAAAAAAGATCGCGTCGAATGGTTCTGCCAAGCCGAAGGTCTTTCGAAAAGAGAAACTGCCGGCAAGCTCGCGGGCAAACTTTAGATTTTTTATCCCGTTTGATCGTGCTTTGTTTATCGCAGTTTCGATCATCGCAGCCGATGCATCGAGGCCGAACAATTTCGCGGCGGGCATCTGGCGACCGAGAATTATAAGATTTCGTCCAGTGCCACAACCGATTTCGAGAATCCGGTTTCTATGGCTATCCATCAATTTCCGCAGCAGTTTATCCCGTCCGAGCAAATAATATTTACGTGTCAGATCGTAAAAATGACGCTGAAACCGGTACATTCGGTCCATTTTTTCGAAGGTGTCGTTCATCTGATCGTAGAGGATGTGCTTTGCGCGAATTTACTACTTTTTTTTCAGGACATATAAATGGAATCCACCGTAGATTGCTGTTTTGTCAAGCCTAGCTAGACGGCTTGATTCTTCGGCTTCGTATTGAAAGGATTGCCGTATTTCCGGATCAAGGCGAGATTCGATTGGCGATAATTCGCCGGCGGTTCTGAAGACGATTCTTGAGCCTGGCTCGCCACGATCGCGAATCAGCGTCCACAAATGGTTTATTGCATCATTGTCCATCCAGTCTTGCGCGTCGAGAAAGACAAAACGATTGAAGGTTCCTTTCGGCGTTTCAGCGATAACCTGAGTAACCGGACAATGAATCAGTGCAAGTGTCGGCGCGTTTGACCGCAAGCGCACAAAGTTTTCTCGCTTTAAGTATGCGGGAAGAGCCTTTCGACGCTGGGTGTCGTAACGGCGGCCAAAGGCTTGCCAGGCAAAATAGTTTTCGCTAATAGGAAATTCGCAGGCGAAGCGACGGATGCGGTTGCGGTAAACGTCAATCAAAGATGCGTTGCGTTTTGAGCCGTTCGCTAGTTCCTCAAATTGTTTCGGCGGAATTCCGAGGCCGAACAATGTCATCGATAATCGGCCAATTAAACGAACGATCGCTAAATCGAAGAATGGTGCAATTTCTTCTTCGAATATTCTTTGCTGCGCGTCCAGCGAGCTTGCAGCTAGTATTTTCGCTGGATGCAAGCTATGAAAATTTGCCAGCCAGTGGAAAAAACGAAGCGCAACGGCACTTCGCGAATGCTGGTATAGGCCACGGTCGCGAAAAAATGCGAGTCGCGGCCCTGTTGTAACGCTTCCGATAAGCGAATTTGATTCCCAATAATCGCGAGCTTGTCGGTCAAAGTGTGGGGCAATATAGCGATGATAATTCGACTCTGTATTTTGTCCTTTTCCAAATCCGAAGAACTCAAAAAATGACTCGAAGTCCGGCAAATAAAGTGCGGCCGCTTTTTTTAGTTCTAGAAGTCTGAGGTGATTCAGATTGAGATCGACAGCAGTAACTGACTTGGGAGATTCAAGGAGATAGTTCAATGCGTTACAGCCGCCGGATGCAATCGTTAAAATGCGTGAATCCGAATCAATCCTTAGAGCTGCGATATCGATGTTCGGATCTTCCCAGATCTGGTTGTAAAAGAATCCATCGAACCAAATGGCGAAAATTCGCTCGAGGAGGCCACGGCGGGAAAGCAAATGTCCGCTCCCGACGGCTGATCTTACGGAAACTTTCGCGGCCGATAAGCTCATCGCTATTCGTTCGCCATTACTTCAACCGGATCGATTGCCGAAGCTCGAAAGGCAGGATAAAGTGCGCCGACAAGACTGCCAATGATCGCTATCAAAGCGGCAGTCGCAATCCAGCCAATACTGAACTCGATGGGTAGTTCAAAGATATAACGGATAGTCGCGGCAGCAAGATAGGCAATCAACAGTCCGAGCAGAACTCCGAAGATGCCAATTAACAGAGCTTCGCCCTCGACGGCTCCGACGATAAATCCGCGCGATGCGCCGAGTGATTTCAGGATGCCGATCTCCTTTCGTCGTTCGGTAATCGTTGTGTACATCGAAAGGAGGACGAATATCGTGCTTACTATTGCACCAAGTGCGACCAGAACGCGCAAAAAGAGATTGAGGCCCGGAACTCGGTCTTGTGCATCGATTATCAAATCGCGGGTAAGATTGACTTTGTTTCCTGGCAGCTCTTGATTTATTCGAGCTGCGACCTCTGTCGGATTGACGCCTTCCTTAACCTTGACGAGAATGTACGTGCATTTTCCCGGAGCTTCGATTGCCTCCTGCATTGCTGCAAGCGACATTTTAATCCGCGCCCCCGATGGCGGCGCGAAAACGCCCACAATCCGGTATTCGTGGCCACCAAAAAGCATTATGGATTCACCAACTTGGCGTTTTTCTTCTTTCAACTGCCGCTCGTCAAGGATTACCTCGTTATTTTCCTGCGGTGAACGACCTGCAACGATGGTCATTCCGTTCATCTTTGCAAATGGCTCCCAATCAACACCATCAATCTGTTGTATTCCGAACCGACCTCGAGTATCCGGCGTAATATACCGAATAACCGGAATGGTTGCCGCAACTCCTTCGATCGAACGCAGGCGGTCTGCATACGTAGTCGAAACCGAGGCGTTCGAACTGGTTAGTTCCATTGCGCCCGGGCGGGTAAAAACAATTTCGGCTTTCCAGTTTGAAGCGCGACGGGCCATGTCATTCGTCATTCCACGTGCGAGACCCGTAAACAATACAACGAGGACAACGCCGAGGGCGACGCCAACGGTGCTGATGATTATCCTGACAGGACGGACCTTTAGATTTGCGAATACCAGTTCAAGCATTCAATCAATTTTAACCTATCGTCGCGATCGGAATGTGATCAGACCGCGCGGACTAATTACGTCTATTGACCCCTCTCAGCGGATTTTGCAAACCCGGACTTGAGCAACGCCGCGAAGTCATAATGTTGGGCCGCTTCGGTATCTGTAAGGAGGTCACGATTTGCGTTAAAGATCTCTCCAATTTCGTCGTAAGTCTCAAACAGCCGGGCAGTTGCATGCTCGCGCGTATTCTGCTGCGCGGTCGCGATTGCGACTGAAACTTTTCTTGCCCTCGCAACCGGATCGGATATTATCTCTCGCACGGCCGCGGCGAAAGCCTCGCCATTCGGCTCGACGAGCCAGGCGTTGTCATCCGTTGCATACGATAAAATTCCGCCCGAGCGCGGCGCCAGCGTTGGCGTGCCGGAGGCCATTGCCTCGAGCGGCGCGATTCCGAATGGCTCGCGTGGATTAGGGTGAACGAATACATCCGCATTTGCATAGTAGTCGGCTAATTGCTCCTTATCTAGGTGTCCCAGAAGAATAATGCGACCGCTCAAATCGTTTTCCCCGCGGACGGCGAGCTTAGATCTAAGCGGGCCATCACCGGCGATGAGCAGCCTGAAATCCGGGGCCGCCTGCGCGCAGAGGCTTTCCATCATTGCAAGCAGCAGCTCAACATTCTTCTCCGGCGATAAACGCCCAGCATAGAGGAGAAAAACGCAATTTTCAGGAATACCTGCTTTTGCGGTGATTTCGGCCCGTCGAGTCTGAGATTTTCGCCGGGGCGTAAAATGTTCGGCGTCCACGCCACGTGGGCAGATAAAAATGCGCTCTGCGAGCGGAAATCGTGGACCACGTAAAAATCGCCAGCAGAGGTTTCCAAAACGCGAGGTTCCCTTTTCTACAGATTCGGTAAATTCCGACGCGGTGTATGCCGAATTCGCAATGTGGAAATCGAACGAAGGCAGTAGATAATTTGCCATTACCATCTTTGAAAACCATTTCCCAACGGGCCCACCAAACAAAAATGAGGCGACGTTATCGTCCAATCGCTCGCACGAGAAATGCACGAGAATCGGACGTCCCAACCTTTTGAAATTATTGGTTCGGATCATTGCGCCGATCATACTAAGCGTGTATTTGTCAGTAACTTCAATTAAATCGGGCATTTCATCGAGAAGAATTTTTCGGACCGCCGAATTTTTCAACATATATTGCCACGGCATTAAAACGCGATACCGGTTGTCGAAAATCGGAGAGTATCGGGCAGATACGAAATAGATTTGTGCAAAGTCGCTAACCACCTCGACGCGATCTTCCGCCCCGGGAACGACGAGCCTAACCTGGCGTTGATTTTTCTCAGCTGCCGCGAGCAAGTTATTATATGAAGTGCTGATGCCGCCAGAATTCTTGTGGTAATAATTGGTGATATGGAGCGTCTTTTGAATTGGCATCGTCGTGCAAGACCGCTGCGAATCGGCTTTTCTGTGAAGGATTAGTTTAGCATTCAATCCGGTGAATTAGAAAAGTTGGGCCGGCGATTACAACTCCGGCGAAGTTTACTGAATCCTAGGGACTTCAGATTTGAGCTGCCCGAGCAGGCAATTAGACCTTCAGTTTATGCTAGACAGTCCCACAAGTCCCAAACGTTTCGTTCACATTACAAATTACTATCACAATGCATCCGGCGGCGTCCGAACCAACTACGATATGCTTCTTACCGAAGCAGAACGTCGAGGACGTTACCACACGCTAATTGTACCGGGCGAGCATTCGGAAATTATCGAAACCGGTAGGTTCACTCGCATTTACAAGATTGCGGCGCGTCCTGCTCCGCTATTCGATCGTCGGTATCGAATGATCTTGCCCAATCAATATCTTTTTCATGGCACCGCTATACGCGACGTTTTACTAAAGGAAGCCCCGTCTGCAATTGAGGTCTACGACAATTATTCGCTGACTTTTCTGGCCGGAATGATCAGAAAAGGATATTTCCGCCGGCTCGGTCGGCCTTTGCTCGTTTACTTTACAGGTGAAAGATTCGATACAATTTTCGCCAGCTTTGTCGTTTCAGGGAAGTTTGGAAAATGGTTTTCCCGGACCGCGATGGGAAACTTCAACCTTGCAATGTTCGATTATTTTATCGCGAACTCTCCCTTTGTCGCCGAAGAGCTTTTCGATTCTGTGAATCGACAAATGCGCGACCGTATTTCAAATTACGCACTGGACAAATGCTGGGAGTTTTTTCGGAACTCGTTATCCGATTTTTCGAGCCGTGTTGCGATCTGTCCTCGCGGCGTCGATACAGCCGTTTTTAGCCCTCATCTGAAGTCACGGGAAGCGCGCGCTCGAATTGCTCGAGAACTCGGTTTTCCGGAATCTGCGTTTCTGCTGATTTCTTCGACGCGCCTTTCGCGGGAGAAAAATATCCGGCTATTGCCACAGATTACAAAAATCCTGCAATATGACAAGCGTTTCGATTTCCGCCTTATCCTCGCGGGCGACGGGCCGGAGCGACATAGGTTAGAAAACGAATCGGCCGCCTTGGCTCCTGGGCGAATTGCTTTTATAGGGCACCAGAAACGAAAACGGCTTGCGGAATTTTACGCTAATGCCGACGGCTTTATTCATCCAAATCCCCGTGAACCGTTTGGGAATGTCGGTCTGGAAGCGATGGCTTCTGGATTAAGCGTTGTCGTTCCGAACGCCGGCGGAACCCTCACCTACGCAAACGAGGAAAACGCATTTCTGGCTCCACCGACGGCGGAAGCTTTTGCCAGCCGCATTTTAGAATTGGCTGGGAACCCGGAAATTGCCGAGCGAAAGCGTAAGGCAGCGCTGAAGACTGCAGCCGACAACAACGTTGAAGCTGCGTTTGGCCGGCTTTTTCACACCTATGACAAAATGTATTCTGAGTTTTATGAGCCGCTCAAAACCCGCGACGCGGCTTTTATCCGCCATTCGACCGAGGCGGCAATTCGTACAACCGGCAACTAGGCTCAAATAGAGAGCCCTTTAGCTTCGTTTGCGAATGGTTCCGTTCATTCGCCGACTTTTTTTCCAAGTCCAAACCAACGGGAATGACAGAAATTCGAAGATGATCCACGGCATTCGGATCAAATCACGCCAAAGCGATTGCCGACTTTCATCCTTGACCAAAAGCGCTCCACGGCGCATTGCGAAGAGATTGAAAAGAGCCGAGATAGCGGAGACGAACACCGAGATCGCAATCGCTTTGCCGCGGCCAACTGCTCCTGTCCGATGATCGTAAAGCGTTTGAACCACGAATTCCATCAGGTGGCTAAACGCCGCTAGGGCGATCGGTACGGTGAGTACGGCGTGCCAGGGCGGTTCAACCTTGCTGAAGGACTGAATGATCGCGCCGTTAACGCCGCCAAATGCGAGACGGAATGCTGATTGCGCAAGCGCCGCGCCAATAGCAAGCTTGAGTCCGTCTTTTTTGAACAAATACGCGAAAAAGAATATCGGAGCCCGCAAAAGAGCGCTCAGCACGGCGGCTTTCCAGTTCCACCGCAAAATCATCGTTTCCAGTGGATGCCGGATTACATAAGCGAACACGCTTGAAAGGCTTTCGCGCGGCTCTACGAGCCCCGTCTCGGCAAACGGATCGTAATCATTCGGATCGGGACGGTCAGCAGAACCGGACGAATTTGCAAATGAATCCGCCGATTTGACTGATTCCGGATCAAAAACTGCCTCGATGTAACTATTGGAGGGCATAATTTTACGATTCTGCCGCCTTGGATTTGGCTGCGCAGGCCCTCGGGTCATTATTTTCAGAGGTCTGGCTCTGCTTCATTGCAGCGATTTCGATGCATTCACGATACGCGTCGTACACTCCATCGAAGACCCTTGACCACGACCGCGAGCGAGAAAATTCAAGTGCCAATTTTCCCATTTTAGAACGTTCGAGGGGATTTTCCATAAGCCGGATCGTATAGCGAGCAAATTCGTTCACATCAGAGGCGATAAAACCAGTAGTGCCATGCTGGACAAGGAATTTTGGTCCGCCTTTCGCCGTTACGATGGCCGGTACGCCGGAAGCGGTCGCCTCTTGGACTACATTGCCGAAGGCATCGGTTTCGGACGGAAAGACGAATATGTCCATATTTGCATAAGCGACGGCAAGTTTTTCCCCTTCGAGAAATCCCGTAAAAACTGCATTTTTCATATTTTTTGACAGGTATTCGTATTCCGTGCCCTCGCCGACAATTAGAAATTCAAAATTACGTTTCCCGGCTTGTAGAAGGCGTTTTTCCAAATCGATAAGAAGCCTCACATTTTTTTCCACACGAAGCCTGCCCGCGAAGCCGATTCGGACGATTTTGTCATTAACCGTTCGCTTATTAGGGTTGAAGAGTTCCGCATCTACACCGCGGATCATAAGGCGGGCTTTGCGGCCGGTACATCTCGCAAGCGAGTCAACAAGTTCCTCGTTAGGCGCGAGAATTACCTTTGGGATCTTGTAATAGAACATAGCTCCGCTGAATATTTTCCGCTCAATCAAATTGGATAAAGACTCAAGCTGTCGTTTCGGCAGGAGGCGGCCGAGTTTCATTAGGCGGCGGGTGGCAAATTCGTGAATATTCGTATGCCAGGAGCCGATGAGCGGGAGCCGCATTTTCCAAGCAAGATAGTTTCCTATTATGCTGACGTCGTTTAAGCCCGTAATATGGACGATACTTGGCTGAAATTGCTGCAAGACGCGGCGCACACGGCCAGTATGCCGTTGAAAAAATGGATCGAACGCGAGTTCTTCGTCCAGGTCGAAGCGGAGCGGTGAGCGTTTTAGCGAAAGGTAAGTTATTGAGCCGTCCGTATGGGTTCGATTTTGTTTACCGGCATAAACGCAGAGCACCGGAAATCCTCGCTCTTTTGCGTATTGAATGAAGCGCTTGCTTGTCATTGCAACGCCGTTCACCTCTAGAAACGAGTCCGGGAAATAGGCTAATCGTGGAATATTTTTCACAACTCTTACGCTAAAAATACGTATAGGCGGTCTTCATGAGCCGCCTTTCTAAAACGTGGTTGGCCGGAAAAGTGGTCGATCAACCTAAACCGGCGATTCTGAAATCGCTTCCGGATAAAGATATTCAAGTAAATCGGAAACGTCAGGTCGCTGAAAGCGAGCGCTCTCAAGGCTTTTTGGTACCCGATCAGCCCGCTTTCGTGCAAGTCTGAAAAGTGGCCGTGCTGTTGGGCTTCCGAGCACACCCAGAGTCCAAATTGCCCATCTCAGCCAAAGCGGGCCGCCGAGTTTCCAACCGTGCGATGCCAGAGACCGTACGCCCTGCCCATTGCCCGTGTCAAAGAATACGCGGTCAAACCAACGCTGCCGCCCTTCCCGAAAATGCGGATAATGCGACAAGATTTCCGCAAACGACTCAAGCTGCCGCGAATGGAGCGGCTGTTCATATGCAGGCATCAAAACGACTTCACTTCGTTTATTAACGCGAATTTCCTCGACAAATTCGTCGAAAGTTGCCGCATCCGTCAAATTAATCACTGTATTTGGTTTGCATCCATGGCGGTCGCCCCCGGTAGCGACTGGAATTCCGAGACTTTCGGCGAGTTCGATCACGGCTTTGTTCTCCGACCAGGAGCGGAATCCGTTTATTTCAAAGGCATGAATCCACCTGCCGTGGGATTTGATAAAGCTTCGAAGAAGAGCCTCGTGCCGCCCCTGACCGACGATTTCAATATCCCAAAGCGGATGATTAAGAATTATCAGCACCTGCGGCAACTCATTGAGCATTGCAAAAAGTTCCGTCAGTCGGCTGTTCCCCTGTTTCTCTTTATTGAACGTAAATTCGAGCAAGATTTCGGTAATTTTAGCAGCATTTGCTTTTGGCAAATTATGTACGCCGACGTGAAAGAAACCGTACTCATAAGGTACTGTCCATTCCATCGAAATCGGGGCTTTGTGGTTTGGTTGAACTTCGTTGACCTCTAGCGTGGCATTAATGCTATCGTGGTCGGTTAGCGAGACGATCGAATTAAGTCCGGCATCTTGGATTTGCCGGCGTTCGATATCGTACACCTCATACGGCGAAAGCGGCGGCGACCAGTAAGCTGTGGAAAAGTCTATGCCTTTGCCTTCACGCGCCAGATATCGCCTTCGTTCACGCCGCCAAAATGTCGCGATAATGGGCAGTTTCTCAGCATAATGCGGGATAAAATCCAGCATCTCCTTTGAATGTTCAGTGTGGCAATGGAGAGAAACGCCTGTTTTGGCCTTTTTCGAAAGGCCATCGGTTGTGCGGAGAATATGGAGCCGCGTCTTTTCTAAATTCATCTTTTATCTCCGGTTCCGAGCCTGTTCAAAATTTATAATCTAGCAAATCGAGGCCATCATGTAAATGTAAGCCCTAAATCTGAAATTAAACTTCAATTCATTGGCAGCTCCAAAGGGATTTTCTGTTTTCTTGTCACAAATTGGCCGCGCGGTGTTTTATTGATTAGAAACGTAAAAATTTCGGCGGGAACGTCGAATAATTGCGAGGGGTTAATTTGAATTGCCTTTATACACTGGTATTTGCGGGGCTGGTTTTCAATTTAGGCAATCAGATTCAATCACCTTTCGGAAAATTAGGACTTTCCGCAGGCGATGCCATGAAGATTGAAGGATTTGCGAGCGTCCGGAAAATTGCTAATAATCGCTGGGTTCTCGGAAATGGCGGCAGACAAAAATACGTTCTTAGGGAGTGCGATTCTGCCGTTACCATCCGCTCGCGGGAAGAGGTCTTCGTGAATTAGTCAGCGCCGATTGCGGATCACCGCGTATTGCTCGATACTTCAGGCGATTGGCTATTCGCAGCTTTTTGCGCAGGCGTTTTGAGTTTGCGAAGAAGGTTTCCGAAACGAATTTTGCTTTTTCCTCGTTAAGCCATTCATGCCGGTGCCTGAAACCTGCTTCCGATGCTCTAACATGAGCGATTTCGAATAGTAAGTTCTGAGGTTTCCATCCGGTCTAGTCAATTGAGAAATTATGTTGTACCGATTATATCTTGCAGTAATTCGGTGTCTGACAAGCGTGAAAATCTTCTCGCAAGCTTTAGAAACGGGCCGAGAAGCGTCCGTGACGCCGGAAAGAAAGAAATCAGCCGAATTGTAATCCCACCTCAAAAGGCCGTTCCGATTTAAATACCGAAACTCGGCGGCGAAATCGTTTTAGATGGCTGAATGACGGAAGAAGCATGGCGTTTTGCTGCAGTCTTCAAAGGTTTTGTCTAGGTAGCGCCGGGTGACGGTATCGCACCGTCAAAACCAACGGAAGCTTACATGTTCTACGACGAAAAGAATCTCTAGCAAGGCTTGAAATGCTGGGATGAAAAGGACAAGGTCCGGGCGAGTGCTGCTAAACGTGACAGCGTTTTCACTGAAGATAACGTCCGTGTTTGGCTGGATACATTCAACGACCGGCGGCGGGCGTAAATCCCGGGTTTCAATCCGCTCGGTATCCAGCAAGACGGAATTTATAGAGAAGGCTGAGGAGCGGATTTCAGTATCGACATCGTTCCGGATTATCGCCCCGATGCAGGTTTTACGAGGCGGACGAACACAAATGGGATATTTTTTGCTAATCGAATGGGCACCAAATCTCGTCCCGGTGCGACGATATTCAGGGCAAACGCTCGACAATTTGTACGATAGATTTACGATTCGAACGCCAGGCCGCGGCAGGAATAGTCTGTGCAAATGCCGATTTAAGCGTTCGTGGCACTTTGCGACTTAATCTTGAGGGCGCTTTAAACTTCGAGAAGATTTACGAAACGGCTTTAGTCGCTTTACGGGACAATTCGAGCCACGATTTGCGCGAAATAGTAGAACTTTTTTCATTCGGGCTTCGTATCTATTTCGCAAAAGCTTCTAGGAAAGCGCTGTTCTTAGAAGACTTCCTCCTGAAAGCGCGAACGAGGCGGCGAAAGCCACAATGGCTGACGCCGCCTCTCGCTTTTTACCTAGCCGAATCAAAAAAATTAAGCATAACGCATAAACTTCTTGTAATTTCTTAAGCAATAGTTTATAAATCAATGAGATTAAACGGATTTGATATCGAGGATCCGCCATCCGGAAGTGACATCCCGAGAATAGTCCAAATTGTTTAATGGAGGTAAAATGAGAAAATCACGTGGTTTAGTTCCTGCCCTTTTTGCCTTTTCGCTCAGCTTTCTTTATATTGCGGGTCTTGCCGTGGGGCTTGTCTCGTCACAGGTGACATCGGACGTTGCGTTGCAGCGCGGTTACCGAACCGGCTATTCTGACGGCTATATGGCCGGATACCGCGACGCGATCGACAATAAATCACGGGAATTCAGTAATCACGAGGACTATCTGAAAGCCGACCGGGCCTATAATCGTGATTACGGGTCGATCGATGACTATCGCGATGGCTACCGCCAAGGATTCGAGGCCGGATATACGGCAGGCTACGAAAAAAAAGCCTTTGACGTGAAATTGCCGCAAAACTTGGTACGCCGCGGAGATGTTTCGCCGGCGCGGGAGACCTTAAAAACTGGAGATAGTCGGGAAACGTCTTCCTCGACAAGGCAAGATAGCACTAAGCCAAGCGAAGCAGAAAACAATGCCTCGCCGCAGTTGAGCTCTGCGGTCTCGGGCGCCGGGCTTCCGGCTGACGGAGGGAACCGACGTCCGGCCGGCATTCAAAAAATTACGTACGTTTCTACGGAGGATCCAATCATTATAGTTCCACGCGACACAGAAATAATTATCGAACTCGATGAAGCTTTGGATACCGAGCGAAACCGCGAGGGCGATAGGTTTACGGCGCGAGTTGTTTCACCCGTTGAAATTGCTGGGGCGACCATAGAAGGGCATATCGAAAAAGTAACTCGGCCAGGACGGATAAAGCGGCGTTCGGAATTGCTGCTTTCGTTCGACCGGATCGTGCTTTCCGAGCGTCGATGGAGTAATTTCAGTGCAATTGTTACAGAGGTGCTTCCGGTTCGAGGTGATAATGTCAAGACTGTAGATGACGAAGGTACAGCCGTCGGACGCGGTACGCTGAAAAACGATTCGATAAAAATCGGGGCCGCGACCGGCACTGGAGCTACAATTGGAGCAGTTACCGCCGGTCCGGTGGGGGCTGCAATCGGGGCCGGTGTCGGGGCGGCGTTTGGCGTCAGCTCCGTCGTGATCGAGCGAGGGAAGCATATCCAGCTCAGCAAATCCCAACAACTGCGAATCAAATCCTCATACGAAACTCAGATTCGCTGAGAGCCTCCCGATAAACTATTGAGAGCCTCTCGATAATTTATATTGCACATTGCCGGCACGCGGATTTAAGTGGGATAAACCCGTTGCCGGCTGCTTTTTTATCGCATCAAACGATCGATCGATTAATCGAGTTCGATTTAATCGAGTTCGATTTTTGGATGGAAAATCAGGTCGGCCAACTTGTTAGCCACAGCACGCTTCGTTACAATATAATGTTGCTTAATAATCGAATAATCCAAGGGTACCTGACAAATGACAACAGCTACAGAAAGTACAGCAGCAGCAGGGCTTCGCGGTGTCGTTGCTGCTCAAAGCTCGATTGGAGACGTAAACGGCGAGCAGGGAATCCTGATTTATCAGGGATACGATATTCACGATCTTGCCGAGCATTCAACCTTCGAGGAGGTAATCTACTTACTTTGGAATGGAAGGTTACCGAACCGCGCGGAACTCGATGAACACATCCGCAAGTTGAGGGCCAACTACGCTATCCCTGACACAGTAACTTCTTTGATGAAACAGTTTCCGACGGATGCCGATCCGATGGACGTACTGCGGACAGCCGTCTCCGCACTGGATTTTTACGACAAAGACGGCCATAAAACCGATCGTGAATCTGCGATGCGCGTTGCGGTCCGCTTAACGGGCCAGATCGGCACGATTGCGGCTGCCTGGGATAGGATACGGAGCAGCAAAGATGTGATTCCGCCCAATCCTGAACTGTCAATCGCGGAGAATTTTCTTTATATGCTTCGCGGGGAAAAGCCTGACGCCGACGAGGCACGAATGTTCGACGTCTGCCTCATACTCCACGCGGACCATGAACTTAACGCTTCTACTTTCACCACCCGCGTCGTTGCGGGCACGCTCGCTGGTATGTACGGAGCCGTTACGGCTGGGATTGCGGCCCTTGCCGGCCCGCTCCATGGCGGTGCGAACACAAACGTAATGAAAATGCTGCTCGAAATCGGTGAGCTCGAAAACGTTGAGCGGTGGGTTGATAGCGCTCTAGCGGAAAAACGCAAAATTATGGGCATCGGCCACGCCGTGTATAAGACGGAAGACCCGCGAGCGACTTGGCTCCGTAAATTTTCGCGTAAGATGGCGGAAAAAACCGGCGTCTTCAAATGGTTTGAAATGTCCCAGCGAATCGAGCAAATAATGCTCGAAAAAAAGGGAATGTTTCCAAATGTAGACTTTTATTCGGCCTCCACTTACTACCTAATGGGAATTCCCCTTGATCTCTACACTCCGATTTTTGCCGTCAGCCGCATTTCGGGCTGGACGGGTCATATATTGGAGCAATATGCGAATAATAAACTGATCCGGCCGAGAGCAGAATATGTTGGCCCGCGCGGGCTTAAATACGTACCAATAGATCAGCGGTGATGCAGCCCGTGGGAGCTTTGAAGTTTTGTTTTTGCTGGTTGTTACTGAAAGGGCCCCGTTTCGGGGCTCTTTCCCTCTAGAAAACTCTGCTTAAGTCGTGTCCCGGCCTAGTTTGTGGAGACTCGGTCGCTGGAGCTTGGTAAATCGATCAGCAATGCGAATTTCTCAGTGAACTAATAAATTTTAAGGAGAACGCGGGATGAATTTTTTACGATTGTTTGCCTTTGCGATTTTTCTTATCGCATTTTGCAGTATTTTTTATGCGCAGTCAGATATGAAACCACCAGTTGCAAAAAAAGTCCCGAAGAGTTTGAAAATACATGGTTATGAAATTGTTGATAACTATAACTGGCTTCGGGATCGGAATGAAAAAAAAGATCCCGACATAATTCGGTATCTCGAGGCCGAAAATGCCTATACGGAATTTCATATGGGCAAACATAAAGTCCTTGTAGACAGGCTTTACAATGAGATGCTTGGCCGCATCAAACAGACGGACCTGAGCGTTCCTTATAAACTCGGCCGATACTGGTATTTTACGAAGAGTGAGGAAGGCAAGCAGTATCCTATCTATTATCGGAGCAAGTCAAAAGACCTTTCGGATCCCGAACTTTTGATCGATCAGAACGCTCTCGCAGAGGGCTATAAATACTTTGCAATTTC
This sequence comes from Blastocatellia bacterium, assembly GCA_040289905.1. Lineage (GTDB taxonomy): Bacteria > Acidobacteriota > Blastocatellia > Pyrinomonadales > Pyrinomonadaceae > OLB17. Next base: position 16,267 of record PSMA01000021.1, read on the forward strand.
AATATTCCTACCGAGCGATGACGGAAATCTCCTGGCATTTGCAACCGATACGACCGGTTACCGGCAATATACATTGCAAATAAAGGACTTACGTACTGGTAAATTGTTGCCGGATCGGATCGAGCGCGTAACAAGCACGGCTTGGTCGCCGGACGGGAAATATCTTTTCATCGGTCAGGAAGACGCAGTTTCGAAGCGATCGGATAAGATCTGGCGCCACATTGTCGGAACCGAGCGCAACGAGCTCGTATTCGACGAAAAAGACGTACTTTTTAACGCGGGCGTTGGCCGTTCCCGCGACGGGAAAATGTTTTTTATCGGCTCGTTTGCCAAGACGATGCGTGAATATAGGTATTTACCGACTGACAACCCGACGGGTGACTTCAGGCTGATTTCTCCGCGTCGTGAGGGCCACGAGTACTCCGCCGATTTTAATAATGGCGAGTTTTTCATAACAACGAACAAGGACGCTGAGAACTTCAAGGTAGTTCGAGCTCCGCTTTCGGATCCGACTGAAAAGAACTGGAGGGATTTCATCGCGCATAATCCCGCGGTTAAGATCGACAGCATTGATTTCTTTAGAGATTATGCCGTTGTTTCGGAACTAGAAAATGGGTTGGAATATCTTCGGGTCCTCGATTTGAAGACCAGACGAGCACAGGTAAGAATCGAAACACCGGAATCGGTTTATACTATCAGTCTCGGGTATAACCCGGAATACGATACGCCCGTTATCCGTTATTCTTATTCCTCGATGATTACTCCGAATTCGACGTATGAATTCGATTTTCGAACCCGCCGAAGCACTTTAATAAAGCAGCAAGAAATCCCAAGTGGTTACGATAAATCCAAATACGAAACCCGTCGCATCTGGGCGACCGCTCGCGACGGGGTCAAGGTGCCGATCTCGCTGATGATGAAAAAGGGAACGAAGATCGACGGGACTGCACCGATGCTTCTCTATGCGTATGGATCGTACGGCTTTTCGACGATGCCGAATTTTTCCGTCACGCGGTTAAGCCTCGTAGACCGCGGAATGATCTATGCGATCGCGCATATCCGTGGCGGCGGCGAACTCGGCGAACGCTGGCGGCAGGAAGGGCGAATGTTCAAGAAAATGAATACTTTCAATGACTTTATTGATTCCGCCAAGTGGCTTATTTCTGAGAAATACACGTCGCCGGACCGATTGGTGATTCAAGGCGGTTCCGCTGGCGGACTTTTGATGGGTGTAGTCGTAAATCAGGCGCCAGAGCTTTTCAAGGCCGCAATTGTCCAGGTTCCGTTTGTTGATGTCATGAACACGATGATCGACGAAACGCTGCCTTTGACGACCGAAGAATGGATCGAATGGGGAAATCCACGGGACGATAAACGAGCCTGGGATTATATGATTCAATACTCGCCCTATGACAACGTCAAGGCGCAAAAATATCCTAATATGTTGATCGAAATCTCGCTCAATGACAGCCAGGTGCCATATTGGGAAGGCGCGAAATTCGCTGCTAAACTTCGCGAAATGAAAACCGACGACAATGTAATTCTTCTGCGGACCAATATGGGGGCTGGCCACGGCGGGTCCTCAGGCCGTTACGACAGACTAAAAGAAGTCGCCTTTGATTATGCGTATGCTCTGACCCAGGTCGGGATTCTCAAATAGGTTCTGACCGAGCGCTTCGAAAAAACAAGGGAAGGCCGTCACGCCTTCCCTTGTTTATGTCTGTAGTTTCGAAGATTTTTCTGGTAATTGACTTCTCTTTGAGGTATCATTTTGCAGGTGTTCTGGGGCTCCGTTGCCTAAAATTCTCTTTTCAACATCTGCCGCACATCAACAATTTTTTCTTTCCACTTGTAGATTTTCCCAGATGAATAAACGGTACACGCTTACGAGTTTATATATTTTATTACTTATGACGCTCGGAGCGGTCGCTTTGGTTTGCGGCTCGCTTTTATTGCATTATGGAAATGCAGCGCTCGCTGTTCTGACATTTGCCGTCAGCCTAAGCTGTTTTCTGCTAATTACAATCCACCATATTCGCTTTATCCGATGGATAAGACGCGAAGCTGCAACTGCGGAAACCGCCGAGCGCTTTCGTGCCGAGCAGGCTGAAGTCCATGTAACTGAACTACGGCATTACATAGACGAACTGGAGCAAAGCGCTATGGCTCTTCGCGAAAGCCGTGAAAGATTTCGCCATGCAGCTTACCATGACGGCCTAACCGGCCTCGGCAATCGCAATAAGCTTCTCGAAATAGCGGAACGAAGATTACTCGAGCGGGCAGGCAGCAACGAGTTTGCGGTAATTTTTATTGATTTGGATAGGTTCAAGACGATCAACGACAGTTTAGGCCATTCGATCGGCGATCGGTTGCTGGTTCAGGTGGGCGAGCGGCTCGTAAAATGCGTCGGAAATCCTGCCGCAGTTGCAAGGCTAGGCGGCGATGATTTTGCCGTTTTTCTTGAGGATGTTAAATCTCAGTGCGAGGCCGAAAAGGTCGCCGACTTGCTCGTTGCCGCAATGGCTGACCCGTTTGAAATCGAGGGGCGAAGTATTTTCACAAAGGCCACCGCCGGCATCGCTGTTTCAGCGGAACGCTACTTATCGGCCGAAGAAATCCTGCGTGATGCAAGTATTGCGCTCTATTGCGCTAAAGAAACGAAAAGCGAAATAGTCATTTTCGACCAAAGAATGCACGACAGAGCGGTTAAACTCCTGGAAATCGAAACCGACCTTCGCTTCGCTCTCAAACGCAACGAATTCGAACTCTACTATCAGCCGATAATCGATCTGGACGCGTTGGAGCTTGCGGGCTACGAAGCTCTCGTTCGGTGGAACCATCCTTGCCGAGGGCTAGTAACGCCGACGGAGTTTATAGCAGTTGCGGAGGGCTCCGGTCTAATCTTGCCTATTACAGTTGAATTACTGCGCTCGGCTTGTGAAAACGTCGTCAAATGGAGCAAAATTGCAACGAACCAGCCCGTCTTTGTCAGTGTAAATCTTTCTGCTGGGCACCTTTCGCGGCCGGGCATCGTCGATTCGGTTCGCTGCGTTTTACTTGAAACCGGAGCTAAGCCGGAAATGCTTAAACTTGAAATTACTGAAAGTGCAGTGATGGATGACGCCGAGCGAGCCATCTTGGTCCTTTCAAAAATTCGCGAACTCGGCGTTGGACTCAGCATTGATGATTTCGGAACCGGTTATTCGAGCCTCAGCTACTTGCAGCGTTTGCCGGTAAACACGTTAAAAATCGACCGTTCATTCGTCTCGGCGATGGAAGATAACTCCGATAATGGAGAGATCGTCCGGACAATAATTGCAATGGCGAGAACGCTTCGCCTGAATGTAATTGCCGAGGGAGTCGAAACAGTCCACCATTTAAACCAACTCCGACTGCTTGGTTGTGATTTTGGGCAGGGCTACCTTTTCTCGCCACCGGTAACCTCTTCGATTGCGGCTGAAATGGCGGCAGATATCGAGCGTTGGCGGAGCATTTTGCCTGATCAGGAAATCGGAACCGTGACGAAAAATTTTGAAATCCCTCGGGTGCAGCTTCACTAAAAAACGTGTTCAATCTGCGAAGATTAGCGGCTTTTTACCCAACGGGAAATTGTTTTCATATATATGTGCCATATTCAGCAGCAGTCCCTCTGACCAAAAATTGCCGAGTAGCTGCGTCCCAATTGGCAATCCCTCAGATGAGATGCCGCACGGAATATTGACGGCTGGAATTCCTGCTAGATTGGCAGAGACCGTGTAAATATCGCTTAGATACATTGCTAGCGGGTCAGCCGTCCTCTCGCCGATTCGAAACGCCGTCGTCGGAGATGTCGGCGTAAGAATTACGTCACACTTACTAAAAGCCTTGACGTAATCCTGCTTTATAAGCCGGCGGACGCGCTGTGCCCGGGCGTAATATGCGTCATAATAACCGCTTGAAAGCACGTAAGTGCCAAGGAGAATTCGGCGCTTAACCTCCGGCCCAAATCCTGCATCTCTAGTCCGCGAGTACATTTTTCTCAACGTATCTACGTCCTCGGCACGGAATCCGTATCGGACGCCGTCGTAGCGTGCGAGGTTCGAAGAGGCTTCGGCCGTGGCGATAATGTAATAAACCGCGATTCCGTATTTTGCGTGCGGGAGCTCAATGTCGACGGTTTTTGCTCCGAGAGACTCGAAATTTTCTATCGATTTCTCTACGGCCGAACGAACTTCAGGATCGATTCCATCCGCAAAAAAGGATCGTGGCACGCCGATAATCTTGCCGGCGAGGTCGTCGTTGATTCCGGCTTCGTAATCCGGTACGGGAAAGTCCGCGGAAGTTGAATCCTTTTGATCGCGTCCGGCAATAACCGAAAGAAGCCGAGCCGCATCCAGAGCAGAAAGTCCGAAAATACCGATATTATCCAGCGAAGACGCAAATGCGACGAGGCCATATCGAGAGATTCGTCCGTAGGTCGGTTTAAGACCGAATACACCGCAAAGTGCTGCTGGCTGCCGAACGGAGCCTCCTGTTTCGGAGCCAAGCGCAGCACGAACGATTCCTGATGCAACGGCCGCGGCCGAGCCGCCGCTGCTTCCGCCGGGTACGCGCTCGGGATCCCATGGATTTCTCACGTTACCGAACGCTGAATTCTCATTTGACGAACCCATCGCAAATTCATCAAGATTCGTTTTCCCAATCAATATTGCACCTGCATTGTTCAGGCGTTCGACCACCGTTGCGTCGTATTGGGCCCGATAGTTTAGCAGGATACGCGAGGCACAGGTTGTTTGAAGTCCTTTTGTACAAATGTTGTCCTTGACTGCGACGGGCATGCCCATAAGCCGAAGCGGTTGGGTAACCCGCCCGAGAGCCTCTAGCCGCTCTTTAGCATGGTCGCGTTCGATTGTAAGAAAGCAATTCAGCGATTCGTTAAGCCGCTCGGCATTGTCGAGGGTCTTTTCGATATATTGTTCAATCATTTGCATTCACTTTTGAAATCCTTTCTACGAGCCAGCCGCCATTTTGTTTCCGCATTCCGACCCGAATTGATCTTTGCCCGGTGCGCTGATCGTCTTTCCAGAAAAGGAGCACCTCGAAGTTTGGATTTCCCATGCGGTCGATGCTGCATTTTCCGACGCGGAATGCTCGCGGATAATCTTCGTCTTCGGTCGTAAACGGGTCGCCGCCGGCCGGAGCGTTTTCAAGCTTTTTAAATAGTTCATCTGTCAGAAAACGTTTTCTCAGTTGTAGGTTTTCGAATGTGAACCTCATATCGTTTCCAAAATGGAACGAATAGAATTCGTGCAGCGCCGTTCGCGCATCCGAACAATCGCGAGATTCCAGGTTCGGGATGCTGCATCCGTTAAAAATCGCAAATGCAATAACTAGCCCGATTGCGGCCAAAACAAGCGAGCGATTCGATTTTCCCTTTACGCAATTGATAAAACGTAGATTGTTCACAGCACCTTGGGGACTTTAAAATGGCCTTCGGCGGCGGCTGGAGCTTCTGCCAAAGCTTCTTCCGGCGTAAATGAAGGGCAAATTTCGTCCTCACGAAATGCGGCTGTCCGCTCGCCCTCTTCAGTCAAACCACCGATCATCGGTTTGACGCCGTTGAGATCTAGTTCATTTAATTGCTCAACGTATCGGACGATTTGCTGCATTTGCGGTTGATAAATCGCCGCTTCCTCTTCGGTGAGTTCCAAATGGGCTAACTCTGCAACTTTTCTGACATCCATAAGCTTTCTGATTTATCTGAGAACTGTCGCCGACTTGAGAGACAGGCCGCGGCGGCCGCGGTGAAGGTCCGCCGTAGGCCGTGATCCGAAATTTTCAGAGCTTTTTGCTCAATCGCCGCGGGGCACATCGCCGGTTTCCGCTCGCGGTTTTTATTAGACTTAGCTAAACCCAAACTGGGGGAATGCGGGAATCGTTCGCTGATGACCCGAAATTCTATCCGCCGTATTAGTGGAAAGCCGACAAGTGCAGAGACTTTCGCCAGTATGGCCGGAGCGAGCGATTCGAGATTTCGCTTCCATACATTGTCCGATACCGCGACGATTAGTACGCTTTCTTTGAGCTCAACCGGAATCGCATTCGTTAACGTTTGCCGTCCAACTGCGCGACGAAATGCTGCAAACACAAACGCCCTCGCCGCTTCTTTGTTTTGACGAAATCGGACGGCGAGAGCGGGCAAGAGTTCTCCAAATGAGCTCATTTGCGATTTCATTGAATTCAATTATCATCTTAATCGATACTTTGGCCAAAATGCCAAACGACCTTTCGAAAGAGAATTTTCTTCCGCCGATCGTCCTCGCCTCAGCCAGTCCGCGCCGAGCGGAAATCCTCCGTTCGGTTGGCTGGCCATTTCAGGTGATTGTGCCTGACATTGACGAATCTCCCGATCCGAACGAAATGGCCGCCGAGTATGTAAAGCGCCTGGCTGTCGGAAAAGCTTTGGCAGTTCGCGATCGCGTGGATGCGTTGCCCGTGTTAGCTGCCGACACAACAGTTGTTTTGGGCGATTCGATTATCGGCAAACCCGCCGATTTTGCAGAAGCAAAGCGAATGATAGGCTTGCTCTCGGGTCGGTGGCATGAGGTCCTAACGGGCGTTGCCATCGCAACGGCTGACAAGGTAATGGCGGACGTACAGCGAACCCGCGTCCGATTTGCAAATCTAAGCGAGCGGGAGATCGAGTTTCTTTCGCGTGCCGGAAACCCTCTGGACAAAGCCGGTGCATATGCCGTCCAGGGCGCGGCCGCTCTTTTTATCGAGGCAATTGAAGGCGATTATTGGAATGTTGTCGGATTGCCCATCAGCCTTGTCTATTCTTTGTATTTCCGTAATTTGGGCACAAAAAAATAATGGAACGAAAACGGCCCTAAATTCATTAGTTAGGTTCAGCCGATTGTCAGAGCCCAGCCTAAAGGAGTGAATCGATTTTCTTTGAAATCGGCACAGTTATATCAAATTTTGGATCGATCCCACCGAAAGTATCACCGGACTGCTTTCCCTCTTTGTCCAAAATGACAAAAGCTGGCAATTGATCTATTGTAAATGCTCGAGTTACCGCCTCGCCGTCCGGATCGCGGAGAACTTCTATAGAAAGGGTGTTTGCGGCTGCCCATTGTCGCAATTTTTCATCGCTCGCATAATTTTTCGATTTCGGATTTGCGGAATCCGTCGCAATGAAATAAAAGACGACTGCCTTGCCTGCGTACTTTTTTACTAACGCATTCGTAAATTCAGCCTGTTTCGAGGATAGGGGCAGCCAGCTCGCTCCGATTGCAAGCACGACAACTTTACCGCGTTGGCCGCGAAGGTCAACCGTGCCGCCGTTTAGCGAGTTCAGCCGCGTTTGAGCATTTGCAGAAATCCCCAGAGTTACTAGGAAAACTGCAAGAAAAGATCTAATTAACGCTTTTTTCATACGCTTAAGAGCTTCTGACGAGAATTCCGCCGTCAGCTGGTGATTTAGATGAGAAACTGGATCGGCTTACTGCCCATATTTGAGGATTACGTTGTCTATCAGCCGAACCTTTCCAAAATAAACCGCCGTTGAAAGCAACACCGCCCGATCGCCGATTATTTCGACAGGTTCCAAGGTTTCGGCGTCGGTTGCGGCGATATAGTCAATTCTTGCCTCAGGCTCCGATTCAATAATCCGGCGAGCAATCTCAATCAATTCGGAGGCTTTTTTTATACCGGATTTGTAAGCGGCTCCAGCTGCGGCGAGACCGCGATATATGATGGCTGCTTTTTCCCGCTGTTCCGGTGTAAGCAAAGCATTTCGTGAGGAAAGAGCAAGCCCGGATTTCTCGCGTTGGGTCGGGACAACGACAATTTCCGTCTCATAACCGAGATCGACTGTAAGTCGTTTTACCACTGCTACTTGTTGAGCATCTTTTTGCCCGAAAAACGCCAAGTCGGGGCGAATCGTGTTGAACAAAATTGTGACAATCGTTGCGACGCCGCGGAAATGTCCCGGCCTGGCAGCTCCCTCGAGACCTTCAGACACGCCTTCTACATAAACGTAGGTTGAAAACCCTTTTGGATAGATCTCGGAAGGCTCCGGAGCGAATACATAATCTACGTCGTATCCGGCAAGTGCGGCGGTATCCGCCATTAAATCGCGCGGATAACTGGCAAGGTCATTTTTGTCGTTGAACTGCGTTGGGTTTACGAAGATCGAGACGACAATCGCGTCGGCGCTTTGTCTCGCTTCTTTGATCAGGGCAAAATGTCCATCGTGCAGGGCACCCATGGTGGGCACGAGCGCGACAGTTTTGTTTTCTCGCCGGACTTTACGGGCGATAGAGGCCATTCTCTGTTTTCGATTAATGATTTCCATATTAACGGCGGCCGGCAGCAGACTTAAGGTCAATCAGCCGGACGTCATTAGGCAAACCATAAGATTCACTATCGGCCGGATAATTTCCGCTTTTTACGTCTGCCATCCAGCGCGTGATCGCCTCTGTAATTACGCTGCTTACGTCAGCATACTGACGGACAAAGCGCGGTTGTCTTCCAAATGTAAATCCTATTAGGTCATGCAGCACAAGCACCTGAACATCACAGGCACTGCCGGCGCCGATGCCAACGGTCGAGATCTTAAGCTCTGAGGTTATTATCTCGGCAACTTCACGCGGGACGAGTTCAAGGACAATAGCGAATGCGCCTGCCTCCTCCAGCATTTTTGCATCTTCGATTAAGAGTTTTGCGGCTTCGGCCGTTTTCCCCTGAACACGATATCCGCCCAGTTTATGGACTGATTGCGGCGTCAAACCGATATGAGCCATGACCGGAATTTCCTCGTCAACGAGACGTTTAACTAGCCCGACGCGGTTTCGTCCGCCTTCGATTTTAACGGCCTCTGCACCGCCGTGTTTCATCAGCTTTAGAGCATTGCGGACAGCTTTATTGTGGCCTGTATGAAAGGTCCCGTAAGGCATATCGGCGATGATCAGTGCCCTCGACGCACCGCGTTTAACTGCTTTTACCGCCAGTAGAATTTCGTCGAGTGTTACCGGGATAGTGTTGCCATAACCGTGGATTACGTTTCCGATACTGTCGCCGACCAGAACCATATCGACGCCAGCTTCGTCAACAATTCGAGCCGTCGGATAGTCGTATGCGGTGAGACAGACTAATTTTTCGCCCTTTTCTTTCGCCTCACGAAGAGCGGGAACGAAAACCTTTTCCGGTTTATCAGGTTTTAAATACGCCATAAATTGCTATTTAGAATAGTCGCTAAGTTCTTTTAAGTCTAGCGGTTTTGTCGCGATTCCGTTCGCCCGAGCTGGATACCATCGCTCCACCCGTTGCTGATCACCAATTTCGGCGAGTATTGCTCTTATCGATTTATGAAAAACAGGATGGACAAAAGTCGGTGCGATTTCTGCCATTGGAACAAGGACGAATCGGCGAAGATGCAGCCGCGGGTGAGGAAGCGTTACAAACGTCGTATCGATGACTGTATTGCCGAAAAAGAGTATATCCAGGTCAATTGTGCGCGGACGCTTCAGCGACTTTTCCGTTCTGCCGAGCAGGTATTCAATTCTCAGCAATCTTGCCATCATTTGCGAAGGCGAAACGTTTTCCGACCGAACCTCCGCCACCATATTTAAGAAAGGTGACGAAGAATCGATGTCAACCGGAGCGGTTTCGTAAATTGCGGAGAGCTTTGTAACACAGAAACTTGCCTCGATTAAGCCGCGAACTGCGAGCAGCAGATTGCCGGCTCGATCGCCGACGTTTGAGCCGAGTCCGATGTAAGATGTGACAAGGCCGCTATCCATTTAGGATGTCTTCCAGTTCATTTTCGAGCTCTTCTATCTGGTCGAGCAAGCGTAGAAATTTCTTGCCGAAATCCGTGAATTCATATTCGACGCGCGGTGGAATTTCCGGATAACTAACGCGACGGAGAATCCCAAAGCGGACAAGTTTTCGCAGCCTCTCGTTCATCACTTTAGTCGTCAGGCCGTCGATATTCCGCTGCATTGCGCCCGGCCGGTTTATTCTATTCCTTATTGCGTGTAAAAGAGAAAGCGACCATTTGCAACGAATTATGTTCTCTACAATCCGCTTTACGTTTAAATTTTCCTTTTCTTGGGCGGGTTTGGGTATCATAGTTTTCCGCAGGCCAAGTCGAGATTCACTTCAGATGGTGTGCAGGCGAAGCCGACTCGGTGATCTCGCACTACAAATGCACTGCGGAATTATACTTCTAGAGGGCGAAAAAAGTGAACTTTATGTCAACACTAAGAGCCGGCACGGGCATAACTTTCGAAATAGTCTAGTAATTTTTATCGAACGAAAACAGCTAAAGCAGCGATCGGCTTTTGACAAAGTACGATTGTTTACTTTTAGCTTCAATGGTGTTTCAATAGTTTCGAAGCGTGTAAACGCTGCCCAAACCAGCAGTTTCCGAAATTCTAAACGTAAGGAAACTCGGGCGGACATCAATTCGGCGGTCCGTCTTGACAAAATAGTTCGCCGAACACTATGGCACGAAGACGATTCCGACACAGTCAAAGATTTGATTCGCCGGCGGAGCGCTCCCATCAGGAATATCTCGCCAATCAGACACCACAAGTCACGACGCGGACCGAACTTTTGCGGCTGATCCGAGGCGGCGAAGACACCTATCTCGAATTAAAGGTTCGACTCTCGAATTCCGAAAAAATCACGCAGGGAATCGTTGCCCTTGCGAATACAGATGGCGGGACGATCGTCTTCGGCGTGAATGACCAGCTGCGCGTTGAGGGCGTCAGCAATCCTGAATGGGTTCAAGAGGAGCTTGTCCGCATCTGCCGCGAAGAAATCGTCCCGCCCGTCATTCCCTTGATCAATACAATCGCTTTCGATAGCGGAAAGCGGATTGTCGCGCTTGATGTCGAACCGCGTCGAAAGCCATACCGGACTCGCGAAGGCCGCTTTTTCATGCGGTTCGGCGCGGAAAAACGTGAGGTTTCGCGCGAACAGCTGTCAATGTGGCTGGACGAAATTCGGCCGATGGGATTTGAAACGATTCCTCTTTTTTCGGCCACTGAGAAAGATTTTGACGATGGATTACTTTGGAGCTTTGCGGCGGCGTTCGAGGACGTAAGCCCGACGATAAATCTCTATCAGACGGCTGCATTTCTCAAGCAAGATCTGATGCTAGCACTTGAAGCCGCGGACGAATTTCTGCCGACAGTCGCCGCTCTTTTACTTTTCGGACGCGATGAACGGATAGCAGAGATGTTTCCGCGGGCAACGATCGTTGCGAAGCGAGTTTCGGGCGAAAATGGTAATGTACAACTGGTCGAAACCAATGAAATCTCTGGAAATTTGCACAACCAGTATGAGGCGCTCCTGCGGTTTGTCTTAAGGTACTGTGACCTCTCGAAAGACAAGCCGCGCAAAAACCTTCGGTTAGTACAATCGCCCGTCGCTTATCGAAAAACCTACCACTTATATGCTGTCCGCGAGGCTCTGGCAAATATGCTCGTTCATCGCGATTTTGCGTTACGTGACATTCAGACTCGTATAGTTATAGCCGATGACTACATTGAGTTCATAAACCCACGGCGGACAAAAGGCTTCAATCCTCCGGCCGGCCGCGCTATTCGTTACGGCATTTCGCAGAGGTTGAATCCTTTGATTGCTTCGATTTTTGGTCGTCGAGAATATGGGACGAGTGTGCCGCGTGGTGGGCTACCGATGATTCTCAAGCAAGCGGAGCGGTTCGCCGGGAGGCGTGCGGAGATTCAAACGACAAACGACGAATTCAAACTGAAAATTTACGGTGCTTAAATCGGCCGGCAAAACAGATTTCTGGTTCGTAATTCTTTCGTCCGCGGTATACTTTTTTTCAAACCCGCAGCCTCAATTTTTTTATGATTACACGTTCAAGATTGCCGGCCGGCTGCTGCAAGGAAGCATCGGACTTACCGAGCCGCCGCCTACATGGTTAAACGAATTCGTTCCGGACGGCGGCGTTTGGTACTCGGTTTTCCCACTTGGCAGCGTGCTTTCGATGCTGCCGTTTGCCCTTTTGCAGTCGGCGGGCGTGATATCCGCGATGCCATCTGGCTTTTTGGCGGCGGCTCTTGCAGGCGGTACGGCATTTTTTCTTCTAAAGATTGCTGAAAATTATCCGTTGGCAGCGGAGCATAAATATTTCTATTCTGCAGCGATTCTATTTGGCACATTTGCCTGGACTAATTTAACGTTTGGCGGCGCTTGGCAGATTGCCTTAGGCTTTGCTTTATTTGGGCAGTCGGCGGCGATTTATTACTCTATTTTTCGAAGGCGCCCATTCCTAGCCGGATGCTATTTTGCTCTTGCGTTCGGCAATCGAACAGAAGTCGTGCTTCTTGCGCCGATTTTCTTATATTTTCTGACGCGAAATGATACCGAAGAGTCCAGTCAAGCGATTTCGTTTTCAGACGGGCTTTGCTCAATAGCTAGAAGGATGCGGAAAAGCTACAAAATTCTAGCCGCATTTTGCATAGTACCGTTTCTATTGGGGGTTTCGACGCTTGCCTACAATTTTGTGAGGTTTGAGTCGGTTTTGGATTTCGGTTACGCGCGGATACCGGGCGTACTCTCTGAGCCCTGGTACAATTATGGGATTTTCTCCATAAAATACATTCCGCGCCAGGTATACGAGATGCTTTTCAAACCTTGGGAATTTCGACAATCATTCCCTTTGCCTGTGCCAAATGGCTTTAGTTCTTCCATTCTCATCAGCAGCCCATTTTTGCTACTTATTTTTCGGCGCGGAGCAATGTGCCGAAAGAGAAAGACGGCTGCCTTCATCGCGATTTCTGCGATAACCTTTATTCTCTGGATGCATGGAAATTCCGGCGGCTGGCAATTTGGGTACCGATACTGGATCGATTGTCTGCCCTGGGCGTTTTTGATCATCCTCGAGAGCGCCCGGCCGCAGCTTTCGCGTTTCGAAAAATCATTGATCGCATATTCGATCGCGATCAATTTATATGCAACGTGGCTGTTTCATTGGAGCGATATCCTTCGGCGGTAACTACCGGGCGAAAAATTAAAATGGTAATCTGATTTGAAATGCCAATTCTGCGTAAACGCGACATCGAATATCTGGAACAGTTAAGCGGCGAACAGCTTGAAGCCTTTATTGATTCACTACCGGCCGGCCCCGAAACGATAAGCAGGTTGCTCGACTACCTTGAAGACGAATTGTTCGATAGTGAATGTGATCACAGTTTACGCCATTCAATGCGTTTTATGATGGAAAATGGGTTGAATTTTCCGAAGTTGACCGCCTGGCTTACAAATAATGGAGGTTACTGCGATTGTAAAGTGCTCGAGCAAATTGCGCCTTATTGGCGTGCGAAATTTGGCGACGATTAGAGGCGGTCTAGTGAAAGCTGCGGCTCGAGGGTTTAGTTACCTTGTTCTAGTGAGTACTTTTGCAAGAAATCTGCCTGTATGCGATTCATCACAGGCTGCGATTCGCTCCGGCGTTCCTGTCGCAACTATTTTGCCGCCGCGAACTCCGCCTTCTGGACCGAGGTCGATAACGTAATCTGCTGTCTTGATAACATCTAGGTTATGCTCGATTACGATGAGGCTCGCTCCGCCGTCTAGCAACGTGCGGAAAGCACCCAGCAGTTTGTTGATATCGTCGAAATGCAGTCCGGTAGTCGGTTCGTCGAATATCAAGAGCGTATTGGATTTCGTGCCTTGTGTCAGATGGGCGGCAAGTTTTACGCGCTGAGCTTCGCCGCCAGAAAGCGTTGTAGCGGATTGGCCAAGCCGGAGGTAACCTAGGCCGACGGCTTCGAGTACGCGAAGCCGCGAGACAACCTTTTTCGATTCGCGAAAAAATGCAACTGCCTCCCGAACGGTCATTTCCAATACTTCGGCAATGTTTTTTCCTTTGTAACGAATTGCCAGTATTTCGTCGCGAAAACGCGTTCCGCGACAATCTTCGCATACTAGCTCGACATCCGCCAGAAACTGCATTTCGACAATTACTACGCCGCTGCCTTGACAGGTTTCGCATCGGCCGCCTGGTACGTTGAAAGAAAAATGCGACGGGCCAAATCCCTTTGAGCGTGCGGCCGGGACGGCGGCAAACAGGTCGCGGATGGCGTCGTACGCCTTGACGTAGGTAACCGGATTCGAACGCGGAGTACGGCCGATAGGTGATTGATCGACAAGAACAATATCGTCCAGGTCCTCGCCGCCGGAGATTTTGCTGAAAAGGCCGACGTGGCCATTGAATTCGCCACGTTGTTTTTTTAGACCGGCATACAGTATTTCGTGAACTAGGGTCGATTTACCGGATCCTGAGACTCCGGTAATGCATACCAACATTCCGAGCGGAATATCGACGTCGATCCCTTTGAGGTTGTTTTCCCGTGCACCGCGAATCTGAATACGTTGTTTCGTCGGCTTTCGGCGAATGGCAGGAACCTTAATCTCAAGTTCGCGGCGGAGATACTTTGCGGTGATTGAATTCGTGTCTTCCAGCATCGCCGAAAATGTTCCTTCAAAGACAACTTCTCCGCCGAGTTCGCCTGCATACGGCCCGACGTCGATAATATGATCTGCAGCCCGGATTGTGTCTTCATCGTGTTCGACGACGAGAAGGGTATTGCCGATGTCGCGCAGATGACGGAGAATTTGGACCAGGCGTTCGTTGTCGCGCGGATGCAATCCGATACTCGGTTCATCGAGCACGTAAAGCGTCCCGACCAGCAAGGAGCCGAGATTTGTGGCTAATTGAATTCGCTGCGCCTCACCGCCGGAGAGCGTCGCGGCAAGACGGTCGAGAGTAAGGTATTCCAGCCCGACGTCGACTAGAAGCTTCAAACGCCGGCGGATCTCGACGAGAAGCCTTTCCGCGATTTTTTCCCGCTCTGGGGAGAGCTCGAGTTTCGTAAAAAACGCGAAAGCATCCGCAATCGACATTGCGAGCACTTCCGGCAACGAAGCTCCGCCAATTTTTACGTCTCTAGCCTCTTGTCGAAGACGACTCCCGTTGCAATCCGGGCATTTTGTGTAGCCGCGGTATTTAGCCAGAAAAACGCGGACGTGGAGCTTATACTTTTTTGTTTCGAGCCATTCGAAGAAGCCTTTTACTCCGCGCCAACCATCATCGCCATAAATGACTGCATTTTGTTGAAAATCGGGAAGCTCCGCAAATGGAGCATTTGCATCGATGCCGGCCGACTTCGCGTATTGGAGCAATTCTTTCTGTGCCCAGTGATGCTGTGGGCGCGTGAAAGGCTCAATCGCACCCAGACGCAAGGACAGATTTGGTTTTGGGATGACAAGCGAATAGTCGATCCCAATCGTGTTGCCGAAACCCTGACAGGTTGGGCAGGCACCGAACGGGGAATTAAAACTGAACAATTGTGGCTCTGGCTCCTCGTAAACAGTGCCATCGTTTTTACAGACGAAACCGGATGAAAACCGAAATTCGCGCCGCAGCGACGGCGAGTCAGAATCGGCTAGCCTGACGATTGCGGATTCGCCCTCGCGGAAACAAATCTCCAATGAATCCACAAGCCGTCCGCGGACTTCCGGCGCGAGCTTCAATCGATCTATCAAAACGAATGTCGAGTCAAAATCGGGGTATGGCAAATCTTCGCTACGGGAGACTTCGATCACCTCGCCGTCGCGGTAAAAACGCGAAAACCCTTGCTGCAACAGGGACATAAGGAGAGCCGAATCACTAAGAACGCTTGGTTTCGCCTTTCTTCTTCCAGATTTCGATTTTGCCGCCGCAGACTGAAAATTCGGGACAGGAAACAGTACATAGAAACGAGTTCCGACGGGCAACTCTTTGAGAAGAGCCTCGGCTGCTGATTCGGGCGTGTCTTTCGTAACTAGGCGGTCACAAACGTGACAGAATGTCTCGCCCGCGCGTGCGTACAAAAGCCGCAAATAATCGTATATCTCGGTTTGTGTTGCGACGGTCGAGCGCGGGTTTCGGGTGCTATTTTTTTGGCGAATTGCGATCGCAGGAGCGATTCCGCTTATTTCATCAACATCTGGCTTATCCATCCGCTCGAGGAATTGGCGGGCATACGCAGAAAGTGATTCGACGTAACGCCGCTGTCCTTCTGCATAAATCGTATCGAAGGCGAGCGAGGATTTGCCGGAGCCAGAAACTCCGGTGATTACTGTTAATTTGTTCTGCGGGAGCGAAACCGAGACGTTTTTTAGATTGTGAACGCGCGCTCGGCGAACCTCGATTGCCTGTGATTTTCCTCGTGCAGCCTGCATTGCGTGAGATCTTGCCTTAGGCTAAAGGATTAAGTTTATCACGGCGTCGCCCTGCACTAAAACCTCTTCCGAAAGTGACTGGCCGCGGGTCGCAGCAAATTCGAGATTCGAGTCAAAAGAACGCGCCGGCTCTACCAGCGCGAGTCGTACGTGGTGAAGTCGGCTTTGTCGGGCGGCGGATTTTCTCCTGTCAGCCGGAAAAAGCGGCCGTCAAAGATCAGAAGTGAGTCAATTGGTCGATAAATGCGATATGTCCGACCGCTCGGCGACGCTACGTGAATTGAGACTTTATTTTCGTTGAATTCGGCGATCGCAGCGGCTCGCCATTCGTTGCGAGAGCGGAAGAGCAGACGTGCACCAGTCGGCAAATGCGATAATGCTACTGTTTCATGAGCGGTAGATTCCATTTCTTTGCAAATTTACGGATTTCGGGCTCCGGAATTTGAACAAGATAGGGATTTTTCGCCGGATCCAACACTGCTAGAATTTTTATCAGGTCAGCTTGCGACATTGCCGTGCAGCCGGCCGTCGGCGTCTTGGGATCCTTCCAAATATGAAGGAAGATGCAGGAACCGCGATCTTTCTCCGTTGGCGATCTGTTATACGCGACATAGACGCCCAGTTCATATTCGGGGATCACTCCCGCCATTTTTCTCCGAGCTTTCCCAATCGAAAAATCCGACTTGGATTCGATTTACGATGCGGTTGTAATGTGATGAGGTGGGATCATCTATGCATTCGGTGAATGCGTCTAACTTTAGATATTCTAGACGGACAGACGGTTTTTCGGCGGTTCCGAAGGCGAAAATCAGCGGAAATGCTCCCGCGGGCGATTTGCCGTCCCCTTCTTTTTTAAGCGAAATTAAGGTGTTTATTTCATTTTCGGCCGGAGCGAGTCCACCTCGCCCGAATAAAACTGGAAAGACGCTGCCCGACGGGCGCCATTTACTTTTTACAATTTTACGCTCGAAAAGCTGGGCTGTGCCGGACATCGAAGACCAGTTTTTTGCTGAGACCAGCAAGATTTGCATCGATCGCGAAAGAGACCGAGGCGGTGGTGCGGGCCTGGTGCTTTTTGTCTGAACGGCGGCATTTAAGACAAGAATCGCGATCAGCAAGAATGCGGTCTTCACAAACGAAAAATTCAGAATCATTAGCGCCGGACTACTATTCGTTGAAGAGCGATTCGGCAGACTTTTTCTTTTGGAAAGCGTAAATTCGTAGTCCAAGCGATATCATCAGAAACGAGATAAACATCCATAGAAGGACCCAGACAAAACCTGGAATTCCCGTTGAGGCGGTCATATTTGCCGCATCGGAATGCAGGTTTGTCGAGGTTGTTATGAAGAAGACATTCATCAAATCATAAACCGCGTGCAGAAGCAGCTGAATTGTGATAAACGCGATGGCAAAATTTGCCCATCCGGGCCTTGCAAGGCGTCCGAGGCCGATCAAGACGGCCCCGATCGCCAGGCCGGAAAAAATCGTGAAGAAAAAACCGCCAGCAGTTACAGTGTTCAAAAAATGCCAAACGGGTGCTAGGAAGCCAAAAAAGACGGTTAAAAAGGTAACGAATCCGCCCAAAAAATAAAGCGCTTTTCGAGCCGAAAGCCCGAGCCTCATCCAAACAAGGAGGGCTGCACCGAGCGCCGTGGTACTCAAATAGCCTGCGCTTGAGATAAAAAGCGACGCTAGTTTGCTTTCGCTAATCGAGTAAACTTCGCCGCTTGCGTCCGGCGATATTGCCAAGCTGGCAACCTCGGAACCTGTTATCAAAGCAGCAACGGCGTGTCCGCCTTCGTGAATGAAAGTTGCGAACAGCCGGAGCGGGTAGAGCACGTAAGCAAGAGCCGGTAAAAACAACGAAGTCACCCAGATTGCGACACTTACGAGCGTTGCAAGCAAGAGAAGCTTGAATTGCGGCTCGGCGTCTTTATAAATTCTAAACGGCATATTTACTCCTTTTGGCAAACTCCGCAGACGATCAAATCCCTTTCAATTAGTATAACCGTAAAATTCGGTTTCGAAATAAAAATTTGCAGCGCTGCATTTCAGCGGCGTTGATAGTCTGTCTTTCCTCCGCTTTTTGACTCGAGGTGAATTTCGCAGATCTCGATATTCTTTTGAACCGCTTTGCACATATCGTAAATCGTTAATGCCGCAATCGTAACCGCTGTAAGAGCTTCCATCTCCGCGCCGGTTCGAGCAAGTGTTGTGACTTCGGCAGAGATTTCAACGCCCCGATCCGTCAGCATTGTTGAAACATCGATGTGCTCCAAATTCAATTGATGGCAAAGCGGTATCAAATCCGCCGTTCGCTTGGCAGCCATAATTCCGGCGATCCTGGCAATTTCTAGTGGGTTTCCTTTTGGATTTAGAGATTTACGGAGTAGTTCAACGGTCTCCGGGACAAGTTTAACGACGCCGGAGGCGCAAGCTCTTCGCGCGGTTTCAGGTTTCGATGCGACGTTCACCATTTTCGGCGAACCAGACTCGTCTAAATGAGAAAATTTTTTCATTGTTAGATTTTCACTACCTCGCGAGGCTAGATTTTTACGGCTTCGAAGATCAGCGTATTGCCGCCAGTCAGGACGGCCGACCCATTTATTTCATCGGTCCAGCGCCGTGCGCGTAGTTTCCGCGGGACGAATAAATTTACGAGCCGGATTAACAAGACGATTGGCCAAAATGCAATGCTTGCGCGCTTCGGCTTGTCCATTGTCGTTGTCACAAGACGGAATCCATTCGTTTCCAGCAAATAGCGCAGTTCCGAGTATCCAATAGGATTTATGTGCAGGGCAATTTCTGCTCTTCCGTCATAGTTTTCTTTAATCTCGCTCAGGCTTTCCGCCGAAACTGGTTTGAAATGTGAGGTATAGCCAAAGAAGAGCCATTTTAAGCGCTCTTCGATATTCATAATATTTGGGACCGAGACGATCAGTTTTCCGCCCGGGCGGATAAGTCTCGCAAATTCGCGTATTGCATTTGCCGGATTTTCAATATGCTCGAGACCTTCGACGCATACCACGAGGTCAAATGCTCGCTCGGCAAATGGAAGGGTTCTATCCAGATTCCCACGACGCACTTCGATACCGGAGACCTTGAATATTTCCGGATAAAGGTCACTGCAGACGACGGAAAAGCCCAAATCGTGCAGCAGGCGTGCCAAAGCGCCTTCGCCCGCCGGAACGTCGAGTAAACGGCCGCGTGGCTCGTTACGGAGAAGTCGTAGAACCGCTTCGTAAATCGCTGTGTGTGCGAGCGCGGCGGGAGCAGATTTCGATGGATTTAGAAGCTTCATTTCTGTCTCAAAATTAGAGAAAAATTACTTCTACTTTTTCGCCAAAGTTGATGTTTTTGCCGGCGGGCACATGTACGAGCGCATTCGCCTCCGCAAGAGATATAAAATCCGACGAGCCCTTCCACTTGATCGGCTCAGCAATGATTCCTTTGTCAGTAAAACGGGCCTTTGCAGGCAGAAAACCGTCGCGCTCTTTTGTCGCTTTGAAAGGCGCGGCTGCAGAACCGAAAGCAGGCGTTGGCGAGGCCGATTTCAAACCTTGCATCGAAAGAATTGCTGCGCGAACGAGCAGAAAAAACGTAACTGCGGCCGATACCGGATTTCCCGGAAGGCCGAAATACAGAAGGTTCTTTTTTCGGGCGAAAACTACTGGTTTTCCCGGTTTTATTCGTATGCGTTCAAAAATTATTTCAGCACCTGATTTCTCAAATGCTGCACGCGTGCGGTCATACTTTCCAACGGAGACGCCGCCAGTTGTGATGATCAGGTCGTTGCTTTTGGCCGCAGTTTTTATAGCCGCCACAAGCGCAGTTTCGTCATCGCTGGCGATCGGTAAAACATTGGGCAGAGCTCCGATCGATTTGCAAAATGCTGCTAAAACAAGTGAATTCGAATCGCGAATTTTGTCCTTTGGCGGCTTGCGGTAGATCGGTACTAGTTCGCTGCCGGTCGGTATTATTGCTACGCGAGGCCTCTTGCTCACTTCAATTGTTTTCAGCCCGAATGTTGCCGGAATTGCAATGTTCCAGGGTGTTAAGACGCTTCCAGCGGCGAGACAAACGCGTCCGCGTTTGGCCTCAGCTCCGCGCGGGACAATAAATTTGCCGCGTTCGACCGCTTGCAGGATCGTGACCGCTCCGCCCGTTTCGATCGTGGCCTCCAGCTGCTGAACCGCATCCGCGCCTTCGGGCACGCGAGCTCCGGTCATAATTCGAACGGCTTGTCCGTGCCGCAGACGACCGCTGTAGCCGCGACCGGCCGAAGATTCGCCAACAATTGTGAGCGACACGGGCGAACTTGCCGTGTCGCTAGAGATTACGGCGTAACCATCCATTTGCGACCGGTCAAATGGCGGAATATCGGAATTGGCTTTCAAGGCTTTAGCTGTAATTCGGCCGATTGCAGCTTCGAGCGCAATATTTTCCGTGCCGAGAAGCCGGCTTTCGCGGTGAACAATCTTTTGCGCTTCTTGCACACTTATCATATACGAGTAGTTACCCTGCCCGAAGGAAACGACATGCCGAAAAAAGGCGAGATATTAACATCATTAATCCGAGTTTTATCAGGCAAACAGTAGAAATCCCCGTCGGGCAAAATCCATTACTCGCTGAAACTCCCGAGAAGTGGTAAACTTCTCCTCAGGGCTTGGCGTGCCTGAATTTTAACACATTAGGGTAAACAGCGAGGATTAGGGATAACAGTGATTGATTTTCAGTTAACAGAAGAGCATCTCGCATTGCAACGCACCGTTCGCGAATTTGTCACCCGAGAAGTTGCTCCGTATATCAAGCAATGGGATGAAAACGAGCATTTCGAGCGCAGCGTGTTTGACAAAATGGCCGATTTAGGTCTTCTGGGCGTCTGCATTCCCGAGCATTATGGCGGCGCTGGTTTTGACTATGTCTCACTTGGTATTGTCTGCGAGGAACTCGAAGCTTGCGATACGTTTATGCGGGTTGCGATGAGCGTCCACGTCGGGCTTAATTCGCTCAGCATTTATAGCTGGGCAACGGAAGAGCAAAAGCAGAAGTATCTAGTTCCGCAGGCCCGCGGCGAAAGGCTTGCGACATTCGGTCTGACAGAGCCGAACGCGGGCTCCGACGTCGTTGGGATGCGTTCGTATGCGGTTCGGGACGGCGACGACTGGATCCTCAACGGCGAGAAAATGTGGATCTCGCTTGCTGATGTTGCCGATCATTTTCTGTTCTTTTGTTGGACAGACCAGGAAAAGCAGAAAAAGCGCGATCATAGCGGGATGAGTTGTTTTATTGTCGAACGCACAATGCCCGGATTTTCGAGCGGTACGATTCACGGGAAACTAGGCATTAAAGCAGGTAATACGGGCTATTTTTCGCTGCAGGACGTCCGCGTACCGAAAGAAAATATGCTCGGTCTCGAAGGTGAAGGTTTCAAGATCGCGATGTTCGCACTTGAAAACGGGAGATACACGGTTGCGGCTGGCGCGACTGGCGTTATCCGCGCAAGCCGCGACGCTTCGGTGTCGTATGCAAACACCCGCGAGGTGCAAGGTCAAAAGATCGCAAATTTCCAGCTAGTCAAACAGAAAATCGCCGAAATGGAAGCGGATTATCAAATGGCACATCTCCTATGGCTCCGTTGTGGCTGGCTAAAAAATCAGGGCCTGCCTTCGGCGCGAGCCGCGAGTCTTGCGAAATGGCAGGCAACAGTGCGGTCGGAAAAAGCAGCGTCGATGGCTATCGAGGTTCACGGCGCAAATGGCTATACAAACGATTATCCGGTCGAACGCTATTTGCGAAATTGCAAAGCGGCGGTTATTTACGAGGGAACTCGTGATATCCACACATTGATGCAAGCTGATTGGGCACTTGGCCTGAAGAAAGAAAAGCCGGCCCGCGTTAAGTTGCCACCATATCGGCCGACGGAGGCAAAAGGTACGGCCCGTTAGAAACGCTTGTTTCGATTCGGGTGTCTTAGCAAGCAAAGCCGCGTCGCGAGGAAGCGGCTTTACCTTTTGTCTGCTCGACAAGGACTATTTCAGCGCACCTTCGGGACGGCGGTTCGTGAGCTTCCATTCGCCATTTTCTTTAACGAAAACAGCTACGAGTCCATTCGGATAGCCTGTCGTCCGGACTTCCGCAATTGCGGTGTCGCCGTCGATTTTCTCATTTCGGACCTCGCAGAGAGCAGTTGAGGCTTTGTCATCTTCGAGATACTTGACCAGGGAATTGATTCCGATCGCCTTCATCTTTTTCTCGAAGTCGCGAATTGTATCCGATGAGTAAACTTTGCGAAGAGCGGACTCGTCTTTAGCCTCAAGTGCTGCGCAATAGGCCTTGTATACGGGCATCACGGTTGGGGCATTGTTTACTGTTGGCTCGGGCGTGGATTTCCGCGTAGCAAGCGGGCTGGAATCTTCAGCGTTGACATTTGGGCCCGAGGTATTCGATTTTGCCTCTTTATTTGCAGTAGCGGAGTTGTTCGTTGTCGATTTACTTACGCCGCCGCAGGCTGAGTAGATAAAAAGCGTAAAAAGTACAAATAATCGCTTCATTATTCAAAAAAACCTCTTTTGTTCGAGAAATTTATCGAAGTAAACTCGCCGAAGGGTTCGAGTTCATGCGTTGTGGAAAGTATAATTTATCGAATGAAGATGGACAAAACTGGTGAAGCTGAGTTTGCGCGGCTATTTCTTCTGGAAGACCTTCCGGCGCCGTTGACTCGCTCAAGCGCACACATACAGATTTTCGATAACTACTTAACGAATTCGCGGATCCGGCTGCGCTCGGTTCGGATTCCGGAATCGAACCAGTGGATTCATATTTTGCAACAGCGCATTTTCCCGTATTCCGAAACGCTTGCCGAAATGCGAATTTCCGAGATTTTCTTGAACGAAATAGAATATGAGCACTTCAAGATCTTCGAGGGAAGAGAAATTAGGAAAAATCGATATTTTCACGAGTTCGATTCCCGATTGCTCGCATTCGATGTCTATTTAGGTTCGCTTTGGGGGCTCAACAAAATGCGCGCCGAATTCGAATCGGCTGAAGAAATGAAAAAATACTGTCCGCCGGCTTTTGTTGCCGTGGAAGTTACTGCGGAGCCATTCTTCGACGATGCGAATCTAGTCGACTGCGCGTTGGAGGATATCCGAAATGCTGTTAGCCGTCTCAGCTCTGGCGGCGACGAATTGGAGGATTTTTGCAGCGCGTGATGACCGTCGTGATTACGTCGATTATCGCGTCCGCTTAATCATTGGGACATTGCGCTCAAGGGAATCATATATTTGTAGATAAATTTTGGTTTCGCGTGGAATCAGGTCTGTCCACTGAGCTCCGCCACGTTTTATGTATTCCGCAAGCCGAGCCGGATTAGAGTTATAGCCGGCTGCCATTAGCTGTTCGGGAGTCGCGATTCCGGTTGCGAGTGCTTCGGCGATTGCAGGATTGGAAGATAAATCGTTCCAAGTCCGGTTCAAATACAGCAGCATTGCCTGTGCTGCATTAACGTGGTTGCGCATTGCTTCGACAAAAACAGGAATAAGCGGTATGTTCGGATGCCACGCGCGGACCATTCTGTAAGTCGATGGAATCATTTGAACCATCCCGCCGGCTCCGGCGCTGCTTACCGAATAACGATAGGTCTGGTCTTCATTGAGCGCATAAAGCGTAAAAATATCGTCGAATATTTCTGAGTGTGGCTCGGTGCGGAAACGATAGTGGTCAACATGTTCTACTGTGGCAAGCCTTTCGGCTATGTCTGCAATCCGCGGCGATATCTCAATCCCGTACTCGGCCAGCCTTTCGCGGGCAATCTCGATGACATTGCGAACGTAAAGCCGGCCCGCCGAGACAGTTTCCGGAGTAACAAGTCCCGGATGCGTCGACATATAAAACGTCGTTTCGATATATTTTCCATCTCGGACGATCGGATACTGGACCAAGAGCGGCAAATGCGCTCTGCTGCGTTCATCGAAAATTACCAACGGAGTGTTGACGCCATTTGCCCGGATCGTGCGAACGCGTACCGGCCGCCCGGATTCTGATGTCGTGACGGTTTCGTCGGCGATGGAAAGAAAAGAGGCTTTCGAAATAGTCACGAAATCGATCTTGTCGGTCTCTCTATCGTTAAAGGCAATCCGCACGTATTCAATCGGCACGGCCGACGTCGTGGAGGCGGTATACACCGGCCGGGAGGCGAGGTTTCGTTTAGCCTCAGCAATTTTACTTTTCAATTCACGAAAGCTGAGGCTTTGGATATCAAGATTTGCAGGGATGGGCGAGGCCGGGACGCGAGCTTCGGAACTAGCGGGGCTAGTTTCATCTTCCGCAACAGCAAACGACGGAAGCGTTGAGTTGGGCGGCGAGGCTACCAGTCCTTTCGTAGGGTTAGGAGTCGATGTCGCCGCGGGAAGTTCTTCTGTAACTACAACGCGAACCCGCGACGGAGTTTGTTCAGGCCTGCTTTGTGCGGATACACTTCCAACTGCAAAAAAAATAATTGTCCAGAAAACTGCTCGGTTCATATTGGGCATCGATTGATAGAGCGTGAAAAAATGGTTCAGTTAGTGTGCTTCCGCGGCTATCTGACGCCGCTGCCTTACAGATTCGCCTATTTGTTGCAGCGTTGTCAATCAAAATAGAAATTCTTAGAGTTAAATATGAAAAAGCTGATCTTAAAATTGCCTTCCTCGCCTTGTGTTTATTACTGTAGAGATTGCGGCTTGCAAACTGAGCTTACCATTATATGAGCGATTTATTCGGAACAGACGGAATTCGCGGGATTGCGGGCAAATTTCCTCTCGATACTCGCAGCGTTGTCGTCATTGGCAAGGCATTGGCGGATTACGTCGCTGCGAGATTGGGACGCCCGGCGAAAATTGTTACTGGTCGCGATACTCGTGAGTCCGGCCCGTCGATAGAAGCCGCAATCGGCTTCGGAGTCGCGGACGGCGGCGGCCAGTGCGTTTCTGCCGGTGTAATCACTACTCCGGGCGTTGCATATCTAGCAGGAAAATGCGGTTACGACCTTGGCGTAGTCATCAGTGCGTCGCACAATCCATTTCGAGACAACGGCATCAAGGTTTTTTTACCAAATGGGATGAAGTCCGACGATGAGATGGAGCGTTTTGTCGAGACAGCGGTCAACAACTCGTCAGGAGATGATCGGCGGCAAATCGATCCGCAGCCTTTGCCAGAGGACGAATCGCTAAATCGCGAATACTTTCGTCACCTTGTGGAGCTATTCGGGGATAGCGATTTTACTGGGCTTCGTCTCGTCATCGACTGTGCAAATGGAGCCGCAAGCGAAATTGCGCCGGAGTTTTTTCGATCTCTAGGCGCCAATGTAACGGCAATAAATGCGGAGCCGAATGGACGCAATATCAATCTAAATTGCGGATCGCTTCACACCGAATCGCTCCGCTGCAAGGTTATCGAAACGCGAGCCGATGTCGGCGTGGGATTCGATGGCGATGCCGACCGTACAATTTTAGTCGATCAAACCGGCGGGATCATTGACGGAGATCGCATTTTGCGAATATTGGCCGGCGACATGATCGCGCGGGGCGAACTTGCAAGCCGGACTGTTGTCGCTACGGTTATGAGCAATCTAGGGCTTGAGATTTCACTACGTAAACTCGGTGTAAAAATGCTCAGGACTCCGGTCGGCGATAAATTCGTGCTTGACGCATTGCTCAGAACGGGCTCCGAACTCGGAGGCGAACAGTCCGGTCATATAATCTTCCCGCGGTTGAGCCGCGTCGGAGATGGAATCGTTACTGCCGCCGCGGTTTTACGTGTTGCGCGTTCAAAGGAAATAGCATTTTCTGATCTTGCCGGAGATTTTCGTCCTTTTCCGCAAATTTTGCTCAATATCGAAGTTCGCGAGAAGTTGCCTTTTGATCGAGTGCCGGAAATTTCGGCCGCTGTCCAGGAAGTCGAAGACGTTCTTTCTGGCAAAGGTCGGGTCTTGCTCCGGTACTCTGGAACGGAAAATTTGGCGCGGGTGATGATCGAAGCCGAAGAAGGCGAACTAGCAGAGCAAAATGCAAGGTGGCTTGCCGACGTAATCAAAAAGAATCTCGGTAAAGAAATCGATCAATAGAATATTCATAAATGGGTACAAGCGTTCGGGTAAAAATACGTCCAACAAGCTGGAAGTATGAGGCAATAATCTCAACCGGCTCTCTTGCGGAAGCAGGCCGCTGGGCAGCGAAGTGCCTCGGCCGCACGGAATCTAAAATCGCGATTCTAACCAATCGAAAGATCGCGCCGATTTACCTCGGGCTCGTCACACACGCTCTCGAACGAACCGGATTTGAAACGTATTCTTTTATTTTACCGGACGGCGAACGCTACAAAAATTTAAGCAGCATCGAGACTTTTCTTCAGTACCTTGGCGAAAAGAACTTTCAGCGCACGGATGCAATCGTGTCGCTTGGCGGCGGTGTCATAGGCGACATCGCTGGATTTGCAGCTGCTATTTACCTTCGCGGAATCGGTTTTCTACAGGTCCCGACGACGCTGCTTGCGATGATCGATTCTTCCGTTGGTGGTAAAACCGGGATCAATACCCCATTTGGCAAGAACCTCGTCGGTGCTTTTCATCAGCCCCGAGGGGTGCTTATCGACCCGGCTGTTCTTTGTACGCTCGAGCAACGGGAGATTACAGCCGGACTCTGCGAAGCCGTCAAACAGGCAGCTCTCGCGGGCGAAAAGCTTTTCGATCAAACCCGCGAACTTCTCGACGTTTTTACCGAAGGAGATGTCTCCAAAGTTTTTACGCGAAAGGAAAATGCAAGACGGTTTGAGCAATTCATAGCAGCTCAGATTCGCTTCAAATCCGAAATTGTGGCTGCCGATGAGCGCGAAAGTGCCCGTTATGTAGGTCCAAAGTCCCGAAAGATCCTGAATTTCGGTCATACGTTTGCCCACGCACTAGAAAAATCCACCGATTACCGCTATTTGCGCCATGGCGAAGCCGTCGGCCACGGTGTTTTATTTGCTGCAGAGCTTTCGAAAAGGCTTGGATTGCTTGACAAAGATAGTGTAAACTTGTTGCGCGATGTTGTGCGTCGATGCGGGCCGCTACCGCAAATCCACCACATCGCCCCTGATGAAATTCGAACGGCTCTTCGTTACGACAAAAAAAACATCGACGGAACGCTTCAATGGATTCTGCTCCAGCAAATCGGAAAGCCGCGAATCGTCCCGGGCAATCAAATTCCGGCATCCGTTTTGAATTCCACCATCAAAGCGGCCCTTCGAAAATGAAACCTCTCAAAAACGCACTCAAGACGTGAGGAATTCATAAAATGACATCGTTAAACGCCAACCGTGCCGGCGAAAGCGGCAGCACAACTGTAAAGTTTATGTTTGTCCTGCTTTTGCTCGTTCTAGCCGCAAATGCAGGCTATCGATATATTCCCGTTGCCTACCAAGGAGCAAACCTCCGTCAGGAAATGGATACTGCGGTCGTAAAAGGCCTTGCCGCGTCGGGTGCTATGCGGCCGGTAGAAATAGTTACGGCTCATGTAACGCGCGCCGCAGTGGACAACGACGTCCCGCCCGACGCGATTATCGAAATCAAGCCTACAGGAAAATTTGTCCAGGCCCGCGTTGCCTATCAGAAAAAGGTCGACCTGCTTCCGTTTGGGATCTGGAAGTACAATTATATTTTTGACTATACTGCGATTCCGCAGGGCTACCTTTTGAAGGAATAGAGGCAAGGTCTAGTTCCCGATTGATGCAGCAAGCGAGGCTTGAACACGGGCAGGCTGAATCTGGATAAGCGATTGCGGTGCGTCGGCCAGCCAGGTATTTGGGCAAACTCCGCAAGTAGTGCATTTTTCCACCGCTGGGCAGGGAAGGCTCGATAAAGCTGCAAGCGCCTTTTCGTGCTCGGATTTCAAAAAATCCAACGAAAGTCCTGTGTCGACGATCGACCAGGGAAGGAATTCTTTGTAAGAGCGTCTCCGCGAAATATGAAATGCCGGATCGATGCCAGTTTCCTGGATAGCTTTCCGAAGGTCTCCGCCGTAAAAGGCTGCCCGCTCGATCACCGGTGAAATCGTCCGATCGCCGGATGAGAAGAGGGCCTGTTCAAAAGCAATCCGCGCGGACATAAAACGGACTTGAACATTTGGAATTCGCGAAAGTCCCTGAGTGACATACTTGATACGGCTTTTCAGCTCTTTCTCGTCCATAATTGGTTCCCATTGCAGCGGCGTGTTTGGCTTTGGCACAAAGCCGTTTAACGAAGGAATGATTGTCCCCGCCCTACCGAACCGTTTTCCTGCAGCGAGCATGCGGTCTTTGATGCGGCGGACGAGAACGAACATTTCGTCCAAATCGTCCCGAGTCTCTGTAGGCAAGCCGACCATCATATAGAGTTTTACGGTTAGTATTCCGCGGTCGAAAACAGCTCCACAGACCTCCACGATTTCATCATTGGTGAGATTTTTGTTAATAACGCGGCGGAGGCGGTCTGAGCCTGTTTCCGGGGCGACGGCGATCTGCTGGTCGCGGGATTCTACCAAAGCATCCAGCAATACATCCGAGATTTGGTCCAGCCGCAGCGAAGAAACAGAAATTCGATAATCCATGGCACGAAGCTCACACAAGATAGTAGAAATCTCCGGGTGATCACAAACGGCAGTGGAAACCAGGCCAATTTTGTCGGTTTTTCCACGCCATTCGGCTGCTTTGGCTAGGATATCTCTGGCAGGGACGACGCGCGGCGGATAATAGTTATAGCCCGCCCAGCAAAACCTGCAGCCCTGAGAACAGCCTCGCGAAATCTCGACGAGCAAACGGTCGCCCATTTCAGCCTTTGGTGCCCAGACGGATGTTGATGGACAAAAAACTTCGTGTGAAAGAAGCCTTTCAGCAAGCTCTGTCTCGCCGCGGCGAAGTGAGCGGCGGAGCGTTCCTTCCTTTGGATTTACGGCCGCAAGCGCGCGTCCAACCCTCTTCGGTATTCCGTCGCGATTTGGAATGTAATCTGCAATCGTTCCGTCCGTCGAATATCTGACGTCGTAAAATTTCGGAACATAAAATCCGCGGCCAATCCGTGCGAGCCGTAAAAGGAGCTCTTCTCGTGAATCCGAGGCGAATACAGCAGAGATAAATTGTGGCACGAGGATTTCGCCCTCGCCCACGGCGATGATGTCGGTAAAGTTTGCTATCGGTTCGGGGTTGAGAAAGGATGCGGCGCCGCCCATCAGGATGAGCGGATGATTTTCATTACGTTCGGCAGAAAATGCCGGGATGCGGGCTAGGTGAAGCATCCGGGCCATATTCAGGTAGTCGGTTTCGAACGAAATTGAAAAGGCGACTACGTCGAAGTCTTTCAGCGGAGTTTGCGTTTCGAGCGAGAGTAGAGGCGTACCGGTTTTAAGATAGGCACGCATTTCGTCTGGATCGGGCAAGAACGCCCTTTCGCATCGGACGTCTTGCAGGCGATTAAAGAGCTCATAAATTGTGTGCAATCCGAGATTTGCCATTCCAATGGAATAGGTATTCGGATAACAAAGGGCGATGCGAAGCGTGGCTCCGTCATTGATGACGGAGCCCTCTTCGAAAGCAAGTTTTTTCCGATAACTCTCGATGATCGCCTGTCGCATAGTTGGTCGCTGCCGCGATCACCTAGGATACCAGATTTTGGACTCGATCGGTATGCGAAGGAGTGGCGGTGCGGACGAGCCGATAGAGGATCCGCTCAGCGGTAGAGATGTAAACCTCCCCGAATTGGTACCAATTCGCGGAGGTTGAAATTTCTTTTATGGATAGAAGAATTGTTTTTCAAAAAAAACAGATGCTTTCAAATCCTCAACAACAATTTACAGTCGAAAAAATGGCGGAGTTGGTAAATCTTTCCAAGTCGCATCTTCACCAGCTTTTTAAACGAGAAGTAGGAATGTCGCCGATTAAATATCTTTGGAATTTGCGATTAGGAAAGGCGCGTGAACTTTTGGAAACCGAAGGTTGATTTGAGAGTGTAAAACAGATACGTTCCAAAGTCGGCATAAAAGACCCAAGCCGTTTCACGCGATTGTTTAAAGCAAAATACGGCAGATCACCCTCCGAATATCGCAGGCAGTACTGGGCAAAGCTTAGAGCGAGGAAAGCCGATGGCGTCAAATCATAAAATCTACTAACGGATAATAGTTGAAGCTATTTTTTCAAAAATCGCGGCGGGAAAATACGTTTTGGAAATCGAAGCTA
>PSMA01000053.1:0-6523 GCA_040289905.1 Blastocatellia bacterium
ATGGACCTCATAGCCCTCGGCTACCAGCTGCGAACGCAGCATCGCCGGATTTGGCGGTAGAGTGCCGCTCCAGCGTTCAACCTTATAACTCAGCCTCATTAGGACGTATTCTCCTATATTTGCAACAAAACATGAAGTTTTTCTTCAAAGTCAACGCTATTTCCCCGCCGACGGTGTAGAGTATTTCGGCCTCAAAACGAAATGGCCCGCATCGACTGCTGCCGATGAGGGCCACCTCACGGTTTGACGCCGAAGTTATCCTCTAAAAAACGTAAGTATTTGCAGAAATCATCGCCGCTGCGATTCGCTGCCGGGCGGTAATTGTGTTTATTGGTGAATTATTTTTTGTGAATCGCTTTAGCGCGACTAAAAGAGTGCGCCCTTCGTCTCCCTCGGCAATAGCGATCAGAGTATTTCGGGCCTTCGTTTCGATTCGCTGAATTGCGTCGTTACAGAAAACTGCGGCCATGTCTGCAACGAGCTGAGCAGCATCTTCGCCTTTTGTATTGCGGATTTTCTCCGCCCGCAAAAGGGCAGATTCCATTTGATAAGCATCCATTACTATGTCAGCGGCTCCGAGAAGCACCTCTTGTTGGTCCGCAAGCGACGTCATAAATTTCTGTGCAGCCGTCCCGAGTACCATTAGGGCAACCTTCTTTGCATTGCGCGCGAGCCGTTTCTCTGCGGCAAGGAATTCGCTGTCTTCTTCGAGCAAAAGCGCCGGCGAAAGGATTTCATCCTGGAGAGATTTCGCGGCTTGAAGTAACGCAATTTTGCCTTTCATCGCCCGTTTCAGAAGCTGGCCCGGAATCAGCATTCGATTGATCTCGTTTGTCCCCTCGTAAATGCGGTTTATTCGCGAATCGCGATAGGCTTTTTCGGCCGGATAATCTGCGGAGTAACCGTAACCGCCATAGATTTGCACCATTTCATCAACAACGTAATCAAGAGCCTCACTGCAAGCGACTTTATTGATGGAGGATTCAACTGCGTATTCCTCGATCGACTGCATTTTGCGCTCATTGTCTGCGCCATCGCCAATAAGCGCATCGATCATCCCGACGGTGCGATAAGTAATTGATTCGGATACCCAAGTACGAATTGCCATTTCGGCCAATTTGTGTTTGATTGCCCCAAATGACGAAATTGGCTTGCCGAATTGATGTCGCTCATTTGCGTAGCGTACCGATTCGTGAATAGCTAACTTAGCGCCGCCGGTCGTAGACGCACCGAGTTTAAAGCGGCCAACGTTAAGAATGTTGAATGCGATTTTGGCTCCGTCACCAACCTTGCCAAGGAGGTTCCCGACTGGAACGCGAGCATCGGAAAGTATAAGTGGTGTGGTGGATGAGGATTTTATGCCCATTTTATGCTCTTCATTGCCCGGCCGGCAACTTTCACTCCGCTCGACGACAAAAGCTGAAAATTTTTCCTTTTCGCCATCGACCTTTGCAAAAACAATGAAGACATCGGCAAAACCGCCATTGGAAATCCACATTTTCTCCCCGTTCAGGATATAGTGGTTTCCATCTTCGGAGAGCCGGGCGGTTGCCTTTGCTCCGAGAGCGTCCGATCCGGATCCTGCTTCGCTGAGGCAGTAAGCCGTAACGACCTCGCCGGATACAATTTTCGGGATCCATTTCTGCTTCAGCTCGTCGCTTCCGAAATATAAAATCGGGAGCAGTCCGATCGATGTTTGGGCTCCGAACGTTGTCCCGAAACCCGAGCCACGTCCCATCATTTCGGCGATCACCACGCCGGTAGTCTGGTCTAGCCCGAGCCCGCCATATTCCTCGGGTATCGTTGCTCCGAGGAGCCCAAGTTCACCAGCCTTGCGAAGCAGTGCCCGCGCGACGTCCCATTTATGATTCTCCATCGCTTCGAGATTCGGCCGGACCTCGTTATCGAGAAACTCACGTGTCGTTTCGCCAATCATTCGTTGTTCCTCGGACAAATCCTCCGGCGTAAAAACTTCGGCAGGCGATAGATCTGTAATCAAAAATTCCCCGCCTTTCAGATAAGATTTTTCCATTTGTGTTTCCATACTTACGTCGCTCCTTTTAACAAACTCGTCGCTGCGGAAAGTACGATTTTCTTTTCAGGATTCAAAACTACCGGCTTGAAAGCGGCCTGTCAGTCAACGCCGCATTGATTTAATCAAGCCGTTCGAAGATGCCTGCTGCGCCCATTCCGCCGCCAACGCACATCGTCACCATTCCATACCGCGCTTGCCTCCGGTGCATCTCCTGCAACAGAGTCGCCGTCAATTTTGCGCCGGTGCAGCCGAGCGGATGTCCAAGAGCAATTGCGCCACCATTGACATTAATTTTTGCTGGGTCCATTTCCAAAAGTTTGATGACCGCCAGCGCCTGCGCCGCAAAAGCTTCGTTTAATTCGATGGCCTCTATCTGGTCAAGCGTCAATCCAGCCAATTTCAAAGCTTTTGGTATCGCGTAAACGGGCCCAATTCCCATCTCTTCCGGCAGACAACCGGCAGTTGCGTACGAGACAAACCGAGCCAGCGGCCGGAGCCCGAGCGAATTTGCCCGATCGGCGGACATTACTACGGCAGCAGCTGCACCGTCCGACATTTGCGAGGAGTTGCCCGCCGTCACCGTTCCGCTCGAATGAAAGACAGGTTTCAATTTCGCGAGGCTTTCAAGCGAAGTGTCGCGACGCGGCCCTTCATCTGTATCGAAAACAACTTCTTTCGAGCGAACGCGCCCCCGCTCGTCAAATTCATCTATACGCACCGATACCGGAACTATTTCGTCTCGGAATTTACCTTCGTTAATCGCTGAAATCGCTTTCTGATGGGAAGCGAGTGCGAATTCATCCGCCTGCTCGCGAGAAATTTCATACTTTCTCGCCACATTTTCGGCCGTTAGGCCCATATTCAGGTAATAGTCCGGATAAGTTTTAACGAGGTTCGGATTCGGCCGGACTACGTTACCGCCCATCGGAATCATTGACATCGTTTCTAATCCGCCGGCAACAATCACGTCCGCCCCACCAGTTGCGATCCGATCAGCCGCAAGAGCAATCGTCTGCAAACCTGACGAACAATAACGATTAACCGTCATCGCCGATGTCTCAACCGGCAAACCCGCCGCAATCATTGCCGTGCGTGCAACATTCATCCCCTGCTCAGCTTCCGGAAAGGCGCAGCCTAAAATCACATCGTCGATTTCGCGCGGATCGAGTCCAGCAGCACGGCCCACCGCCTCCCGGATAGCCGCCGCTGCCAGGTCATCCGGCCTAGTATGTCTAAGCGTTCCTTTCGGGGCCTTTCCGACGGCGGTTCTAACCGCCGACACAATAACAGCGTCTTTCATTTTCAATCTCCTTTAGGTGCTTTGCTCCGCCGATTTCTGTTGGCCAAACTGTCATTTTCTTTGCCGTGATAGGCGGCACAAATTTCTTTATGACGGAAACAATCGATCAGGTGGTCGTTGACCATTCCGGTCGCCTGCATATGTGCGTACACGATCGTCGACCCAACGAAGCTGAAACCGCGGCTCTTCAAATCTTTGCTGATCGTATCCGAAAGCGGTGTCTTCGCCGGTATTTGGCTGAGCTGATTCCAAAAGTTCACAACTGGCTCGCCGTCTATAAATCGCCAAATGTATGCATCGAAGGATCCGAATTCCTCCTGTATCCGGAGAAACGCCCTCGCATTCGTTACGGCAGACATAATTTTTAGTCGATTTCGAATAATCGATGGATTCCGGAGTAATTTCTCTATTTGCTTTTCCCCGAAACGCGCCACCTTCCCGACATCAAAATCGGCGAACGCTTCCCGGTAACCGTGACGCTTTTTCAGAATCGTGTCCCAGCTTAATCCGGCCTGTGCACCTTCGAGGACAATAAACTCAAACAGCTTGCGATCATCGTGCAGCGGCACGCCCCATTCCGAGTCGTGGTATTCTACCGCGATTTGATTTCGTGCCCAGCCGCAACGTTTCATTTCCGACCGATTTCTTCAAACAAAATACCCTTCATAAGAGCCAACTGGAGCCGCTAATTTCTCAGCGGCTTGCCGGTCTTCAACATCGCGGCGATCCGCTCTTGCGTTTTTCTTTCGCCACAGAGGGAAACAAATGCCTCGCGTTCTAGATCTAGCAAATACTGCTCGCTAACCTCGGTAGCATGATTAACGCTTCCGCCACTCATCACGTGGGCAAGTTTGCGGCCTATCAGCTCGTCGTGCTCGGAAATAAATCCGCCGCGTTTCATCATATGAAGAGCGAGTCGCATTGCAGTTTCCGCCGTCTCTCCTAGAACCTTTATGTCTTCTCGGGGGACGGGCGGCACGAAACCCGAAGCCGCTAAGTTCACGACCTCTTGTTTTGCATCGGCTATTAACCGGTCGCTATTCATTGAAATCGAATCGGCCTCTCGGAAAAAGCCCCAGGAGGTTGCCTCCTGAGCTGACGTTGCGACCTTTCCCATACCGATCATTTCGAACGTCTTTTTTAGGAAAGCTATTGGATCCGCGTCCGGATAGCGTGCGGCTCGATCCATCGCACGCATTGTCATTTCTTTTGTTCCGCCGCCGGCCGGAATAACGCCAACGCCAACTTCGACAAGTCCAATGTAGGTTTCCGCTGCGGCGCGGACGCGATTTCCATGAATCGCTATTTCACAGCCCCCGCCGAGCGTCAACCCGTAAGGCGCCGTTACGACCGGCTTGGAAGAATACCTAAGGCGCATTACGGCCTGTTGTAAAGCGTGAACCATTAAATTGATATCGTCCCATTCTTCTTCTTGTGCCGCGAGCAGGAGCATCATTATATTCGCACCCGCTGAAAAATTTCCGCCCTGATTACCGACAACGAGGCCCACGAAATTCCGCTCAACCTCATCAATGGCAAAATTCATCATTTGGACAGTGTCGGCGCCGATAGAATTCATTTTCGAGTGAAATTCCAAACACGCTACGCCATCGCCCAAATCGATCAACGACGCACCCGGATTACTCTTGATAACGCCCACCTGCTCCTTGACTGACTTGAGAACGATTACGCCCGATCGCTTCGGTACTGGGCGATATTCGCCCGCAATAAAATCGTAGTAATAGCTTTTTCCTTTTTCGTGACGGTAAAATGTTTCCGCGCCCGAGGCCAGCATATTTTCGACATTTGCGGGCACTTTTTGTCCTTCGGCGCGCATCCTTTCGACCGAATCGCGGACACCGATCGCATCCCAGCTTTCAAAGACTCCAATCTCCCAGCCGAAGCCCCATTTTATCGCGTTGTCTATCTCGACAATCGTATCCGCTATTTCCGGGATGCGATTGGCCGCGTATTTAAATGTACGCGACATCGTCCGCCACAAAAATTCACCGACTCGATCTTTTCCCCAAACGAGCGTTCTTATTCGTTTAGGAAGATCCTCGATTTGCTTTGCTGCATCGAGCGATGGAAACTTTGTCTTGCTCTGCGGCCTGTATTCAAAGGTCTGAAGGTCCAGCTCCAGAATCTCCGATTTCCCTTCCGATGTCTTCAATTTTTTGTAAAAACCGCCGTTTGTTTTGTCACCAAGAAGTTTGCGTTCGAGCATTTGGCGAATAAATTCCGGAATGAGAAAAACGTCGCGGTCTTCGTCATCCGGTACGGCCGGGTAAAGGTTCTCGTTGACATGAACCAGAACATCAAGACCAACCAGATCCGACGTCCGAAAAGTTGCCGATGAGGCATGGCCGATCGCCTTGCCGGTTATCTGATCAACTTCGGTTGGTGTTAGGCCCATCGCAATCATTTCGTGAACCGTAGCCATCATTCCGAAGGTGCCGATCCTATTTGCGATAAAATTTGGACGGTCTTTTGCGATTACAACGCCTTTTCCGAGACGGCGATCCAAAAAATTCTCCAGCGCAGTAACCAGTTCCCTCGCGGTCCATTCTGTCGGGATCAATTCGACCAGTTTCATATAGCGCGGCGGATTAAAGAAATGTATTCCCGCAAAATGTCGCTTGAAGTCGTCGGAGAAAGGTTCGGCTATCGAACGCACCGGTATCCCCGACGTATTTGTCGCGATCGCTGCACCCGCCTTGCGGTATTTGTCGACGTCTGCAAATACTTTGTGCTTGATGTCGAGATTTTCCACGACCGCCTCAATCACAAGATCGCATTCACCGATCTTCGGCATATCGTCCTCGAAGTTTCCGGTTTTGATCAATTTCGCATTGTCCGGCAACATAAACGGCGCCGGCTTAAGTTTTTTCGCCGCATCGAAAAGCGAATTTACAATCCTACTGCGTACTTCAGTGGAAGAAAGCGATAGGCCGCGTTTTTGCTCTTCCGGCGTTAATTCTTTAGGCGCAATATCAAGCAAAAGGACCGGAATGCCGGCATTTGCAAGATGCGCGGCAATACCGGCGCCCATTGTCCCCGCTCCCAATACGGCTGCTTTTGAAACTTTCATGTTCTCTTTGACGGATGGAAATAAACGAAAAATCAGATGACCAGAAGTATAACTGAATGAACATTCATTCAGCAAGCGCAAAATCGGTCAAAATCAA
>PSMA01000053.1:6623-7710 GCA_040289905.1 Blastocatellia bacterium
AAAATCAAGAGTCTGTTTGCTGTTTCAGGCGATCAATCTGACGTATCAGTAAATTTTTATTTCGAAATCTCGCCTCTGCAAGGTATAATGTCATCGTTTGCGAAGCGTCGTGTGGGCGGCTTTGCACATTTTCCCCCAAAACGATCCGATCGCATTTGCCGGAAGTTTCATCCGCGTGCTCCTCAATTAAATGACGATTAATTTTTTCTCTTTTTTGATCTTGCTACTCGTTTCCATAGCTCCGGCCGGCTGCTCGAGTACAGAAGTGTCAAATTCTGCCGTTCAGCCGAAAAATAAATACTCGGGCGAAACAGTTTCCGCGTCGGCTCCGGATTCCGATTCATCACTGCGGAGTTCAATAGCAATAGAGCCAAATTCTCCGGCCGACGTCGTCCGAACGTTTTATAAACATTTACGAGAACATAAGTTTCGTGACGCAATTTTCCTTACGAACTTGAGGCCCGCTGTAGAGGGCCTGACAGATTCGGAGCTTCGCGAATTTCAGGTGGATTTCGAGCGAATCGCAAACCTCGTCCCGGAAGAAATCGTCATCAGCGGCCAGGTGATCTCCGGAAACAGGGCCACTGTGATGGCAAATTTGCCGGGCGACGATCCGGAAAAAATCGAAGTTCAGAAAATCGAACTTCGTAAAGATGGCGATGTCTGGGTTATTTTAAGCGTTGACGAGGCTGCCGAAGCAAGAATAAAAAAAGAGGGCAAGAATTATTTTCGCGTCTTGCGGATTGAAACCCATGAAGACGAAGCCCGCGATATGCTCGACCGAATATCGCGGGCAGAATTTGCATACGCGCTGCAAAAAGGCGGTGAGTTTGCGGACCTCGAAACTCTAATCGCTGCCGGGCTGCTGCCCGACGACATCCGGACCGCAGAATCGACAGGCTACAATTATGGCCTCGCGCTTTCGGCTTCAAAGCGTGAGTTTACGGCCATTGCAACTCCCGCAGAATATGGCAAATCGGGCAGACTGTCCTTCTTATGTTTTTCTGACGGAAAGAAGACGCCGCAAATTATCAGCAAAGATAATGGCGGCAAGCCATTATCACGGTAAACATTTTGTTAACAATGG
>PSMA01000022.1:0-12435 GCA_040289905.1 Blastocatellia bacterium
GCGACGATTGTCGCAGATTCAGTCGCAGATTCATTTGTCCAAGCCGCCGAGGCGGCTATTTCCCAAAATGTAGCCGAGGAATTTCGGCTTCAGGACTCCGAGACTATTGAACAGTTAGGGGCTGTTGCAGAAGACGTTGCTCAGAAGATTGACGATTCCGCAGAAGCTAGATTGACCCGCGAGTGCGACAGTATTCGTTTCTACATCGAGAGCGGTTATACCGAATTAGCTGCAAAGGCAATCGAAGAACTTCGCGCCGAATTTGGGGAAAGAGAAGAGATTGCGGCTTTACGATTGCTGCTTTCAGGCGGCACGACGAGTTCAGGTTCTGCCGCTCCGCAGGTGGACAATTCCGGCGCGTTCAACCTCGATGAATTCCGTAGTGAACTTGGGCTTTTAGACGAGGAATCGGATGCGGCGGATGAAGATTTCGAGACGCTGTATCAGACGGCCGTTGCCTATCAGGAAATGGGTTTGCTCGAGCAGGCGATCGCTGAGTTTCAGGAAGCAGCATCAAAAGTAGCACCGGACGATGGGACTCGGCGGTTTTTCCAGTGTGCAAATCTCTTGGGACATTGTTTTATGCAAAATGGAATGCCAAAGGTCGCTATCCGATGGTATCAGCGGGCTCTCGAGACGCCGGATCTTGGCATTGACGAACGACTTGCTCTCTGGTTTGAACTCGGCGTGGCATCGGAGGCGGAAGGCGACTTGGAGTCGGCAAACAGATATTTCGAGCAGGTTTATACGGAAGATGTGGACTTTCGCGACGTGCGGAAACGGCTAATAAGCCTGACTACCTCGCGGTAATCCGGCGCCTGCAAAGTCAATTCCGAACGATATATAATGACGGTATGGTTGAAAAGCTGACCGTCATTTTTTTCATTGCCTTGTGTTTGCTGCTTGGGGTCTATTTGATTTTGGCTCCTTGGGATTTACTCCTCGGCAATTGGTCAGAGAATTATCTACTTACATTTGTCACGGACAAGTCCGGCCTTGAGTTAATTCGTCAGACGGTCGCCTCAAACTGGTTTCGCGGAGCGGTAACGGGCCTTGGGGTCCTGAACCTCCTGATTGCATTTTGGGAAGCAGCACATTTTGAGCAGAGCGTTAAGCTCTTGCGCGGCGGAGCGGG
This sequence comes from Blastocatellia bacterium, assembly GCA_040289905.1. Taxonomy (GTDB): domain Bacteria; phylum Acidobacteriota; class Blastocatellia; order Pyrinomonadales; family Pyrinomonadaceae; genus OLB17. The sequence goes on from PSMA01000022.1 coordinate 1,136, forward strand.
CGATGGCGGGCAATAATCGTTGTGTAAAAATGATTGTATCCGGAGGCGAGTGCTCGGATGGTAACGTTTTCAGGGGGTTTGGAGATCTCGCGCGGTTAGTCACCTGGGCGGTGGATAATGAAATTGACTTTTTTCAACTTCGTGAAAAAAAACTTTCCGCTCGATCTTTGTTCGATTTGACGCGGTGGATTGTCGATCTTGCTGCGGGAAGATTGCGGATAATTGTTAACGGGCGTTTCGATATCGCTCTGGCGGCTGGTGCAGCTGGGGTTCATTTGCCAGCCGATTCCTTGCCCGTGGCAGTGGTTCGGTCTTCGTCGCCCGTTGGCTTTGCGATCGGCGTCAGCACGCACTCCATACCGGAAATTCGATCGGCTGCGGAGGCTGGCGCTGATTACGCACTGTTCGGTCCAATCTTTGCGACCCCCGATAAGGGGCTACCCGTCGGCACAGAAGAGCTGAAAAGGGCGGTCGAAAATTCCGGCGGGATGCCGGTCGTCGCGGTCGGCGGCATCGATGGCAAAAAAATAGACGAGGTTTTGAAAGCGGGCGCCGCGGGTTTTGCGGCCATTCGGTATTTTCAGGAGCTTGCAGGAGTTAAAGTTTGAAAAAAGTTGTCTTGTCAATCGCTGGGCTCGATCCCTCGGGTGGTGCCGGAATACTTGCAGATACGCGGGCTATTTTTGCTTTTGATTGTTTTCCGGCCGCTTGCGTGACTTCAATTACGTTTCAAAATACGCAGGGCGTTTTCGGCGCAGAGCACGTCTCCGGTGAGAGTTTGCGACGCCAGATTTTGCCCGTACTGGACGACTACGAGGTCTCGGCAGTAAAAACGGGAATGCTTCCCACTGCGGAAACTATTCGCGTAACGGCTGAACTGCTAAGTGATGCGGGCATTTCCGCGATCGTGGTCGACCCGGTGGTTCGTTCAACGTCCGGATTCGACCTCATTGACGATCAAGCCCTTCGCGAGCTCATCGATGAGCTTTTTCCGCTCGCAGCCCTGATTACACCGAATATTCCGGAAACCGAGCGGATTACAGGGGTTGCGATCGGCTCGCTTGAAGACGTTTCTGAAGCCGCAGAGATACTTCGCAGTTTTGGGGCTGCAAACATTTTGATAAAAGGCGGCCACGCTATCGGGCCGATCGGCGAGGGCACGAATACTGCCGAGCGAAAGGCGACGGATTATCTGTTTGTCGGCGACGATTTATTTGAAATCAGCGGCGAATTTCACGAAACGACCGCCACGCATGGAACCGGCTGCATACTGTCGGCGGCGATAGCTGTCAATTTGGCACTCGGATATTCGCTGCACGAGTCAACAAAAATAGCCAAATCTTTCGTAAACGAAGGCATCAGAAATGCTCCAATGTTAGGGAAAGGCTTTTCGCCGATCGGAATCGATTTTATTTCGCGATCGGCACAAAAATAGGCGATCGATAGGTGACGCCAAAAACTACGCCGGTCCGCGGGCTGTATTTTGTCAAGCCGAAAAGGGCGGCAGTATCGAACCGCAGACCAGCGGCCTTGATCTGAGTTCCGAAGCGGAATTGTCCGACGCTTTCAGTGCCGAGCGGCGCTTGGCCCCGCCTAGTATTCAGCCGACCATTTACTTCGCTAACGAGTTGTATTCGATTGTTCAGACGGAAGCTCCCGGCAAGTCCGTAGAGCAGTACATCGTTTTGGGTAAATGAGGCAAGCGGCGCCGAGAGAATTCCCAACCCAAGATTACCGTAGATGTTCGCAAGCGGCGTGCGTCCGGGCTTTTTACCAAATTTCTTCTGAAGAAGAATTTTAGAAAAGATATTGATTTGATTGGTGCCGATTCCTCTAGACTGATCCGAATTCGGCATCTGGAATCCGAATTTCAGACCGATCGCCGGTAGAGACTTTGTCTCATTCGCCAATTTGATTTTAGCCGAGACGGTGAAATCATCGAAATCGTTTGTTGAATTTCCCGAAATTCGTAGCGGGATCGCCGATGGGCCTTGAGAATTAATCGCAAGGAAATTTTGCAGTGTTCCTTCGATTTGAATTTCGACGTTCGGTGCAAGCCCTGTCCGAAGCCGCAAATCGCCGGCGCGGGTTTGATCGCCGCGAAGCCCGGAAAGAGGAAATTTTGCATTTTGCAGGAAATCAACCCCGACGGAAAATTCAATTGCACCTTGCGGAGTGATGTCCACATCGTCAGTAATCAATGGTCGCTGCTGGGCGATGACAACTTCGATCGATGCACCGAATAAAAGCGCAAGAATTATTACGATGCGACGCATAGGCCGATTCTGGCATCAATTTGGCCAATTGTAAATAAGGCTGAAGAGCGTTTGGACAACTAGCGACAAACTTGGCAAAATTGCACGTTGGCGCTCTTAGGCTGAGGCGGCTGGCCCGCCAACCGGCAGCAGCGCTCTTGAGAGGATGATAGATTCGGAAGAGAGATTCGCAGCAAGACGTTTTTTCATTGGTGGAATGGTCCAAGGCGTCGGGTATCGTTATTTTACACAGCGCGCGGCCGCAAAACATCAGGTTTACGGCTTTGTGAAAAATCTTCCCGATGGTCGCGTTGAGGTTTTTGCCCAGGGTAGCGAATCTGCTTTAAGGAAATTCAAGGAGGATCTGGCTGCCGGGCCACGTTTTGCTAGAGTACACGAAATTGAAGAAATCGTGGTCGATCCGGATCCAAAATTTGCGGATTTTCGCGTCGAACGGTAGTGGTTAGGGTCAAAGTTCGCTAACATCATTTTTATGGAAAATCTTAAAAAACTTATTAGAGAGGTACCGGATTTCCCAAAACCGGGCATAAATTTTTACGACATTACAACGCTTTTGAAAGATCCCGTGGGCTTTGAGGAGACTATTGACCAAATGACCGAAGCCTGCCGCGGAATGAATATCGATGCCGTAATTGGGATAGAGTCGCGCGGATTCATTTTTGGAGCAGTAGTAGCGTATCAGCTTGGCGTCGGTTTTGTGCCGGTTCGGAAGCCGAAAAAACTTCCCGCTGAAAAGGTGTCCGTTTCCTACGATCTGGAATATGGGCAGGACTCTTTGGAAATGCACCGCGATGCCGTCGGCGAAGGACACGGGGTTTTGATTGTTGACGATTTACTTGCAACCGGCGGAACCGCGAAAGCAGTGATCGAATTGGTCGAACGCGTAGGCGGAAGAGTTGCTGGGCTGCTGTTTGCAATTGAACTAGAATTTCTCGGCGGCCGCGCGAAATTAGCCGGCTATGATGTAACATCGCTCGTAAAATATTCGTCATAACCGAGAGAGCGGGCATTCCATTTTTTTACGGCGATTTGTCTAAGCTCCCGTAGCTCAGTAGGATAGAGCGTTCGCCTCCTAAGTGAAAGGTCGCTGGTTCGAATCCAGCCGGGAGCAAATCAATAAACTATTTCACGGCCGCCACGGAAAAAGAAAATTGCGAGAAATTGTGGAAAGCGATTTCGATTGGAACTATTTATTAAATGAACGGAAGCAATTAGTGATCGAGCACAGTGGCAGACAACCTGGCGTTGTTTCGCTTACGGTTCGGCGCTTGTGAAAATCTCCAAAAGGATGAACAAGTCGCGTTAGGGTCTGAACGCGGCTTTTTATTTCGCAACCTTTGCAGCAGAAAAGTCGTTCGGGAATCCCTCTTTCTGCGCGTAATCCTGGTCTCTATGTTAAATTTGCTTCGATGCGAAAAGTGCTTTCCACCGCCGAAATGCGCCAGGTCGATCGTTTGACGACCGAAACAGTCTTCATTCCGTCCGTTTTATTGATGGAAATGGCGGCAAATTCGGTCGTTCGCGAAATAACTAGATGCGCTGCAAGCAACCTTGCCAATAACAAAATCAGCGTTTTTTGTGGAAAGGGAAACAATGGAGGCGACGGCTTTGCAATTTCGCGAATCCTGTATTTGCTGGGCGCTGACGTCCGCGTTTTTCTCGTCTTTCCCCCCGATCAGATTTCCGGAGATGCCGCTACGCAGTATCGTATTATCAGGTCGCTATCGGCAAATCGATCCGCAGCCGGTGGCAGGCTGATCTTGAATGAAGGTCCGAGCGATCGTGAAATTGACGCCGCTTTTTTGTCATCAGACTTCGTCATCGATGCAATTTTCGGGACCGGATTGACGCGGCCATTGTCTGGCCTTGCCACGTCGGCCGCCTCGAACGCGGTATTTCGTCGGAGTCAACGTCCATATTTGATCTCGGTCGACGTTCCTTCCGGACTCTCCACGTTCATCTCGGAAAGAGCGGAAGAAGCCTTTAGGGCGGATCTTACGGTATCGTTTACGGCTCCGAAACCTGAAAACGTACTCCCTCCGTTTTATCGAAATAATGGCGAGCTGGTAATTGCCGATATCGGCTCGCCGGTTGAACTGATTGATTCTCAGCCGTCGCAACTTTACATCTCTGGATTTGAAGATGCCGCTCGCTGGCTTACAGCTACTGATTTTACCCAGGATTCTTATAAAAATCGGCGCGGTCATCTTGCAATAATCGCCGGCTCTCGCGACTATTCCGGGGCGGCGGTATTGTCTGCGGCTGCTGCTATGCGTTCTGGAGTCGGGCTTGTCACGCTTTTGGTTCCGGAGGGAATAGCCGAAGCGGTCGCCGCGCGTCTTCCGGAGGAGATCATCCTCCGGACGTTGCCGGCAACAAAAAGTGGCGATCTTTCCGCCTCGGCGGCGGCCAAAGCGGTCGAAGTACTCTCTAAAGCCGACGCACTCGCAGTTGGATGCGGGCTTGGCCACGAGCCGGAAACTATTGCGTTCGTCCGGGATTTGTTGGCAAATATTGATCTGCCGACGGTTTTAGATGCAGACGGCCTGAACGCCCTATCTCCAATGGATGCAACGCTCCGCGCTTTGATTGCTGCGCGGGCGTTAGTACTTACTCCGCACGAGGGCGAATTTCGTCGGCTTCTCGGCCGTATCGGTCAACTCTCTGATCGCGTTGCGGCCGTGCGCGAATTTGCCGTCCGCAATTCGGCAATTCTCGTTTTGAAGGGCGAGCGCGTACTGATCGGCGATTCCTCAGGTCGCGTAGTTGTAAATCCGACCGGAAATTCCGGCCTCGGAAAGGCTGGAAACGGTGACACTCTAACAGGTTTGGTAGGCGGTTTCGTCGCCCAGGCCGCATCGCTTGGTATCGATTTCCAAGAGGCTGTACTCGCTGCAGTTTTTTTCGCCGGAATCGCAGGCGACATCGCCGAAAAGCATTTTGGAAAGCGTGTTATGACGGCAAGCGACGTTCGCGAAGCGTTTGCTGAGGCATTTCGCCGGATTTACGGAAAGGCCGAAGTACATTCAAAATGGTGAGAAAAGAGTTTTTATGCGAAACGCCAGAGAAAACCGCCGCGCTTGGATTCGCTCTTGGCAATTTGATCGATAAGGGCTCGGTCGTGCTGCTATCCGGTGGCCTCGGGGCCGGCAAGACTTTGTTTGCAAAGGGCATCGCAAAAGCGCTTGGAATTGATGAAAACGAAGTCTCGAGCCCAAGCTTTAGCCTGGTGAATCGATATTCAGGCAGCAAAATTGAAAATACCGAAATCTACCACATCGACTTATGGCGCCTCGGTCCGGACTCTGATTTCGACCTGGAAATCGGCCTCAGTGAAATACTCGATATGGAAAATGCGATTGTTTTGATTGAATGGAGCGAACATTTGGGCAATTATGAACTTGGCGGCAAGGTGTTCCGCGTTATTATAAAAGGTGAAGGGGAGGAGCCACGTATAATCCAGATAATCGCGGCTGAGAGAGAATTTTTTGCAAAAATGGGTGCTGGAGAAACTAGGTGCGGCTAATTGTTTACAAAAGTCTCCGGCGACTCGAGGTGCATTCGGAAAACCGCTTAATTGCGAGATTTGGGGTGTCGTTAGGGTTTGCTCCGATCGGTAAAAAACTGCGCGAGGGAGACGGGCGGACACCGGAAGGCGAGTATCGCGTGGCGGTTAAGAATCCAAAAAGTAGGTATCTTCGATCGCTTGGGTTAGATTACCCAAACCCCTCGGATGCAGTGGAAGCGCTTTGCGAGGCAGCGATAACCGAAGATAAATCCGGGCAATCCTGCTTGCCCACCAAAAAGGCCATTTGTCGCCACAGAAAACAAAACTCGGCGGCGAAATTTATATTCACGGTGGCCCAGCTAAGGGCGATTGGACAAAGGGCTGCATCGCGCTCGACGACCGCGATATGCTTCAGCTCTTTAAAATCGTGCCGGTTTCGACCGAAGTCTCGATTCTTCCTTAAAAAGATTTAACGTCGTGTTCGTGCCCCAATGCCTTATACTACTTCCTGCCACGTATGGTTCGCCCAAAAAAACCTTCAAACGAAAATCTTTCCGCCTCAAGGAAACCTCCGAGCGATAAAAACCAAAAATCCGTCGAACAACGATATTTCAACCGCGAACTGAGCTGGCTCGAATTTGACCGCCGCGTTCTCGAAGAAGCGATGGATCGAAAGCGGCCGCTTTTGGAACGTCTGAAGTTTTTATGCATTTTCTCTTCGAATCTGGACGAATTTTTTATGATTCGTGTTTCAGGGATCAAGGAGCAAATCGAAGAAGGCGTACTCGAGCTTTCGCCGGACTCTCTCTCACCGCAAGAGCAATTAACTGAAATCCGCAGAAGGTTGCAGCCCATGCTCCGAGAGCAAGCTAAATTCCTCGCGGAAGAAATTCTTCCTAGACTCGCGGCAGCCGGAGTGAAGATAGAGCATTATCGGTCCTTGACCGCAAAAGAGCGACAAAGGTTAGACAAATACTTTTTAAAAAACATTTTCCCGATTCTGACGCCGCAGTCCGTCGATTCGAGTCATCCGTTTCCGTACATCTCGAACCTCAGCCTCAATCTGGGTGTGTTTATTGAGCCGGACAAGGCGACTGCCGCGAAAAATCTTCGATATCTTTTTCGACAAAAGCGTTTTGCCCGGATCAAACTTCCGCCATCGGTCCCGCGATTTATTTCGATCGACGACAGTAATCGGCGTTTCGTTCTGCTCGAGGAGCTTATCGCGGCCAACACCAATCAACTGTTTCCGAATATGAAGGTTACCGAGGGCCATCTTTTTCGAGTCACAAGAGACGCCGATATTGAAATTCGGGAAGACGAGGCTGGCGATCTTATGCGAACTCTCGAACGTGAGCTTCAACGTCGGCGATTCCGATTCCCAGTCCGTTTGGAAATCGCGGCGTCGATGCCGGAAAAGATGGTAAGTCTATTGGCGAAGGGAGTCGGGTTAAGCGAGGCGGATATCTACCGGACCGAGGGTTTTGTAAATATCCCGGATTTAATGCAGTTATATTCTCTCGACTTACCGGCGCTCAAAGACCGCCCAATTCAGGCTATCCATCCTGCCGCGTTGCTCGAACGAAAAAACGTTTTCGAAGCAATCAAGAAACGAGATGTGCTTTTACACCATCCATACACGGCCTTTTCCACCGTCACGGATTTCGTCTCACAGGCCGCTGAGGACCCACAGGTACAAGCAATCAAAATATGTCTTTATCGTACCGGCAAGGATTCTCCGATTGTCCGATCGTTGATACGCGCCAATCAGCTCGGCAAACAAGTCACAGCGCTGGTTGAATTGAAAGCGCGATTCGACGAAGAGAACAATATTGAATGGGCTCGAAGGCTTGAAAACGAGGGAGTTCACGTCGTTTATGGAATCAGTAGCCTGAAGACGCATTCGAAGGTGTTACTGGTAGTCCGCAGTGAGGCCGGAAAACTTATTCGCTATGTGCATATCGGGACGGGAAATTACAATGGTATTACCTCACGCCAATACACCGACCTCGGACTGTTGACTGCCGACGAAGCGATCGGCGATGACGCAACGGCGCTTTTCAATTTTTTGACTGGATATTCGCTGCAATCGGATTATAAACGGCTGCTCGTCGCTCCGGTAAACTTGCGGCAACGGTTCATTGAGCTAATTCGTCGCGAGGCCGAAACAGGGCGATCGCGCCATCCGGCTCGAATTGTTATAAAGATAAACAGCCTGACGGATACGGAGATTATCGAGGAACTTTACGCTGCGTCCAATGCCGGCGTGAAAATCGACCTGATTGTACGTGGTATCTGTTCCCTTCGTCCATGCGTAAAGGGTTTATCGGAAAACATCTCTGTCCGCTCGATTGTTGGGAGGTATCTTGAACACAGCCGAATCTACTATTTCGCAAACGGTCGTGGGCCGAACGAACCGGAGGTTCTAATTGGAAGTGCGGACTGGATGCAGCGGAATTTTGACCGGCGAATCGAAGTAGTAGCTCCAATTATTGATCCGCTGAAAAGAACGTATCTTCTAGAAGAGATTCTGGCTGCTTATTTGAAGGATACTGTCAATGCCCGGATGCTTATGCCGGATGGAAAATATAAACGGGTCACAAAAGCTGCCGCGGAAGAGCCGTTTGATTCGCAGCTGTATTTTGTTGGAAAGGAAATTCCGGCTTAGGTCGCGGTCTTGCGCTCAAATCGTGCAATAGCGACGGAATCGACCATTTTGCCGTATTTGATCGTTAGCCGCGGATAGCCACGCGGTTCGCGCTCCCACTCGTTAAGCCCTAGGCGTTTTTCCGCAAGGTCAATTGCTTCGATCGAGCCTTCGATTTCCATATATAATCCAAAAGGCAGTTCATCGAGCACGATTTCGACTTCGTCAAGGCGCCAGTATTTTCGGCGCTTTTCGTAAACAGCCGTCAGACGATAACCGAGCCGTTCAATTATTTTTTCAGTCGCTTCAACGTTGGAAACCTGCGTCTCAAATTCGATTTTCTGTTTGGTTCCCGAGGCGCCTTTGACTTTTTCTTTGTACGTTAAAACAGTAAAATCACCAATTTTTCGAAGCCGCAGAGTCGCTCCGCGTTGGTCCATTTCACCGCCGCGATGCTGGTAATTAACTTCAAACACCTCTTTTTGAAATGTAGCACCTAGCTCGCCTAGTTTTTTCACTATCTGCGCCAGCCGAAGTTCGCTAAGCCGGTATTTACGCTCGGTTTCGATATTCATCTTTAATTTTCTTCTCGGACTCTTGCGAGCCGTACACGAATGGAGTTTAAGTTTTTAGTCCCAACAACTGCAAGCCGCTGGAGTTCTAAGCGGCTGAGACTTGACGAAACCGCTTGGCTCACCGATACTTGAAAAAAAGGTCAGGATTTAATTCCAGATCGTAAAATTCAGAAGTTTTTATACAAGAGAGGTTTTAATTGATGCCATATCCCGAGATTATGATACACGGAATGCGGGCAGAATTGGCCCAGCTGGGATTCGAGGAAACAAAGACGCCCGAAGCCGTTAAAGAAGCCGTCGAGAATACGCCCGGCACGTTAATGGTCGTCGTAAACTCTGTTTGCGGCTGTGCTGCAGGTGGCGTCCGGCCTGGAATCGCGATGGCTCTTTCTAACTCAGCAGTCAAACCGGATCGGATGATTACTGTCTTTGCCGGAGCCGATATTGACGCAACTGAGACAGCACGAGAGTACTTTGAAGGCTACCCGCCTTCATCGCCCTCAATTGCCTTCTTAAAGAGCGGAAAGCTGCTCAAGATGTTCGAACGCAAGGACCTCGAAGGCAGACACCCGGCGATGATCGCGGAGCAACTAGTCGAGGCGTTCAGTGAGTTGTGTCCTCCGCAGGTGGACGCGGCAAAAAATTAAACCGCGATCGCAAGGTCAAATCGCACTACAAAGCCGCGCTAAAGATTCGCGGCTTTTTTAATTGAATCGGAAGTTTGAACAATTTTGCTTACGGAAGCCTGTTTGCGAATGCAGACAAACATGCAAGAGTTTATCGACATCGGGTTGTTAAAGAGCTTGCTTACGGCGTGGGAAAACGCGTAAACTAAGTTCGCCCGCATTCTGCATCTCGCCTTTCAGAATATGGCAGCAAATCAACGCCGGCACATAAGGTTTTCACTGGACACCCCTGCTGTGCTAACTACGACTGACGGCCGCCGTAGTCAAACGCTACTACAGCAAATAAGCATCGGTGGCTGTTTCACCTAGTGGGAAGAGCATATCTTTGCCGGCGATGAATTCCGCTTGGAAATTGAGCTACCGAACGAGAATTACCTCCCGCTTCGTTTTCAAGGCTCTTTATCGATTCGAGGATACCGGAATCGGCGCGAGATTTATCGACATAACCTCCTTCGAGCAGACGTTGATCGCAGAGACGATAAATCATCGTATTGCGCAGGAACGAATTCCGCTCATCGTAGATTCATTCGAGGCGCCGAAAAAATATATCGGCGAAGAAGACTATTCGGAATCGCCTAAATTTAAGCGTCTCCGAGAGCGAATGCTCGATGAGGCAATCTCAATCGAATCGCTCGATTGATCGAGGCTTTACGGTACTTACCATTTCTGGAAAACCCTTGTACAAATCTTTTTTTCCAATCCCGAGCATTCTGTGGACGTCGTCATCGGAGAACGCTCCACACCCGATCCCAGTCTGGAAAAAATTCACTGCGCCTTCGGCCGATGCGGCATCGTCAAAAATATTGCCCGTCAGGCTTGCTTTTGTCGCCGCCGCTAGAAAATTACCTAGACGTGCGGCCTGTTGCGGTGCGTTCTGAATAAAGTACGAATAGATAGCAGCGTATCTTGCGATCAACTGATTTGGGTGCAAATCCCAACTTTGGAAAAAGCCATCGCGGAGCGAGAGCGTAATATTGTCAAAATGCCGGCGCAGGGCCGAGCGAACGACCTCAAAATTCTGGCCTCGCTCTGCTTTCGTTAAGCGATCTTTCTTGTTTGGAGCGATCGGCATTTGCAACGTGACCGAATCCACAATTCGAACTCCTGAGCCGGCAAGCGCGGCCTGAATGGCGCTGCGAGCAAAAATGCAGGCGGAATGTCGGATATCCTGATCCGCGGCGCCGATCCCAAGCAAAGCGGTGTAGTCGTACGCTCCAAAATGTACTGAGCGGCAACGGCCGCCTGACGCGGTGACCAACTCGCGTGTCACCAGCCGACCCGATTGCCCGAAAATAGCTTCCGGCGTCTCGATCATTAGCTCGATGCCGATCGTGCCTGGGCGGATCCTGAGCCGCTTTTCAATCCGATCAAGATAGCTAGTGAGTAATTCAACCTCTTTCGCGGAGCGGACTTTCGGAATCGTAACGACAAATCCGGACGGAAAACGGCCGGTTCCGGCGGCGAGGCTTTTTGTGAAAAGTTCGATAGTTCGTCTAGCTCTGAAACCGGTTTCCGGCGCAAATGGCCGAACGCGAATCCCGAAAAATGGCGGCGCCTGATTTCTGATAATCGCATCGGCGAGTTCATGAGCCGCGACGATGGCCGTTT
>PSMA01000022.1:12490-46084 GCA_040289905.1 Blastocatellia bacterium
CCGGCTCCAAGCTGAGTTTTTCGATTGTTTTCCGAAAAACAATCGCAGCCGCTTCTGAATCGATAGCAAAAATCTTGCGGAATTCGTCCGGATTCGGTGCATACGTGGTTAAAGTTTCTTTGGCAATCTGACCAAAACGGGTGGCGGTATCCGCCCGAAAGCGGTCGGCCCCTCCGTAGACGGTATGGACCGGCAGTCGATCTGCGATAGTTTCGATCCTGGAGTTCGGAAGCGATTCCTGACATTTACTGGGCATATCGGGCATTATGGTCAGGCGGCTGCGGCGTTGGAAAAAACAGCCTCGAGAGCGTCATCCAAATTACGGACGCCAATAATCCTGATGCCAAGCAGCCTCTCCAATCCTTTTAGATTGGATTCGGGCACAATCAGACGTTTGAATCCAAGTTGTTTCGCTTCGCGGGCGCGGTTGTATGCCTGCGAAACGCCCCGAATTTCGCCCGTTAATCCTATTTCTCCGAAGACAGCGGTCTTGGGGAAAATTGCGATGTTCCTGAGGCTCGAGGCAACTGCCGCAGCGACGCCGAGATCGGCAGCCGGCTCATCGATTTCGATTCCGCCGGCGATATTGACAAACACATCATCGCCCGACAATTGGTAGCCAAGCCGCTTTTCGAGAACGGCAATCAACAATGAGGCTCGGTTGTGATCAAAACCCTGGGTCATACGCCGGCCGGTTCCGAGGCGTGAGCCGCCGACAAGTGCCTGCACTTCCACGAGCACCGGACGCGTGCCCTCGATACAAACGGTTACAACCGAACCGGCAGCGTTCTCAGGTCTCTCCTGCAGGAAAAGCTCCGAAGGGTTTGCTACCGGAATCAGGCCGCGATCTGTCATTTCAAATACTCCAATTTCGTTAGCCGCGCCGAAGCGATTCTTTGCGGCACGGATAATTCTGTGATTATGATGCCGGTCGCCTTCAAAATACAAAACGGTATCGACAATATGCTCGAGCGTTTTGGGACCCGCTATCGAACCGTCTTTTGTGATGTGACCGGTTAAAAAAACGGGTGTGCCGGTCTGTTTTGCGTAGATCATAAGCTTCGCAGCAACCTCTCGAACCTGCGAAACACTGCCTGGAGCGGACTGTATAGATTCGCTGAAAATCGTTTGAACTGAATCGATAATCAAAACCGCCGGGCTAACCTCGGCAATGCGTGAAAAAATTATTTCCAGCGAGGTTTCGGCCAGTACGAATAGGTTTTTTGCTGAAACGCCGAGGCGTTCCCCGCGCATCTTGATCTGTTTTTCCGATTCTTCGCCCGAGACATAGAGAACGGGCGATCCTAACGTGCAAAGATTTTCCGCAGCTTGAAGAACAAGGGTAGATTTTCCGATTCCGGGAGCCCCACCTATCAAAACAAGCGAGCCGGGCACGATGCCGCCGCCGAGGACCCGATCCAGTTCAGCAATTCCGGAGGCCGTGCGCGATTCGTCCTGAGGCGCAATTTCACCGAGTGACCGGACGCGAGATGAACCTCCAAAACGATTCGGAATCGATTTTGCCTCCGAGCGGTACAGTTCTTCGACGAAGCTGTTCCATTCGGAACAATCCGGACACTGGCCAAGCCACTTACGCGACGTCCGGCCGCAATTTTGGCAAGTAAAAACGGTCTGCGGTACTCTGGCCATTTTTGATCGCTTAATCTTATCAGAATTCGTCAGAAAAACATTAAACGACGCGGAAACTTTTGCTGCTGCTTAGTTAAAATTTAACGAAGCAGCTGACTTCGTGATAAAATACTGCCGATGAAATGGGACGTGCTCACAATCCGGGCGTTATTCGTTTTAATACTGGCAACTGTCAGCTTTTTGCTCAATCCGCTCAGATCCACAACCCATTTCCCGAACTTCGGCGCCGAAGACTATCTGGCACGCAAAATCGCCTCTGGGATTATCGGTTCGATTATTGCTCTGGGAATTATCTTGTTCGAAATTCGGGCCAGGACCGCCTCGCTAAAAACTCTAATTGGATCCGCAATTGGGTCGATTCTAGGTATCGCGGGTGCGTATTTGATTGGAATGCTGGTCAGCGCTCAGGACATAAACACGGTACCTGGAGAAATAAAGGTATTTTTAACGATCGTCCTGGCATTTTTCATGGGTTACATTGGCTTGATGGTCGGCGCGGCAAAAGGAGATTACATAGATCTTTCGGCACTAGGCGGAATCTTTAGCGATAAAAATATCAAAAATGACTATAAGCTTCTCGATACTTCTGTCATCATAGATGGGCGCATCGCCGATGTAGCCGAGACCGGATTTTTGAGCGGGACGCTAATTATTCCCAATTTTATTCTCAACGAATTGCAACAGGTTGCTGATTCTCCGGACTCGTCTAAACGTCAGCGGGGCCGGCGCGGCCTCGATATGCTGCAGCGGCTAAGGAATAACAGTAAATTGGACGTCCAGATTCTTGAAACAGATTTCCCGGCAATCAAGGAAGTAGATCTGAAACTCTTGGAATTAGCAAAACAGCTCGATGCAGTAATCGTAACCAACGATTTCAATTTAAACAAGGTCGCGCAGTTACGCGGCGTTCAGGTGCTGAACATAAACGAACTCGCGAATGCTCTAAAGCCGGTTGTCTTACCCGGAGAGGCAATGCGGGTTTTTGTCCTCAAAGAGGGCAAGGAATACAATCAGGGCGTTGCATATCTCGACGATGGTACGATGGTCGTCATCGACAACGCCCGCCGTTTGATAGGTAGAACTGCGGATATTTCAGTGACTAGTGTTTTGCAGACGACGGCGGGAAAGATGATTTTCGGTCGCCTTTGGGAAGAAAGGCAGCAGGACGAAAACGGCGAGGCAAATCTCTCCATTCACGATTCCCGCTCAGTGGGTTTCAAGAGGGCGAACCGCGAACTTCGCCAGACGACGATAATTGAGGAGATGGACTCCTCGAGACCGGAAAGGGGATGAGCGTATCGGCAATAATCGTAGCTGCCGGTGCCGGGCGCCGTTTGGGTTCGGAAACCCCCAAGCAGTTTATAGAAATTCACAGCCGCCCATTGGTTCTCTACACCTTGGACAAATTTTTAGATGCGCGACAGGTTTCGGAGATAGTTGTTGTCAGTGCAAGAGATTGGGTCGATTGGCTGGAAGAGAGGTTGCCTAATGCATCGAAACCGGTTTCGGTTGTTGAAGGCGGTCTCACTCGAGCTGAATCGGTATTTTGTGGGCTTTCCACCGTTGCCCGCAATTGTACGGCAGTAGCAATCCATGATGCGGCAAGACCATTTGTCGCAGTCAAGGATATCGAAGCGACGATACAAAAAGCTTTGGAGACGGGGGCGGCCTGCCTTGTTGGTGAGGTTGCCGATAGTTTAAAGACCGTCACGTACGGTGAAATTTCGGCTACGCTGGATAGGAGCCGCATTCGCCGTGCCCTCACGCCACAGGTTTTTCGCACGGAAATAATTCGGCGCGCATTTGCCTTGGCAGATTTCGAGCAGGAAATACCTGACGATTCTTTTTTGGTTGAGAAATTGGGTTATCCAGTCGCCACTGTCGAAGCTTCGACGGTCAATCTGAAAGTGACATATCCGGAGGATTTAGTCCTCGCAAGGCTCTTGCTTTCCGAGGTCCCCTCATTATGAGAATCGGTTTCGGGAGCGATATTCATCGTCTGGCGCCGGGTCGAAGGTTGGTTATTGGCGGCGTCGAGATTTCCGCAGATTTCGGTTCCGAAGGACATTCGGACGGCGACACGCTGTCACACGCCATTACAGATGCTATCCTAGGAGCTCTCGCACTCGGCGATATTGGTCAGCATTTTCCGGATAACGATCCAAAGTGGAAAGGGGCGGACAGCCGGGAGTTTCTCCGACGTGCTGCTGATCTCGTTCGCCAACATTCATATTCGATCGTCAACGTCGATTCTACCGTGCACCTGGAAGGACCAAAGTTGAGGCCGTATATCGAACAGATCAGAACAGCGTTGGCAGCTGAACTTGGGATCGAACTTGCATCGATAAGCGTCAAGGCAAAAAGCGGCGAAGGTATGGATTCGGTTGGCGAGAAGCGGGCGATCCGCGCTGAAGCAGTGGTATTACTTGCGCTTTCGGATCGGCGGCAGTTCGGATGAAATCGCGCAGCGGGCAGCTTCGGCATTCGATGGACTCAATTGCCTGGCCTGTGCGAGACTGGTTTGCTCTATAAATTATGCGTCCGCAGGAGATCATTGCCAAAAAACGTGACGGCCGCGAGCTTTCCGCGGATGAAATTGAGATATTCATCCGCGGCGTTTGCGACGAAAGCTGGGCCGATTACCAAATTTCCGCCTTGTTGATGGCAATGTTCATCCGCGGATTGAGTGATGAAGAAACTCAAGCGCTGGTTCGCGCGATGCTCGAATCTGGAAAAACGCTCAACTTCGGAGAATTACAGCGGCCTAAAGCGGACAAGCATTCGACCGGCGGCGTCGGTGACAAGACGTCGCTGATAATCGCACCACTTGCTGCTTCTTGCGGGCTTGCAGTGCCGATGATTTCTGGTCGGGGGCTGGGCCATACCGGAGGAACGCTCGATAAATTGGAGTCTATTCCTGGATATCGAGTTGAGCTCGAAGGGGAAGAATTTCATCGGATCATATCGGATTGCGGTTTTGCGATGTCCGGGCAGACTAAGGACATTGCGCCGGCTGACAGAAAGCTTTATGCACTAAGAGACGCAACGGCGACCGTTCCATATGTTCCGTTTATTGTTGCTTCGATAATGTCAAAGAAGCTTTCTGAGGGTCTCGATGCCTTAGTTTTGGACGTAAAATGCGGCTCCGGAGCTTTTATGAAGGATCTCGAAAGTGCACGGGTTCTCGCCACGCATTTAACCGAGACGGGGACGCGTTTTGGCGTTGCAACCGAGGCGATAATCTCCGATATGAGCCGGCCGCTTGGACGCTTCGTTGGAAACGCACTCGAAGTGTACGAAGCGCTAAAGATACTCCGTAACGAACCGATTGAGGGAACCGAGACAACGCTTGAACTCTCGCTAGCGTTGACTGTCGGGATGCTCGCTCTGTGCGGCTCGGACGAAGCCACCGCGCGCGATTTAGCGTCTCGGCGCCTAAGTTCGGGTGAAGCTCTTGAAGCTTTCAGGAAAAATATCCTTCTTCAAGGAGGCGATCCGTCGGTATGCGATAATCCAGAGATGTTGATCGATAGAAATCTCTTAGAAATTCCGATCCGCGCGGCGAAAGCCGGAAAAATATCGGCTATCGATACTGCGGCGGTCGGCAATGCAGTTCTCGGTCTCGGCGGTGGCCGGATTCGGGCTGAAGATGAAATCGATTTTTCGGTTGGGGTCTCGATCGAAGCGACGCTTGGCGATGCCGTCGCCGCAGGCGATGTGATCGGAACAGTTTTTGCCCGAAGACAGCCGCAGGCCGAGTTGGCAGCTTACGCAGTATCGAATGCTTTTACCATTGCAGAGACGCTGACTCGAGATTCGACGCCGCTTATACTTGAACGGATACAGAATCGCGAGCCGGTCGGCCGCTGATTTTTAGAAGAAAAATGAAGGAAAGTTGCTCTAATTTATTTGCTATCACCTTGATCTTATGCGGTGCAATCGTTTTTGTGCCTTCGTGTGCGCCGCGGACCGAGGCCCGGCGGGACAATTGCCAAATCAAGGTAGGCATAGTCTTTGATATCGGCGGAAAAAATGATCGGTCGTTCAATGCTGCCGCTTGGGAAGGCGTAAAACGAGCCGAACGCGAATTACCTATCTGCCTCTACGATGTCGAGCCGGGCAATCCGACCTCCATTGAGCCGGCGATGCGTGCCTTCGCGGAAAAGAATTTCGATCTGATTATCGGCGTTGGATTCGCGCAAGGGCCAATCATGCAGGCCGTTGCGGAAGATTACCCGAATATTAAGTTTGCGATAGTAGACGGAGTCATTTTCGAAAAGGACGGGAAAACGCCGAAGTCGAATGTCGCGTCGCTGGTTTTTCGCGAGCACGAGGGCTCCTATCTGGTGGGAATGATCGCGGCATCTAAGTCGCGAACTGGAATTATCGGGTTTTTAGGAGGTATGGATATACCGCTTATTCACCGGTTTGAAACAGGCTACAAAGAAGGGGCCAGGGCAGTGAACCCGAAAATTACGGTGATCTCCAACTACGTTGGCGTCAACGACGCTGCGTGGAATAACCCGGCAAAAGGAAAGGAACTCGCGCTTGCGCAAATAGAAAAAGGCGCTGACGTGATATTTACCGCTGCCGGTAACTCGGGGCTCGGCGCCTTCGATGCAGTAGAGCAATACGGGCGAAACGACCGGGGCGAGGCAAACAGGTTCGTTATCGGGGTCGATTCAAATCAGAACGGGGTAAAACCTGGCTTCGTGCTTACTTCGATGGTAAAACGCGTCGATGTTGCCGTCTATGACGTTGTCAAGGAAGTGTTAGAAGGCCGGTTCGTCGGTGGCTTTCATATTTTCGGTCTCGATAAAGATGGTGTTGCATTTGCCCTCGACGAATTCAATCGTGATTTGATCCCTGTTGACGTAATCGAAAAGATCGAGGAAGCAAAAGCGAAGATAATCTCCGGCGAGATTGTTGTTACCGATGCGATGGCGAAATAATTTATGCTCGAATTAAGGGAAATTACGAAGGATTTCGGCGGCAATGTGCTGGCAAATGACAAAGTCTCCGTATCTGTAAGCCGGGGCTCGATACACGCCATCGTCGGCGAAAACGGCGCGGGAAAGACGACCGCAATGCGCATTGCGTACGGATTTTACGCGGCCGATAGTGGCGAAATATTTCTCGACGGTAAGCCCGTAACCATTCGCAGCCCGCATGACGCGATCGAGCTAGGTATCGGGATGGTCCATCAGCATTTTATGCTCGTAGAGAATTTGACCGTTACGGAAAATATCGTCCTCGGCGCCGAGCCAGGCACGGCATTCGAACTCGATCTGGAAACTGCACGCAAAAAAATAAAGTCGCTGTCGGAGGATTTAGGTCTTGAAGTCGATCCCGATGCGGTCATAGAAGACCTGTCCGTCGGACAAAAGCAGCGCGTGGAACTGGTCAAAGTATTATATCGCGAGGCCGACATACTAATACTCGACGAACCGACAGCCGTACTCAGCCCGCAGGAAGTCATCGAATTGTTCAAAATTTTGCGAAGGATGAAATCCATCGGCAAGACCGTCATCATCATCACACACAAACTCGATGAAGTAATAGCTATTTCGGACGAGGTGACCGTAATGCGCGACGGGCGTTCGATCGCGCGGCTCGTGACAGCGGAAACAAATGTCCGCGAACTGGCGCGGCTCATCGTCGGGCGTGAGGTATTGCTTCGGATAGAGAAAAAATCCGCAAATCCGGGGCCGAAAGTGCTCGAAGTCGCGGATCTAACGGTCAATGGAAGGCATAATAAAGCAGTTGACGCCGTATCGTTCTTTATCAGAAGCGGGGAAATCGTCGGCGTCGCCGGGATCGATGGCAATGGGCAAACTGAATTGATCGAAGCTCTTGCGGGGCTGATCCCCGCTGCCGCTGGCAGCGTAGTATTTGAAGGCCGAGAAATTACCAACCTCTCTGCCCGCGAGATTAAATCGCTCGGAATCGCGCATATTCCCGAGGATCGCCATAAACGCGGCTTGCTATTGAACTGGAGCTTGGCGGAGAATTCTATACTCGGGGAGCATTACCGACCGCCGTATGCCGGTCCCGTAGGTTTGATGAACGATGCAGAAATTGCCCGCCATATTGGCTACATTATCGGTGAATACGATGTCCGTCCTAAAAATCCTTTTGCGACGGCCAAATCACTTTCCGGTGGCAATCAGCAGAAGTTAATTATCGGCCGCGAATTCGAGTTCGGGCCAAAGGCACTTCTCGTTTCGCAGCCAACACGCGGCGTCGATATCGGTGCAATCGAGTTCATTCATCGAAAACTTATCGAAATGCGGGACCGAGGCGCCGCAATTTTGCTCGTATCCGCGGAGCTCGAGGAAGTTATGGCACTTTCCGATCGACTCTTGGTGATTCGCGAGGGCCGGATAGTCGGCGAAGTAGATCCTGCAATCACCGGGTCCGAAGAAATTGGACTGATGATGACATGGGGCTAGGAGTTTCCTAAAGCTAGTGCTGCCGGTCGAAACGCGCGCCTCGAGAGGCTCTCCGTCGGTCAAAGTTAAATCATTCTGGTTGCCGAGTCTTTTATTGAGGAATATTTCGCGCCATCGGACTTTCAGTCGGTGCCAAAAAGATGCTTTATCGCGTCCACTGCTTGCCGAAGATTTTCAAGAGATGTAGCGTAAGAAAATCTCAAAAATCCGTCAGCGCCGAACGCGGCGCCGTCCGTCACCATCACGTGAGAGTTATTGAGAAGATATTCGGAGACCGCCGCCGCCGACGGGAATTTTTCACTCAGCAATTTTCGGACATCAACGAACGCATAAAAGGCCCCTTCGGGCATCGCGCAGGTAAATCCGGTGATCCCGTTTAATTCCGGAATTAGCCAATCTCGGCGTCGTCGGTATTCAGCGAGCATTGACTCAATGGATTCGAGCATTTGCAAGCGATTGGCGAGAGCGTCCGCGCAGGCGTACTGAACGAAAGATGTCGGGTGTGTTGCGGAATGGCTCTGCAGCTTTATCATTGCGCGCGTCCATTCGGCGTTGGCAATTGTAAATCCGATGCGCCAACCCGTCATTGCGAAGGTCTTTGAAAAGCTTCCCGCAATACAAACAAATTTTCGGAGTTCAGGCGGAAGAACTGCTGCTGTATAAACCTCTGCCGGCGGATACACAAAAAAAAGATAGCACTCATCCGTCAGAACGAAAACGTTTTGCTCCGCGCAGATTTCCACAATACGCCGAATTTCCCTGGGCGGGATCACGCGTCCCGACGGATTATTTGGCGAATTTAGAATCAATAATCGTGTTCGCTCTGTAATAGATTCGGCAACCGCTTCGGCCGTTAAGATAAAGCCCGACCGGTCGGTGTCGATGAATACAGATTTACCACCGGCGAACGTCACAATTTCGGGAAAAGTAACCCAATACGGCCTAGGTATCAAGACTTCGTCGCCCGGATTGATCAACGTGCAAACTGCATTGAAGAGAGCCTGCTTCCCGCCACAAGAAGCCGCAACCTCGTTTGGGGAAAGATCTGCACCAAATTGATCGTTGAAAAATGACGCAACTGAGCTGACGAATTTTCGAGCTCCTGCAGAAGGCGTATACTTCGTCCGACCTGCCTTTAATTCAGATATTGCAAAATCTTTTATGAATTCGGGCGTATCGAAATCCGGCTCGCCAACGGTTAGATCAATAACGTCTATGCCGCTTTGTCTGAGCTCTGCTGCTTTTCGGGCTGCTTCCAATGTTGCCGAGCCTTTCATCGCGGAGACTCGGGACGCGACTTTAAATCGGTTAGACATAATTTTAAGATTCGCTGATTTGAAGACGAATGCGAAGAGTTAATCTACAGTCGCGGAGATCTTTTTCCGCATCCTTGACTCAACCGACTCTGGAATCAGACCCACCACTCGGCCTCCAAGCCGAAATACTTGCTTCATCAAGGTTGAGGAAACATAGCTATACTCTTCGCCTGCCATCAGAAAAACAGTCTCAATCGACGGTTCGAGCCGTCGGTTCATGAGAGCCATCCGTAATTCATATTCATAGTCTGCGACGGCTCGGATACCTCGAATTATCGCGTTCGCCCCGCATCGACGTGCGAAATCAGCTGTTAGGCCAGAAAATGCTTCAACCCGAAGATGGCAACCGTTACCGGCGAGCTGCGGCAAGATCTCTTCGATCATTTCAATTCGCTCTTGAGCGCTAAACATCGGCTCTTTATCCGGATTGTTGAGGACAGCAACGATTATTTCGTCAAAAAGCGGCAGGCTTCGCCTTATGACATCTAAATGGCCATTTGTAAGCGGGTCGAAGGAACCTGGAAAAATTGCACGTCGCATAAAAAAACCGAAGAGTCGCCCGTTGAGGGGCGAGTTCAAAAATTCTTATCCAAAAGCTCACGGGCTTTTTCAACTGCTGCCCGATGCTCTATCACGTACTCCGGATTCGGCTGCATCTTGATAATCGTTTCCAGTTCGCGGCGGGCTTCTCGGTCGCGCTTGAGGTAGAGATATGCCTCCGCAAGATGGAGCCTGATGTTCGAATTGTCCGGCGCGAGTTTCAAGCCTTTTTCCAAATATTCGACGGCTTTTTCCGGTCGCCCGCCTCCAATAAAGCGGGTCGAGAGTTCCATATCGCCGAGAGCGTCAAATGCGCTCGCTCCCTGGTAATCGGGTTGGATTTCGATTACTCGAAGAAAAGCCTCGCGGATTTCATCTTTTGATCTGAGCCCAACAGTGATCGGGCTGCGACGAGCCAATTCGCCCAGATTCGCTGCGTACCAGAAATGCCCGTCCGGCTTATTCGGTTCAAGGCGGGAAGCGATTTTTCCGGCAGCCAGCCCTCTTTCAAACATAGCTTCCGCCTCTAGGATGGATTGCTCTGCTTTACCAAGAAAGTAGCAGAATTTCGCGTAGCGCCACTCGATGTCATAGTTACGTTTGTCTGGATTTCTTGCCTGATTGAGTATTTCGGCCCCTTTCCGGAGGTTTTCTATATCACTTCGTTCGGCGAAGAGCCGCTCGGCTTCTGCAAGTACGTTTTCATTTGGAATATTTCTATCGCTGTTGCTCGGCTCGGGGGTTGATGCATCCTTCGCACAGCAAATGTGTAAGCACATCGTAATTACTAATACGAGATTTTTGTAATCTACGATTGATTTCGGATGGCAAAAACGCCCTTTCATGCTACTATCCTAAATTGCAATCTATCGGTCCTGCAGAATCTGACAGGTAAAAGTAACATATTATTTCCTATGAGTAGAAAAGGACAAGCCGCGGCATTTTACGACCTTGAGGGAACGCTGGTCTCGACGAATCTTGTTCATACTCTTGCCTTTTATGCAAAACGGCAGCAGGGCCTGTGGCAATCGGCTAAAAAGAGTTTCGAAACACTCGCTAAGCTTCCGTTTTTCGGTATTACCGACCTTTATTCGAGAAACGTATTTAACGAAGTATTTTTCCGCAGCTATGCGGGGATTTCGGAGGATCGGTTGAGATATTTTGCCGATGAACTATTTGATGAGGTCCTTAAACCCGCGATCTACGACGGGACGCCGGAGCTTATTGCCCAAGGTAAGAAGATCGGCCAGCGGCAGGTTGTGCTTACCGGAGCTTTGGACTTTACAATCGCGCGTCTGATGGAACATCTACGGATAGATGATTACATTGCAAACCGACTAGAATTTGTCAATGGCATTGCAACTGGGCGTGTTTTGCCGCCGGTTATGGCTTCGGCTACAAAGGCGAAATGGATCCGCGAATACGCCGAGCGGGAAAACATAAATCTCTCGGAATCCTACGCCTATTCGGACAGTATATCGGATCTGCCTATGCTTTCGATTGTCGGGCATCCGGTTGCGGTAAATCCGGATTTTCGATTGCGACAAACGGCCCTGCAGCACGATTGGGCAATCTTAAATCTTAAATAATTTATAGTGGATGCGAGTTTTGGAGCACAAGTTCTGGAGAGAGAAGCTTGCCTTCGCGAAAAGTCAGATTTTTCGTGGACAAACGTCGAAATGCTATCAAGCGGTTATCGACGGTCTTAGATTGTCTGACTTGGGGTTTCCTTGTCTTTAAAACTAGTCATGAATAACTGATATGGCCTTGCAACTACGGCGCAAAACGCACGAATCGATTGTTTTTATCGACAAAGACTCCGCCCCGCGGATAATGCCATTTGGCGAGGATTTTATTCTCGAGGATATTCCAATCGGGACGCGTGTCATTTATCCGAATCCTCCGATAAAAGGTTTACCTAATCGGGAAGCGGCGATTCGTTACGCGATCAATCACCCGCTCGATATGGAGCCGCTCTACGCTTTGCTCGAGCCGGGAATGCGCGTGACTATCGCGATGGACGATATCTCGCTGCCGCTTCCGCCGATGCAGACGCCAGATTTACGACAAACAATGCTTGAGGTCGTGCTAGATATGTGCTCGGCAAACGGCGTCGATGACATTCATCTGATAATCGCCAATTCGCTTCATAGAAAAATGACCGAATGGGAGATGAAGCGGATGGTCGGGCAAAGCATCTTTGACGAATTTTATCCCGACAGGTATTACAATCACGATGCCGAAGACGACGACAATCTCATTACCCTTGGATATACGCGCCACAACGAGCCGCTGCGGATCAACCGGCGAGCTGCGGAAAGCGATCTGCTGATTTATCTCAACATAAACCTAGTGCCTATGGATGGCGGGCATAAATCCGTCGCCGTAGGCCTCTGTGATTATGAATCGCTGCGTGCTCATCACGAACCGCAAACGATTCGCGATTCGCATTCGTATATGGACCCGCCGGCTTCTGAGCTAAATCGTAAGGTCGTTCGTTTAGGTAAGTTGGTCGATGAGCATTGTAAGGTTTTTCATATTGAAACCGCGTTGAATAACCGAATGTTTCCCGATGGCTACGACATCCTGACGCGGAATGAAGACGAGTTTTCCTTTGCCGACCGGTTAAAGTGGGAAGCGATGGCTCGCACTTTTTCCAAATTGCCGCGGAAGGCCCGCCGGAACATGCTCCATGCAATTCCGGCTCAATATGAAATGATTGGCTGTTACGCAGGCAAAACCGAGCCGGTTCACCAGAAAATCCTGGAATTGAATTACCGGCAATACGAGATTCCGGTGAAGGGACAATGCGACATTCTGATTACGGGCATACCGGATATTTCGCCGTACAACGTTTATTCAGCATTGAATCCGCTACTCGTACAGGTGATGGCTCTCGGCTATCACTTTAATATGTTTCGGAACAAGCCGCTTGTAAGAAAAGGTGGGGTAATGGTCATAACGCATCCCTGCTTTGACGAATTTGATCATAAATTTCATCCTGCTTACATCGAATTTTTCCATCGTCTGTTGCCGGAATCGCGCGATGCATTTTATCTTCGCGAAAAATATGAGCGGGAATTTGCGACAAATCCCGCTTACGTAGAAATGTATCGCCGAGGAAACGCCTATCACGGCGCACATCCATTCTTTATGTGGTATTGGGGCGAAAATGGGCGTCAACATATCGGAAAAGTTATTGTTGCCGGAGCCGAAAATGCCCATGTTCCTGAAATTCTCGGCTGGCAGCGGGCGGATAATTTGACCGAGGCAATCGCCATGGCCCGCTCATATGTCGGCCGCAATGCGGAAATCACGATGCTGCATCAGCCAATCATTGGATTGTGCAACGTATCGGACTAAGCGCGGTGGCAATTAAAAAGTGCCGAAAGATTGGGGCCTATTTTTCTACGATGATTGCTTTAGTTCTATCAATTTGGTTTGGCGCATTGGCCCGACGCGGGCACGTTAGAGATTTCGTGGCGGATCGTCTTTAGTGACCAGAGGTTTAGGAAATGAAACTATCACCGACAGAAATTTTTCGAGGGAAAACGATATTTTTTATCGGCGGGACTGGTTTTGTCGGCAAGGTTACGCTTTCGATGCTGCTACATAACTTTCCGGAAGTCGGAAAGGTGTATGCGACGGTTCGTGCAAGAGATGAACAAGAATCGCGGATGCGGTTTTGGACCAGTATCGTCACAAGTCCGACGTTCGATCCGCTCCGTACAAAATACGGCGAGAGATTTGAAGAGTTTATTCGCGAAAAAGTCATACCGGTAAATGGCGATGTGGGGAACGAATTTTTAGGTCTCGATGAAAAAACGGCCTTCGATATTATGCAGGGTACCGACATCGTCATAAACGGTGCCGGCAACGTCACGTTTAACCCGCCGCTAGAATCCGCACTCCGCACGAATGTCGTAGGTTCGCACAATATCATCAAGATGGCTCGGATGATGAAGCGACCTGCACTTGTGCACGTCTCGACGTGCTTTGTGGCGGGTAAGCGAAGCGGACCGATTTGGGAGAACGAACCCGTCATCGGCTATTTTCCGCGCAAGGACGAATTAATCGGCACAAAATTTGATGTCAACCGTGAAATCAGCGATTGCGCACGCCTTAGCGAGCAGGCCCGCCAAGAAGCGGATGATGCGGTTCAAGTTGCCAAGTTCCGAGAGTCTGCACGCAAGCGGTTCATCGAGGAAGGACGCGACCCTGACGACGAACTCGAGCTCAAATCGGCAGTTTTTCGCGAAAGGAAAATGTGGATCCGCGAACGCACGACGGAGCTCGGTGCGGAGCGGGCAGATTACTGGGGCTGGACGAATATCTATACGTACTCAAAATCGCTGGCCGAACAGATAATTGCTTCCGAGGACGATATTGTCAAAGTGCTCGTCCGTCCATCTATAGTCGAATCTGCGGTTGAGTATCCTTTTCCTGGTTGGAACGAAGGCTTTACGACTACTGCCCCATTGATACTCATTGCTCTTCGCGGGCAACCGATCATTCCGGTGAACGAAAAACTCATTCTGGACATAATTCCGGTCGATATGGTGGCCGGCGTGATACTCGCTGCGGCAACGAAGGCCCTAGTAGATGACAAGCCGCCGCTCGTATTCCAGGCTGCGTCCGGCGATTCAAACCCAAACGATATGAAACGAATCGTCGGGCTGGTTGGGCTTTATAAAAGGCGCCATTTCAAAGAAAAATCAACGGGTAACAAGGTTGTAAATAAAATTGCGGGAATGATAGAGGCGGCGCCGGTCGGACAAAAGACCTACGAGCTCGCTAGCGCTCCGATGTTGAACAAGTTGGCTAGAAAGGCAGACCAATTGCTCGATAAGGCCATGCCGCGATGGGGCGGCGGTCGTATTGGAAACGTTGTTGCAGACCTGAGAAAATCAGCCGAGGAATTCGAGCGGACGACACGCGAAACGATGGACGCTTTTGCGATGTTCAAGCCTTTTATGGTGGACAATGCGTACCTCTATCGATCCGATAACGTCCGCGAACTAATGGCATCGGTAAAAGAGCGTGAAAAGCATCTTTTGCCCTGGTATCCGGAAAAATTAGATTGGTACGATTATTGGCTCAATATCCATTTTCCAGGGATGCGGAAATGGGTCCTTCCGACGCTGGAGGAGGAATTAAAAGCGCAGGAGAAACGCTCCTACACATACAAGGATTTGATTGACTTATTTGACACAGCAACGAAACGATTTGCAACTCGTGTCGCTATGCGGATTGAGCGCGGCGGCCGCAGAGAACAATATACTTTTGATGACGTTCGCGAGCTTGCAAATCGGGCGGCGGGCTTTTTTGTAGCAAACAAAATCACGGCCGGGGACCGTGTCATGCTCGTCTCGCACAATATGCCAGAATGGGGAATTGCATATTTTGGAATCCTCAAATCAGGGGCAACGGCTATTCCGGTCGATCCAGCGAATTCTTCGGAAGAGATTGCAAGATTTGCCATCGCAGGCGAGGCATCGGCGATAGTCGTCTCACCGCGGATTGCAGCGGAAAAGGCTGATCTTTCAGAAGCGATCGGGCAGGCGTTCGCGAAGGCGGCGGATGTTACGGGAGATTTGTCGGCGCCTAAAATCTGGACGTTTGACGAAGTGTTCGAACTGCCGGACGAAGTGGAAGAGGCTCGGCGGCTTACGCTGCTTCCGCAAAAGATTCTTGGCAATTCGGTTGCATCGCTGATTTTTACATCCGGAACAACCGGCACCCCGAAGGCAGTAATGCTTTCGCACAAAAACTTCACGAATATGGTGTCGATGTTGTCATCTGTATTGAAGATGGACATCTCCGATGGCGTCCTATCCGTACTCCCTTTGCATCATACGTTTGAATTTTCCGCCGGTTTTCTGACGCCATTTTCGAACGGAACGCAGATAACCTATCTTGACGAATTGACGGCCGAAGAATTATCCAGGGCAATCGAAAAAGGTCACGTTACCGGAATGGTCGGCGTCCCGGCGCTGTGGGAAATGCTTCATCGCCGGATAAAAACGCGGCTCCGCGAGAGCGGCGATTGGCTGGCCGATCTTGCCGACAATATGATCGAATTCAATGCCTGGTTGCGGGACAACACGCCATTTAACCTAGGCCCGATCATTTTTCTTCCAATTCATCGTGGGATGGGAGGGAAGATGCGATATTTAATCTCAGGCGGATCTGCACTTAGCGAGAAAGTTCAAAAGGATCTTCACGGGCTCGGATTCACAATACTGGAGGGTTACGGCCTTACGGAATCATCGCCGGTTCTTACGGTTGCGCGCCCCGGAAACAAACTGATCAAAGGCAGCGTCGGCAAGCCTCTTCCGGGAGTCGAGGTGAAGATCGACAATCCGGATGAAAACGGAGTTGGCGAGATACTAGCGCGTGGACAGAATGTAATGCTCGGTTACTACAAAAACGATGAAGCAACCGAATCCGTGCTTAATGATCGCTGGTTGCGAACCGGAGATCTGGGACGGATCGATGAAGACGGCAATCTCTATATCGTCGGGCGGTCAAAAGACGTCATCATCGATTCAAACGGCAAAAACATTTATCCCGACGAAATTGAAGAAATTTACGGAAAGTCGGAATTTATTAAGGAACTCAGCGTCGTTGGCCTACCGGACGATGACGGCGGAGAAAAAATCGCCGCGCTCGTCGTCCCTGATTACGAAAAAGACATCGCTCTAACGCGTGCCGAAGTTAACAAGCAGATTGAAACGCATTTTCGTGAAGTATCGGCATCGCTGCCGTTCTTCAAACGCGTCAGGGTGCTCCACATAACGCCATTTGAATTGCCGCGGACCGCAACACGAAAGGTAAAGCGGCCAGAAGTTGTTCAAATGCTCCTCGCAATGGAGGAACGCAGCCGCAGGAAAACCCGCGAGGCCATCGAGGCAAAGGGCGACGACAATGCTTTGTGGATTCGTAAAATAGTCGCTACTGTTTCGAATCGTCCGATTTCAGACGTCGCGCTTGGTGATAAACTTGCGGATCTCGGTTTCGATTCGCTGATGTTTGTCGAGTTACAGGCTGCGGTAGAAGATGCGGGAGGCCGTGTTTTGTCTCCGGATACGTTGAATGAGGTGCAGACGATACGCGAGCTTCTGACCGCTGTACGCCGCGTCGATAAATCCAAAAAGCTTGCTGACGAGCCTAAGGTGGAGGAGCGAAAGCGGGAAGAAGAGGAAATCTATATTCCTTCACTTGTCCGACGCGTTGGAAATGCGATCGTCGATTTTGCGCAGGAGCGACTTTACGAGGACATACTCGATACAACGATCGAAGGCCGTTCGAATATACCGTATCACGTAAACTTTATTATTGCGCCGAACCACGCATCGCATTTGGACACGGGATTGGTTAAAAAAGCACTAGGAAAGGAGATTGCGGATCAGACCGTTGCGGTTGCGGCCGCAGATTACTGGTTTGACACAAAATATAAGCGTGCGTATATGAATAACTTTACCACGCTAGTTCCGATCGAGCGGACCGGAAGTCTCAGGCAATCGCTGCGCCATGTTACGCGAATACTGAACGAAGGCTACAACGCACTTATTTTCCCCGAAGGTACGCGATCGCTGACTGGGGAAATTGCTGAATTCAAACCGGTTATTGGCTACCTCGCTCTTAACCAAAAGATTGGAATACTGCCAATTTACGTTTGGGGTACATTTGAGGCCTATCCAAAAGGCACAACGATTCCAAAACGAGAAAGTATCGGAGCAAAGATCGGGGCGAAAATTGGGCGGTTCCTCTCCTATGAAGAACTTCGGGATATGACACTGGGTGTGCCTAATACCGAAGCGTATCGCTTGATTGCCGCTCGGGTGCAGCACGAGGTGGAAAATCTGCGGGACGGTCGCAGGCAGGAATTTGACGCTGCAGCGATTCGCAAAAAATGGCGCGCTGAGCGGCGGCGTACTCGGCGACAACAGCCGGTTATTGATGAATAACTATTGATGAAAGCAAAACGCAAAACCCTAGCAAAGCTTGAAAGAAAAATTCTGATTACGGGCGGAACGGGATTTCTCGGTACCGAAATTGTGCGCCATCTTTTGGCATCCGGCTGCCGAAATCTGCGGGTGCTGGCTTCGCATGTGCCCGATTGGATGAAAGACGAAGGTATCGAAGCAATCGAAGGCTCGGTTACTGACCCAAAAATAGTGGCCAAGGCCACAAAGAGCGTCGAAACTATATTTCATCTAGCCGGCAAGGTTTCTCGCGACAATGAGGATGCCGCCACGATGAACCGTATCCATGTCGAAGGAACTCGCCTAATTTCGCTAGCGGCAAAGGAAACCGGAGTTTTGGCAATGATACTCGCTTCATCAAGCGGGACGATTGCTGTTAGTGAAGAAGAACAGATTTTTGATGAAACATTTCCGCCGCCTCTCGAGGTATTTAGCCGTTGGGCTTACTACGCGTCAAAATATTTTCAGGAGCGAACGGCTAAAGAAAATTTTGCGGGCGAGGGTCGAAAGCTCGTTATTATGAATCCGACGTTATTGCTCGGACCTGGCGATGATCGGCTTAGTTCAACCAAGATTGTATTGGATTTTCTTTCCCGCAAAATTCCGTATTGCCCGAATGGCGGCCTAAGTTTCGTCGATGTCCGCGACAGTGCCGAAGCCTTTATTGCCGCGCTTGACCGTGGCCACGACGGCGAAAAATACCTGCTCGGAGCCGCAAATATGCGTTTTGAGGAATTCTTTGGCCGGCTCGCGCGTCTGAGCGGCGTCGCGGCCCCGCGTTTGAAGATGCCGAAAAGCATTGCAGTTAATGGTGCGGTTGTAATCGAATCGGTTTTCAAAAACTGGCGCCGCTCTTCGCCGGTGGCCTCATCCGAAGTAGAGCAGGCCGAACATTTCTGGTACTTCGATGCAGCAAAGGCGAAAGAGGAGCTTGGTTTTGCCCCTCGCGATCCGCAGGAGACACTCGATGAGACAGTCCGATACATCAAGGAAAACTTTCTCGGCGGCGGCCTGTTTAATTAGTCCGTTTTATAATCCCGCGTTGGCTTAATCGATGAATACCGAATACTCCTAATCCGATGATCGCCGCTGCCGAAATCGGGAGTCCTTCTTTTTGAAGATCGACCCGTGTCAGCAGCCAGCCGATCAATAAAAACGAGGCGATGGCCGCGGCAATGCCCGCTGGAGCTTTGAAGCGTGCAGGCGGCGTATCGGCCCGGCGACGGAATACTGGCAAGGCAGCGCAGGTCGTCGCGTAGACAAGCAGGCGCGTAATCGTTGCGATTGCTAGAGCCGACAAAAAAGATGAATAAAGCGTCAGCAATAGCATCGAGCTGACTGTTAAAGCGATCGAGATATGAGGCGTCCGAAAGCGATCGTGGACGGTCGATAGAAAGCCGGGAAGATCTCCGCGTTCGGACATCGCGAACAGCAAACGCGTACTTCCGAGAATTCCGACGTTTAGATTTCCAATAATCGAAACCAAAGCGCCAAGCGTAATAAAGCCGGCACCGAAAACGCCAAGAAAATTGGCGGCGGCCTCTGCCAAAGGGCGTTCGGATGAGGCAAGGCCGGGTAGCGTGCCGATGCTGACAATTTGAATCAAGATGTAAAGGACGGCAACAACCGTAACTGCGACGAGCAATGCAAACGGCAGACTGCTTTGCGGATCACGGGTTTCGCCGCCGAGGACGACAGCGACTTCAAAACCGACAAAGGCATATAGGAGCAGCAGGACGGCGTTTGAAAACGAACCATATTCGGGAACAAGATCAACGCGAAAATTTTCCGGTGCGACGAAAAATAGGCCGACGATGGAAAATACGAGCAGTGGCAGGAGTTTGCCGACGGTGAAGACATTGCTTGCGCTCGCCGTTTGCCGGACGCCGATAAAATTTACAGCAGCCAAAATTCCGACGATCGAAAGAATTGCAGCCACGCGAAAATTCGGTTGGTCAAATCGACGGTCGAAAAAGCCGAGATAGGTAACAAAAAGGTTGCAGTTTGCTGCAAAAGTTGCAACTCGTACTATCCAATACAGCCAACCGACCTCAAACCCGACAATCGGGCCGAAAGCTTCGCGGGCGTAAAGATATGGGCCGCCGGTTGCGGAAAAACGGCTCGATACCTCCGCATAACATAAAACCAGAACGCCTATGATAGCTGCACAGGCCAGGAACGCAAAAATGCTATAGGGCCCGATAAGTGAGTAAACTTTAGCCGGCAGTCCGAAGATTCCCGCCCCAATGATGGTGTTGATCGTAATTGCCGTAAGGTCCCAGCGGCTAATTCCGCGGACTAGTTTTTCCTCTGTCATTACTTCCAATAATTTTCAATTCCGAAAGAATTTGCCCAATCGGGCAATTTGTTTATACTCTGAAACAAACTTTCCGTAAAGAAGTCCGTATTCAAATTGTTCTTTTATGAAACACTTTATTTCGAGAGTATCGTTTTTCCTGATCGTATTTTTTATCGCCGCCCAGATTGGGTTTGCCGGCGGAGAAATACTACGTCCAAAGAACTATCAGCCGCCCAAATTTCTTGCTTCCGAGCGGCTGCAGGCTATTCTCGACAATGCGATCCAAGAGATGCTGGCGCGATACGACGGAAAGTTTAAAGCCGATGAGGTGGCCGCTACGTTGATCGATTTGCGAAATCCCGACAGGCTCTTTCGGGCCGGCTATCGCAGCCAAGCGCCAATCTATCCGGCGAGCGTAGTAAAGATGTTCTATATGGCCGCGCTCGAGCAGCAGCTTGAAGACGGAAAAATCTTTCTATCGCCGGAACTCAGTCGCGGACTCCGCGATATGATCGTGGTTTCGTCGAACGAAGCCACGCAGTATGTTCTGGATGTCCTGACGGAAACCTCGAGCGGCGCTGAGCTGCCACCTAAGGAGTTTGCAAAGTGGCAGTTCAAGCGAAACCGCGTTAACCGTTTTTTTGCTTCGCTCGGCTACACCGGTATAAACGTAAATCAGAAGACTTTCTGCGAGGATGCCTACGGTGTTGAGCAGCAATCGCGAAATTACAAGGGCGAAAACCGAAATATGCTGACGACGGATGCGACAGCGCGGCTTTTGACCGAAATCGCATTAAAGAGGTTCGTTTCGCCGGCGCGAAGCGAGCAAATGCTTTCGCTAATGAAACGCGATCCTTATGTTCGAAGCGACGATCCGGACGATCAGGCGGTCGGCTTTACCGGAAAGGCTTTTATCGATGCAAAGATGCCGGGCGTCCGCCTTTGGTCCAAGGCGGGCTGGACGGGTAAATCAAGGCACGATGCCGCGTACGTCGAGACGCCGGATGGATTGAAATTCGTCCTTGTAGTCTTTACGGAAAACCATGCGTTTGATCGCGAGCCAATACCGGCAATCGCATTGAAGGTCTTGGAAGGGCTTAAGTCTACGGACCTACACTAGGATAAAACTATGATCAGAAAAGCTCTAATTTGGCCGATCCTAATGCTGATGCTCTCGGCATCAGTTTTTGCTCAGGCCGGCTACAAGAAGCCCCCGAAGGAGATTCAGGAGATACTTGAGGCACCCGCAATACCGGCAGTTTCGGTTTCACCTAGAGGCGAGAAAATCGCAATGCTCGAGCCTCTTCGTTATCCACCGATTTCGGAATTGGCGGCTCCGATGCTTCGACTTGCCGGACTACGGATTAACCCGAAAAATAATGCGCAGCATCGTCAGCCCTATTTTCTTTCCTTGACGCTGAAAAATATCTTGGATGGAAAGGAGTCCCCGGTTAAATTACCACCCGGCACTAAAATCGCGTCACCAAAATGGTCACCAGATGGACGTCATCTTGCATTCGCTAATATCACGGCTACTGGTGTTGAATTATGGCTCGTCAATACTGCAAATGCGACGGGGGGCAAAGTTGCAGACGCCAAGATCAACACGGCATTCGGTGATTTTGACTGGATCGATACTAGGACGCTGCTTGTTCATACGGTTCCCGCGGGTCGCGGACCTGCTCCCGAATATCGCGACGTTGTTCCAAACGAGCCGAATATCCAAGAGACTTCCGGCCGCTCCGGCGCCGTTCAGACGTTTCAGGATTTGCTTCGCTCTCCTAACGACGAAAAGCTCTTTGAATATTTTGCTGCGTCACAGCTTGCACTGATTGATATCACCGGACGAATCCGGAAAATCGGCCTTCCAGCGATCTACGATACTGCAGAAGTTTCGCCCGATGGCAAGTATTTCCTTGTAGCCAGGATACATCGGCCCTTTTCGTATTTGTTTCCAGTTTCGCGTTTTCCAAAGACCGTGGAAGTTTGGGATTCATCCGGTAACTTCATCCGTTCGCTAGCGGAAATTGCGCTGCAGGACGAGCTCCCCGTACAGGGAGTTCCGACTGGACCAAGAGCCTACGGTTGGATACCGACCGAGCCTGCGAAATTGATTTGGGCCGAGGCGCTCGACGGCGGCGATCCGCGGAACAAGGCC
This sequence comes from Blastocatellia bacterium, assembly GCA_040289905.1. Classification (GTDB taxonomy): domain Bacteria; phylum Acidobacteriota; class Blastocatellia; order Pyrinomonadales; family Pyrinomonadaceae; genus OLB17. Next base: position 34,894 of record PSMA01000022.1, read on the forward strand.
GAATTTCGCGATCGGCTGATGACACTAGCGGCGCCGTTTAACTCGGCTGCTTCGGAGCTTCTAAAAACTCAGCATCGATATTCTGGACGGCTTTTCGGTGAGCGCGACGCTCTCATGCTCTATTTCGACTATGACCGCGACCGACAGCGTCGGCGTTTATTCGCGGTTAATTACCGCAACCCGGCGAATCCAAAATTGATTTCGGATCTTAACGTCAACGATCGTTACAACGCAATCGGTACACCCGTTATGCAGACGCTTCCGAACGGCAGAAATGTGGTCCGGCAAGCGGGTGATAGTATTTTTCTCACCGGCGCGGGCTCATCTCCGGAGGGCGACCGGCCATTTTTGCGGAAACTTGATCTCAGGTCATTTGAGACGGTCGAACTGTTTCGTTCGGGCAAGGACGAATATGAAACTTTCATCTCGTTTCTCGACGATGAAGGCATAAATTTTATTACCCGCCGCGAATCGCAAACTGAGCCACCGAACCTTTTTCTGCGTCAATACTGTCCGCCCGAGAGGGTTTGTACTGCAATGGCGTACCGGCAGATTACTGCGTTCAAGGATCCGACGCCGCAGATCCGAGGTATTAGGAAACAGCTTGTGCGGTATAAACGCGCCGACGGCATTGATCTGTCATTTACGCTCTATCTACCACCCAATTATAAACAGGGGACGCGCTTGCCGACCGTTTTATGGGCGTATCCGCTCGAATTTACCGATGCTGCAACGGCCGGACAGGTGTCTGGCTCGACAAATAGGTTCACTCAACTCGCCGGTTATTCGCACCTGTTCTTTCTTTTGCGAGGTTACGCCGTGCTCGACGAGGCGACGATGCCGGTCGTTGGCGATCCGCTGACCGTAAACGATACGTTCGTAGACCAGATCGTTGCGTCGGCAAAGGCAGCGATCGATAAAGGCGTCGAGTTGGGCGTTGTCGATCCGGAGCGCGTAGGCGTTGGTGGCCATAGCTACGGCGCATTTATGACTGCAAATCTACTGGCGCATTCGCGTTTGTTCCGTGCCGGAATCGCCCGCAGCGGAGCCTATAACAGGACGCTTACGCCTTTTGGGTTTCAATCCGAAAGACGGACGCTCTGGGAAGCTCCGGATTTGTATATCAAGGTTTCGCCCTTTATCTACGCGGACAAAATCAAAGATCCGCTGCTTTTGATTCACGGCGAAGCGGATAACAATCAGGGCACCTTTCCCATTCAGTCCGAGCGGATGTTCGCCGCAATTCGTGGAAACGGCGGAACGGCTCGGCTTGTAATGCTGCCGCTCGAATCGCACGGCTACGCGGCAAAGGAGTCCGTCGAACATACTCTTTACGAAATGATCGAATGGTTCGATAAATGGGTAAAAAACGCAACTCGGCGCGGCAATTAGCCTTTATCGTCGGTTTGGCGGATATTTGACAAGCAGATTTTTTAGTTGGTATTCTTATCGCTTGCTCCGCGGCCCAGGTGCTGCGAAGCGTGTCCGGTTCGTCTAGGGGTTAGGACACCGCCCTTTCACGGCGGCAACACGGGTTCAAATCCCGTACCGGATACCATCTTTTCACGCCCTTTGGGCATCTGAATTATTTGACGAAAATTCGCTTGCACAACAAGCGAATTTTTGTTTTGTGAATAAATTATGCGGAAACTTCGGATTCTCGGACTTGCCTTGCTTGTTTTAATCTGCGCTTTTGGTCCGCTTTCGGCGCAAGGCGTTCGGAAGGTTTCCGATAGGATAATCGTTTTCCCGTTTGAGAACTCATCGAATCAGCCCGAATTCAACTGGGTTGGTGAGAGCTTCGCGCTTGCGCTAAGTGAGCTGCTAAAGGTTCCAGGTCTGGATGTAGTTTCCAATTCCGAGCGTAAAGCCTTACAGCAGCGTTCAAGAATTCCGCTTTCGAGCCTGCCGAGCCTTGCAACGTCGTTAAAGCTTGCCCGAGACGCTGGTGCTACATTGCTCGTAACCGGTAGATACAATATTCTTCCGTCGCAGGGCGACCTCGCAGCGACAATTAACGTGACCGTCAAGATAATCCGGGTCAATGAAGGACGTTATTTAACCGAAGAAATCGACGGCAAGCTAATAACACGCGATATAAATCTAAATGACGCCCTCGGGAATCTGCAGACTGTGCAGGGACAGGTCGCGTACCAAATTCTTTACCAGCGCGATAAAGCGCTCCCATTTTCCCAGAATCAACTCATAGAAGCCGCAACGAAGGTACCAGCACGTGCCTTCGAAGCGTACATAAAAGGCCTACTCACACAGGCACCGGAAACGCGCGAGAACTTCTTTAAGAATGCGCTTCGGCTGTACAGCGATGCTTATCCGGATTCTACATTCGTCGAGGCCGCGCTCGAGCTTGGACATTTTTATATGACCCGCGATAAGTTTACCGAAGCTATCGACGCATTCGGACGTGTTCTAAATGCAGCCCAGAATTGCCGTGAACGGGCGAAACAGGAGATCCGAGGCACTGACTGCAGCGACGAAAGTTTTGCGGAGGCTTCCTTTTATACCGGGCTGATATATTGGCGGCGCGGAAACTACGAACAGGCTCTTGGCGTTTTACGTCCGCTCGCGGACGAACTAAAACTTACGTCTGTCTACAATACGATCGGAGCGATTGCCGTGCAAGCTGCACGCGCGGAAACGAAAAATGCGGCCCGAAGTGCGGCACTTTTAGCCGAAGGGGCTGAATTTTTAAAGAGCGCCGCTGAATCCGAAGACCCCGCCGGGCCGATTCATTTTAATTACGCTCTGACGCTGATTTTTTCAGGAAATTATAGTGATGCCGCCGTAGTGCTTCGTTGCGTGATTGCCGCAAATCCGCGCGATGGCGAAGCATATTTTCTGCTTGCAAAGGCGTTAGCGGCACAAAATGACGAAACTGCACCTGCAGTCGACAATCAGGCAAGGCTCCTACTCGCGTCGGCGAACCGATACGCTAATCTTGAGAAGGAGTGGGCGAAGTCAAAATCGCTAAATGAGATTCCGCTTCGTGTTGAGCAGCCGGTGCGGCGCGATTTTCTTGCTGTGGTGTTGGCCCGCAAGGAAGGCGACGTACAGACCGCAAACGTAAATGAGAGCGAAAAATTGCTGGAAAAGGCGCGTGCGGAATTCAAAGCTGGACGGGACGAAGATGCAATCGCGAGCGTCCGACGTATCCTGGCAAGTGAGCCAATGAACGCCGAGAGTTACCTGATTCTGGCTAAGATACATCTCCGCAGAGGCGATCGAGATCAGGCGGCGAGTGCCTTTAAGACCGCAATTTTTTGGGACAACAAGCTAATTGACGCGTACATCGCGCTTGCTCGGATCGAGCTGGAGCGGCGAGATTGCTTGCAGGTAAAGACATACGTTGCACAGGCTTTGGAGATCGATCCGGAGAATCCTGAAGTCGCCGCGCTGCAGCGGCAAGCCGATCGATGTTCCAAATAGTGTAACGCCGTCATAGGTGGCGGATAAAATTCCATCCGGAAAGTGCTCGTCGCGTTCGTGATCAATTCGTCTCTAATTGTTATAAACATCTGCTTTAGTTCAAACTTTAGATATTTCTAGCGATTCGGTTTAGCTCCGGCGAATCTTTGGCACGAAACGTGCTCAGACGGGAAGTGGCTAGCTTGATTCGGTGAATCAAGACCCCGCCGCCAACTATTCTCCGAGCGCGGTTTGCCACTGTGCTTGGTCACCTTCCGAGCGTTCCTTCAGTTGTCCTTCCATTTGTGAGCCCGGCCGGTAACAGGCCGGGCTCTCCCGCTTTTAAACACGTAAATCGCGGCGAAATGTTAATTTGCAACGATTTCGTTCAAGCTGAAATATTTTATTTTGGTTAGTTGCACAAACAATTCACTTTGACAAAATGCGCGTTTACTCGCCGCCGACTAATGACAAAATTCGTCAATAAACCGTGACAAATTTTGCCGGAATGCCGAGACGCGATCGGTCAAAATGGCTCGCCGGCGAGGCAGCGTGTTCCGTGTTCGTTCAATTTGATAAAATGGACAAATGAACTTCCGACGACTTGCGAGCCATCTTCCGTCGTTGCGATCGGTGGCATTGTCTGTTCTGTCGGCATCGCTTCTTATAGCCGCCTTTCCAGATTTTGAGTATTCTTTTACGGCTTGGTTTGCCCTTGTACCGCTTCTTGTCGCCGTCGTGGATGAACGCAAACGAAAGACATCGGCAGCCGTATGCGGATGGCTATTCGGGGCGGTTTTCTTTTTCGGCACCTGCTGGTGGCTGGCTTATGCACCTATTCATTACGCAGGATTTCCAGACGCACTTGCCTATGGGCTTGTCTTTCTTGCTTCGGCAATCGCGGCGGTATTCCCCGCGGCGTTTGCAGTCGTTTTCGCTATTTTCATTGGGCGTTTTGGCTTCTGGGCATTTTTAACCGCACCCGCTATTTGGACGACAACTGAATTTGCCCGGTTCTGGCTAACGGGTAACAACTGGAACGCAATCGCATATTCTCAGGCCTTCGATTCCAGCATTCTTCATTTTGCATCTATCGGCGGTGTTTATCTTATCGGCGGATTTATCGCCGCCGTCAATTCGGTGCTTGCGGCATCGTATTACGCTTTTTGTGAACGGTCTAGCTTGCTATCCCGCCGAATTTCGCTCGCGGCGACAGGTTTAGCGGTGATCGCGGTCGGTGCAATTGCAGCCGGAGAAAACAAGCAGTACGAGATTTCTGACTCGAAAGCTGTAACTAGGGCCCTTGTGATAGCCGTCCAGCCGAACGTCCCAATGTCCGGATTGACGGAAGAAAAGTGGAATGAATTACAGAAAAGTCATTTGCGGCTTGCTGAGTTTGGTCTATCGCGGCTTTCGGAGGATTCAAAAGAGACGCCCCGGCTAGTGATTTTACCCGAATCGCCAATGAATTTTGCCTATGAAACGGACGCACGATCGCGAGATTTCGCCAACGGTTTCGCCCGCTCGAAAGGCGTCTGGCTACTTTTGAATTCTGCCCAGCCGGATCCAGAAACCGGAAAATTTTTTAATTCCGCAGTCTTGGTCTCGCCCGAGGGCCGTAAAGCAGCACAATATGATAAAATCCACCTATTGCCGTTTGGTGAAGCGGTTCCTTCGCCGCTAGAAGGTGTTTTGCCTGCCTTTGTTGGCAATTTTTCGTTCGGCAGCCGGGCAAATCTCATTCCGATCGGATCGGCACGTGCAGGCATAATGATTTGCTTTGAGTCGCATTTCTCAGATCTTTCGCGGCAATATGCAGAAAGCGGAGCCGATGCGTTGATTGAGCTGACGAATGACGGTTATCTCGGCCCGACGCCCGTTTTGCGTCAGCACCTTGCAAATGCAGTTTTCCGCGCGGCCGAGACAGGCCTGCCTCTACTTCGGGTTACAAATGTCGGGATTTCCGCATTTATATCCTCAGAGGGTAAAGTGATCGAACCGTCGGCGGCTTATACCGAAGACGTTCGAGTCTGGAAGTTATATCAAGCGGCGGGGACACAAACTCTCTACACTCGCTTCGGCGATTGGTTCGCTTGGGTCTCCGTAGCCGTAGTTGCTTTCGGCTTGGCATTGGTTGCAGCTTTCCGACCTGAAGTGTAAAGGCTACAGCAAACGCTAATTTTATGGAATTATTAGAGTTGAAAGAAAAAAAAGAAGCAATAAAAGAGAAGGTGAACCAGCTCGGGAGGTATCTTTGACCGCCCGAGAAAAGAACGCGAGCTTGCCGAGCTCGAAGCGAAAATCTCAGAGCCCGAATTTTGGAACGACACCGAGCGTGCACAAAAAATAATGGGCCGGCGGAGCCGTCTCGAAAAGGAGCTCGCTCGGCAAAAGGATTTCGAAACGGGCCTTTCAGATGCTGAGGTGCTTTTTGAATTTGCCGAATCTGACCCTGCGTCGCAAAGGGAACTCGCGGATCTAATTCTGCGGCTCGAACGCGACGTTCGTTCGGCAGAGATCGAAAGTCTTCTTTCAGGCGAAACGGACCCGAATAACGCGATTTGCTCAATCCAAGCCGGTGCTGGCGGAACCGATGCGCAGGATTTTGCCCAAATGCTGCTCAGGATGTATCTACGGTGGGCGGAAAGAAAAGGTTTTAAGGTCGAGATTCTTGACGACCAGCCCGGAAGCGAGGCAGGTATCAAATCGGCGACTTTCCGCGTCGAAGGCGACTACGCTTACGGACTGCTTTCGGCAGAGGCCGGCGTTCACCGTCTGGTCCGTATTTCGCCGTTTAATTCCGGTGGCAGCCGCGAAACCTCGTTCGCTTCGCTATTTGTATCACCTGAAATCGACGAAAACATCGAAATTGATATACAGGATAAAGATCTGCGAATCGATACGTACCGTTCTTCGGGCGCAGGCGGCCAGCATGTAAACGTAACGGAAAGCGCCGTTCGGATTACGCACTTGCCGACCGGAATTGTAGTCACCTGCCAGAACCAGCGGTCGCAAATTCAGAATCGTGCTGTTGCGATGCAGGTTCTGCGTTCGAAACTTTATGAACTAGAACTCGAAAAGCGTCGCGGGCAAGCGGCCGAACTCGAATCCGGTAAGCAGGATATTTCCTTTGGTTCGCAAATAAGAAATTATGTTTTGCATCCGTACAGGCTGGTCAAAGATACTCGGACTAAGTACGAAGTGACCGACGTAGAGGCGGTACTCGATGGCGAAATAGACGAATTTATAGAAGAATTTCTTGTCTATAAAAAATGCAGTGAAGCGGCCGCAGGCCGTAACTGATCAGGACCGATAGTGCCTTTCAATGCAGAGATGAAGATTTGCCCTAACTGCAAACAAAAATACGACGACGAAACGAATTTCTGTTTGTCGGACGGTTCAACGCTCGTCCCGGATAAAGGTTCATCCGCGATACATTCGCGTGTCAATGAAGTCGTAGCAGTTGCCCTTGTCTCCGTTGCTTTACTGATATTTCTTTGCCTCGTAACCGCGAGTCCCGAAGATCGCTCTATTGTCTCGACCGGTTATGGCGGCAACAGCCCAACCAAGAATTGGATAGGCGTAATCGGCGCGAACATAGCGGCGCTGCTCGTGAGTGCAATTGGCTGGACGGCCTATCTTGTTCCTGCACTTATCGTGCTCATCGCCTGGCGGGTTTACCGATCTGTGGGATTTGCAATCAGTAAATTCCGTGCAACCGGTTACTTGCTTTTTCTTGTGTCGCTCTCGGGGATTGCTTACTTAATTGATCCGCGATACGGCGGTTTAATTGGCGGCATCTTTCCATTCCTATCGGTCAAACTTATTGGTCTTACTGGGACGGTTATCGTACTGACGGCATTTTTTGTTTCTGGACTCTTGCTGATAACTAATTTTACATTTCAATGGCTTTTTGGCCATTTTGATGAGGCTTACCGTAATTTCAAAGTTCATTATCACGAATGGCGAGAGAAGAAGCGTTTGGCAAGCCGCGCGAAAATTGATGCCCGCGTTGGGCCGTATTCTGTCGTTGGTGAACGAACAGATGCCGATATTAGTGATACCGTGGTTATCGGGAATACGATTGCAATAGCCGATCGATCTAAAACTCGAATTGTAAGCTCGGCGGCAACCGGCGAGATTGAAATTACGCCCGCCTCGTCTAGCGTTTCGCAGGCGGTCGAAAGAGCGGGCGAGGTCATCACTGATACAGGATCTGAAAAGGCAGTTCGAAACGAACAGCCTCTAGAAAGCGAAACCTCGGAAACTTGGCCGCAACCAAAAGCCCGGAAATCGCCGGCAAAAACCGCTTCCGGGTACGAGATACCATCTGCCGAGCTACTCAATCCGCCAGCGGCTCGCATCGAGGCGAAAGAGGCCGAGCTCCGAGAGCTTGCTGATTCACTGGTTGAGAAAACACGTGAATTCAATGTGGCGGGCCGTGTCGTGAATATAAGCCCCGGGCCGGTCGTCACCACGTTCGAATTCAAACCGGATCCAGGCGTCAAATATTCGCGCGTGACGGGTCTTGTCGACGATCTATGCCTCGCTCTTAAGGCCGAATCTATCAGGATCGACCGGATTCCAGGAAAGGCCTATGTCGGCATCGAAGTGCCGAACCGTATTCGAGAGACAATCGTTTTGCGGGAAATCGTTGATTCGCCGGAATTTAGGAAGTCTCCGTCGCTGCTGACGATCGCACTCGGTAAAACAATCGACGGCCGTATCTACGTTAGCGATCTGGCCAAGATGCCGCACCTGCTTATCGCCGGTGCGACGGGCGCCGGAAAATCCGTAGGTGTCAATTCGCTGGTAATGTCGATACTTTTCAAGGCCTCGCCGGACGAAGTTAAGTTTATAATGGTCGATCCTAAAAGGTTGGAGCTTGGGCTCTATAGCGAAATCCCGCATCTGGCGGCCCCAATTATAACTGATCCAAAGCGGGCGGCCTCATCGCTGAAATGGGCAGTCAGCGAAATGGAGCGGCGGTATAAAGATCTGGCCGGCTGGGCCGTGAGAAATATAGACGGGTACAACAACGAAGTTCGCCGGCGCAATGCCGAAGGTCTCCGGGATGAAGCAACAGGCGAACCATTTAAAACACTGCCGTACATTGTGATCATTATCGATGAACTTGCCGACCTGATGATGGTTTCAGGCCGCGAAGTCGAGGAATCAATAACGCGGCTCGCACAGATGGCACGCGCCGTCGGTATTCATCTCGTTCTGGCAACGCAGCGACCTTCGGTTGACGTCATTACCGGCCTAATAAAAGCAAATTTTCCGGCAAGGATTTCTTATCGCGTCTCGAGCAAGGTGGATTCGCGGACCATCATTGATTGCAATGGCGCAGAAGCTCTGCTCGGTCGAGGCGATATGCTCTTTCTTCCGCCGGCGAGCTCGCAGGTTATACGTATCCACGGCGCGTTTGTAGATGAAAAGGAAATCGGGCGCGTGGTTGCAATGATCAAAGCGCAGGGAGAGCCGGAATACAATATGGCGATCACAACTGCGGAATCCGAAGCGGCCGAGGACGACGAATTGCCCGGCCGGCGCGACGAACTATTTTGGGAAGCACTCAAAGCGGTTACAACCGCGAAACGCGCCTCGACGTCGTTACTCCAGCGACAGTTGCGAATTGGTTACGGACGCGCGGCGGCAATCCTCGATTCGATGGTTCGCGAAGGATATATTGGCGAAATGGACGGCTCAACCCGCGCCCGCCCAGTTCTTCCTAAAGCATACGAAGACCTTGCCGATCTAAAGGAAATGGGCAAAATTTAGACATCGAACGCGGGCTACAATTTTTCGGGCGATTTCGGTTAAAATTGTCTCCATTTCCAAAAAAGATTCCAGCAACGATGTCAAAGCCGGTAAATCTCCTACTAACTTTTGCCGCATTGATCTTTCTACTTACGGCATGCGACCGCAATAGGAGCGACAACTCGTCTACAGCAATCTCTTCCAATAAAACGCTTCCGGAAATATCCGAAAGTCTTAAAATCGATATCAATTCCGCCTCGGCAGAGGAGTTGCAGCGGCTTCCTGGGATCGGCCCCAGCCTTGCCCAGCGAATAATAGATCACCGCCAACGTTTCGGGCGGTTCAAGCGGCCAGAGCATCTGATGCTCGTAGATGGAATCGGCAAAGCGCGTTATGACCGCCTAAGTAAATACGTGAGAGTTGAATGAGCGGAGGAGAATCAACCGCGAAAGTTGGAGCAAACCGGCCCTTGCCTTTAGCCCTTCTGGCCTCAGCATTTGCCGCCGGCATTGTCTTGTCTGCCTATTCGGCGTTGCCGTTCGAAATATACGTCGCATTTTCGCTTGCTTTTCTCCTAGCCTGCTTTGTAATACGAAACCGGCCCGTCGTCTTGATAGCTCTGTTGTTTGTCATCCTCGGCGGTGCTCGCCTCGAGGCAGATCGTTTTTTTTCGCCGCAAAACCGAGTCTCCAATTTGATCGATTCTGGCGAGATTGATTCGGGCGATCCGGTAATCGTTGAAGGCTGGATTGATTCGTTTCCCGAGTGGGAGGAAAACGCTTTGCGCTTACGGCTGCGCACGGAAAGTGTCGAAGTTAAAAACCAAAAACTCCAGACTTATGGCGATATTCTTGTCCGTGTGGACTTGGCGGGAAAGGCCGCCGACGATCTTTCCGAAATCGAATTCCCGATTGGAGCGCGCGTTAGCGTTGCGTGTCGGCTAATGCGCGAGGAGGAATATCAAAATCCGGGCGTGCGTTCGCGGTTGGCGATGCTCGCGGCGGAAGGTCTCGATGCCGGGTGCAACGTAAAAAGCCCAGCGATGATCGAAATTCTTTCGTTTCCCGCAGTGCCGTCGCTATTGGGTATTGCGGGACGCCTGCGAAGTTATATCATTTCTGAATTTCGGGCTCTGCTGGATCCGCTTACTGCCGGCGTTATGATCGCTTCAATCGCCGGCAACCGACATTTTCTCGATAAAGAAACAGCCAATGCCTTTCGCGAGGGCGGGACGTTTCACATTCTCGTTATCTCGGGTCTGCATATTACTTTCATTGCCGGGGTCCTACTCTGGATAATCGGACTTTTTACACGAGACCGCGTTTTGCATCTGGTCGCTGTCGGCGGGTTTATTTGGTTATTCGCGCTCGTTGTCGGCGGCGATGTGCCGGTGGTTCGTGCGGCAATTATGACGACGGTATTTCTCTCGGGCCGGGCAATTTATCGTTCCGCTACGAGTGTAAATTCCTTTTCGCTTGCGGCGTTTTTGATGCTCTTTTGGCGACCGGGCGATCTTTTTGAAGCATCGTTTCAATTAACGGCTGTCAGCGTCGGAGCGATCGTCCTGATCGCAGTGCCGCTGATCGAAAAACTACACAGGATCGGCGAATGGGAGCCGACCGCCGGCTTGCCGTTTCCACCGAACGTATCGCCAGCTCTTCGCCGAATCGCAGAATCCGTCTACTGGAATGAAGAAGCGTGGAAAATACGCCAACAGCAGCAAGTATGGCGTGCCCGGCTCATTAAAAAACCATTTCGAGCCGCTTTGCGTCTTGGGCGTATGCGGAAAGCGGTAGTTTGGTTAATCGAGGCTGTAATTGTTTCCCTCATCGTCCAGGCCACAATGCTACCGCTTTCGATTTGGTATTTCCACCGCTGGATGCCGATGGGCTTTCTGCTAAATCTCTGGGTCGGGCCGATCCTAGCACTGGAAACCTTCGCGGCTTTCGCTGCCGTTATTGTTAACGGTTTCAGCGAGGCGGCGGCGACCGGCTTTGCGCTAATC
>PSMA01000023.1:0-21153 GCA_040289905.1 Blastocatellia bacterium
CCCTCCCAACCACCTCCGCCAAAAACCGCTTCGTCAATCCACCTTGCTGGAAAGCTTAGCATTTTGCACTTCGGGTTGAAGTTTTTGGTGGTAAAGTTTACTTGGCAGCCGATTACTTTCTCGTAGTAGCTCGCTTTGCATTCCGATCCGGTCGTTAATCCGATACGACAAGGCCGTCCCAGGCGAAAGCAACCGTGTCGGGCAAAAGCTGAGAATCGCGTTCGTAGAGTATGTCGTGGTTGAGGTGAGTCAGAAACGCACGGCGAGGTTTTAGCTTCTCGATTAACAAGAGAGCCTCTTCGAGATGCAGGTGAGTCGAGTGTGGCTTAATCCGGACGCAATCGAGTACTAGAACGTCCAAATCACGAAGGCCGTCCATCGAATCCGGCGGTATCGTTTTCAGGTCTGTAGCATAGGCAAAATCATTAAATCTGTAGGCGATTACAGGGAGTTTCCCGTGAATTACTTCAAGCGGCGTAATTTCAATTTCGCCAATGCAAAACGGCGCGCGGTGAACAACTGTATGCGGAATCAATTGCGGAAGTCCACCGCCAATATGCGTTGGCTCGAAAATATAACGGAAGATCCGCCGCAGATCGATCCAGGCAATTTCATTTGCGAAAATCGGCATCGCGCCGTAGCGAAAATTAAGCGGCCGGATATCGTCGAGGCCAAAGACATGGTCAACGTGGCAATGCGTTATCAGAACGGCGTCGAGATAACGGATATTCGACCTCAGCGCTTGCTGCCGAAAATCCGATGAAGTGTCAACTAGAATGGTCTTTCCTGAATGTTCGATTAAAATCGATGTCCTCAGCCGCTTGTCGCGCGGATCGTTCGAGCGGCACGTTTCGCATTCACACGCGATCGAGGGCACACCCGTCGAGGTTCCAGTTCCAAGGAAAGTTAGTTTCATAAAGCGGCGCGGATTCCGAAAAATGCGCCCGGTCCGGCATGCTCTGAAGGCCTTGGGAATACTAATGCGAGTTTACAGCAGTCGTTTCCTCGCGCCTTGAGGTCATCCCCGAGGCTCGATACTGTAAAACCGTCTCAACGCAGCCGCTCGGCGGCCGAAATCGTTTGCCAGATTTGTGCGAATTCCGTGACGTTTTAGAATTTTTTCCCAAGGATATCTGCGTTTGAAAACTTTTTGGCTGCCTGTGCCTTGAGCTTCTCTTCAGTTGCTCGAACCATTGACACATATTGCATCCGCAAATCGGCCAGCAAGCCATCGAGCAAACGCGCTTCTTTTTCGTGGAGATTCCCCTTCGTTTTTTCGCGGAGCATCGCCAAAACGTCGATCCAAAACTTTCCGGAATCTAGATCCAGCGTCCTTTGCCCGGTCACTGGATGCGGCACTGCGCCGAGAGCGGCGGCCGCATTTGTGGCAAGCGTTGAAAGGAAATTGACAAAACTTGCCGGATCGTCGCCGCCTGGCAAATCCTCGTCCGCTGAATCGGCCGTTTGACTTGCCGCAGCTGCATCCGTGGCGCTCTTGCCTCCGGTTTGCGTTTTCACGTTTGTCGCGGTGGAGGCAACCTCCGCCTGGGTTTTTTTCTCAGGCTCAATGACGACGCCTTCCTTGACCGTCCCGTCCGGATTGAATTTACGCCTATCCGTAACCTTGAACGTAATGTTTTCAGAGGTTTCTTCGTGTTCCTGCATAAAGTCCTAGTCTTTGAAACTGCTCTCGAGACTTAATTCTAACACTTGCAAAAGAAACGCAAAAGGGCCATTTGCTGCAATTCCGGAGGCAGTTTGCGCCTTTAAGGATTCCAGATACAATTTAGGGTTAAATGCGAAATGAATTTGAAGAACTGATCGAAGTAATGCGCCGGCTTCGTGCACCGGGCGGCTGCCCCTGGGACCGCGAACAGACGCATGTTTCGCTCGCACCCTATTTGCTCGAAGAAGCTTATGAGACTTTTGACGCAATCCATGAATCAGCTGCAACCGGCAATTATGAACCGCTCAAGGAAGAACTCGGCGACCTGCTCCTACAGATAATTTTTCATTCGGAGATAGCCGAAGAACGTGGTGATTTCAACGTCGGGCAGATAGCCTCCGATATTACGCAAAAACTCATTCGCCGACATCCGCATGTTTTCGGCGACACAAGGATGGAAAATGCCCGCGCGGTTCTCGACAATTGGGACACGCTGAAAGCAAACGAGCGCCTTGCTTCGGGAAAGCCACAGCCGGCGAGGGAGTCGCTGCTAGACGATGTGCCCGTCCATTTTCCGGCCTTGCTCGAGGCGCTGAAGCTTGGAAAGAAAGCGGCAAAGGTCGGTTTTGACTGGAAACGTCCGGAAGACATCCTCGAAAAGGCATCCGAGGAAATTGGAGAACTTCGCGATGCGATCGAGCAGGGCGAGCCGGCCAAGATCGAAGAAGAAATCGGCGATTTTCTATTTGCAGTTGCAAATCTTGCCCGCCATTTGGAAATAGAACCCGAAACCGCACTTAAACGCACAAACCGCAAGTTTCGGAAACGCTTTAAGTTTATTGAAGAAAGGCTCCGGAGCACCGGAGTCAGTTTCGAGTCAGCCTCAGCCGATGAGATGGAGCAGCTTTGGAATGAGGCGAAGCGTCATGATGCCTAATGTCCAGTCGATTTTGATTTTACCGACGCATCATTCAGCAAACATCTCGTGCAATACCTCGAGCATTCGGGCAGCAGCCGAAGGGTCAATCGAGCCGATTTTTTTCACCAGACGGCTTTTATCCACGGCGCGCAATTGATCAAGAATTATATGCCGCTCAGAATTTAGAAACTCGGTTGCTACGCGCGTCGGAAATCTTGCATTCGTTGACGAAAGCGGCGCAATGAGAACGTGCCCGAGATTACGGTTCATTTCATCAGGCGAAATTACAACGCCCGGACGAGTATTTCTCGGATCGCCGGACACCTCTTCGTCGAGATTTATAAGGAAAACGTCGAACCGATTTACCATTGCCATTTTGTCCGTTCAAATTCGCCGTAGGTTTCGACCCAATCCGCGGTGTCGTCTTCGGTTTCCAGGATTGTCTTGAACTGCGCCTCCCAGTCGCTTCGCGGCTTTCGCAAGCGGCGAATCAGGATTCCATCCGGAACGGCAAGAAGCTCGACCTCGCCGGAAATTCCAGTTTCTTCGAGCATCATTTTCGGAATTCTTACGCCCTGCGAGTTCCCTATTTGAATTATTTGGGCTTTCATAATTACGTGGTGATTACATTTCTTTGCATTCAAACAGTTCTTCTGTCTTTATTCAAGCCATTTATCCAATTCTGTCAATTCCACCCATATATGGCCGAAGGACCTCTGGGATTAGAATCGAGCCGTCCGCTTGCTGATAATTTTCGACGATCGCTATCCACGTTCGCCCAATCGCCAATCCGCTTCCGTTGATTGTATGAACATATTCGGGCTTTGTCTTCGGCGCCCGCCGGAAGCGAGTATTCATTCGGCGTGCCTGAAAATCGCCGCAGTTTGAACAACTAGAAATCTCGCGGTAAGTCTCCTGCGAAGGAAGCCACACTTCTAAATCATATGTTTTCCGAGCGCCAAAACCTAAGTCTCCTGTTGAAAGCAAAACCGTCCGATACGGCAAGCCGAGCAATTGAAGTATTCGCTCGGCGTCCGATGTAAGACTTTCGTGCTCACGTTCCGATTCTTCCGGAACAGTGATTTTCACTAATTCAACCTTTTCGAATTGATGCTGGCGGATGAGCCCGCGCGTATCGCGGCCATAGCTCCCGGCCTCGGAACGAAAACATGGTGTATACGCAACGAACCGCTTTGGCAGTTCCCTTGCTTCCAATATTTCGCCTCTGTAGTAATTTGTAACCGGAACTTCTGCCGTCGGAATCAGGGCAAAACCATGGTCATCCCGGAGATGAAAAAGGTCGTCTTCAAACTTTGGCAACTGATTGGTTCCGAAAAGGGCGTCGCGGTTTACGAGCAAGGGCGGGAGCGTCTCGGTGTATCCATGTTCGCGGATGTGGACATCCAGCATAAAATTGATCAGTGCCCGCTCGAGTCTCGCGCCGGCACCATTTAAAATCGCAAAGCGAGCTCCGGCAATCTTCGACGCCCGCTCGAGGTCAAGTATTCCGAGCATTTCGCCGAGATCAACGTGATCTTTTGGCTCGAATTCGAACTCTCGCGGCACGCCCCAGCGACGAATTTCAACGTTTGCGGTTTCATCCGGACCTATCGGCACTTCCGGCGCAGGAATATTCGGCAAGCCTGAAAGTAGCTCGGTTAGAGCCCCTTCGGCCGCTTCGCGCCGACGCTCGAGCTCGGCCTGCTTTTCTCTTAGGGCAGCTACTTCGCGGCGCTTTTGCTCCGCTTCGTCTTTTTTTCCAGCTCTGATAAGCTCGCCGATTTCGCGACTGGCCGCATTTCGAAGCTGATTTATTGCATCGGATTCTGCAATCGCGGCTCGCCGCTCCGCATCTAATTCGGAAAATCTATCGAGCGGGTCCGTCGGAAAGTTGCGGGCAATAAGAGCTGTCCGAACGATTTCTAGATTTTCCCGGACAAAGTTTAAATCGAGCATAGATATACTAGTCCTATCCGCGGCTTTATGAGCGGTTGTCTAAGGCCGCGTAATACCATAAACTTTTTGCTTTGCCCTATTGTCGAATCGATCCTTCATTTGGCCGAGGGCAAAAGCCTAATTTACCAATCTTTCTATGAATCGAACAATTCGAAAAGCCGTTTTCCCCGCAGCAGGTCTCGGAACGCGATTTCTGCCGGCGACTAAAGCCTCGCCCAAAGAAATGCTCCCGCTCGTGGATAAGCCCTTGATTCAATATTCGGTCGAAGAAGCGGTCGCCGCTGGGATAGAGTCAATCCTAATCATTACGGGCCGAGAAAAAAGCGCGATAGAAAATCATTTCGACATTTCGTTTGAGCTTGAACAGCTGCTGAAGGAACGGGGCAAAACCGAGCTTTTTGAGCAGATTCGGGCAATTTCTGATATCGCGCAAATAAGTTATACGCGGCAAAAGCAAGCTCTCGGACTTGGCCATGCGATTTATCAATCGAAGGCCTTTGTCGGTGAAGAGCCATTTGCGGCATTGCTTGCCGACGACGTTGTCGATGCTCCGCGGCCTGCACTGGCGCAGATGATGGACGTCTACCAAAAATATGGTTCTGCCGTAATTGCAACAATGCAGGTCGCCGGCGAGGCGATTTCGCGATTTGGAGTAATCGACGCCGAAGAGGTCGAGCCCGGAGTCTATAAAATCCGCGATTTGGTTGAAAAACCTAGCTTCGAGCAAGCGCCGTCAGACCTCGCAATTATCGGTCGTTACATCTTTACGCCGGACATCTTTCAAGCCATCGAGCGAACACAACCCGGTGCAGGCGGTGAAATTCAAATAACCGATGCGATGAGCCTTTTGCTCAAGGAGCAGCCGATTTACGCGGTAAAGCTCAACGGCGTCAGGCATGATGCGGGTGATAAGCTCGGATTTCTGATTGCGACAGTCGAATACGCACTTAAACGGCAGGACCTGAGCGAGCCGTTCAAGTCATATTTGCGTTCTCTGAACCTTTAGCACGTTCTTTTTTGAGAGGCTTACGATTAGGGCCTGAAGCAGCATTAAAAAACTTGCGGCCGCCGCAAGCAGAAACATACCGAATCGAAGACTGCCCGATTTATCGGAAACAAATCCGATCATCCAGGTATGCGAGGCCGCGCCGAGCGTACCGCAGATAAATAGCGGCGTTGCTCGCCGCATTGAATTCGGGCCGAAGATCCGCGAAAATCGAGCAATATTTGTCGGAAATATGGTCGACGTGCCGAACCCACTGATTGCTGCCCCAGCCGAGAGCATTAGATTGTCGTTTGCGAGAATTATCAGCGTTACGCCGAGCATAACAATTAGCAGATTGGCAAAGAGCATCCGGTCCTCGTCCAAATAACGAAAAATAACCGGCGCTACGGCGCGGCCAAAGACAAATAGTAAGAAAAACCAGACGGTTGGCGAGAAAAGCAGCCTATTGCCGGCTGCGTCCAACCTTTCGGAATAGGTCGTAAGCCAGCCACCCATTCCGCTTTCAAATCCAATATGAATAAAGTTGAAACCGGCAATTGCCCAAGCAACCGGGCGCTTCCAGATACTGTCGGCCGATTTATTTTTTCGAGCGAGGTCAAGGCTCGGTTGCTTATTTGGCGGCCCCGTTGCATGCAAGATTAGTCCCGAGGCGGCCAGCGCGACCGCGAGTATCATTCCGGTTGTCGACGTATCAGTTACCGTCGCGGTCGCATCCACAAACGGTTTTGCAACAATTGCGCCTAGGCCCCAGAAAAAATTCAGGAAACTTAAAGATGCGGCCGCTCGTCCCGAGTTGGACTCGAGTATCAGAATATTTATCGATGGCAGCGTAAGACCGATGCCGACACCATTTAAAAAAAATCCGGCGATCACCGCGGCCTCGGTATCTACGGCAAGTAACAAAACTCCAGCCGCCATCAGTGCCGCTCCGCCAACCGCCGCCGGACGTAAAAGGCCGCTGCGACCGAGCTGACCGCAAACCAAAGTGCCGGTGAGCGATCCGGCGAACTGAGCCGGGAAAAAGTTACCCGATTCAAGGTCATTTAACGCAAATCGGTGCGCCAAAATCGGCAGAACCTGCCCGATTAGCACAGTAGCAATCCCAGAAAGGAAAAAAATCGCATGCAGCGTGCCAAGATAGAGCCAGTTCGATTCATTCCGAAACGCCATAATCAAATGAGGACCATTCAAATCTATATCGAATTTGGCAGTATCGAAAGGCTGAGCAGTTAAATTAAGTTGCCGGAGGCAAAAAATTGGCAATAAATCGCCCTTTTGGCTAGAATCTATTTGAACCGCGACAACGTGAAAACGCGCTCAATTCCCGCGCAACAGAATTTAAATGGCATTTGCAACCATCGAAGAGGCGGCCGAGGACATTCGCAATGGACGAATGATCATAATCGTAGACGATGAAGATCGCGAAAACGAGGGCGATCTGGTTTGCGCTGCCGAAAAGGTGACGCCGGAAATCATCAATTTTATGGCCGTGCACGGCCGCGGGCTTATCTGCCTTCCGCTGACCGAGGAGCGATGTGACGAGCTGAATCTCTATCCGCAAACCGCCGAGAACACATCGAGTATGGGAACAGCCTTTACGATCTCGATCGAAGCGAAAGAGGGCGTAACAACGGGGATTTCGGCTGCTGACCGGGCGAGGACGATTCTGACGGCGGTAAATCCTGTATCGAAACCTTCGGACCTTGCGCGGCCCGGACACGTGTTTCCGCTTCGCGCAAAAAAAGGCGGCGTGCTCGTTCGCGTCGGTCAAACGGAAGCAAGCGTTGATATTGCGAGAATCGCGGGTCTAACGCCTGCGGCGGTAATCTGCGAAATTATGAATGACGACGGGACGATGGCCAGAATGCCAGAGCTCGAGGCATTTGCGGCGCGTCATAACTTGAAAATTATCTCAGTTGCTGACATTGTTCGCTATCGAATCGCAAAAGAGACCCTCGTCCGGCGGATACTCGAAACGGATTTACCGACTGACTACGGAGTGTTTCGCGTCGTCGTCTACGAAAATATGATAAACGGCGAGACTCATTTGGCGTTTTTGATGGGCGATATTGCGGATGCAACTAATCCTGTTCTCGTCCGCGTCCAAACCGAGAACGTGACCCCGGCGATGTTCGGCTGTACACTTGGCGAAGCATCGCGGGCAATCCGGAGTTCGCTACAGCGGATTTCGGACGAAGGCTGCGGCCTTGTCCTATACCTTCGCCAGAAAGAAAATAATCTCGATTTAGTAAACCAATTGAAAACCTATGCTTTGATGCAGGAAAAGGGCATCGATTTTCAATCGGCTAAAGAGATCACTGGTTATGGCAAGCAACACGATTATGGTATCGGAGCCCAGATACTGAAAGACCTTGGAGTCAGAAAGCTTCGCCTTCTAACGAATCACCCCCCGAAGATCAATGCCATCGAGGCTTTTGGCCTCGAGATCGAGGAAACGGTAAGTCTCTGAGATCGAGTGAGTTTTACCGAAGATGCCCGAAGAACTCAGTAACAGTGAAACTGAACTGCGGAAAGCCAAAGGTCGCCGCATCGGCAGGCATTTGCTTCGAATCTTTTTACCAATTGTTGCTCTTCTTCTTCTCTGTTTGGCGATTGGCGTATTCATTTTTTTCAAGTCCGGTGCGGCGGGCTCGCTGATCGAATCCCAATTCAGAGGCAAGCTTCAGCGAATGGGGCTCGCATTTAATGCGGAGGAATTCCGGCTTGAACTAAATCCGTTGCGGCTTATTCTGAAAAATGCGGCATTCAATGA
Organism: Blastocatellia bacterium; assembly: GCA_040289905.1. Taxonomy (GTDB): domain Bacteria; phylum Acidobacteriota; class Blastocatellia; order Pyrinomonadales; family Pyrinomonadaceae; genus OLB17. The sequence continues at coordinate 8,321 of PSMA01000023.1, forward strand.
CGCTAAAACCGGCGAAAAGATATTTTTCATCCGCGATGCCAAAATTCTCCTCTCGATCGATAACTTACTCGCCTGGCAGATTAGCCGTGACGTCAGCGTCCGGAATACCGAGATCGAGGGAGCTGAGCTTTGGATAAAGTTCGACGCCAACGGGCGGTCGAACCTTGCAAATCTGGTCGAAGATACCGCGGAATCGAAGATCAATCTGAAATACGATTCCGCAAATTTCAGCCTTCGCGGTGCGGTTGTTCACTTTGGTGATCTGGGCCGGAGGCTGGATGCCGAGGCTCGCAACTTTTCGTTCTACGCCAAGCCTTCCTCGGATGAGAATTCGGCAGACCGACTGCGTTTTGAAATAGAGGCAGCTGCATCGGATTCGGTATTTTCTTACGACGCAAATCCGGTCGAAAACATTTCGCTTCATCTCCGAGCAATTGCCGATGCTGCGGGCGCCGAAATCTCGCTTCTAAAGTTAGATTCCCCTGTTGGAGCGGCGGAGCTAACCGGCAGAGTGCTTTCCTGGTCGCCGTTTCGGTATCGACTTAATGTTAATTCATCTGCTGATTTTAGTGCGATATCGTCAATCTTTCCGCTTGGCACAAGACTCAACGGAAACGGCAGTTTTAAGGGAATTGTTTCGGGCGAAGGAGAAAAATACTCAGTCGATGGCGCGATAGAATCGGGCGAAATCATTGCAGATGCCGTTTACCTCAAGGGACTGAATATTTCCGGCACAGCCGCTGGAGTTAATCAAACGTATGAGGTAAACGGAACCGCCCTTGCCGAAATGCTTAGCTCCGGCGGTGTCCGAATCGAGTTTCCGCGGCTTGTCGGTAACGTTCGCGGCACCGGCACCGACTTCCGCTGGCTCGGCGAATTGCAGGCGATCGCCGTCCGCAGCGGCGCCGGCACGATAATGGGACTTTATTTGAGGGATGCTCTGGCGGAATTGAAAAGCCAGGAGTTTACTGCCCGAGCACGCAGCGGACTCGCTCGCCAATTCGATATCGCGAATACTTCTTTCCGCAATTTATCGGCCGAAGACCTACGTCTCGCGATCAAATCCGGCGGATTTTTGCTTTCCGCACCGCTAGCCCGCGCAGATTCATTCAAAACTAAGGTTTATCAGCTCTTCGATCTCTCCGGGCGAGACGTGAAGGTCAGTAACTTCCAGAAGCGAACGGATGTAATCGCTAATAATCTGCTATCTAAGGCGGCCGCTTTTGGTGATACCCGCTTAACGGGAGTCTCGGCAGATAACTTCGAGCTTTCCGATCTGCCAACGCAAACAAATGCAATTTTGCGGAACGTTCGGGCAGACTCGCTTCGAAATTCCGATACTCGATTTACAGATCTTTACGCTAAAAAGATCACGATCGACGATACGCCTGCGGCAACATTGATTCAGTCGGATAATGTAAGTTTTACGGGTCTGAATTCAAGCGGAGCATCGCTCGGAAGCGTTAACGTCGCAGGTGTCCGGCTTACTATTCGGCAAGGGAGATTAGAAGCGCGATCGGCCGACATCGAAGCAGGCGACGTGCAGATCGAAAAAGGCTCGCTTCTCGCCGCCGGCGGAAAGTTGGAATCCCTGAAACTCGCTAATCCGGTTTACGTTCTCGAGCCAGCAGGACGTTATCGAGCAAGTGCCGATATGAGCATTGGCGGCGGAATTCTTGGCTCTGTAACGCTTGGAAAAGTCTCGGCAAATCTCAGGGTTTCCAATGGACAGCTTGTTTTAGACGGGCTTCGCGGACGGGTTTTGGACGGCGACGTGAATGCCTCGGTCGCGATTGCACTCGATTCAAAAGGCGTTTCAAAAATCTCAGCGAACTTTGAAAACCTGGATTTGTCAAAACTTCTCGCAGCCGGTACCGGGCGGGCGATGCCGCTTTCTGGCACATCAACAGGAGACATCGCAATTACCTTCCCCGGAACCGATTATCGAAATGCCTCCGGCACTGTGAAGGCCAAGATTGCCGCCAACGCAACAACAGCTTCCCAGGGCGAAATTCCTGTCAACGGCAATATAGAGATCAAAGGAGATCGCGGACTGTTTGAGATTGCAAATTCTCAGGTGCAAACGATCAATACAAAGCTGTCAGCAAGTGGTCGATTAGATACAAAAGAGTCAAACACTCGGCTGAGCATACATCTTGCTTCGACAGATGCGCGAGAGGTCGAACGGCTCGCTCGGATTTTTTCCGTTTCACCAGAATTGGAAGCTCGACTGGATGAATATCAAGCCGGCTTCGGCGGCAATTTTATATTCGACGGAACTTTGAGTAGCAATATCACAGATCCCGACGTAGAAGCCGTTTTTTCGCTCGAGCGTCTGTACCTGCGCGGGCGCAACCTCGGGACGCTCTCAGCAACGCTTGGTGTAGACCCCGATGCGGTTCGGCTCGACGATGGTCGGCTCAAGGATCCGATCGGCGGCACAGCAGAATTCTCAGCTTTGTTTCCGCGTGTCGGTGAAAATAACGTTTCGTTGAAGGCAAGTTTGTCGGGAATCGATTCCGCAAACGCGATAGCCGCTTTGCCGATCTCGTTACCGGAAACGTTTCGTGACTTAACCGGCAAAGTAGACGGACGTGTGGAAATCACCGGACTGCCGGATAAAGCTGCAGGCGACGTAAAACTGAAATTTGGAAGCGGAACCGTATCCGGCAGGCCGTTTGAAACATTACAGGCCAACATCCGATTTTCGGGAACGGCCGTCGCGCTCGATTCAGTGCAGGTATCGGCATCGGGCGGTAATTTGAAAGGCTCCGGAAAGTACGACCGAGCAACCGAGGACTTCGATTTTCAACTATCGGGCAGCGGTTTACCGCTCCCGCTTCTTCTTGCGTTTATTCCTACCGGCAGTGGATTTCCGAGTTTGGACGGCAGAACCGACATCGAAGCTAAAATTCAAGGAAACTGGAAGGAAACCGCAAAATGGGTTATCGACTTCGACGGAATCGCCCGTGACGTACGCATTAACGATAATCCCTTTGGCGAAGTAAAGTTTTCTGGAGCAACGAGCAACGAAGTTTTAAATGCGAATCTAACAGCGATATTTAACGGGCGTCCGCAAGTAATTTCGGCATCTTTGAACTTTGCCAACAGGCAATTGCCGATCAATGTCGAAACGGTATTCGACCAAAGCCCGCTCGAACCGTATTTTTCGATAATTCCACAGCTTCGCGGGATTTCAATTGGCGGAACCGGTACTGGCCACGTTACTTTTGGAGGAAATTTGGCTCGGTATAGCGATAAGGGCGAGCGCGAAATGACCTTGGGCGCGCTCGAAGGCATCGCACGGTTTTCATCGCTCGAGATCAGACTGCAGGAAACGCTTCTTGCTGCTTCGCGTCCCGTAGAGATTCGATTTAGCCCCGCAGCAATTGATTTCATTAGCGCGAGCTTTTCCGGTAGCGGGTCAAACGTTTCGATCGCCGGCCAAAAAGCGATAGCTGCCGATGCGATCAATAACCTTCAAATAAACGGGCGGTTGAGCCTGGCCGTGCTAAATGCATTTCCGCAAGTTTCTGTGACTGACACTTTTTTTGGCGGTTTTGCAGATGTCGGCATCCGAATCACAGGACCGAATAATTCGGCGCGGCTTTCTGGCATTGCCGCGCTACAAAATGCTGCTGTCGCAACTTTCGTCGGTAAGGGCAGAATAACTTTCAACAGGCTGCAGGGAAAGATTCTTTTTACCTCGAATCAGGCCCAACTACAGGGCGTCTCCGGCTATCTCGGTAGCGGGAAATTTACGGCGGAGGGCGGCGCGATTTTCGGCGATACGTTGCGAATCGAAGCGTTACGGCTCGGGCTCGAAGGCAGCAATGTTACCGTTCCACTGCCAACTGATTTCGTTACAACGGGCGACGCGAATATCGAAGTATCCGGCCGGCAGAGCAATGGCCTACTTGAGCTACAAATCAGCGGCAGGATCACGGCGAAACGAAGCATTTATAGTCGCAATATCGACCTAGCAAACATTGTCGGGTCACGACGGGAAACTCCGCTCTCCGGCAGCCGGACAACCGGCATCCCGGCTCGTTTCGATCTGACAATCGAAGGACGCGACGCTCTGATAGTTAAAAACAACATTGCTGATCTTACCGCGTCGGCCGTATTACGCTTATCGGGCACGACGGACAATCCGCAGCTCTCCGGAAGAATTACTGCGACCAGCGGCACGCTATTCTTTCGTAATGATCGCTATGTAATTCAACGTGGCGTCCTTGAATTTCCACCCGACAGCGATATTGACCCGAATCTTTACCTTCAAGCCGAAACCGAGATTAAAGGTTATCAGGTTTTCGTTATCCTCTCGGGGAAGCTATCCGATACAGAAACCCTGAATGCAGCCGTGCGTTCGGTCCCAGCTTTGCCGACGCAGGACGTGCTCTCGCTGATTACAACTGGATCGCTTGCTAATACCGAATCGGGCCTTCCATCGATTGCTCAAACGGGTATAAATACTGCTGCGGAGGTTCTGACCGATTCAATAATAAACAACCCGGTACGCAAGGCTACGGATCGGCTATTCGGTCTCAACGTCTTTGAAATCGATCCGATTATTTCGGGTGAGCGGTTAAATCCTTCGGCACGTTTAACGGTCGGGCGGCAGATAAACAATAATCTTCGCGTAACCTATGCAACGAATCTTTCACAAGATCAGAATCAGTTAATTGCTCTTGAATATCGCGTATCAAACAAACTCTCGGTAATTGCACAATATGAGCAGCGCCCTCTTAGTAATGTAACGCGCAACCGGGACAATTTCAGCATTGAAGTTCGCTTTAGAAGGAGATTTTGAGTTAACCGGCGATGCACTTTGGCACTGATTCACCGGCAGCCCGCTTGATACAAAAAGACCTTCGCAATTGCTCGTTAAGCGGAGTTTGCGTAGCGCTTTTTCTTGTGCTGGTCGGTTTTTTTTCCGCAGCCAAGGCCCAGCCGGCATTCGAAGGTCGCGAAATTTCATCTGTTCAGATCTTATTTGCCGGAGCGGAAAATGATCCTACGGCCACCGATGAATTTCTCCTGATTGCAAAGACGGCCGTCGGTCGAAACTATTCAGCAGTTGCAATCCGCCGTGCGATCGAATCGCTCTACACTACAGGGATGATCTCGTCGATTGAAGTTCAGGCCGCGACAGATTCTGCCGGCAAGCTTAACCTCATATTCCTAGTAAAAAAGAAATCTAGGACCGCACGCATCGATATCGACCTTCGGAAAACTAAGAACTCCGCGTTAACCGAGCAGCAAATCTTGCTACGGCTGAATCTTTTGGATCCCGGCGCATACGTAAGCGAACAGGCCCTCGAGGCAAACGCTGATCTCATTCTCGAATACCTTCGCGACCAAGGATTCTTTCAGGGCCGCGTCAGTTATGAAATCAAGCCAATTTCAAGCGATTCGGACGTTGCCGTTAAATTTATCGTCGAACCGGGCGAACAGGCCCGCATCGCCGATTTTTCGATCGAGATAGTTGGCACAGACAATGAAACGATCGCATCGAGTATAAATTTGAAAAAAGGCGATCGCTATACACGCGATAAGATTGCAGACGAAACGAAGCGAATTCGTGAAGCTCTCCGGAAGCAGGATTTCATCGCCCCGCAAATAAACGATCCGCGAATCGTTTATGATCGCGACACAAATTCGATTGCCGTTTCCATTACAGGGAAAGCGGGCCCGAAAATCGCCGTCGAGGTCGAAGCCGAAAAAATCAATGTTGGCAGCCGAACTCGCTCCAAGCTATTGCCGGTAATCCGCGAAGGCACGCTTGAATACGCCGCAATTATCGAAGGCGAGCGAAGGCTGGAAAATTACTTTCAAGAGCAAGGCTATTTTTTTGCCAATGCTACTGCCGTCTGCTCGGTCACGCCGCCGTCGAAGACGGATAACGGGCCCGAATTTCAGAACGGCACGCGCCTTCTCTGCTCGGCCTTAAGTGGTGCCGATCTCTTCGGCAAGAATGTTACCGTCATCTACAAAGTAAACCTTGATCGCCGGTTAAAGCTCACCGAGTTGCGGCTTCGCGGGACGAATCTTTTCACAATTGAGGAAATCCGTCCTGTTCTCGAATCGCAGCCTGCTAATATCCTTGGAATTGTCCCGCTTTTTGGATACGGCCGCGGATATACTAACGGTGTACTGCTTGACGAAGACGCGGAAACGATCCGGTCCTTATTGCGCGAACTCGGCTATCGAGACGCCACGGTAAGAGTGAGCCAGGGCGTATCTCCGGACGGCGAAAATCTGATAATTACATTCATCGTTGATGAAGGGCCGCCAACTATCATTTCAGACGTTCAGATTGTCGGCAATTCCGCAATTTCTGAAGCCGAAATTCGCAGGCAGTTTTCACCGCTGGTAGGCCGGAATTATTCGCGCGCGCTTGTCCGAAATGTCCGCAGAAAGATAGTTGAATATTATGCTTCCAAGGGCTATTTCGACTCCTCCGTAAGCATTAAGTTGGACGAGGCGGAAGTGAAGGAAAACGACGCGCCACGAACCGTGAAAATAACCTTCCAAATCGATAACGAAGGGAAGCGAGTTTTTATCAATCGCGTTTTGATCGCTGGTGCGGAAATGACAAAAGAGGAGGCGATACGCAAAGCTCTGACGCTTAGATCGGGCGAGATGCTACGCGCGGCGGATATCTACTCTAGCGAACAGAATCTCTATGCTTCAGACGCGTTTTCCCGTGTAGAGACAAAGACGCGTCCCGCAGGCGAACGTCCCGACGGCAGCCTGCTTCGCGATGTAATCATAAACGTCGAAGAACAGGCTCCGCGGATTGTTACCTACGGCGGCGGATTTTCAACCGATTTAGGATTCAGCGGATTTGTCGACCTGCGTCATTTGAATCTTTTCGGACGCCTATGGCAGGCTGGCGCAAGGCTCAGATACTCGCAACGTCAGCAGCTCTTCCAGCTTGATTTCGTTAATCCCCGATTTGTTCGCGACGGCCAAAAATCATTTGCTCCTTTAACCATTTCAGCCGCGTATCAGCGGGACGAAACCGTAACTCGGTTTTTCCGTTCAGCTTTCGATCGCGGAACCTTCGGAATCGTTCAGCGACGCGATGCTTCGGGCGTTCCAATCGATCTATTCGGGCTTCCGGCGGGTAATCCAACGCTGAACCGGTTAACGCTCACAGCCGAAACGAATCGAACTCTGAGCGTAAGAAGTAGGAGCCTTATTTTCTTTCGCTATAGATTCGAAGACGTCAGAATCTTTAAGATCGGCAGCCTGCTGATCAAAGACCTTCTCTTGCCCGATTCCAAAATTCGCATCTCCGGCTTCGGCATTACATACGTTCGCGATACGCGGCGACGTTGCACCAAGCGAGATTCAATCCTTGAAATCATCAATCGCGGCGAGTCGGACAATCCCTGTAAATACAATGCCGCGGACGCAACCGCCGGCAGCTACATTACGGCCGAATACAACTTCTCGCTGCCCACTTTTGGGGCAAACGTCGGATTCAACAAATTCCAGGCTAGTTACAACAAGTACTACACGATGAGCGGATTAAACAACACAACGCTGGCCGCACGTGTGCTTATGGGAATGGCTAATGTTTTTTCGGGTGGAAATAGGTTTGCTGGCTCATCGTTTCCAAGTCTCGGAGACGTCTTGCCAATTAGCGAGCGTTTTTTTGCAGGTGGGGCAAATACACTTCGCGGCTTTGATTTTGAGACCGCTGGACCGCGCGTCGCCATCGTACCGCAGGGAAAATTCTTCACCTCGGCTGGCCAGCAAGTTTTCCTTGAACCATTTACAGTGCCGTTTGGGGGCAATGGCCTGGCAGTCGTAAATCTAGAGGCCCGCATTCCGATGCGTAAAAATCTTCGGGTGGTCCCTTTTTATGACGGCGGTAACGTCTTTCGGAGCATAAAAGACATTTTCAAATCCCCAAATGTCGCGCCTGGCGATATTGTCGGCCAAAATCTTCGCGCTAGATGGACAAACACGGTCGGGCTTGGTCTCCGCTTAAAGACGCCGATTGGTAGCGATATCGGAATTGACTACGGTTATCTTCTCAATCCGCCACGTTTCATAATTCCACAGCCCGCGCCGCCGGATGCATTCTATCGTCTGCATCAAGGGCAGATTCATTTTCGCTTTTCGCAGGCATTTTAAAGAAAGGTTCCGGGTCCGAAAAGAGGCGGCCGCACTACCGCCAAAACCCGAACCCGGAACAAAAGGAGCGGGCCCACCACGTCCGCCCCAAAACTTTCATTTTCAAACAGTCCCGCCCAAGGAAATCAATCTACGGTCACTTATCGAGGCAACGTCTGCATTCTTGTCCTCTGCAACTATTTCGACCTCCTGAGCCTCGGCTTTATCAGCACGACCCGAAATTGGCGGTGTTCCGCCTCGTCGCCGATTTTTGCGATGTTGCGCTTTGGTTACGTACATCGCCTTGTCGGCATAAATTACAAGCTGGTCAAAGCTCTCGCCATGCCGCGGATACGAGGCGGCGCCGATACTGACACCAACACGGGCAATCAGGCCCGAGTCTGTCAAAACTCCATGTGAATTAACCGCGCCTTCGATCCTCCGGCAGAGGTCGCTTATGGATTCGCTGTCTGCGCCCGGAACGATGGCGACAAATTCATCTCCAGCATAACGAGCCAAAAAATCATACTCTCTTAGCTCCCCGCGGATCACCTGTCCGATAGATGTTAGAAGCATATCGCCGACCTTGTGGCCGAAACTGTCGTTTACCTCCTTGAATCCATCAAGATCCAGCATCAGGAGTTGAAATTCCGTCTTCGTTCGGTTTGCGCGCTGAACCTCTTTGTCGAACTCAATATGCAAGTTCCGAGCGTTCGGCAATCCGGTTATTGGATCGGTCAGCGCATGCGTTGCCGCAACCGCGTGAAGCTGTGATTTTGCAATAGCGTCTGCTGCAATCTTGCATACGGTATCGAGCAACCGCATATGCTCGTTTTGGTAATTTTCGAACTTTCCAGTGTAAAGAGAAACTGCGCCGATCAATTTCTCGTCAGCGACAAGCGGCCGCGCCGCCATTGTTCGCAATCCGGCAATCTCCTCGCTGCGGTTAACGCCGAAGTCCAGCACTGGGTCGACGTTTTCAACTGGTTTTTGCTTCTTCAGGACATAGCCGGTCGCTCCTTCGCCGATGCGGATGCGCTTGCCAACCAGCTCGTCGGATTCTCGTCCTGTCGCATAGACCGCTTCTGCAAAATCGCCAGATTCATCGAGCAAGTAAATCACGCAGCAGTCATACGGAACAAAGTGCGAAATTTTCGCAGCGAACAAATTGAGCGTTTCGTCGAGGTTAAGCGCTGCGCTGAACTCGCGAGCGAGCGAATAGAGCGTGAAAACCTCGCGATTGGCTCGTTTAATTTGCTCGACAAAGCTCGCGTTGCCAGTTGCCGCAATCTCCGGCTCTTCAGGATAATCATGGCCAAGCCCTTCGGCCGCAATTTCTGCCTCAAAGTGAGGCAAATTTCGGAGGAACAGATCGACCAATCGCGGGTCGAACTTTGTACCCGAACAGGCCCGCAATATGTTACACGCCTCCTCGCGGCTGATGGCCCGCCGATACGGACGATCACCCCGCAAGGAGTCAAAGGAATCTGCAATCGATAGTATTCGGGCCGTAAGCGGTATTTGCGATCCGCGAAGACCTTCGGGGTACCCGCTTCCGTCCCAAAACTCGTGATGATATTTAACCGTTGGAACAACCGACGACCGAAAGCCAACCTTTTCAAGAATCGAAGCACCGACGGACGAATGTATTTTAGTCTTTTCCATTTCCGCTGGCGTAAGCCGGCTCGGCTTGTTCAAGATGTGATCCGGAACGGCAAGTTTTCCGATATCGTGCAAAAGAGCCCCCATCCGAAGTGCATCGATATCCGGTTCCGGTAAATTTAGCAACCGACCCATTCCAACGGCGTAAATCTGTGTCCGCCGGACGTGGCCTACACCAAGCTGGTCACGGGCGTCAATTGCTGTCGCAAGTGCCTCGACAGTTGCGAGATGCAAGCGACTGGCCTCCATTATTTCCCGCGTTTTCTCTGCCAGGCTTTTCAAGTGGATTTTGTATGCGGCATTAGCGGCAATCGAAAGCGGAATCACAACAAGTCCGAATTCGATACCAAAATGCTTAAAGACAACAAAAAGCGAAATCGCTATCCCTAGGCTGAGAACGTACCCGACAACCGAAGTTGTAAAGATACGTTCGACGGTTACCGCATCCAGTCTGCGGCCGTTGAGGCTTGCCTGAGCAAGGTCGAATGCGGCAACGGCAAGATAATGAGCCGCCGCCATCACGCAGAATGCGAGGATGAGCTTAATCGGGATCGAAAGCCGAGCTGCATCGACAGTTGTTGGCGGCAAATCGAGTGTTGCTACGGCAGCGGCAAATGCAAGCGAGCCGCACAATCCCGAAATCGTCTGTCTGGCTACCGTCGACATCCATCGCCCGGGATCAGCCCGGAAACCCGCGGTCGTAGCAACGGCTGCAGCTAGGGGAAGAAGAACGCCCCCGGCGATGCCAAGCATCGCAGTTCCCCAAAAGGAAACGAGGATTTGCGGATTAAACTCGGAACTCGAGCCGGGAATCCGAAAGGAAAACGGCGCAAGCATCCAAGCGACAAAAGCAGCCGCAAGCAAAATGGCAAACTGATTGGCTGACAGACTTACTGACTCTACGATAGCCGAGACGACGCAGAGGCATCCAAGCATACCTCCGATCCATGCAACGTGTGGACTCGAATCGCTTGCTCGGTTTTGCACTAAGTAACTCATCGTGCGGAGGCGTCCGTCTTAGTCCGGCTTGCCGATGCGTTGCGATGTCAAACCGCGTGCCAAACCTAAAACGTGGATTTTTCGGCACTTTTTGCTGACGGGCATGAATTGCCGTTTCGGCAGATATTTCAATCTGGCTACTCAAATTCCCGAAAATCGGTCAAAATGACCGTATGAGACCTGTTAAATGCCGCTTTACTTGCTTTGTATCGTGCTTAGTTTCGATTCTCTCGAGTTGTATCGTGGTTTCCGCACAGGAGATTAGAATCGATACAAAACTGGCGGTGTTCGAGGTGACGGTCCGCAACGATCGGGGCGAGCCAGCCTCCGGATTGACTGCGAACGATTTCCGGCTTTATGAGAACGGTAACCTTCGTCAGATTGATTTTTTTGAGCCTGTGCGAAATGGCCGCCGGCCGTTATCGATCGTCTTTGCTCTTGACGTATCGGGCAGTATGTCCGTGCAGGAAATTGAACGTCTAAAATCGGCCGTTTCAGCGTTTGCGGAAAAATTGGCAGGATACGACGCGTATTTTTCCATTATTTCATTTGGGATGAATGTACGATCGGAGCTATCTTTCACAAACCGCCGGAACAAACTGGAAAATGCCCTCGATCGACTGGGACGGAATCGAAACGGCCTTTCGACCCATACTTACGACGCGCTCGATTTTGCGATTCGGCAGATAGGAAAGAAATCAATGCCTTGGCGAACTAAAACAATTCCGCGGCGAGCGATAATCGTCATTACCGATGGTTTTCCAGTCGGCGATTTGACGACTCCAAAACTAGTAATTGAACGGGCACATGCGGCGAACACTTCGATCTTCAACATTATTCTACCTTCTTTTCTTAGGACCGAGAGCGGAACAAAGCGCGTCCCGACGCCTCTGGAGATAAGCGGCGTTGCCCGCGCGACCGGCGGCTGCACATTCGTTGCGGGCACAAAGCGGCCCGACGAAATTCTAGCGGAAATTGCAGAAGAGATAACTGGCTCCTACGCTGTAGCATTTTATCCAGACCAGAATGCTGAAATCGCCCGGGAGCAGCACGTCCGGATCGAGAGCGTGCACGGGTTTATCGTTAAGCAGAACCGCGATACTTACATGCTTGCCAAATAAATGATTGGATAGCCTTCAGAAGCGCTCAGAATCATCGAAGTCAAAATCATCCAAATTGTCCGGATCGTCAAATTCATCGTCCGCATCATCTTGGTCAATGTCCAGCTCTATCGGGTCAAGCCCGACAACGATTAGGCGAACGCCGCATTCATCGCATGCGACGACGTCGCCCTGCTCACTGTCGGCCTCAACGTAAACTTCCTCGTCACATTCTGGGCAAATCGCTGTTGGCATTTTAGTTGTTCTCCCGAGATTTAATATCTTGAATATTGGTAATTTTCTGCGTCAGCAAAATCGCGTATGATAACAAATCTAACTTGGAAACGATGTATTCTGCAAGAGATGCAGCGTTGAAATCTTGCGTTTTAGCAGCAATTAAGAGAATATGCAATTTCCTTTCAAAACTGTCAGGAACCGAAGGTTCGATGTCCTCGGTTTTGGTACAAATGCGGTCGATTACCTGATCGAAGTTCCGAAATATCCCGACTTTGATACGAAAATCGAACTTATCCGCTATACGCAGGCAGCCGGCGGCGAAATTGCAACTGCGACGGTGGGACTTTCACGGCTTGGCCTTCGTACCGCGTATGCCGGCAGTTTCGGCGACGACCCAGCCGGCGAGTTCGGCCGGCAATCGCTCGCAGCAGAAGGCGTGGACATCTCGTTGAGCCGAACCGTGCCCGGAGCAAAAACACAAATCGCATTTATCGTCATAGATAAACGAAACGGCGAGCGAACAGTTATTTGGAAACGCGACCCGAAGCTCGAAATTTCGCCCGCCGCTGCTCCGATTGCAGCGGTCGAAGAAGCGTCGGTACTACACTTGTCTCCACACGACACCGAAGCCTGTATAACGCTCGCAAAGCACGCCGGCCAATGTCAGACAATTGTTTCCATCGATATCGACAAACCCTTTCCGGG
>PSMA01000023.1:21177-45863 GCA_040289905.1 Blastocatellia bacterium
CGTTGACGTCTTGATCGCTTCTTCCAGTTTCCCGCAAGATTTTACTGGCATTGCGGATCTCCGGAGAGCGATCGCAACCATTGCAGATCGTTTTGGCAATCCAATTGTCGGCGTAACGCTCGGCGAAGCCGGTTCGCTTTTCTGTTGCCAAGGCAATTTCGTCGAAACGAAAGGCTTCGCCGTTCCCGGCGGATGCAAGGACACTACGGGCGCAGGCGATTCCTTTCGGGCTGGATTTCTCTTTGGGCTAATCTCCGGGGAAAACATCGAGGAATCTGCGCGCATCGCAAACGCCGTCGCGGCGTTAAAATGCCGGGCGATCGGCGCCCGCACAGCTTTACCACACCCGGAAGAACTCCGGAGTCTTTTAACAAATTGTCACTAACTCTCTTTTTCGGGTAGACTTATCAACGGCTTCTGCTTCCACAATCCGCACATCCGAAGCATTCTCTAACGCCTTTCCCTGTCAATAGCGCCGAATCGTCTCGTGATTGAGGAATTGCGATACTGGCCATGTTCCGCATTTCGACGGCACTGTAGTCATTGCGATTGATTGCCTATTGCTGGGTAAATCACAAAAAAAGCGGCACGCAAATATTGGATCTTCTCTTCGTTAAGTCTGTCGTCTCGGCTGATTCGTCTTCGCCGCGCGATCTTGCTTGACGTTTTTGCTCGGTTGTAGACGGCGCAGTGCATCCGATTACAGACGGCATTTCGTGGGCGCTCTAGGATTTCTCCGACATTTTTGAGCTCTAAACCGCGATTAACGAGGCCGACCGTTTTTTATATCGGCCCAAGTGTATGCCTCTCGAGATCGTCGGTGAAAGGCAATCCGCAGCGATGTGGCTAGACTTCTCGCGTCATTACAAGGTGATTCAATATCGCAACGTGGTTTCGGGCGGAAAGTCAAAATTCAGCTTAAAGCCGACATAACCGAGGAGTAAACCCTTAAAACTTCAGCTACGCTCCAGGCCTGAGCCGGACATCCGCGCGGCGCGTGCGGCGGATCACCATCAAAAATTTCCGAGATTTGGCCAAGACAAGCGACGTGAAGATGCTCTTCAAATCCGGTAAGAAAGCCTAAAGCTTGCTTCTCAGCATTTGGATCATCGGAATACGCTCGTCTGAATGCATCTATGAATGGCCCGATTAGCCACGCCCAGACCGTCCCCTGATGATAGGCCGAATCGCGTTCAAATGCGTTTCCTCTATAGTGACCTATGTAGCCCGGATCGCGTGGAGAGAGCGTCCGAAGGCCGAACGGTGTCAGCAGCTCGCTCCTAACGCGATCGACGACCGAGCGCCAATACCGGCGTTCGAGCACGGGATGTTGCAATGAAATAGCGAATAATTGGTTTGGTCGGATTCTCGCATCGCGCAAACCATTGTTAATTACATCGTACAGACAGCCAGTTTCCGTATTCCAGAAAACGGCGTTAAAACTGAACCGCGTTAGGTTTGCCAGCGAATCAAACCTCACGCGATCATCGTCAAAACCTAAAATCTCGGCGAAATCCGCCATCGACCGTAAAGCGTTATACCAAAGAGCCTGCAGTTCGATTGGCTTTCCGTCGCGCGGCGTAAAAACGGTCGCCCCATTTTTGGCGTCCATCCAGGTCAATTGCGTGTCCGGTCCGCCCGCATGCAGTAATCCATCGGTATCGACGCGAATGCCATATCGAGTTCCACGCAAATGCTGATGCACAATTTCGGCTAACTTGCCATATAGCTCAGTTTCGAGAAAATCTAGATCGCCCGTCTGCTCGATATATGATCGGACTCCCTCAAAGTACCAAAGCGTGGCGTCGGCAGTATTGTAATCGGGCGTCTCGCCATTATCCGGAAAACGATTCGGGATCATTCCCTCGGATACAAAGCCGGCGTATTCGGCAAGAATCGAGCGTGCTATATCCGCGCGTTTTGGTTTCAACGTCAGGCCAGCAAGAGCAATCATCGTATCGCGGCCCCAATCTGAAAACCACGGATACCCAGCGATTATCGTATTTCCACTCCCGCGTTCGGCAACAAATTTTTCCGAGGCTAGAACTAGTAATTTTTCCGTCTTAGATTCGAGACCAGAACGTCGCACAAGGCGATTGCGACGGCGAATCTCGGATTTCTCTAGCTCAGCGGCAGCGACCGCGTCAATGCTGCGACCTTCTGAAATAATTACCGACACCTCACGGCGGAAGTCAAAATCCAATTCAAATGGCTGAAACAAATCTTCTGAGAAATCAAAACCGCGTTCGGCCTCGATAGGGTACCGAAAATCCTCATACCAATAGCCCGTTGCTTTTACCGCCGCCCCGCTATGCGAAAAGAAAATCCGATAGCCCAGCGCCGGTTCGGGACCCATTTCGATCACTTCGTCCCGCAGCGTAAATGCCGTGTCCAATGCATTTGTTTTCTTCATCAGGCTGTGAAAATCTTTGCACGAAAGAAGGGGACGAAGCCGGAGCCGAGCTTTCGGCCTGTTGCCGCGGGCGGCGCTCAACAGTCGATACCGGACCGCGGTCGCGTTTCGGCCATTAACCATAAACAGCCGCTTTTCGACCACTGCATTACCGCATTCAAACGTCCAGATCGGAAATGGGTCGAGACGAAATGATTTCAGGAATTTATAACCCTGCGGATAAATGGTTCCCGGATATTGGTTTGCAGAAAGATCGAAGGTTTCGCCATCTACCTCCAAGGTCTCTTCGATCTTGGCTACCAATGCGCGGCGGACCACCGGCGGCGTCAAAGCCGCGGTCAGATAGCTATGATATCTCCGAGTCGGCGCGCCCGATACGGTCCCCATAGCAAAACCGCCAAGCCCATTCGTTTCAAGCCATTCAAGCGAAGTTGCAAAGTCAAAGTTCTTGCAGTAGCTTTCCTTTATTTCAATCATCATTCTGTAAAAACCGTCAAAATCTATTGACCCAAAACCTGCCGATAAAGCGCGGCCGTTTCCTGCACCATTCGCTGAAGCGAGAAGCGGTCACATACGATCGCGCGATTAGCGTTTCCCGCTTCAATTCGCCGCTGCTTACTTTCTGCAAAACGCACGATTGCATTCGCGAGCGAGACGGGATCACCGATAGGCACCAAATCTGCTTTCGGACCCAACAGTTCTCGCGCACCATCGGTTGCGGTAGCTGCAACCGGTTTGCCGTAAGCCATTGCTTCGAGCATTGCTAACCCGAAACTCTCAGAATGCGAGGGAGAAACGAAAAGTTCGATCGCGGAATAAAACGGGCGCGTATCGTTCAGCCAGTCAAGCCATATTATCCTCTCGGCAATACCGAGCACCTTTGCAAGCCGCCTCAAATCTCGGCGAAACGTACGGCCCGGCGAATTATCCTTGCCAACGATCACAAAGCGGGCGTTTGGAATACGTTTTAGTACTTCCGCTGCCGCTATCACCAAGTCTCTTTGGCCTTTAAGCTCCTTTAATTCGCCAAGCGTGCCTAAAAGGAATTCGTCCTCGGCAATGGAGTGACCGGCTCTGAATTCGTCTCGATATTCGGCCATCTTCACATCCGCAGGCACAGACGAGACGTCCATCCCATTTTTGATAACGTGAATCTTTGATTGCGGAAATACGGTTTTAAGGCTATCGGCGACGGCATCCGACACTGCAATCGCAGCGGAAAGCGAATTAAGCGCGAAGCGATTGAAAGGCTTAAGAGGGAAGAGAACGTGCCGCGTCAGAACAAACCTTGCCGGACGTGCAGCCAGACAAGCGATATTCGTCGGAATATAATCACGCGCGACGTGGGCGTGAACAATATCGATTTTGTTTTGCTTCATAAATTCAGCAATCCGCATCGAGCTGAGTACCCCGAAAGAGTGGCGAATTGAAACATAGAGAATATTTTCAGGCTTTAGAAAATCAAGTTTATCCTGCCATTGATTAGTCGGCCGAATAGCGGCGAAAATCTCGAAATCACTTTCCTGTAGACCGCGGCAAAGGTCGGCGACGTGGCGTTCGCCGCCACCGAAGGTTTTTGCAGATGAAATATGTAAAATCCGCATCGCAGTTTATGTGTTTGCGTGCCTTGAAAAACGTGAAGTTTCCGTATCGCCGAGTATTTCAAAAAAAAGGCGCGTAAGCAAAACTGCATACGCGCCGAAATCTACCACGATGAGCCGGTCTTAGAATGAGAATCGGGCACCAAACTGCACCTGAAATACCTGGCTTCGCGGATTATTCGCAAGCAGTATCTGATTAAATAGCGAGCTTAATGGATTCCGCTCGCGTACCTGCAAGAAATTGACGTTTGTCGGCCCAAAAAGGCCACAGTTTGCCGCCGTATTGTTGCAGTAGTTTGACGAAGTAGTGCTCGTAATTTCGATGTTCGAATTATTAAAAACATTGAAGAATTCGCTCGAAAAGACCAGCCGACGGCGCTCGCCAAATTTGAAGCCTTTCTGCAAGCGAAGGTCAACCTGATAGAACGGACGTCCTTCAAAGGCGTTCCGATGAATTTCATAACCCGGGACGAGGAACGGCCGTTCGTTCGTGTTACCGTCGCCATTAATATCCGAACCGACCCGCGCGTTTACCGGAATACCGGAGTACAGACGGACTGCACTCGAGACCTGGAACCCATACGGAAGGAAGAAAATAGGATTTGCGACGAATTGGTGCCGGCGATCAAAACGTGCAGGGCCATATTCGGTCGTCAAATCGTACGGGTTGTCGTAAAGAACTCCGCCCGCATCGCGTTCGTTGTCGTCACTGGACGTCGTTTTCGCCAGCGTGTAGAAGGCATTAACGCGTCCCCATTTGCGCGACATATTCATACGGAAAGTAAGTCCGCGGTAAAGCGAACGTGCCGAGGAATCGCGAATTTGGATCGTACCGATCTGCGTCAGCGGACGCACGCTACGATTTACCAAAACACGAAGCGTTTGCGGCTCGATGCCGGTCGGGTTTGGAAGATTGATATCGCGATTGCGCTGCAGGTAGACGGTGTTTATCTGCGAATAGTCGACCCCAATCTTGACGCCCTTCCACATTTCATGTTCAAATCCGCCACCGAATTGGAATGACTGCGGATTTCGGAAATTCGGTGCGATGCCAACAAAGTTGGCGTTCTGATAAATTCCGAGGCTTGGTGGCGGGTTCGTCGTTGCATTGCGGATCGCGTTTGCGATCTGTGAAAGCTGCGTCGGCGAAAGAACTGGAAGGTTTGAGAGCGGCGCCGAGTTCAGATTTATTCCCAAAATGGCAAACTGACGAAAGACCGTATTTGGAGTAACACATGCGCCTACGGTAGTAACATATGTGGGATTCTGCGAACAAAACGTTGCCAAGTTAAATCCGGTCGAAGAAAATGCTGGCGAACCAAGCGTAACCGACAGGTCGCCGGCCGGATCACGAAAATTATTAAATGGGGCCGCAAGCACAATTAGAGGCGTCCGAGCATAGTACATTCCAGAAAAGCCGCGAATTACCGTTTTACCTTGCTTGAAAGGATCCCAAGCAAAGCCTACGCGAGGGCCCCATTCATTTTGGCTATCCGGTATCTGGGTCGGATCGATCGCCTTGCCATAAAGTGGTACCGTCGTGCTCTTGATGAGGTTGATGACCGCAGTATTGTTAGCCTCTGCGGAGGGATTGTACTGCTTTTCAAATCGCAATCCAATATTGAATGTAAGATTCGGCAGCACGCGCCATGAATCCTGACCGAAAAAGGCGAGCTCGCGAACCGTAAATGCCGCCGACAAATTTCCGACTTGCTTGTTGTATCTAGCCGTTGTGGTGTCAAAACGCCCAAAGTAGCCGTTGTTGGGTGCGGACGGATTCGGCGTTGATGTAATCGCATCCAGGATACCAGACGTCGAGGTCAGCCCGGAAAACGTAAAAACTCCAAATTGATTGAAACCAAACTTTTGATCGGCGTGAATATTGCTGAATTCACCTCCAAACTTAAAGGTGTGGTTACCGCGGAGTACCGTAAAGCTATCGGCAAATTGCAACCGTTTGTCGAATTGGGTCGTCGGCAAAAAGTTCCGAGTTCCGTAAACGCCGATTGCGGTGCTGACGTTTGCCACTTGAGCGTTCGGAATACGTGGGCGGTCTTCGCGTGCCCACTGAAACTTGAATTCATTGATAATTGATGCCGAAATTGTGCTAACTAACTGTGCCACAACTATGTTGTTCCGATTCTTCTCGGTCCCATTGGTTGCAAGCGAATTCGTAGTTGTCGGGTCTAGTGCCGTTTCGCCTGTCGCAACTGCGTTTTTCGCTTTGTTGCGGCTATAGTTGTATCGAATATTGAAGCGATTGGCATCGTTTATGTTCCAGTCAATTTTTCCAAGTGCAGCGTAGGCATCGTTCGTCTGGGTGTACTGTGACTCGAGCCCGCGGTAGAAATTAAACCCTTCGGTCTGCGACGCGGTCGGTGTAAATCCGACTAGCGTTCCGTAGAGCACCTGCCGCGGGGCGCGGAAACGCTGCTGCTCGTAGGAGGCGAAATAGAAGAGCTTGTCCTTTTTGATCGGTCCGCCAACGGAGCCTCCGAACTGATGCTGGGTCGGAGCGAGCGTCGCATTTAGGCCAAGGGATCTGAGCCGCTGATCTTTCAGTGCCTTTGCATATTCATTTGCCCTGGCGAGCTGCTGCGGCCGCCAAAGATAAAAAAGCGTACCGCGAAGCTGGTTAGTTCCGGATTTCGTAACCGCGTTAATAATACCGCCGGAGGAGCGGCCAAATTCGGCTGTGTAGCCAGCGGCAACGACTTGGAATTCTCGAATCGCTTCCTGCGGAATAGTAAACGCCTGATTGGCGCGTTCGCCGCCGCGAATGCCGCCGAAAAACGGTTGATTGTAATCTACGCCGTCAACGTTTATGTTTCCATTGATCCCACGCTGACCTGAAAGCGAAATTTGGCCGCGCGATGGCTCGACCTGAGCCGAGGGTGTCAATGTAACGAAATCCTGAAAACGCCGGCCGTTGATCGGAAGGTTCTGAATTGCTGTCGCGTCCTGAACAGCGTCAAAATTGCTCGTCGTTGTTTGAACCCCTTCGGCTGTCACCTCGACAACGGCCGAAACATTGCCTGCTCCTAGCGTAAAATTAGCATCGGTCGATCGGCCTACTTGTACTTCGACTTCAAGCGTCTGCTCCGAAAAGTTTTGAGCCGATGTTTTAATGGTATATTTCCCGGGCTGCAGGAGGACGAACCGATAGAGTCCGTCACTGCTTGTTGTGGTTGTAAGCGTTTGATTTGTTGCTTGACTTTTAAGCGTTACCGTTGCATTTGGAATGGCTGCTCCCGTCGCATCCGTGACAATTCCCGTAATCTGTCCAGTGCTGCTTTGGGTTTGCGCAAAGACAGCCAATGAGAACAGGATGGCCAATGCAATAATTGACGCAATCCTATGAAAAATGTTTAACATCTTTATCCAACCTCTCCTCTATCATTGAATTTCTATAAATTGCCTATAAAAACTGAATCGATTGCCCCGCAAATTGCGAATTTTGGATTTTTATACCAGATTTTGGATATTACTACATCTGCCGGGCCCCGTCGCAAGTTCAAAAAGAAAAAAGCAACCCGTCAGAGAATTAAGGTTAAGTGCTTGTCGGCAGATACTTTACCAACTCAACAACTTACTTCCTGACTAACTCCCGCTTCCTGCAAAACCCGCCGTTCGTGCGGACGATCGGCATTTTAAGGCAAATCAGATTCCCAGATTACAAAGAGCTTTCTTTTTTTCTGGATTGAGACCCAGTTTACCCATCCGTTGTTACTTTCGAGTTAAAACAATCCGGAAAATAAACCAAAGAGGGAAATTTTTGCAAACCAGAAAACCTTTGATCATTCTAGGGCATCCGAATTGTTTCGTGGGCGGCCCGCGTACCCAAAAGCACCCAAAATGCTTGAAAAAAACGTGATCGCTGACCACAAAGCGGATAGGCCGAAACTAATACTTGACTTTTTTGTAAAATTGGTCTATCCTCCCCGTTCTTTGTTTCCGTGGCGGGAGACAAAGCGGTTACAGATCAACGAACAATGGGAATAGGGTTAGTAAAAGGGGGCATTTATATATAGTATGGCAGAAATAAACTACGAATCTTCATCTTTTAAGGCGCCGCTGCACCACCGAATTTTGGCAAATATGCCAGTGCAGGCAAGCTGGGTTGACGAAAAAACGGGACGTCGGGTCAAAGTAGATGGCGTTACGGAAAATCTCGGTCAAACCAGTGCACTGGTAAATCTCGAAATCCTTCCGCCGGTTGGCTCGGAGGTAAAACTCAAAATTCTTGGCGAGGACAAGCCGATAATTGAAGTATCGGCGGAAGTTATCCGAGTTGAACGTGACCCAAGCAAACCGCTTGCTGCACTTTCAATTCTCCAGAATTTGAAAAAGTGGAAAACAACGGCGATGGAGGCCGCGCAAGCTTGGGTTACGCGGCATTGGCAATTAAACTACGAAGAGGAATGGGTTAATTAACCCGGCATCTTCTCTTAAAACCGTAGCTTGAGCGGAGATTCGGCTTTCCTGCCCGATTCTCCGCTTTCGATTTTTCTGCCTACCGCAAGGGCCAAACGGCCATAATAGCAACATATGCCTCTAGACGGGCATCAAAGATAGACCAATGAAGCTCACTCTTCTGACTGCTATTCTCCTTTTAGGACTCGCTATCGTTGCCTCCGCTCAGGAAAAGCCGCTATCACAAGCTGAGTTTGTGAGGATGCTTTACGCGGCCCGCAATAACGCAGAAGCTCGCCAGGCGTTGATTGAGGCTCTTCGACGCCGAGGCATCGATTTCGAGGTAACCGACGGACTTCGTAGTCTTACGCGCTCAAAATCCGGAAACGACGATGAATTGCGACGTACGCTCGATCAGGCAGGTCGACGTCGCCAAAATCCGACCGCGGCAAAACTGCCGTCGGAACTCGAAGCAGCCGCAATCCTAGATAAAACACGACAAAAAACCCTTGAAGCGATCGGCGAAATGCCGGATTTCGTCGTTAAACAACAAATTCAGCGTTCTGCGGCGTACGCTGGAACAGGAAATTTCAGAAATTTGGATAAACTTATTGTCGCCGTAAGTTATCGAGCTAGCGGAGCTGAGGCGTATAAACTTTTAGCGGTAAACGGCGTGCCGCAACAGCAAACCGAGGCACGAGAAAGCTATGAGCAGGCAGGCGGCACAAGTTCGACGGGCGAATTTGTAACCGTCCTCGCGACAATATTCAAGCCGGAAAGCGAGACCGAGTTTACGCTTGTCGATACGGATCTGTTGCGTGGCCGCCAAACAGTAGTTTTTGATTTCTCCATCGCGCGAGACCGAGCCCGCCAGCAAATTACCGTCGGCAACACGATTACACAAACTACAGTAACCGGTATGAAGGGCCGCATCTGGATCGATCGTGAGCTCTTTCGGGTCCTACGAATTGAAAGCGAGGCGACGCAAATCCCGGAAGATTTTCCTGCACCTAGTGCGCTCCGGACGATCGACTACGATTGGGCTAGAATTGCCGAGGAAAAATACCTTTTACCGCTGGTTGCCGACGTGCGGCTGACGATCCGTGATAAAAGTGGCCTCTACGAGCTTCGAAATTTAATTCGCTTTACTAACTACCAGAAGTTTGGAACAGAGATCATCATCGGGCCCGAAGATTCGGAGCCGGTCCGCGAAGAAAAGCCGTGAATCCTCTAACTAATTGAAAAATAGGCGATTAAACCTGGAACAATTAGCCACAAAAGGCCTTTGATTAGAAAAAAAAGGAACCCTGCGATTCCAAACCGTTTCAGCCAGCCGATGGCAGGGCACTTTCTCTTGCGTAGCTCGTCTTGCATAATGTAGTCAAGGTTAACATTTGATGAAAGCGAATTTCAACTGGCCCCGCTACTTTTTCGTCCTCTGGCAAGCTTTGAAACTCGAATCCGTTCTTTTGGGGTTTCTCTTCCTAGGCATCTTTCAGGCTTGTGCTTTTCTGCTTGTCAACGCGGCCATCTACGCTCAAACTGACAAAATCGCGGCTCCATGGCCGGAAAAAAATAAAAGAGAGGCTGATTTGATTGAACTAATTTCGCTGGACCCGACCATTCGTCTCGATATTCGTTACGCAACGACCAATAATTTTGTCGGAAAGGCAGTTTATCCTGAAGCCCGCGCATTTTTGCAGCGGCCCGCTGCCAAGGCTCTTCTGAAAGTGCACCGCAAGCTTCAAAGAAAAGGGCTCGGGCTCGTCATTTTTGATGGCTACCGGCCATGGTCAATTACGAAATTATTCTGGGAAGTAACTACGCCCGAACAGCGCAAATTTGTCGCTGATCCGGCAAAAGGTTCAAAGCACAATCGTGGTTGCGCCGTTGACCTAAGCATTTATGAACTCAAAACCGGACGCCTATTGCCGATGCCATCAGAATATGACGAATTCAGCGAAAGAGCGTCGCCAGATTATGCTGGAGGAACGCCGGAAGAGCGTGCAAACCGCGATTTACTGCGACGGTTGATGGAAGCGGCCGGATTCACGGTCAATCCGAACGAATGGTGGCATTTTGACTATAAGGATTGGCAGCAATACCCGATTTACGATATCTCGTTTGCCGAGGCAGCGAAACTCGCGAAAACTAGGAGCAGTCCGTAAATCTGCCGCTCCGAATCAACAAGGCCGCTGGCCGCAAAAAATTATTATTTAGCTGAAGCTTTCGCGGCCTCGATTTGCAGCGTCACCTTTACCTCATCTGATAATGCCGGTACACCGTTTGGCAAATTTCCGCCCCACGTAACGCCAAAATCGCGCCGATTTATTACGGTCTCTCCTGAAATTCCCATTTTCGCCGGATTACGCTCACCGGCAGGTAACCATCCGGTAATTTCAAACGGAACCGAGACACTCCTGGTGATACCTTTGATC
Organism: Blastocatellia bacterium; assembly: GCA_040289905.1. Taxonomy (GTDB): domain Bacteria; phylum Acidobacteriota; class Blastocatellia; order Pyrinomonadales; family Pyrinomonadaceae; genus OLB17. The sequence continues at coordinate 32,043 of PSMA01000023.1, forward strand.
GTCAGATCACCCGTAAGGATAAGCGACTTGCCGCGCTTTTCGACCTTTGTGCTTTTGAAAGTCATTTCTGGAAATTTTTCCACGTCAAAGAAATCCGCGGTCCGCAAATGATTGTCCCGTGCAGCAACGCCAGTGTCGACGCTCGTGGTTTTTGCTGTAAATTCAACAGTTGATCTTGTTATGTCCGTCGCGTCAAACTTGACTGTTCCCTGAAAATCGCGAAAATAACCCGGCACCTCGATAAGGCCCATATGCTTTATTCGGAAACCGATAAAGCTATGAGCTTTGTCAAATTCGTAGGTGCCCGCTTCTACGGCCTTCAAAATCTTTTCGTCAGGCAACCCGGCTCCCGCTTCAGTGTCAAGCGAAAACTTAAATGCGAACACTACTGACAGCGTAGTTAACAGCAAAATGACGATTTTTCTCATTCCCTTTCCTTCCTGTCTCTAATTCATCTTGATAAAGCCTTCTAGAAAAGCTAAAACGCGGACCGTCTCGGGAACCGAAGTTTGTGAAATCTGTTTTCCGGCGGAAACTGTCAAAGTGGATACGACGCGAAACAGGATGAGCCGCGGACATTTGCGCCCGCGGCGAACTTTTCTGCATCACCTGGATCGTTACCAAAACCTTAGACTTCGTCTTCATCGAGGTCAAGTTTCAAAGCGTCGTCGATGACGAAGTCTTCCATTTCGTCTATTTCGACCGATTCGCCGTCACCGGTGTAATCATCGCCGACACCGGGAACATCTACGAGTCCGGGCAGATCGAGACCGCCACGAATCGTTTCGATCTCATCGAATTCGTCTTGCTCTTTGCGGTTTTCAGTCGGATCGGGATCAATCTGAACGTTGCGGTAATATTTCATTCCGGTACCGGCTGGGATCAGACGTCCCATAATAACGTTTTCCTTTAGGCCACGCAGATAATCAACACGGCCGGAAATCGCGGCTTCGGTTAAAACTCGCGTCGTTTCCTGGAAACTTGCGGCCGAGATGAAAGAATCGGTTGAGAGTGATGCTTTCGTTATACCGAGCAACAGTGGCTCGCCGATAGCAGGCTTTCCACCGGCCTCGATAACGCGCCGATTCTCTTCTTCATAACGGAATCGGTCAACCTGTTCCTCCATCAGGAAATCGGTATCGCCGACATCCTTGATTTTTACCCAACGGAGCATCTGCCGGACAATAACCTCGATATGTTTATCGTTGATATTGACGCCCTGCAAGCGATAAACCTCTTGGATTTCGCTGACCAGATACTTTTGCAGCGCTTCCATCCCGAGAACGCGAAGAATATCGTGCGGATTAAGAGGCCCGTCCATCAAAGGCTCGCCGGCCTTGACGCGATCGCCTTCCTGGACGTTGATATGGGTTCCGCGAGGAATGTCGTATTCAGCCGAGGTGCCATCGTCACCGCGGATTATTAATTTCCGTTTACCTTTTGAGATCGGGCCGAATTCGACAACGCCGTCGATCTCTGTCATAACAGCCGTTTCGCTGGGCCGACGGGCCTCGAAGAGTTCAACAACGCGCGGCAAACCGCCAACGATATCTTTGGTCTTCGTGGTCTCCCGCGGAATCTTCGCGATGATATCGCCGGGAGCAACCTGCTGGCCATCGTCGACGAGCAGGTTCGCTCGAATCGGCATCTGATACGTTTTTAAGACCTTGTTTCCTTGGCGAATTTCAAGTCGCGGCTGGTTTTTCTCGTCTGAATCTTTGACCACAAGCCGTTTCTGACCGGTAACCTTATCGATATCCTCTTCGACGGTTTTACCTTCTTTCAGGTCTTGATACTTGACGGTTCCTTTTACCTCCGTGAGAATCGCGAATGTAAATGGATCCCAAGTTACCAGAACATCATCTTCTTTAACCTTTTGGCCGTCTTTGACATGTAGCTGGGCGCCGTAAACGACCTGGTAACGGGCAACTTCACGGCCGCGGTCATCGACGATGGCAATCTCCGATTGACGCTTGAGCGAGATCATCTCGCCTGTACGATTCTTGATTACCTTCATATCGCCGAGAAACTTTATGGTTCCGTCCATCGCTGCAACGTGCTTTGTTTCCTGCTCGAGCCGTGCAGTTCCGCCGACGTGGAATGTTCGCATCGTCAATTGCGTACCCGGCTCGCCAATCGATTGTGCCGCAATGACGCCCACCGCCTCGCCGATCTCGACGGTTTTCCCTGTAGCAAGGTTTCGGCCATAACATTTTACGCAAACGCCGCGGCGGCTCTGACAAGTAAGCGGCGACCGGATCCGAATTCTTTGATGACCCGAAAGCTGTATCTGCCCGGCTCGCTCTTCGTCAATTTCCTCATTTGCGCGGAAGATTATGACATTGCGGTCGATCGTGTCGCGAACATCGTCGAGAGCCGTACATCCGACAATTCGGTCGCGAAGGCTTTCGACCTCTTCTCCATTTCTGATGATGGCTTCAGCCCAAACGCCGCGCGTCGTCCGGCAATCTTCCTCCGATACAATGACGTCCTGCGCGACGTCAACCAGCCGCCGCGTCAGATAACCGGAGTCAGCGGTTTTAAGTGCGGTATCCGCGAGACCTTTGCGTGCGCCGTGGGTTGAAATAAAGTATTGCAATACGTCGAGTCCTTCGCGGAAATTCGCAAGTATCGGATTCTCGATGATTTCTCCCGATGGTTTTGCCATCAGCCCGCGCATACCGGCAAGTTGGCGGATCTGTGCCTCAGAGCCGCGAGCTCCGGAATCCGCCATCACGAGGATCGGATTGAGCTCTTTCCGCTCGGCCTCGCGCTGGTGCATCGCCTTGAACATTTCCTTAGCGACGCGATCCGTCACCTCTGACCAAATGGCAGTGACCTTGTTTTCACGCTCCATATTGGTCATCGTCGCCTCTTCATACTGCTTTTGAAGCTTGTCGACCTCCCTGCGCGCTTCTTCGATGATCTTCCACTTGTTTGGAGGCGTTACCATATCATCGACGCCGATCGACATACCGGACTTCGTTGCATAGAGAAAGCCCATTGCCTTGAGGTCGTCGAGCAATGCAACCGTCGGCTCGTGACCGATCTTCAAATGGCAGAAGCTGACGAGCGATTGCAGGCCTTTCTTCTTTAGCGTTCCGTTGATAAACGGCAGGCCGTCGCGGGTCAAACGCTCGTTCAGAATAACGCGGCCGGCTGTTGTTTCGATTATCTGGTCAACGTTCTCACGAACGGTCGCACGCATCACATCTTGCGGATGCGACTCCGTTGTAAGGTCCACAAGGGCTCCGCGCCACCGCAGCCGGATTTTCGTCTGAGTTTCGATTATGCCTGCATCAAGCGCGAGCAGTACGTCTTCGATCGAATTGAACGCCTTCGCATGGCCCTTGAGATCATCACGGCCAAGCGTCAGATAATAGCAGCCGAGGACTATATCTTGCGAAGGAACGGCGATCGGCTGGCCACTTGCCGGCGATAATAGATTGTTCGAGGCAAGCATCAGCACCGAAGCTTCGATCTGCGCTTCAGCGGAAAGCGGAATATGCACTGCCATCTGGTCGCCGTCAAAATCAGCATTGAAGGCCGTACAGACAAGCGGATGAATCTTAATTGCCTTACCTTCGACCAGAACGGGCTCGAATGCCTGGATCCCGAGCCGGTGCAAGGTCGGCGCTCGGTTAAGAAGAACGGGATGCTCTCGGATTACATCTTCGAGAATATCCCAAACAATTGGCTCCTGCCGTTCGACCATTTCACGAGCTTGTTTGATTGTCGCGGCATGCTCCTCTTTTTCCAGCTTATGGTAGATAAACGGCTTAAAGAGTTCGAGAGCCATCTTCTTCGGCAGCCCGCACTGATGTAGTTTTAACTCGGGGCCAACCACGATGACCGAACGGCCTGAATAATCTACGCGCTTACCGAGTAAGTTCTGACGAAAACGCCCCTGTTTTCCTTTCAGAGTGCCGGAAAGAGATTTAAGCGGTCGGTTGTTTGCTCCGCGTAAGACGCGTCCGCGACGACCGTTATCGAACAGAGCGTCGACTGCCTCTTGCAGCATCCGCTTCTCATTACGAACAATTACCTCAGGTGCGCGCAGCTCTATGAGCTTCTTCAAACGGTTGTTCCGATTGATCACTCGCCGGTAGAGATCGTTCAAATCACTTGTTGCAAAGCGACCGCCATCGAGCGGCACAAGCGGCCGCAGCTCAGGTGGAATAACCGGAATTACGTCCAAAATCATCCATTCCGGCTTGTTGCCAGATCGCGCAAATGAGTTTGCTACCTTCAAACGCTTCGAATACTTCAGCTTTTTCTGCTGCGATGTTTCGTCGCGCATTTTTTGCCGTAACTCTGCAACGAGTTCGTCGATGTCAATCTTCATCAAGAGTTCCTTGATGGCTTCGGCACCCATTTTGGCGACAAACCCGTTCGGATATTCGCGGCTCAATTCACGATACCGTTCATCGGTCAGGAGGTCTTTTTCCTTTAGATCGGGGACATTACCCGGATCGATGACAATGTAGGTTTCAAAGTAGAGTATTTTCTCCAGGTCGCGAAGCGTGATGTCAAGCAGATGGCCAATCCGTGACGGAAGCCCCTTAAAAAACCAGACATGCGAACACGGGCTAGCAAGCTCGATATGCCCAAGCCGTTCCCGGCGAACCTTGCTTTGCGTTACTTCGACACCGCATTTATCACAGATAACGCCGCGATGCTTCATCCGTTTGTACTTGCCGCATAAACACTCCCAATCCGAAACCGGACCGAAAATTCGGGCGCAGAACAAACCGTCCCGCTCCGGCTTGAACGTCCGGTAATTGATCGTCTCCGGCTTGGTCACCTCACCGTGTGACCAGGAGCGGATTTTTTCCGGTGAAGCGAGGCTTATCCGGATGGCTTCGTAATTTGTGGTCAATTGCGTCTTGCTTTCGTTATTAAATCGAAACATTCCAAATCTCCCTGTCCGATATACGTTAAAACGCCCGATTGGCAAAGCCGCTTTCATTTCCTATCGGTTGGACGCGGCAGGTGGCGATGGCCAATCCACGGATATTTCTAATCGACTCCGACAAGCGTATCGACTCCAGCGACAACTGCCTCAGGGTCGATCTCGTCTTCCTGTATTAGTTCAACGTCGAGGCAAAGGCTTTGTAATTCGCGGACTAGGACGTTGAACGATTCCGGAATTCCAGGCTCGAAATCCGAAACGCCTTTGACGATCGTTTCATAAATCTTCGAGCGCCCGGCGACATCGTCAGATTTGCAAGTGAGAAGTTCCTGCAATATGTGAGCCGCGCCGTAGGCTTCCAATGCCCAGACCTCCATTTCGCCAAATCGCTGCCCGCCGAATTGAGCTTTACCTCCAAGCGGCTGTTGAGTAATCAACGAGTATGGACCGATCGAGCGTGCGTGAATCTTGTCGTCGACCAGATGCGAAAGCTTGAGCATATAGATGTATCCAACCGTAACCTTCTGCTCGAACTGTTCTCCTGTTAGACCGTCATAGAGCCTTGTTTTCCCGGATGGACCGACAGATGGCGGCAACCCAAGTTTATCGAATCGGGCATTCGCCTTTCGGATATAATCCTTTATCTCTTCTTCGCTTGCACCGTCGAAAACGGGTGTTGCAAAATGGAGCCCGAGAACGCGTGCCGCCCAACCAAGATGAGTTTCAAGTATCTGCCCGACGTTCATACGCGACGGAACGCCTAGCGGATTGAGGACAATCTCTACCGGTGTTCCATCCGGAAGATAGGGCATATCTTCTTCCGGAAGAATCCGCGCGATAACGCCTTTGTTTCCGTGCCGCCCGGCCATCTTGTCGCCGACGCTGAGCTTTCGCTTCATCGCAACGAAGACTTTTACCATCTTGATCACTCCCGGCGGGAGTTCGTCGCCCTGCTTTAGCTTTGTGATTTTCTCTTCGTAAATATCCGAGAGGATATTAATTTGCCTCTCGGTCCGCTTTTCGTATTCACGAATCTCCGCAGCGATATCGATTTTGCCGGAGGCGACCTCCGCTTTTTTCAAAAGCTTGGTGTCTAAGCCACGAAGGACTTCTCGGCTTAGAGTCGTACCTTTCTTGACTACTACTTGCTTGCCGTCAACAAGGTCTTTTAGTAGTTTCCGTCCTTCGAAAAGTTCGAAAATCCGCTCGTCGCGCTGCTCTTGCAAAATGCGTATCTCGTCTTCCAAGTCACGGCGAAGCGCATCTTCCTCCATCGCTTCGATCGCCAACGAGCGTTCGTCTTTTTCCTGGCCTTTGCGAGTAAATACCTGAACGTCAACGACGGTTCCGTCGATTCCCGGCGGACAAGTTAGGGAAGCATCTTTTACATCACCGGCCTTTTCGCCAAAGATCGCCCGCAAGAGTTTTTCCTCCGCGGTTAGCTGCGTTTCACCTTTTGGAGTTACTTTTCCGACTAAAATGGATCCCGGTTTGACCTGAGCGCCAATGCGAATAATGCCGGATTCATCAAGATCACGCAGCATATTTTCGCCAACGTTCGGTATATCTCGGGTAATCTCCTCTGGTCCAAGCTTTGTGTCGCGAGCTTCGATTTCGAGCTCTTCAATATGTATCGATGTGTAATAGTCGTCTTTAACGAGCCGTTCGGAGACCAGAATCGCGTCTTCGAAGTTATAGCCGCGCCAGGGCATAAACGCGACAAGAACGTTGCGGCCCAAAGCGAGCTCGCCACGATCGGTACAGGGTCCATCCGCAATTACCTGACCCTTGCGAACGCGCTCGCCAACCTGAACAATCGGCCTTTGATTGATACAGGTATTCTGATTCGAGCGTTTGAATTTGACGAGCGAATAAATATCGGCCGTAACTTCGCGCGAAATTGTGCCGTCAACGTTATGATCTGCCTTTACGATAATGCGTTCGGAATCTACGTAGTCCACGACCCCGTCGCGCTTTGCAATTACAACTGCGCCGGAATCCCGGGCGGCTATCTTTTCCATACCGGTGCCGACGTAAGGAGATTCGGCACGAAGCAGCGGAACCGATTGCCGTTGCATATTCGAACCCATCAAAGCGCGATTTGCGTCGTCATTTTCCAAAAACGGAATTAGCGAGGCAGCTACGGAAACCAGCTGCTTGGGAGAGACGTCCATATACTGAATTTCCGAGCGATCGGCCGTAATAAATTCGCCTTTTCGCCGAGCAGCAACGCGCTCATTGATGATGTTACCCTTCGCGTCAAGTTCGATATTTGCCTGTCCGATGATGTAACGATCTTCCTCCCATGCAGTTAGATAAAACGGATACGGCTCGAACTCGGCGAGCTTTCCGCCTTCTTTGGCAACCTTCCTGTTTGCGCGCTCAACATCCTCGAACGGAACGTGATCGCCTGGCTTAAATTTGGTATCTCCGCCATTTTGTACTTTCACGTACTCAATGACCCGGCCGTTTTCGACCTTACGGTACGGAGATTCGATAAAGCCAAACTCGTTTATTCGAGCAAAGCAAGAGAGCGACGAAATAAGGCCGATGTTCGGACCTTCCGGCGTCTCGATCGGGCAAATGCGTCCGTAGTGTGTCGGGTGCACGTCACGAACTTCGAAACCTGCACGCTCCCGCGAGAGTCCGCCGGGCCCGAGCGCCGAGAGCCTGCGTTTATGAGTAATTTCAGAGAGCGGGTTCGTCTGATCCATAAACTGCGAAAGCTGAGACGAACCGAAAAATTCGCGGACAGCCGCCGTTACCGGCTTTGCATTGACCAGATCGCGCGGCATCGTCGTTTGCATATCCTGCTGGATAGACATTTTTTCCTTGATGGCCCGCTCCATTCGCTCAAGCCCGATTCGGAATTGATTTTCGAGCAGTTCGCCTACGGCCCGAACGCGTCGATTGCCGAGATGGTCGATATCATCCTGGGTGTATTTCTCACTGTCTTTTTTCATTCGCAGGAGATAATTCACAACGTCGATGAAATCCATCGGCGCAAGCAGCGGATCGTCTATACGGTCGCGCTCGGGGCGTCCCATTTTGATATTGAATTTAAGCCTTCCGACTCTTGAGAGGTCGAATCGGCGCGGATCGAAAAACATACTTTCCAGAAGCCGGTAGGCGGTTGGCACAGTCGGCGGATCGCCCGGTCTCATCTTGCGGTAGATTTCGAGCAATGCATCAACCGGCTTGCCGATGGAATCTTTCCTGAGCGTCTGCGAAATTATGTCGCCTATGATGTCTTCTTTGGGAAAGATTATTTCAAAACTTTCGATGCCTTCTTCGACAATTTGCTGGATCTTGGCAGCAGTCAGTTCGGAATTTGATTCGACGATTACCTCACCGGTTTCTTGGTTGATGATATCGGTTAAAGCGACGGCTCCTTCGAGGTCGGCGTGGTTGACTTCTATACGCTTGACCTTCATCCGTCGCAGCTCGCTGAGCGCCGCTTTTGTTATCTTCTTGCCGCTGCGGGTTATTTCCTCTTTGCCGTCTTTAATTGTCTCTCCGGCTCGCAACCCCGCTAAATGTGTTTCGCCTCGTGGCTTTACGCCGAAATAGACGCTGCCTTTTTCCGTGTAAACCGAATCGACGGTGTAAAAGAGCCGGAGTATGTCCGCGTTTGTGTATTCAGCGCCCTTGACAACTTCTTCCAATATGCTGTCTGAAACGGTTTTCATATCGATCTTTGGGTTAAGCCAAAGACCGAGGGCTCGCAGGAAAATCGTCGCCAGAATCTTGCGTTTGCCAAGCCGCGCGTGAAGAAGCCCTTTCTGGTCGTACTCGAATTCAACCCACGAGCCGCGATAGGGAATTATTTTTGCAAGGAATTCGTCCCTTTCGCCTTTGAAGAATACTCCCGGGCTTCGGTGAAGCTGCGATACGATCACGCGTTCGGTACCGTTGATGATAAAGGTGCCGTTATCGGTCATCAAAGGAATTTCGCCAAAAAACACGTCCTCTTCCTTGATGTCGCGAATCGTCGAAATACCGGTCTCTGGGTCCTTGTCATAAACGGTAAGGCGGATTTTCACCTTGAGCGGAACGCTGTAGGACATTCCGCGCTCTTGGCATTCCTTTTGATCGTGCTTGTGTTTCAGCCCTACCGGCTCTCCACAATTCGGACATAATTTCGGTTTGACGGCATTGAAGGTTCCACAGTTTTTACATAAGACCTCCGCTGGATTAAACGGGTCAACCTTAATTTTGGAGCCGCAATTTTTACAATTCGCCCGAAGATGTTCGAGGCCTTCTAAATTTCCGCATTTGCATTGCCAGTTCCCGATTTGGTATTCGACGAATTCAAGGGTAGCCGTCTCACGGAAATCCGAAACAGGAAAAATCGATGAAAATACGGCTTGCAAGCCGATGTTTTCCCGTTCCTCAGGGATCAGGTCCATTTGCAGAAATCGGTCGTACGACTCTCGCTGAACCTCGATCAGATTCGGGATCTGTGCTGAGGTATAAATTTTGGAAAAATCAACCCGTTCGGGTGATTGGCTGGTTCGCCGTCCGAGCCCGATCGTATTATTTTGCAGCGGATTGTTAATCATATTATTTATTGCACGGAAGTAAGTCGCCAGTAAATAGCCGTGACGAAAAAAGCTGTTGATTTATACTCCAATTGTTGTTAGGATCGGCGTTGTCGCGTACTGACGAAAAAAACGCCGGCCAAATGAATTTAAAATAACAACCGCGGGCAGGGACAAAAACTCCCCAGACCGCTTTTCCAAGCAGTTACGCCTGAGATACCAAAATTTTCCGAGAGTGCCGAAAGAGACACCTACTCTCCGTAAATTACATCAGGAGACCGCAACCCAAGCTCGCTCTGCCCCGTGGGCAGAGCTTCTGACTTTAATTGAATTAGGATGCAAAATTCCCCCAGCCTATCATTGATCGTAACACGCGATGGTTGAATCTACAAGTTTCGCGCTTTCGGCCCGAGATCAGGAGATCGGCGACATAGCCGACCGGCATCCGGGAAAACGGGCCTTCCGCACGCAAGTTACTTGATTTCGACGGATGCGCCCGCTTCTGTAAGCTTTGCCTTGATTTGCTCGGCCTCTTCCTTTGAAACACCTTCCTTGAGCGGTTTCGGAGCACTATCAACCAGATCTTTGGCTTCCTTAAGCCCGAGGCCTGCAACGATTTCACGTACGACCTTGATAACTCCGATTTTGTTGCTTCCTGCGGATGTTAGGATGACGTCAAACGAATCCTTTTCTTCGGCAGCGGCCGCTCCGTCCCCGGCTCCGGGTGCTGCAGCTACCACAACCGGGGCTGCGGCCGCAGCCGCCGAAACGCCAAATACTTCTTCGAGCTCTTTTACCAGTTCCGACGCTTCTAGGAGCGTCATACCTTTCAAATACTCAATTACTTCTGCTTTTGTTATTGCCATGACTTTTCTATTTTCTCCTTTAGGGTTCTTTCCGCCGCTGGCCACATAGACCGTTTGAAAATCTATGGCTCGGCTTTGTCTTTTTCCTTGTCAGCCGCTAGAACCCATGGGACCTGGTTCACTTAAGGTGCATCTCCTTATCGAACCCGATCCGAGCAGCGCAGGCGACCTGACATATCGCCCGGCCCGTTTTCCTTGAGTACGGCCTTATTTTTGCAGCGTGAGCTGCCGTTCAAAATCTTTAATCTCCTTTTTGCTCACCCGCAGCTTCCGCCGTTTCTTCAGCCTCCGCAGCCGGTTCACTGGAAGCGGCCCGGTCTGTCGACGCGGCTGTTTCAGCGGTCGGCTCAGCCTCTGCTTCTGTTACTGTGCTTGAAGCTACACGTGATTCTGGAGCTTTCTCACCAATTTGCTTGACTACCACCGCAAGATTTCGCGGCACAGCGTTGATGACAGTAACCAATCGTTGAGCTTGCGCATTGAGCACAAAAAGGAGTTTTGCGATCAAATCTTCCTTTGATGGAAGATTTGCTATTACACCTAACTGATTGAAATCTATGACTTTTCCGTCAACAACGCCAGATTTGAAACTATAAATGTCAGCGTTGTCCTTAATAAACTTCGAGATTGCCTTGGAAAGCACAACTGGATCTTTCTCAGTCCAGGCAATCGCGGATACGCCCTTGAAAGCATCGCTGGCCTGCTCAAAATCTGTCCCGCGCACTGCAAGTCGAGCAATTGTGTTCTTTACAACCCGGTACTCCGCTCCGGCCTCGCGGATGGTTCGTCTTAGTTCCCAATCCTTTACAACCGATACTCCATTAAAACTGACTATTATCGCCGAATTTGATTTTCCGAGCGATTCTTTTAGGAGGGCTAATTCCTTTTGCTTTGTTTCTCGCGTTTTCATCTTATTACCTCATTACGGCCAATTCCGCCAATACTAAATCCTTTGCTCCTCGCTTGGGTTTTAGGTAAAGGACACCTCATCGAGCAAAATTCCAGGGCTCATCGTCGCCGAAAGATTGATTTTCTTGACGTAGCGCCCTTTTGCCGTCGCTGGCTTTGCCTTGATAACGGCGTTTATTAGCACCTTCGTATTCTCGGCGAGTTTCTGATTATCGAATGAGACTTTACCGACCGGAGAATGGATTACCCCGGTTTTGTCGACGCGATATTCGACCTTGCCGGCTTTGGTTTCTTCAATGGCTGTCTTTACATCCATTGTCACTGTGCCGGTCTTCGGATTTGGCATCAGCCCTCGTGGGCCGAGAATTTTACCGAGCTGCCCAACTTTACCCATCATATCGGGCGTCGCAATAAGGGCGTCAAAATCCAGCCAACCGCCTTTGATTCGTTCGACGATTTCGTCGCCGCCAGCAAGATCAGCCCCGGCCTCCTGCGCTTCACGGATTTTATCGCCTTGGGTAATTACGACTACGCGTTTTGCCGCGCCGCCAAGCCCGTGCGGAAGCACGATCGTCCCGCGTACAAGCTGGTCAGCTTTTCGCGGATCGACCCCGAGCCACATTGTCAATTCGACCGTTTCGTCAAAATTTGCATAAGCGATCTCTTTTAGTTTTGCGACCGCGTCTTCGAGCGTGTATTTCCTCTTTGGCTCTATTTTTGCGAGAGCCGCAAGATATTTCTTTCCTCGTTTCATTTTCCCTCCAGGTATTAACGAACGGCCAGGCCGTTCTCCCTTTTTTTGACCGATTAATACCGAGTTCTTATCCGGTAATTCGACAGTTTAAATTGCTTATTCAATCTTCAGGCCCATACTCATCGCCGTGCCTTCGATTGTCCGCATTGCAGCCTCGAGGTCGGTCGTATTCAAATCGGGCATTTTCTTTTTTGCGATTTCTTCGATTTTTGCTCGCGATATCGTTCCTACTTTTTCACGGTTTGGCTTGGCCGAGCCTTTAGGGATTCCTGCCGCCTTGCGTAAGAGGTCCGCCGCAGGCGGTGTTTTCGTCTCAAATGTAAATGAGCGATCAGAATAAACCGTAATGACGACTGGGATTTTCATATCCGGATCGTCGTTTTGCGTTTTTGCATTAAAGGCCTTGCAAAATTCCATTATATTTACGCCGTGCTGGCCGAGCGCCGGCCCAATTGGAGGCGCCGGGTTCGCTTTGCCGGCTGGAATCTGCAGTTTTATGTATGCTTCGATTTTTTTTGCCATTTTTCGATTAACGATTCCGGTAGTTTACCGAAAATGTCCTCTTTTTTGATTGAAAAACTATCCTTCTTCAGTAAAAGTCACCTTCTCGACATCGAGGAATTCGACCTCATAAGGTGTCGACCGCCCAAAAATGGTTATCGACACTTTCAGAGTGCCCTTTTCCTCGTTAACTTCTTCGACCTTGCCGGTGAAGCTTGCGAACGGGCCGGACTTGATGCGAACGATTTCACCGACGTCGTAAGTGAACTTTGGTCTAGGCTTTTCGGTCGCGACCTCAATGTTGTGAATAATCTGGTCAACTTCTTCTTTAGTAAGCGGCGTCGGGATCTTGCCGCCGAGAAACCCCGTCACCTTCGGCGTCTGACGAATTGCATGAAAGACATTGTCCGGGATTTTACCTTTTTCGTCGCACTCAATTTCAACCAATACATAACCGGGGTAGAACATCCGCGATGATTCGACCTTTTTGCCGCCGCGACTCTCGATAACGGTTTCTTTCGGCAATAGAACTGACGTAATCAAATCGCCGAGTTCCATATCTCGAATCCGCGCCTGAAGGCTTTCGACGACTTTATTCTCGTGTCCCGAGTATGTGTGGATGAAAAACCACTGCTTCATTACAATATTCCCTTAGAGGCCGGCTATTTTGTTAACCAACCAAGTCAGGCCATCGAGAACGTACGTCCATGCCTGATCAATCAGAAAAAGATAAATCGCGAAGAAAATCACGCTGATAATAACGATGATCGTTGTGTTCCTGACTTCTTCCCCCGAAGGGAAGGAAGTCCTCGCCAACTCCTGACGCGTATAGCGAATAAAATCACCAATGCCTTCCTTTTTAGACGATTCTTTTACTGTTTCAACGGCTTCAGACACGCTGTTTCTCCTTGAACTTGCTGCGAGCACTTAGTACTTGCTGCGGGCACTTGCTCGCTACGATTAGGCTGGCAGGGGTACCAGGATTCGAACCCGGACCTAAGGTTTTGGAGACCTCCATGCTAACCGTTAACACCATACCCCTGTCCAAAATGACAGCTATCGAACCACCGCATTACAACGCTCGGTCCGTACGGCATGCCAGCTTCCGTCATTTATTTTCCCTATGCAAAGTATGACACCGGCAACGGCGGCAAAACTTTTTCAGCTCGAGCCGATTTGGCGTGCTTTTTTTGTTTTTCGTCGTTACGTAATTACGCTCTTTGCATTCAGTGCACTGCAGAACAATGTTATCTCTCGGCATAGTACCTCAACGACCCGTAACCTCCCCTAATCTGCCTTTGTTGGCGTTGTATTGGGAAAGGGTTTGGTGTGGTTTAT
>PSMA01000054.1:0-7548 GCA_040289905.1 Blastocatellia bacterium
AGTCGCCGGGAACGATCTGATCGCCATTCGTTCCCCAGTCGTAAGCTTGAAAGCCTGTTTGTGAGCCACTGATGTACCAAATTCCCGTTGACGGCCGGAAGACAGAAAAGTCCGATTTGCCGTCTCCATCGAAATCAGCTCGGACGCGGCTGAATCTAGGCGAAAATCCGCACTGATAGTTGCCGATGACCCGGACATCATCGATAAACCATCCCGTCGCGGCCGTATTGTCGTCCGCGCCGAAACGCCAGCGAAGCTGGACGCTCTGGCCCGCAGCGGAAGCCGGCAATCTTGCCGTAGTTGTCAGATAGCCAAGAGAATTTCCGGTCCAGGCATTCCTGTTTGCGATCGGATTATTTGTGCCTGCTCCGAGCATACTATTGTATCCATTCGTTATGAATGAACCGCCGGCGGAGAGGATATCTTGAAACGCTCCGCCGTTGACACTAATTTCTAACACGCCCCCGTCCCAGCCGGGCTCGGTGTCATAGTTATGTTTGAATGAAACCGTGGCGGACGGCGAGGAAATCGCAATCGATGGGGAAACCAGCGACGTGCCGCCGCCAACCGTTAGCGGATCGAGCGCGAAAGGTGCGTTTGGCGGTGAAAATGGGTTTGCCGTCGAATTTGCGAAGGCTCTACCACCGGATTCCGTGGTTACGGTCCAGCCCGAGGGGAAATTTGGGGCGGAGACGGAATCAAAGTTTTCGGAAAGCGTCGTGATGGGAACTCCGACTGAGATCGCCCTTGTGTAGGAAATCGGCCCCAGACTGCTATTTACGTTGAATGTGAGATTTAGCGAACTGCCGCAAGGCGTTGTCGGAGGAATCGTAAACGAAATCCCCCGAGTTACCGTCGTTGCGTTCGCAATCGTTCCGTAATTTGCAGATCCGCCTCCGACCAGCTGAACCGTTGTGTTGTTTGCTGCATTCCCCGTATTGTTTGTCAAGGGCAGGTTTATCGTGACGGGCTCTCCCGGTTCCGGAAACCCGTTATTGTTGCCGGTAGCGTCGGAAACAGTAATTGCTGCGGTTTGCGTGAGGTTTGGCAAGTCGAACGCTTCTGTAACGCGCGTTGTCCCGCCGCCGCTGCCGGGATTGTTCACTACGGCCGAGAAACCCATTCCACGAATTGCAAAGCCCGCCCAGACGTCCGCAACGTCATTCGCGTCACCACCGGCCTGCGCGGCTGCAACGATTGCATCGCGTTCCTGCAAGAACGTAGGGTTCAGCGGAGCCAGTTTCATTCCATCCGTGATGTGCTGAAGAACGCGGCGATTGCCGACGGCCCAACCGAGGCGCCTTATGTAACGAGCTCGAACTTCCCAAAGTGCGCTGCTCCAGACTTCGCCCATATTGTGGACTTGGTCTGCCGTGCCGGTGAATGCCGGAGGAAAGGCACCGTCGCTAAGATTCATCTGCGTAGCGTCAATGTCGGCAAAGGTCAGCGGATTGTGCGGACGGTTGTTCGGGCCGCCGGTAAATGCCATTACCGCTTTCGGAAAGCGGCGGATTCCGTAGTAATAATTGTTGAAACCGACGCCCGAAAGCAGATAGGTTGCGTATCCGCCGATTGTGTAAATCCCATTGATCGGATCTGAAGGTTCGCTGAGCATTGCGTGGGCATAGAAATCCGACCAGCCTTCGCCCATTCCGCGCGACATATTCGTTGTCAGTCCCGAGCTATCGCCGTGCAGGCGATTTGAAAGTCCGTGCGTCAGTTCGTGGACGACAATATCTGCGTCGAGATCGCCATCGAAATTTGGATTCGGAGCCGTCCAGATGTACATCTGCATTCGGCCGCGGGTGCCATCCGGCGGGGTCGAAAAATTAGCATTGTTAGTCCCCGAGCAATCCTGGGCCTCGGCCGAAACGCGGTCGCCGCCGAGTCCGCCGCGGCCGAAATTATTGTCCTGAAAGTTGCGGGCTGCCTCGGTGAAGCCAAGCCTGTACATCTCATCGTGGTACCGGTTGGTTATGTAAAAAAGCTGTGTCACGGCTGCCTTCTGAAAATTCGTCATCGGCTGGTTCGTTCCCGGCGTGATACAAGGCGTTGGTGTCGAACCTGCCCCGCTTGCCGGCAGTGGGCTTTCGCCAAGACCGGAGGCGGGATTTGTCGGTACGCCCGGATTTATCGGAAAATCGAAATTTCGAGCGGCCGACCCATCTGGCTTTCCATTGACTGCGTCCACGCCATTTATCGAATCGCGATCGAGGCCGGCTTCGACTGCGTTTCCGTCAGTGGTCGTCCCGCCATCGGGAATCCAGCCGTTGTTGTTAAAGCTGTAAACACCTTCATTGCCGATGATTGAGATGGAGGTGCGGGCGAGTGCCGAGGGTTGTTGTCCGTTTGGCGACGTCGGCCCGGGTGTAAACGGAAACGGGCTATCGGCGACGTTCATAAATGCATTTGGATTTGCCCAGATATTGTAGGTTGCCACCTGTGTCTGATCTTCTGTTATGTTTTTTCGCCAGAGAATCGTCCCGTCAGATGCGTCTGCGATAATAAAATATGCGTTTTGGGGCTTCCAAATAATTATGCCCCAGGCGGGACGAACAACTCCGGGCTCGGTTGGGAAATAGAGTTTTTCCGCGGTTGGAGCCCAATCACCAGCTCCGAAAACAAGCTGGGACTTATTGGAAAGGCGGGCGTTCATCGTTCGCTGGCTGGGATCAAGTTCGGCGCCTACATTTTGCGCTGCTGCAGCGACGGCTGAGGCCGGATCGCCGAAATCAGTATTCGCGACGGCCGCATCGATGCCCGGCGCAAGATTGTTGATGATCCTGATGATCTGCCCGTTAGGACTAAAACCGGCCCGCACTTCGCCTTGGAAGACCGGAATTTCACCGATTTCCTGCCTCAGCGTAACGAAGGAGAGTTTTCCATTCGGATTGGTGTAATCAGCGACGATTTTAAGATTGTCGATTTGATCGTATCCTAGGCCAAATAATTCGTTATTGTCCCAAAGAAAACGTTTCAATGTTTCCGGCCGATTTCCGGCGTTTGCCGATGAGAAAAACTCGCGGCCGAGCGGAGCTGCGGGTGCTATTATCTCCGGCTGGCGCAATTCCCGGCCGTATTCAATCTTTGCCTGAGGCAATCGGGAGACAAGCCGCGCTTCAGCTTCAACCATTCGGTCGCGGATGTCGGCAACCGCCGGCGCGGTTTTGCCAGAGCGAGCGCGCAGTTCCGCTAAATTCGTGTAGGCGGATTTATCAAGCCGGATATCGTAATTCGGCAGTCCGTCCGCGTGGCTGTAGGTTGTAGAAATCAGTCCCTTGCCCTTTTGCGTCCTGGCCTCGACACCAAAAATCAATGGCATCAAAAAAAGAATCGTGGTCAGCGAAAGGCCGGCAATCGTCAAAAAAATCGCCAAAGAGGATCGAACGTTGGTTGGGTACTTCATAGTTTATACTGCCGTCTGGCCAAAATTGAAAAACGATGAAAGTGCTCTAAAGTAAGAAAAAACTCCAAATTCCCATCTGCTCCCGCTTTTTTGCGTTTGGGCCCTAGGGCTTAGATGCGCAGAAGAGCTCTTCTGGTGTCATGTGCTAAGAAAATGCTAAAACTTCGGCTTGCAATCGGACATCACAAACGACGAAAATAGAAGCATCCCAAAAAGCGCCGGCCGATGTCAACGCGACTAAGACCCAATAAAACTGACACTTACGCCCTTGGCGAGATATTCGGCCCGTCCGGCCTAATTGCCCAACGTCACGAAACTTATGAATTTCGTCCGGGCCAGCTTGCAATGGCCGAGGCCGTCGCAAAAGCATTCGACGAAGGACGCCATCTACTCGTCGAGGCTGGTACCGGAACCGGGAAAACACTTGCATATCTAGTCCCCGCGATAGCTTATGCGCGGAAAGAAAAAAAACGTGTAGTCATCTCTACCGGTACAAAAAACCTCCAGGAGCAGTTGATGGAAAAAGATATACCTTTTTTGAAAAAGATATTCCCTGGGAAATTTTCAGCGGCGTATATGAAGGGTCGGGGAAACTACGCGTGCCTTTACCGCGCGGCAAAAGCCGAGCATCAACCGATTTTGGACGGCCTCGATCAGATGGGTCACTTCGCTACGGTGCGACACTGGCTTGCTGAAACTACAACGGGAGATCGCCGCGAACTGGCCGATTTGCCGGAAGATCTTCCGTTCTGGAACCGGCTCAATGCAAGGTCCGATACTTGTATCGGTCAGAAATGCGTTGAATTCGAGCGATGTTTTATTACTCGAATGCGCGCAAGAGCAGAAGATGCCGACATCGTTATTGTCAATCACCATCTCTTTTTCGCAGATCTGAGCGTCCGCGGCAATCAGTACGGCCGCGTTATTCCGGATTACTCCGTGGTTATTTTCGACGAGGCGCATTTAATAGAAGACGTCGCTTCGGAATACTTCGGGTTTCAGGTATCGAATTTTCAGATCGCAGATTTGCTGCGGGATTTAGAGATGCTTTCGATCGACGAAGCTGCCGGAATGCGGAAAATTTCAAAATCCACGGTTCGGCTTGGAACACTTTCCGAGCAGTTGTGGAGCCGTTTCACCTCAGCCCGCCTTGACGGCCGTTACCCGATCAGACCGGAGATCTTTCTGCAAAGCGGCAAACCGACGCCGCTCGGCGAAATTTATGAGGGAATCGACGAATTGCTCCAGCGGCTTTCTACGCTGCTCGAACCTTTGGCCGGCGATTCGGCAGAAACTGAAAGCTTGCTGCGTCGTGTCCGACAGGTCCGATTCGAACTGGAATTTATTGTTACGCAGACGGAGAAAAATTTTGTTTACTGGCTCGAACGAAAAGGCCGCGGCTTCTATTTGAAATCGTCGCCAATTGACGTCTCGGAGCTTTTGCGCGAAAAGCTTTTTGAGCGGATCGAAAGCTGCGTCTTAACGTCGGCGACGCTTGCCGGTGGCAGCGGGTTCGATTTCATTCGGTCTCGGCTCGGACTCGACGACGCTAACACCGAAACGCTAGTCGCTGAATCTTCTTTTGACTACGAACAGCAGGCTTTACTTTATCTTCCGCGCTCGATGCCGGATCCCCGATCGCCGGAATTTACGCAAATCGCCGCAAACGAGATTGTCCGGATTCTACATCTGACGCAGGGACGGGCATTCGTCCTTTGCACGAGCAATCAATCAATGAGCGCGTTGTTCGAACTTGTATCGTCGCGGATTTCATTTCCGAGTTTTCTGCAAGGTACGATGTCGAAAGCAGCTCTGATTGAAGCCTATAGGGCGACGAAAAATGCCGTGCTTTTCGCTACGGCAAGCTTTTGGCAAGGCGTCGATGTTCAGGGCGAGCAACTTTCTTGCGTAATAATTGATAAACTTCCGTTTGCCGTCCCAACGGATCCGGTGGTTGCGGCAAGGACGAGGCATATCGAAGAAAGCGGCGGTCGGGCATTTTCGATATACTCGCTCCCGCAGGCAATAATAACGCTCAAACAAGGCGTTGGCCGGCTCATCCGAAGCCGAAGTGACCGGGGAGTTGTAGCAATTCTGGATCCGCGGCTGAAAACGAAATCGTACGGGCGACAATTTTTAAGCGGGCTGCCCCGCATGCGGATCACCGACGATCCTGAAGAAATAAAAGCCTTATTCGATAAACTGGCGCTTGATCGGGTAGGATAACCCCTTGAACTATTTTTCAGACCTTCTTGGAACAAATGGTTGGATTTTTCGAAGTTGTAATAGAGAGAAATTTTTCTTCCGCACATCAGCTTCGCGGATACAAGGGAAAATGCGAAAATCTGCACGGTCATAATTACAAGGTAGAGATTTTTGCCCGCGGTCGTGAGCTGGATAATATTGGCCTTCTGATCGATTTCGGTGATCTGAAAAAGGCGGCCGATGAAATCGTCGGTTACCTTGACCACAGAAATCTGAACGAACTGCCGCCCTTTGACAATGAACTCAATCCATCGGCCGAAAACATCGCGCGATTTTTTGTCGAGTATCTGAATTCGAGAATTGGCGACGATCGCGTAAGGGTTTACAAAGTTCGCTGTTTCGAGACGCCGACAAGCGTTGCGAGCTACGAACTCGATCCGGAATAGCATCCCTATCCTGTAGCGAAAAAGATCCGGGCACGACGGTCCAATAGACCAATTAAAAACTTCAAGAGTAAAAACGATAGGTTATATCTCCGACACTTGCGAACCTGATGGCAGAACGGAAATTTTTCTACGGCTGGGTGATAGTCGCGGTTTCGACGCTTGCGCTAATTGTAAGCAACGGACTCGCGATCGGAGGTATTCCAGTTTTCTATCGGCCGCTACGGGACGAGTTTGTCTCAATCGGAGCAATAGATGCGACGCGGGCCGAGAGCTTCATCGCTCTCGGCGCTTCGATTACGTTTATGTCGGCCGGCTTTTTATCGCCGCTTGCCGGCTGGTTAATTGGCCGATTTCCGATTCGTTACCTCATGGCTGCGGGATGCGTTCTGCTTGGCGCGGGGCTCGGTATTCTGTCCTCTACAGCTTCGCCGCTTGCGGTTTATGTAGCGCGGTTTTTGATGGGTTTTTCGCTTTGCCTGGTTGGCGTGCTGCCGTCAATTGTACTCGTCTCGCGCTGGTTTGTACGGCGACGCGGTCTCGCACTTGGAATACTGCTTACTGGCACGAGCATTGGAGGAGTCATAATTCCAATGGCAGCAACGCCGCTAATTATTCACCACGGCTGGCGCGGTGCGATGGCGACCTTGAGCCTTGTCGTGTGGTTTGGACTTCTCCCGCTCGTTCTGATTTTTGTTAGAGAATCGCCGGCTGACAATGATCGTAAGTCCTACGACGCCGAGAGTCCGCGGGTTGAGCCGGATCTCGCGTCGGGTTTGCATTCGAAGGGTCTTATTTTGGGTGAGGCCGTTCGTACGCCGACGTTTTGGATTTTTTCGCTAGCGGCTGCGCTTGTCTTTTATCCGATTTTTGTAACTACGCAGCAATTTGTGCTCTATCTACAATCGCCCCGTATCGGTATGAGCGCCGAAGCTGGCAGCTACGCCCTTGCAGGAATTTTCTTCGTTAGCGTCAGCGGCAAGTTTTTCTTTGGTTTTTTGAGCGATCATTTTCGGCCGGCGCGCGTTATGCTTGCTTGTGCAATTTTAATGTTTGCATCGACGCTTGTTCTGCTTCGTCTAACGGCTGAAAACGCCTTACTGTTTATTATTCCTTTCGGTTTCGGCTATGGCGGTACCTTCGTCTTGCTGCAGCGCGCGGCGGCAGACTTCTTTGGAAATCGGGACTATGCAAGGATTTTAAGCTTGCTGATCGTTATCGAGACGGCAGGCGCTGCGATAGGCGGATTGATAACTGGCCGACTGGCGGATGCCGCAGGCGGTGACTACACGAAATCTTTTTACATCGTAACCGCAGTGACCGGAATTGCAGCACTGCTTATCGCAGGACTTAATGCGGTTGCCCACGAGGACGGATCAAATGAGAAATAAACGCAAAACCACTGACAACGACTGCAAAGGTTGGATCCGGGAAAAAGCAAATGGTCGGGGCGAGAGGATTTGAACCTCCGACCTCACGGTCCCGAACCGTGCG
>PSMA01000055.1:0-6663 GCA_040289905.1 Blastocatellia bacterium
CATACTAGAATCTCTCGCGGCTGGACCGGAAGAAGTTCGGCCTATTTTGCGATCGTTGGATTCCTTTTCGTCATTTTCACGTATTTGGGAGTAAGTTATCTCTTGCCTGGGCTTCACAGTTACGCATAACTAAACTCAGGGCAAGTAAAATGTAGGTAGCCAAAAAGAAAAAAAGTTTCCGATGAAATCCCGAATACTATACACCGCAATCGGCCTTTTGATCGGTTTGACGGTCGGTTTTTTTGGGGCAAATGCATTGAATCGCCGGTCTTTGCCTGTCGGCGGCGAAACGCGGCCGGCCGTCGGTGTCTCTAACGTCTCGGCCGCAACTGCGGCAAACGGCGGAATGCAGGCGGACGTCGCCGCAACGCTGGAAAAAGCCGAATCCAACCCCGAGGATTTCGTCGCCCAGATGAAAGCCGGCGATATGTACGCTAAAATCGGTCGTTTTGAAAAGGCGGCTGAATTTTATAAACGCGGGGTCGCCCTTGAGCCGCAAAATCCCGCTGCAATTCTAGTTCTCGCCAATGCCCTTTTCGATGCCCGCGATTTTGTCGCTGCAGCGGATTATTACTCGAAAGTCCTTGAAATCGACCCAAGCAACGCAAATGCTCGAACTGACCTCGGCACCACGTTTGTCGAGCGTCCGACGCCGGATTATGATCGAGCGATTTCGGAATACAAAAAAGTTTTAGAACTCGAACCAAAGCACGAGCCGGCGCTTTATTATCTTGCAATCGCGAACCTGCGAAAAGGAAACCGTGCTGAAGCCGAAAGGGTTCGTTCGATCTTGACGGAATTGAACCCGACTAGCGAACTTGTATCTCGATTAAAGAAAAACCTCGACGAAAAGTGAACGACTATTCGAGCGTTACACTGGCGACATCGAGCATTGAGTAACGGCCGATTGTACCGTTTCGCATCACTACAGTTAAGATTCCGCGTTCGACAGAAAAGCGAAGGATTTCCGAAAGGGGACGCTCAATTACGGAAGCGTCGCGAAAGCGGATTATCAACCTTACACTAGAAAGTGGATCGACGCCGGGAGCCTCGTTTTTCTCGGCTCTCGTTCGATTTTCTTTCCGTCTAGGACGTGCCGTACTTGTAGCATTCCGCCCCGATGCTACTTCGTCCGATACCGGCGGATTGGTCGAAGCTGGCCTTTCCCTCATCGGCTCTTCCTTTTTTTTCTCATCGCTAGATACCTTTTCCGATAGCGGATCTGAGACAATTACCTCGACGGTTTTTTTGGGCTCGGCCGGAGTAGTGCGGTTTTGCATTGCGTCGTTAGTCGCTGAAGCACTCGCCGGCTCTGGTTCAATAAGGTCCGTATTTCTGAGCTCTTTCTTGGCATCGGTTGACTCTGATCTTTTTTCTGATCGGTCCGCCCCATTTCGGCTGCGCTCCGGCTCTTTTTGGATCCCGGACGCTAGACTTTCGGCCAAGACGGCTTTCGGCACGCGTGGCATTTCTGGAACGTCCGGAAGCGTCGATGCAAGGAACGCTCCCGCAAATTTTATCTGAAAAGCTGCTGGATCGTCGCCGATGGCTCGACCTTCTATACGCAATATGAGCCGATCAGGCTTTCTCAGGTAGATAACTCTTCCGGTTTCTCTTTCAGCGGAATCTGTGTAAATTATTATCTTCGTGAGTGATTTAAGCCCAGAAGCGAGATACAAATCCACGTCGCCTGTAAAATTCTGCGTTTTGATGTTGATAAACAGATCGCCTCTATCGCTATCGAGGGTAAAATACAGTGTAGTTAGCCGCGAATCGCCCACCGGCCGCGGCTGGATGACGCCGTCGATCACCGGCTGCCTGACCGGCGTTGGGAACATCACATCGGAGCTTTGTGCAGCGAGTTTTTCGTTCGCGGCAAATACAAGCAAAGTCAGCAAGGCTGCTCGTAGAAGCCTAGGATAATTGAAAGCGTTCACAAACACCATTTAGACAAGATCTTTCCGAAAATGCACAAGACGGGCGGTAACATTGTAGCCGAGTCCGAGATGGGCAGAAACGCTAGCTTCATTTCCGATCTCAGCGTCTGAGGCCATTTCGGTACAACCTTTGCTCTTTGCCCATTGCTCGGCAAACGCAACCAACCGCCGACCAATTCCGCGGCGGCGAAATTCCGGTTCTACGTACCAACCCTCGAGATACCCCACAAAATCCGTCAAACAATCCTCGGCAAATGGTCGAATACTGGCCTCAAGAAAACCGACCAGGCGGCCGTTGCCGATGTCCGCAACGGCGACTAGCTGGGTATCGCTATGCCCGATGATGTCGTACATCTCCTTTCGATGATCATCCTCTGCATTTTCGTCCCACAAAAGCGTTCGCAACCGAAACCATTCGTTAAGGTCGGATTCGGATACATTTCGTATCGCAATTTGATCGGCGGACATCATCGGTGATTTTAACAATCAAACTCAAAATCGACAATACGAAAAAAACCGGCTGCAAATTGCAACCGGTCTTGAGATTGTTAAAAATTGGGTTTAATTTTCCTCAATCCAGAGTCAAATTAACCAACAGGTCTCTTTTCTAAAAGCAGTTCAATAGCCTTTCGCAACTGAATATCTTCAGAAGGCGAAGGACTTTTTGCGGCCGACGGCGTTGTAGCAGGCTGCGGGTTCTGGTTTTGTTGATCCTGCTGATTCACGATCTGATCAACTTCGTCCGGCTCGGGCGTATCGGGCCGCTTGACCTCAACTGAGGGCTTTACCCCCGTCGTCGCGCGGTCATCGGTTAGGAACGGCTTACCGGAGCCAGAAGCCCATTTTGCAACCGTCAGAAGATAGCCGTCTCCATTTCGTAGCCGGAAAAGCTGTTGTTCAACACCGGCACCGAAGCTTTTCTCGCCGACGACTTCGCCCCTTTTGGCATCAAGAATCGCTGACGCAACGACTTCGCCTGGACCTGCCGTGCCGAGGTCAATTAGAACGTTTACCTTCCCATCGAAAACTGCCTTTGCGGGATCGGCGCTATAAGTTTTGATAATCCTATTTTCGCGACCGATAATCTTGGCAAGATCGCCCTGGCGGATGAAGAGATTCGCTACCGCCGCGGCTTCATCGATCGTTCCAGTTGCAACGCCGCGAAGGTCGAGCACGACCTTTTCAATGCCCTGCTTGGCGAGGTTTTGGAGGTGATTACGGATATCGGCAGCTTCACCAGCTTCTAGGCTGTAGACCTTTACGACGCCGATTTTACCGCCTTCTATGCGGGCTTCGGCGGGCGGAACCTTGTGCGGACCGCGTACGACTTTTAGCACCCGGGGCTTTTCGCCGGATCTAAGAACCCGCAAGGTTACCGTTGTTCCCTCCTCGCCGCGAATTAATTGTTTTGCATCGTAGAGTGAAATATCCCGCGTCGCCTTGGAATCTATGTATTCGATGATGTCGCCGGATTTTAAACCCGCTTTTTCAGCATTGGATCCTTTGATTACCGAAACAACGTAAAGATAAAGCGAAACCTGTGAAAATTCGGCACCAATTCCAAATTTGGAAGTTTTGTCTTGAGCAGAATATTCGCGGACCTGTTCCGGAGTAAGATAAGACGAATAAGGATCAAGGCCGCCCGCAAGGCCACGGAGTGCACCCAGCCGAACCTTTTCAAGATTCGGCTCATCGACATAATCATTCTGGATATGTTGCAGGACCGACTCGAAGATTCGAAGCTGTGCGCCCGCATCATTGATTGGCTGCTGTGCCCTCGTCCACGGCCCCAAAGCTCCGCCAATTACCGCATAAAGCGCTATTGCGGCAGAAACCGCTAGAATCGAAATCTTACCCCGAAATGACATAAACTAAACCTCGCTACAGAGCTCTCAGACCCAGGTAATCCGACTGCCTAGATTTTACCTGTTCTGGTAACATCTTTGATTATCTTATAAATATTCACTCTCCGCAAAGAAATTAAATGGCGAATATAGAAAAATTTACAAAATCGTCGAAACTTCTCGCCCGCGGCCGAATTCTCGCTCTCGATCCGGGGAGACGCCGTATTGGAATCGCTATTTCGGATGAAGATCGACTAATTGCGACGCCGCTCGAAAAACTTGAGCGGCGTGCGTGGAAGACGCTGCTCTCGCGTGTGCACGATATCATTCGCGAGTACGATGCAAAGGCACTCGTGATTGGTTTGCCCCTCAGTTTCGAAGGCACCGAAACCGAGATGTCGAGAATGGCACGCGAGTGGGCGCGGAGGTTTGAGCTCTCATTAGAAATTCCAGTTTTCCTTGAAGATGAACGCGTTACGAGCTACGAAGCGGCCGGCCGACTCTGGCGGAGGAAGAAAACCAAACGTGAGACCGACGAGCTGCTGGATTCCGAGGCAGCCGCGATAATTCTCGAAACCTTTCTCGAGCGGCTCAGGGCACAAGACTCGTAATCGAAACTGCTGCCCGCTTGACCGCCCCTTCGGAAAAAGGAAAAACGGCCGGTTTTCCGGATTTCCACAGTTCAAATTGATCTTGATAATGTGGGCTTCCGGGATCGCCGCTTTGCCCGAGCGGGATTACTTGATTCGTGGCGTCCCACTTACCGGGCACAGTGATTAGCCGCATCGAGACCGAAGAGCCAACATTTGGCGTCTGGCCACTGCCGGCAATAGCGTCTTTCGGCGTGGCGAATCGAGCTCCGATAAAAGGAACAGATGCAAGCGGATGAGGAAATGTCGACGTCCACTCAGCTCCCCAAACCCACTTCGTCTGATCTTCACCAAAACGCTTTTGCAGGTTATCCAAAGCAGAATTTCCACAAGCGGCCAAAAACTCCGAATAAGATTTATATTTTGCCGGGAGCCATATCGGATTCTCGCTTCGTAATGCGCTGTCCAATATTCTTTCGCGGATGAGGGATGCTGGAGCCGGCCGACTAGAATCTGCAATTTCCGTCGAGAGGCAGCCGGCGATCTCGTTTACGATAAGAGCTGCGGAAGAATCCGCCGTCATTCGGCCGTCCCACGATTTCAATTTTCGAACTATATCCGCGGGCAAAGCGTTTACCGCTACCAGAGCTTTTGCCAAATTCGCAAGGGGGATATTGTAAACGTCGTACTGCGCTGCACGGACGCTTTCGATAGTTGCCCTTTTTTCAGCCGATAATAGATCGAAAAGCCGTCGGGCTCGCCATGGAGCTGCAAATTGTCTTACGAGTTGCGGATATTTGTAATCGGTGCCGACGATCCGCTGATTTGCAGTGACGATGAATCCCGATGGCGGATTGAATAGCGCAGGAAGTTCTTTGATCGGTATTGTCCCAATCCAGTCACCTTCAGTAGTCGCACCGTCGTATGGCAGCGAACCGTCGCCCTTTCTCCTAATCGGGATTGCTCCCGCTACCTGCCAGCCTATATTCCCGTCCGTATCGGCATAAACAAAATTTTGGGTGGGGCCGCGATAACTACTCAGAGCTTTCTTGAATTCCTCCCAATTGCCGGCGCGGTTCAGTATAAAGAATGCGGAAAGCTCATCGTTTTTGGGATCGCGGGCCGTCCATTTGAGGCTGTATGTCTTGCCGTTCTCTTCGAGAACCACCACGCCGTTTCGCGTTTCGATAACTGGAAAATCAATAACCTCGAAATCTGATGAACCGGCCGTCTTGCGAACGCGGATCTTTTCAATCCGCCGCACGGATTGCTCGATACCATCCGGCCCTTTACATTTGCCATCGGTGTCGCAGTTTTCGACGTAGATGTCCTGAACGTCCGGCCCGACATTTGTCGCGCCCCAAGCGATCCGCTGATTATGGCCGAGAATAACTCCGGGA
Organism: Blastocatellia bacterium; assembly: GCA_040289905.1. Lineage (GTDB taxonomy): Bacteria > Acidobacteriota > Blastocatellia > Pyrinomonadales > Pyrinomonadaceae > OLB17. The sequence continues at coordinate 5,772 of PSMA01000055.1, forward strand.
GCGCCTGGTACCGTGACGCCGGCAACGTTTACATTCGGCGATTTCAAAGCGACGAGATACCAGATACCCGGCGCCGAGGGCCGAAGGTGTGGGTCATTTGCCAAAATCGATTTCCCGTCCGCAGTTCTCTTTCCCGCAATTACCCAATTATTGCTCGCCGCAAGGTCTTCCGCATAAATTCCGAGACGATGTAGTGAACGTTCGCGAATCATGTACTCAGCAGCGGCAGCTTCGAAGATTTTTTCAGCCGATTTAGGCGAAATGATTTTTGGATTTTGCGAATCCGACCGATCCGACAAGTCCGAGCCAAAGAGAATTACATCGAACTGCGATTTTACGTTCATCAAATCACGATATTTCTCTTTCGGCAGCGTTTGAAGCGCGGCATTTAGCAAATCGCTTCGCCAGGTCGTGCTCAGAGCATCGGCTAGAATCTTTCCGATAACGATGGTATCTTCGACGGCCCAATCGCGCGGTCTATATTGCAAGATCCGAAATTCAACCGGTAGCGACCGCTCGTCGAGTCTTGAAATAAAGGCATTCACGCCCTCCGCGTAGCGTCGCAGCGACCGCTGGATTTCCGCCGGCAGCAAAGCAAAATTCTTTTTCGCGATTTCGGCAAATCCATACCGTCGCCAGCGCCTGTCCTCTTCGAGCGCGACGCTACCAAAAATTTCAGCCGTCTCGCCGCGCGCGACTCGGCGGAGCAAATCCATTTGCCATAGGCGATCCGAAGCAGTTACGAAGCCCTGCGCAAAATACAGGTCATCATCGTTATCCGCATAAATATAAGGTATCGACCTCGAGTCGCGATAGACAACGACAGGCTTTTGCAGCCCACTCAGCTTTAGCGTAATGTCTTGTCCAAAAAGGGTGGCCGACAGCAGAAAAA
>PSMA01000024.1:0-8957 GCA_040289905.1 Blastocatellia bacterium
GAAGACCACGAGCAGAAAGTCTAATCGTGATTTAATCTTATGTCAAATGACGCGAAAGGATCGTTGAAAGTTTTCGTGGCGAATTCTACCGATTTTCCGGTCGGGACTATTTTGAGATGGTCTGAAGTTTCTGCAATTCATCACATCCGCCAAGGAATTTACCAGCGGAATGGACTTTTGGTATCGCTCTTGACGGATTTCGGCAAGGTAAATCCTTGTTATCCAGACTATCGCGGAAATCTCCCGGGAGAAATATTTTACACAGGCTCCGGCCGACGCGGCGACCAAAAATTGGACGCTGCAAACAGGGCAATGATCGACGCAATCTCGTCGGGCCATGCAGTGCCGCTTTTTGTGAAGCTAGCACCGGGAAAATGGCGGTTCGAGGGCTACTGGAAAATAACCTCGGCAAACTACATTTACGATGAAAAGACCGATCGAATGGTCTGGCGATTCCGGCTTCAGTGCGTCGATGCTGCCGGATAATCAGCCGCAGAGAACCATAATTCCTTCGTCGTTATTCGCGGCCGCGACGTAAAGCTCCAAGAGGCGTTCGTAGTCGCTAACGGCTGGGCATTCATCCTTGATTCTAACTACTTCTTCGATTCCGATGACGCCCTCCGCAGTCATTTTGTCTATGTCCCAGAAGCTCGCGAGATCTTGCGGATCGATTCGGCCGAGATGTGCGGCAAGCGCCTTTGTCTCAAACGCAGAAGTCAGCCGTATTGGAACGCCCTGCGCCGTGCATATGTTGGATCCGATTATGTCGCCGCCCTTGATCGCACGGTTTATCCAGTGCTGCTCAGCGCCAAAACCCGACGCGGCAAGAAGCTGTGTAACCGTAAAGAGCAGCGCATCCCAGCGACCCGCGAGATTGAGCCGACGCAGTTCGATTCCGGGGTGGCGTCGTCGAATTTCCTTGACATTCTCAACATACAAATTGAAATCCGGATCGCCGGCACGAAACCTGAGATCCTTGAACGACACATCGGCAAAGCCTAAAAGGTCTAGACATTCTCCGATCTGGGGCTTTCGATATGCCAATTCGATCAGCGCGCAATTGTGAGGAATGGCCTGATAAGTCTGGTCAAATGTCATTTCAAGGCGAATGTAATTCTCGGAATAGGTGGAGCGTGCGGCCGCGACGCGATTTGAACTTAAGGTTTCGGGAGGTTTGGCCTGCACATCCTTTATTGCAAAAATTGAAAATTTCTTTCATGGTCAACGCATCCGAACGTGTTTTTTTTGCGTCAAAGCCATCTATTTCGATGCGCCAGAGTTGAATTTCGGCTAAAAATCGCCCAAAATACCCCACCCTAGTTCCCTAAATTTTCACGACTCTTGGGAGGTCTCGATGCTTCGTTTTCGCTTGTTTACTATTGCGTTTTTTATCATTTTGGGAGCCGGATTTTCGGCATTTGGGCAAACGGCCTGGACGCCGGATCTCCAAATAAAGGTCAGCGCCTTGGCTAATCTACAAATTTCGCCGGACGGCGCCCGAGTCGTTTATCAGCGAAACGATGCAGTGATGACCGCGGATCGCAGCGAATATGTAACGCAGCTTTGGCTTGCCTCGGTTGACGGTAAGACGGATTACCAAATCACCTTCGGCGACAAATCTTCGTCCAATCCAAAATGGTCGCCCGACGGGACAATGATCGCCTTTCTTTCAAATCGAAAGGATAACCGCAATCAAATCTATGTTTTGCGTGTCTCAGGTGGCGAAGCCGAGCAGATCACCGATGGAAAATCCGCCGTTTCGGATTTCGAATGGTCACCGGACGGAAAACAGATTGCCTTTACAATGCCCGACCCGAAAACCGAGGAAGAGGAGAAAAACGAACGAGCCCGAAATGATTTCCGCTGGGTTGACGAGAATGTAAAATTTTCCCGCCTTTACGCAATAGCGCTCGCCCGCGACGATTCGGGCAAACGTGAGCCCCGGAAACTTACTTCTTTTGACCGCAACGTAACGGCCTTCGATTGGTCGCCGGACGGACGTCGGATTGTCTTTTCCCACACGAAGTCTCCGGTTGCTGACTATTGGCCGACAGCGGATGTTTCGGTCGTGGATGTTGAATCAGCGACTGTAACCGCGTTTTCTGCAGGCGAAGCTGCCGAGCAAAATCCGATTTATTCACCCGACGGCAAATGGATTGCGATGACCGTCAGCGAGCTGCCAACGCGCTGGGCACAGAGCAGTCGTATTTATGTCTTTCCGGCTTCAGGAGGAACGCCCACTGTAATGCCGCCGTCTTTCGACGGCCAGCCGAATCTCCTTTCCTGGACGCCGGATAGCCGCGGAATCCTCTTTACCGAGGCCCGCGGTACTGGTTCAGCTATTTACAGCGCCGACATTACCGCCAGTAAAATTTCGCTTGTGGAATATTTCGACGCCCTCGTTACCTCGCCTTTTTCTCATAAATCGGGGCTATACGCTTACGTTCGCCAAACAGCGGACACGCCGCCGGAAATCTACGTCGGCCGTGCCGGCACAGCCGCCACGAAAATCTCGAATGCAAACGCCGCTCACGCAAGCCTCCCGACGGGAAAAACTGAAGTGATCAGATGGAAAAGCAAGGATGGACGCGAGATCGAGGGATTGCTGACCTATCCGGTCGGCTATCGCGCCGGTACGCGCGTCCCGATGATTTTGAACGTCCACGGCGGCCCGGCTGGGATTTTTCAGCAGTCTTTTATCGGAAACCGCGGCGTCTACCCGCTTGCGTCGATGTCGGCTGCCGGCTTTGCAATTTTACGTCCGAATCCGCGAGGCTCTTCCGGATACGGAACCGAATTCCGCCGCGCAAACATCAAGGATTGGGGCGGAATGGATTACGAAGACCTGATGACGGGCGTTGATCGCATAATCGAAATGGGCGTTGCAGATGCAAGTCGCCTCGGCGTAATGGGCTGGAGCTACGGAGGCTATATGACGTCGACGATTATCACGAAGACGAATCGCTTTAAGGCCGCATCGGCCGGCGCCGCGGTTACCAACTTGATGAGTTTTAATGGGACTGCCGATATTCCCTCCTTCGTTCCCGATTATTTCGAGGCCGAATTCTGGGACAATCCGGAAATTTACGCGCGGCATTCGGCGATGTTCAATATCAAAAACGCCCGGACACCGACGCTGATTCAGCATGGCGATGCAGACGTCCGAGTACCGATTTCGCAAGGCTTCGAACTCTATAACGCATTAAAACGCCTGGGCGTACCGGTCCGAATGATCATCCTCCCGCGGCAGCCGCACGGGCCGACCGAGCCGCGAATGCAGATTGCTGCAATGCAAAGCAATCTGGAATGGTTTTCGAAATACCTAAAATAATACGGCGATCGGCAAAGGTTATAAGTCGCCGGCGATTTCTCTCTGCATTAAGAGATCGGTTTGAGGATCGCTCCCGAGTAGGAAAATATGGCTTCCGACATAGCGGAAGCCATTTTTTTCATAAAATCGGCGGGCTCGCGGATTATATTCCCAGACCCCAAGCCAGATAACATCGAATCCTTCGCGTCGAGCGACCGCGAAGCATTCATCGAGCAAGCGTTGGCCGACGCCTTTGCCCAAAAACTTCTGTTGCGAATAAAGCCGCGAAAGCTCGATTGGCCGGCGAGCCGTTATTCCCGGCTCAATGTTTCCTCGGACCAGCTTTGCGTAGCCCGCGGCGACGCCATCGATCTGGGCAAGCAAAAAAATATTTTTCGGCTCGGCTATTTCCGCAGCAATTTGTGTCGGCGAAAAAGCCTTCGAAATATATGCCTCGAGGTCTTCTGGCGCGTTTTTGGGATGGCCTTCAAAAGCATCGCGAAAAGTCGTTTCCGCGAGCTCGGCCGTCAGTGCGACGTCCGCTTCAGAAGCTATTCTAATTCTAATACTGTCCACAGGTTTTGCCCGGCACATGCAGCCGGAATCGATTCATCCGCATCGCCTGCAAGCCCAACCGCGTCTGTCATTGCAATGAAACTCGGCAGCGAGATGCTCCAGCCGGAAGAGGCTTCCTCAGCCAGCAGCAACGATGAATTGCACGCAACGACGTAGCTTTGTTCCAATAGAATAACTTGTAAAACTCTCTGCGGCGTGCTGTTTGCCGCCTATTTCGCCGAGGTAATTAGTTTTGCGATCGTTTGCAACTGCATATTCGACGTACCTTCGTAGATTGAGCCGATCTTCGAATCGCGCCAGAATTTCTCGACTGGATAATCCTTAACGTAACCGTAACCGCCAAAAAGCTCTATCGCCTTTGACGCGACCCGCTCAGCGCAGCGCGAAGAATAGAGTTTTGCCATTGCCGCTTCTTTAACAAAATTACGCCCGGCGTCCTTTAGCCTTGCTGCGTTATACACGAGCAGGCGCGTCGCTTCGATCTCGAGCGCCATTTCCGCTAATTGAAACTGAACGGCCTGAAAACTGTTGATTGGCCTTCCGAATTGTTCGCGTTCGGCCGTGTATTTCAGCGCAGCTTCGTACGCGCCTTCCGCAATGCCGAGCATTTGGGCGCCAATGCCAATGCGGCCTTCGTTCAATGTCTCGATCGAAACCTTGTAACCTTTGCCGATTTCGCCGAGAACGTTTTCTTTCGGCACTTTGCAGTTTTCTACAATGAGCTCCGTTGTCGAAGAGGCGCGGATGCCGACCTTGTCCTCTTTTTTGCCGACCGAAAAACCTTCGAAGCCTTTTTCAATGATAAAAGCTGTGATTCCCTTGTAACCGGCGTCCGGATCGACCGTTGCAAATAGTATAAAGATCTCAGCCTCGTTGCCGTTTGTAATCCAGAGTTTCTGGCCGGAAATTTCAAAGGCGTCGCCTTTATCGACCGCCCGGGTCTTAAGGGCAAACGCATCCGAGCCCGAGCCCGCTTCGCTCAGCGCATAAGCGCCTACCCGGCCGCTCGCCAATTGCGGTAGATATTTCTTTTTCTGCGCCTCATTTGCCCACCGCATAAAAGCATTTGTAACCAGCGTATTATGCACATCCACAAATACCGATACGCTCGCGTCGACACGGGCAAGTTCCTCGATCGCGATAATTGCGTTGAAAAGTGTCGAGCCCGCACCACCGAATTCTTCCGGCGTTTCAATTGCCATCAATCCAAGTTCGAAGCATTGGCGGATGATTTCAGGATCCAGCCGCCCGTTTCGCTCCATCTCCTCAACCCGCGGCCGGACCTCGCCGTCTGCAAATTCGCGTACCGAAGCCCTGAAAAGTTCCTCTTCTTCGGAAAGCGTTGTCAATCCGATGTTGTAATGTGCCGTTCCTGTCGCTGCATTCATATGTTTTTCCCACCCGGTTTTGTTATTGTCGTTTGAATAAAATACCATTCTAAACAGCAACTACGCGCTAAGGCAACGAGACGTGATTTCTGAACCCCCAGTCCAACAGGCGACCGAACCAGAAAAAAACGGAAGTACTTCAAGACATTTAACCGCAATCGGGGCCCTGCTGACGGCTGGCGGCATCGGACTGTTCGCATATTTTCTGCATTCGGTCGGCGCACGCGAAATCATTGAACACGTCAAGAGTTTCGGTTTGCTCGGATTTCTGATAATCCTCGTCATCTATTCAATACGGATCGTCATTCGGGCTTGGGCCTGGAAACTCGCCGTCTTTGAACCGTTTTCGCTCTCCCTTCGCGACACAATTCCAGCCGTAATCATTGGCGAAGCAATGAGTAGTATGATCCCGCTTGGAATACTAGTCAGCGGGACTGCAAAGGCGGTCGCGGTCCGAAAGCGTCTGCCTTTGGTCGTCGGGCTCTCGTCGGTTGCAATTGAAAACCTGTTTTATAGTTTTACAACCAGTCTGTTTCTGATTTCAGGCGCGTGCGCTTTTCTGAAATTCACAGCCGCAGATCCCGCACTCGAAAAGACAATCGACCTCATAATCGCGGCGATACTTGCCGTTCTCATCTTTCTGTTTCTTCTCGTCATTCGGCAATGGCATTTTGCAAGCGAGTTTTGCCAATCGCTGTACCGGCGCGGCATTTTCGCTTCATTTCTCGAGCACGCACGTTTTCAAGTTCGGCTATTCGAGAATCTGATTTTCGGATTTTACAGGAGGTATCCGCAGCGGTTTTTGCCGATTTGCGTACTTGAGATAACGTTTCATTTGCTTGGCGTTCTTGAGGTCTGGTTTATAGTTTCGCGCATTGTGGCTCCGGACGGGCAATTGATGAATGCATTTCTACTCGAAACCGTTAGCCGCCTTATCACGGTCGTCTTCAAGCTTGTGCCGTTTGTAATCGGCGTTGACGAAGCCGGTGCAAGGTTCGTCGCCGAGGCCGTCTCGATCGGTGCCGGCGTCGGCATTACAATTGCGTTGATTCGCAAAGGAAGAATCCTGTTTTGGACGGCCTTCGGCTTGGCGCTAATCATCAAACGCGGCCTTACGTTGAGGGCGATACGTGAGGCCGGAAACCACGTGCAACGCGATTAATTTTTGCCCGGGCGACCGGCATATCGCCGATAAACGACGGCCGGCGTCTCGAGATTGCGGCCAGCAGCAATGTTCGTCGCAAGGCGCAAGAACTGCGCCATTGACCACGCAAGCGGCGTAGCCGAACCGGTTCCCTTGCCCCATTGCAAATCCGGCAAAAACAGCCGGTCAATCCGCACCGGCAGTGACCGTTTGTCCCAAACTTGCTCGGGCAGCATAAAGGTATCAGAGCTAAATCCAAGCATATGGTCGAGGCGCGATCGCGCCGCAGCTAGCTGCCGTGAACCACCACGGCGGTCAAGCGAATTCGAGAGTGCAATTTCATATTCGCCGCGCTCGCCGCTCAGCAAAGCCCAAAGTCTGCCCTTTCCTCGATAGGTTCCGTCCCAATTCCAGCGGCGGCCATCGTCCATTTCACCATAGCCGTCGTGTAGATAGCGGTAATAGCCGGGGCCGTTTGGAGTCTCGGCCCTGATTAGTTGATCTATGATTTTGAGCGATTTTACAATCAATGGATCGTCCGGGCGACGGATTCCGAGCCGAACGAGCTCTAGAAAACCTGCATCTACGATCTCCCGTTCGTCATACGTGCCGGAGCCGTTCTTCAGCCCGATCGGGTCTCCGGCGTCGGGACGCCCGTTTTGAGTTATCCGCAAATAATAATTCCCGTCACCATATTTTCCAGTTGTAGTCGCGGTCCATTTTTCAATTTTCGATTCCCAATCGTCCGCAGTTTTCAGATAATTCGCCGCCGATTGGAAGTCACCGTTTCGCTTTGCGATATCAGCAGCACAAACCAGACCCGCAATTTCGGCGGCAATAGTCGAAGGCGAATAGCCTGATTCCTCTTCCCAGCGTTCCTGTGGCGTAGCTGGTCCATTGCGAACAATAAAATCGGCAGCCGGTTTTATGTGCTTACGGTAGGTTTTATGATCAAACCGACTGATTTGCCACGCCATTACCAGCGGGTAGCCTACTTCGTCCATTTGCAAAGACCCCCAGCCGGGACGCCCGTCAAGCCAAGAATTCTGCGGAAAACTTCCATCCGACTTCTGCTGGATCTCGAGGAGAAAGTTGAGAGCGCGCTCGGCAGCCGGCCGATCACCAATTGCTAGAAACGCTGTAAAAACGTGATATAAATCGCGGGCCCAGATCAGGTGATATCCACCGCCGACATCTTCATTCGCATTCAATCCTCCGCCCCAAGGAATCGAAAGGCTTGCAACGTTTCCGCCGCGCACCGCTTTGTCTTCAAAGGCTTTCAAAACCATCGCAGCCATCAAAAACTGCGCCCGATACCTCCGCTCCGTTGCGGGAAGTGAATCTAGATATTGTCCCCACTCGGTCTCATAATCGAGCCGAATACGTTCGAATCCCTTTTCGAGCGCTGACTGTCCCGTTTCCTCTGCTTCTGACGGCGTCCTGCCAAAGGAAAGCGCGAAGAGCAGAGGATCTTCGGCGCGAGCATTAGCTGGGCTAACTCTTGCAGTCAAAACTACGTTGCCATTTTCAGCCCGATCGAAAGTCTCCGTCTGTTTCCCGTTCCTGCGAAGCTGGGTCAAAGCGTCGTTAACGCCCGAAAATGCTGCTGACGCTAGGTCCATTCGGCAATTTCCGCATCTCAGCGCCGCGGCCGCGTCACCTTCATACGCAATTAAACTTTTGCTGCTAGCCGTTGCCGTATCGTGCATTCCGGTATTGTTTATCGATGGATCGAAATAGACGAACAGTTCCGTATTCGGATTCTGATGGCGAAAAGAGACAGTGAAGAGGACCGAATCCGATCCGGGATCTAAAACGTAAATTTTCTCGATTTCCCATCGCCCATCGCGCGAGGTCGTTCGCTGCCGAAATGTCAGCGAAACAGGCTTTTTAGCCTTCGGTTGCAGAGGTAGGCTTTCAGTTTTGACGATTGCATCGTCAAATTCAGTTTCGACTTTGCCGCGAGCGGGATCGAAGACAAAAAACTGCAGCATCTGAACATTTGCGGTCGTAACGTTCGGATAATAAATCTCCGTCAGGACGCCGCGCGCGAGCGTAAGCCAGACCTTTGATTTCAAACTCGCCGTTGTGCCAACGCCCTCTTTTGCTGCGGTCAACCAAACAGCGTCGCCGCCGGGCGCTCCCGGCGCTTGTGCCGCTACGCTTGCGGCTAGAAAAAATACTAGACAACAGGGTAAAAATTTGGCTTTCATATTTGCTGTGTTTTCGCCGAATCCTGCGGCTCGATCTTCTGTCCGCCAACATCGCTTACGATCGCAACCGACGCGGCCGCGACGAGCAGTGACACCCCTCCGAGAATCACCACGCTCAATGGATTCCCGCGGAGAAATTTCTCGTAAATTTGCGGGACGATCAACGACATAGCAATTTGAGGAAATACAATAAACAGGTTGAAAACTCCCATATAAACTCCCATTCTTTCCGGCCGGATAGCTCCTGCGAGTATTACGTACGGAATTGCCAGAATCGAAGCCCAGGCAATTCCAATTCCTGCCATTCCAACCAGGAGAAAGTATTT
>PSMA01000024.1:9007-33877 GCA_040289905.1 Blastocatellia bacterium
AGTCCTCCGAATACAAGGCAAATCGAATGAACCGTCTTTCGGGACGTTCTCTCGGCAAGCAAAGGCAGCATCAATGCAATCAGAAAACATACGACGTTGTAAAACGCAAACATCAATCCGCCCCATTCCGTTCCGGCCCGAAAAAGATCGGGCGTTACATTCTGATCGATCGCGCCAAACACCTTGCGGGCGACGCTCAGACCATAGAACTGCCACATACAGGGTAACGCAAACCAGGTAAAGAACTGAACGACCGCAAGCTGCTTCATAGTCGGCGGCATTTCTCTCAATGCTGTAACGATTTCGCCAGCGACCGCTCGGACAACGCCGCCGTCGTTGCTTTGCAGAACAAATGATCGAGGATCATCCGGCGGATATTCGCTCGACGTGAACACCGTCCATAAAACTGCCGATAAAAAAAAGACACCGCCAACGCTAAATGCAATTAGAGTCGAATTGGGAATGCCCGCGACGCCTGCCGCGCTGAGTATGAACGGTAATGCGTTGGCAAGAGTCTGGCCGACGCCGATAAAAAACGACTGCATCACGAAACCAAGCGTGCGTTGCTCTTCCGGTAGGTTATCGGCGACGAACGCCCGAAAAGGCTCCATTGTGATGTTTATCGATGCGTCTAGAATCCAAAGCAGACCCGCGGCCATCCATACCGCTGATGAATGAGGCATTGCAATCAAAGCCAAGCTAGCTAAGATCGCTCCGACGAGGAAAAACGGACGCCGGCGCCCGAGCCTCGTCCAAGTTCGGTCCGAGACCGCACCAACTATCGGTTGGACGAGCAAACCCGTTACCGGGCCCGCGAGCCAGAGATATGGAAGCGACGATTCGTCCGCACCTAGATATTTGTAAATCGGTGACATATTAGCCATCTGCAGGCCCCATCCAAATTGGATTCCCATAAAGCCAAAGCTCATATTCCAGATCTGGACGAAAGATAGTCGCGGTTTTAGTGTCATACGTGTTTGCAGTTTTAATCCTTCAGTGATCGTCGAACTTCTGTGACCGAAGACGCCGGAGGACGATTGCTCTTGGTGAAGATCGCCGCGGTACGGGCTGGAATCCTGGCCGTAAATTTTCCGCTGACCAGCGTGACGTCTTCGACATTGCCTAACCGATCCGTTAGAGATTCCGCTGCGACGAGAGGCTTCAACATCGATACATCAAAACTTATCTCTTCGGAAGTTTTTGCGTTATTGATGACTACGATTACTGCATTATCGTCGGTGAACCTGGCAAATGCCATTTGCTGCTCGCCATCGAACAGATCCAATGTCCGACCTCGCCGCAGCGGCTCTAATTCGCGGCGCAAAGCTCCGAGCCGAGCGGTGAAATTCCAGATCTCATTTTCAGTCGCGTTGCGGCCCGCGGCAGTGAAAGCATTTCGCGAATCCCCAGCAAATCCGCCTGGGAAATCGCGCCGATTATCCGGATCGCCTCCTCCGTCCATTGCAATCTCGTCGCCGTAGTACAGTATCGGAGTGCCGCGCGACGTCATTATGCAGGTAAGCGCTAATTTCATTCCCGAAATTGTCGCTCCTTTTTCGCTCATAAATCGCGGCACGTCGTGATTACCCAAAAAAGTAACAAGAACCTCCGGCCGCGGATACAACCAATCATGTGCAAAAGTCTGAGAAACTAAGCGAATCGGCTGTCCGCCGATAAAAGCGCTGCGAATTGTTGAAAAGAGGCTGAAATCGAACAGTGTGTCGATGCCTGTATCTATCCCATCGTGGCCACGGCGCCCACGTTGAAAATATCCGATCAGCGCTGGATCGGTGTCGAATAGCTCTCCGAGAATGTTGATTCTAGGAAACTCTCGGTGTATTGCCGCCGACCAATTTGCCCAGAATTTGCGCGGCACATGTGGCAAAGTGTCCATTCTTATCGCATCAAACCCTGTCCGCGCAATCCACCAAAGCGAGTTCTGTATAAGATACTTCTCAACCTCCGGATCATTCTGGTTTAGATCCGGTAGTATATCGATGAACCAGCCTTCTAGATTGCTCCGCTGTGTCTGATAGCTTGCACGCGGATTCATCGTCGTCCATTTCTGCCAATTATTTGCGATATGGTCTCGCCGTGTTCCATTAAACCAAGTTGGCGTCGGCGGATCGTCTACCCAAGGATGATAGGGACCTGTATGATTCGCAATCTGATCCTGAATCACTACAAAACCGGCCTGATGAGCTCTTGATACGAACTCGCGAAGCTTCTCGAGCGTGCCGAAATGTTCGTCGACGGCATAAAAATCGATCGGTCCGTAGCCGTGATAACCCGTCGTTGGTTCGCCGTCGTAAACTTCGAGCTGATCGAGCTGATCATTATTGTCGTAAATCGGCGTCGTCCAAATGGCCGTCGCACCGAGCGATTTTACGTAACCGAGCTTCTCGATTGCCCCCTGAAGATCGCCGCCGTGATACCTTCGCGGCTTGCTTCGATCATAGAGCCCGCGCGATTTTTCCGGATCGTTGTTTTTCCTGTCACCGTCTGCAAAGCGGTCGAGGAAAATGAAATAGACAAAATCGTCCTGCGAAAACCCCTGAAAATTGCCGGTTTGCGGTAGCGGCTGAAAAATCTCAAAGTGAAACGGACTGCGCCCACTCGCCGTGACGAGTGTGAATTCGTAATTACCCGGGGCTACCGTTTCCGCAATCGAAATATCTGCAAAAAGGTAATGTCCGTTTGGACTCGATTTGAAATTCGTACTCGAAAAACCGGCTCCTGCAGTTTCCACTCGCCCTCCCTGCAGATTTTTGCCGGTGATCAAGATTCGAACCGGTTTGAGCGCGCTTGCGAGCCACCAGCTCGGCGGCTCTACCTTGTTTATAACCGGTTGTTGGCCGAAGGCAGCGATCGCAAAAAAAATAACGGTTATGAGAACCTTTAGTGACGAATTCATGATCTGCCTCCTGCGATGCATAACGATTGCTCGACTTAGTATCAACCGCAAATCGATTTAGTAGAGCTTCTGTTAGGAACTATTCCGACCGTAGATTCTCGTTAGTTCAGCCAGCCGCTCGACAACCTGTCGCGAGATTGCATCCCGTTTGAATCGCCAGGCCCAATTGCCGGAGGTCGTCGCGGGAAGGTTCATTCGGCCCTCGCTTCCGATCCCAAGTGCGTCCTGCAGCGGTGCAATAGCGGTATTTGCTACCGAAGCCCAAACCGCCCGAATAAAGTCCCAGTGAATTTCCCTTCCATCCGTATTCAGGTATTTTGAACAATATTCGTGTTCGCGGCCGATCTCTGCGGCATCGCGGGTCGAGCCACTGCCCGCAACGGAATTCCACCAGCCGACGGTCGTATCGTTATCGTGCGTTCCGGTGTAGGCAACTGAGTTGCGGACGTAGTTGTGAGGCAAGTCGTGATTTTGCGCATCGCCGCCGAACGCAAACTGCAAAATCCGCATACCAGGAAAGCCAAAAGCATCTCTAAGTTGCTCAACTTCCGGCGTAATCACACCGAGATCTTCGGCAATAACGGGAAGCTTGTGTAAAGCCCGCTTAAGAACGGCTAGCAGTTCTTTGCCGGGCACCTCTACCCACCTTCCGTTTTCCGCCGTCGGATCGCCGCCGGGCACTTCCCAAGTAGCAACGAATCCGCGAAAATGATCGAGCCGGACGATATCCACCACCCGAAGAGTAAATGCGACCCGCGCAACCCACCACGAGAATCCCTCAGCACGCATTGCCTCCCAATCATAAATTGGATTCCCCCATAGCTGACCGGTCTTCGAGAAATAATCCGGCGGCACGCCCGCCACCACCTTCGGCCGGCCATCCGGGTTTAATTTGAACTTCTCTCTGTTGCACCAAACATCTGCGGAATCAAGGGCCACAAAAATTGGAATGTCGCCGATGATGCTTATTCCGTTTTTTGCCGCGTACGCTCTGAGTGCGTTCCACTGCGAATAAAAAACAAACTGGTAGAATTTTTCCGCTTGAATTTCGTCGTAAAGCCGATCGCTAGCGGCTTTAAGGGCAAGCGGATCTCGGAGGCGGATCGGCTCGTCCCATTCATACCAAGGCTTTTGACCGTGCTCCCGCTTAATCGCGCGATAGGTTGCGTAGTCTTCCAGCCACCAGGCGTTTTCCTCTCCAAAGGACTCGAACCGTCCGCGGAGATCCACGCTCGTCGTCGCAAGGAACTTTCGGTAGGCTAGCGGCAAAAGAGCTGTTTTCCATTCATAAACTCGGCCATATTCGACCCGATCTTCATCGAATCTCGGCGCCGCTTCGAGCGCTGAGGGTTCGAGCAGACCATCTTCAATCAGACGCTCGGGCGAGATTAAAAGCGTGTTACCGGCAAAAGCCGAGAACGATTGGTACGGAGAATCGCCAAAACCGGTCGGACCAAGCGGCAAAACTTGCCAATAGGTCTGGCCGGCCATTGCCAATGTATCGATCCAGCGAAACGCCGCAGGGCCAAAATCTCCAATCCCAAAATCGCCGGGTAGCGACGTTGGGTGCAAAAGTATTCCGGATCTTCTGGGAAACTCCATCAAACCTGATTCTAACCGGTATCTGGATTTGCATCTAATCAAGGCCCGGACGGACTAAAACGCCCCGAAAACTTGTAGAGCTTTCGGGGCACTGAAAAACCCGATCTTAAAATTCAAGGCGAAGACCAAACTGGATCTGACGATTCGTGAACCCGTACGTCGAACGTATCGTACCAAATCCGAAAACGGGATCCGAATTACCGAGATCCGTGTTTGGCGGCGTAAGTTGTGGAGTATTGAACAAATTGAAGAATTCGGTCCTGAATTGAAGCTTAAACGATTCGTAAAGCCTGAAATTCTTCGAAAGACCCAAATTTAACTGATTGAATATCGGCCCACGCAGCGAATTGCGCTCGAGCGTGCCGAACCTGCCCGCGGGAGCCGGGCGGAATGATGCAAAGTTTAGGTACGGATCACGGCGACCGGTGTAAGGTTTGCCGACGAGGTCTACACGAACGCCGTTGCGCCGCACGTCAAAGGGCTGGCCATTGCCAATTCGATAGATTCCGTTGACTTGCCAGCCGCCGATGATTGCGTCAAGCGCCGACGGGATATCGCTAGCCCAACGCCGACCTTTCCCAATCGGCAAATCATAAACCGATTCGACCGAGAGAACGTTCGGAAAATCGACACGCGATGTCGCAAACGGTTCTATGAAGTTTATGTTTGTATCCGCAACTGCATCGAACGCCCCTTCTCCATTGTCTTTGGTTTTCGACAACGTGTAAGCGACACGGTATTGCCAGCCCTCTGAAAATCTCCTTTCCAATTGAATCTGCAATGAGTCGTACTGTGACTTGCCGAGGTCATCGCGAACTCTAACCGGATTACCCGCTAGCGTCGGAAAGCACGGTGAAGTTGAAGACCCATTCGGACAGACGACATTCGTTCCGGGTTCGACAATTCGTCCGTTCAGGTTGTAATAAAGGATCAATCGCCGTCCGCGCGTGCCTACGTAACCGATACTGAAAGCTGTTACGCGGGTTAGCTGTCGCTGATACTGGACATTGAATTGATGTACCATCGACGTCTTGTTGTCTGGCTTCCAGGCCAAGACGGCTACGTTTCGGGGATCGTTGAGATTAACGCTCGAGACGCTGCCGAGCGGCAACGGGCCGGTTGCAAGACGCGAATCCAGAGTCCCATTTGGAGCTCGGCCCGAAAGCGCAATGCGAACGCCGTCCGTGAAGTTAAACTGCGAAAAGCCGCTGTACGGTGGATTTTGTGCGAGCTGATTATCGATTCCGCCGCGGTCCAGGAAATAAAACAATCCGTAGCCGCCGCGAATTACGTCCTTTGCCTTTCCGCCAAAATCATATGCAAATCCAACCCGCGGCCCGAAGTTATTCTTATCCGTCTTCGTCAGAGAATCCCCAGGGCCGGAGGCAACAATCAATCGACCCGTAGAGAGGTCAAAATTTGCTTGACGGCCGTACATTTCCGTGGGGTTCGTGAAAAGCTCATAACGAAGGCCGAGATTTAGCGTCAGGTGCGGCGTAACGCGCCAATCGTCCTGTGCGAAAATTGCATTCTCCCAATTTCGCGTACCGACGGTGCCGAATGGCGGCCCAATCTGGTAATTGCAAACAAACCCTATCAGGAGGTCCGATTGCTCCCAGCCCGTAGAAGGAGCTCCGCCGCATTGCGATGGGTCGCCGTTGCCAATGAGGAAAAAATATCCTTTACCACGATTTGGCCGATAGAGCGCGACGTCGCGGCGCAAAATCGTACCGCCAAATTTGAAAGTATGATTTCCCGTAGAAAAGGTAATACTATCAACTATTTGGTATGTATTTTGCGGAACAATGTAAGGCCCGAAATCGCCCGTGTATTCCAGTTGACCGTTGTATCCGCCGATGAGAGCTCCACCGCCGAGATTGGCATCCCGATTCGCATTAGGAATACCAAGGTCGGCGGATATCGTCTTATCGAAAAACGGCGGAGTGTAACCGTAGCGAATGCGGTTTGCTTGTACGCGTAGCTCATTGAAGACCCTCGGAGTTAACGCAGAATTCAGGCCGATAACGAAACCGCGCGTCCTGATCGGATTCGTCCCGGATCCAAATCCGGCAGGCAGGGTCGGCAATCGCGACGAAACGGTCTGGTCAAAAAATCCCTGACTTACGCGCCCGAAAATTTGGTTACCGGTACTTATTGAAGCGTCAATCCGGACGTCGTAGGTGTTCGTCTTGGTCGTTTCATTTCTCGTCGTGACATAGTTACTAAAAACTCCGGGTCTATTGGGTAGAGGAAATGCCCGAAGATAATTGAGACCAACAGGATTCATTCGGTTTCCCGGTAACAAATCGACTCGATTGCCCGAAATCGGCAACCCGGTTAGGATATCTCGCAGCTGGATCGGCGTTGGCAAGGTGAGTAATTCGCCGAAATCTCCGTTGCGCATTCGCGCTGTCGGTACCGTTGCGGTCTCCTGATTTAGCGGGAGAAATTGGCGCAATCCTTCGTAGTCGCCAAAAAAGAAGATCCGGTTTTTCCAAATCGGGCCTCCGAAAGTGCCGCCAAATTGCCCGCGACGAAATTCGTTCTTTGTAGTGTTGAAGGTCGGCCGCGCATCGAGATTGTCGTTTCGTATGAACAGAAAAGAACTTCCGAAGAAACGGTTTCCGCCCGATTTAATAACCGAATTCACAATGCCGCCGCCGCCGCGACCGAATTCAGCCTGTGCGACGCTCGTCTGAACGCGAAATTCCTGCACCGCTTCAGCCGAAGGGAAAACGTTGATTGTATTGACTAACGACTCGTTATTGTCGACGCCGTCAAGGAGAAAATTATTCGCTTGCGTACGTTGTCCATTAATCGACAGCGAAGCCCCTCCAGTATTTCGATTGCGGTAAGTTTCAGCGTTTCCGGAAACGCCGGTGGCGAACCCATCGGGAACGCCGATCGTAACACCTGGCGTTAGGCGGGCAAGTTCCAAAACATTTCTCCCATTGAGCGGCAATTCAACTGCTTCGCGACCCTTGATTACTGCCCCGATTGCGGAGGTATTCGGTTCGATTTGCGATATATCTTCGGTGACGGTTACCGTTTCATTTACTGATCCGGGCTCGAGCGTAAAATTCAATGAACCGCTTTGCGCTACCGAAAGGCTTATCTCCTGTTTGATGGTTTTGAAATTTCCTGCCGAAACTTCGATTTCATACAGCCCCGGAGATAAAGAAACTAGCGAGTAGGCGCCGCTTTCGGACGACGTCGTACTGTAAAGGCGGCCCGTGCCGACCTTCGTGGCTTTAACGGAAGCTCCAGGAACGGGCGAACCATTGATATCGCTAACCGTTCCTTGAATTCTGGCAGATTCGGTTTGCGCAAAAGCTTGTGCGAAAGCTAGTAAGATGGCGATTAGCGCGGTGGCCGGGCGAATTAGCCCGCGAAAGCTGAGTTTATTCATAGAATTTCCCCCTAATCGAAGCGTTGCAACCCTCAGGGCTATATTGGAAAGCCGGTTTGGGTGGCGGCGCCGAACATAAGCTCTATCGGTTTCCTCGGTAATTTTTTCGGAACTTTTTTCAATTGTTTGTTTGCGAAACAAACAAAGTATTAATTGAAAATTAATATAATGTCAAGCGAAATTTTCGATCGAAAGCATGAACTTCATGTCATTTTCGTTTAGCCAGACCTGGAAAAATCTACGGGACTTAATTTGCTGAGGCAAATTTTTGCGCCAGCACCAGGCTGATTGATCCGAAAATTGTCGGCTTGTCGCCGAGTTCGGAGGGCAGAATTTCGGCCATCTTGACTTCCTGCCGAATACTTCGCTGACCGGCAGCGTTAATTTCCTCTTTTATCAAGTCCCAAGCTTTGGTAATTGCGCCGCTGATGACGATGGCCTCAGGGCTAAAGCCGATCAGGAGATTTGATATCCCAATCCCGAGATATTCTGCGTTTTTCTTTAACTCTCGCAGGGCCCGATCTTCGCCGTTTCGCGCAAGCGAAATCAAGTGGTCTATGGTAATCGAAACGGACGTCGCGTTTTTTCCTTCGCCTAGGTACCGCGCGATTAAAGCTTTTTCCGAAGCATGGGCTTCCCAACAATCGAAACGCCCACAGGAGCAAGCAACTGGCGCATCGCCCGAGACGAACATATGACCAAATTCGCCGGCAGCACCGTTTTCACCGCGATATACCTGCCCGTCGATCACTATGCCGGTGCCGATTCCCTCGGCAACAAAAACCATAATAAAATTTTTCGTTCGCCGAATCCTTGCCGAACCAAACCAAAGCTCCGCAAGCGCAATTGCGTTAGCATCATTTTCAATAATTACGTTTAGCCCTGTTGTTTCGGTGATTTGCTTTCCGATATCCCAATCTGACCATTGAAAGTACGGAATATAAATCGCATTTCCAGTTACTTGGTCAGCGATTCCCGGAATGCTTATGCCAACCTCCATTCTCGCATCCAGAAATTCTGATCGCAGAGCGATGACCTTGGAAAGTATTTGGCGGTTCATATATTCGATATCTGACGAGGTTGGAAATTCCTCGCTGCGTAAAATTTTGCCAGCAAGATCTGCGACCAGCACAGTTGAGACCGTTGGTGTAATATCGATTCCAATTGCCGCCGGCGTACCGCTTCTGATCTGCAAGAGCGTCGGCTTGCGGCCACCGGTCGAATTTCCAGCACCGATTTCCTCAATCAATCCTTCCTTTTGCAGATCATCGACGATTGCAGAGACGGTCGAACGCTGAAGCGACGTCTCGCGGGCTATGTCGGCGCGAGAAATCGGGGCCCGGACGCGAATATAATTAAGCACGATTTGCTTGTTTATATCGCGAATCGTGCGGTGCCGCGCGATTTGATCTTCGACCTTGTGCAGATAGATTTTCTTCATTTGGCCGCGAATCCATTCCTCCCGAACAAATCCAATACGAGATTAGATTGAGATTGTTCGTTGCCAATACAAACAATCATATAATACCCCTCTCGCCATTAAACACAAGATCAGGAATTTCGTCGCTTGAATTGGCAATGGCCTAAAGGACGCGGCGAAATTTAGGAAGCCAAACTAACTGCCGATCGAAAAACCTGCCTCGATAGCTCACTAAAGGGTTTATACTTTCCTTGTGGTTCAAAACGAATTGAAGAATCCAGCCTTACGAAAGATGAAGATTGACGAACTGGCGCGCATTTGTGGGCTTGGAATTGAAACTCCTAGATTTTATGAACGCCGCGGGCTTCTCGACCGCTGTAAAAGAAGAGCTTCCGGCTATCGGCTTTTTGAGCCGGAAGCGATCGAGCGTCTGGAATTCATTCGGAACGCTCGAGCTCTCGTTTTTTCACTCGTTGAGATCCGCGATCTTATCGAACAAAAGCGGCGAGGCGAAAATCCCTGTAGAAAGCTTAGAGAAATAATATGCGATGGAATCGATCAAGTGAACATCCAAATGAATTGACTCCGAACTTATCATGACGAGTTAGCTAGTGCATTGAGAGATTTGGACGAGCACGGCGACTTGCCCGGCCACGTTTGCGGCCTAACGGAATTTACGGAAATCGCAAAGTCGTCTGCGAGCGTTAATGGCTTGCACGCGAGAGCGAATCGCACGGCACGTTTTGCAAGCAACACTGGATTAAAAGGAGAAAAATGAGTTCAGAAAAAAAGCACGTAATTCGATTTGGGGAAAAAGTATCTTCAATGTCCCCGAAATTACCTGTTCGGGTTGTAGTGACGCAATAAAAAACTCGCCTGGCAAGCTGGAGGCCGTACGCAATGTGGACGTTCAAATCGACGAAAAGCGCGTCAGCGTTTTCCATAAGCTGGAAATCGGTCCGGACGAACTTGTTCAGGCTTTCGAATTGGTAGGTTTTACCGCAGTAAAAGCAGAAGATAGGCACGAAATTACGGCTAGTTGAATTTTAATCAAAACCAAATGGCGAATGATGCGAAAAAAGAGACGGCAGAGGAGATAGCTGTTGAAATCCCAATTCGGGGAATGAGCTGTGCCGCGTGTGCAGCGAGGATTGAAAAGAGTCTCGCTTCCCTGTCGGGCGTTTGTGATTCAACGGTCAATTTTGCAGCAGAAACTGCGAGGATTCGCTATAACCCGGCTGCCGTAAAAACCGCAGACATCGTTGAGCGGTTGCGGGCAATTGGTTATGACACTGCGGCCGCCTCGGAAATCCGGTTTGCGAAGCGAGGCGATGGCGATTTTTCGCGCAAAAGCGTCTTTGACGCGCTCGCTGGGGTGATCGGCGTCGAAGAATCGTCTGACGAATTAGTGGTAAAATACATTCCTGATTCGACTGATTTTGGGGCTCTCCGGCAAGCTGGTGAGCGGCTGGGTTATCGATTAGCGGCTCGCAAAGCTTCTGGTGTTGAAGAAATTGAGAAACAGTCCTATCTGGAATCCCGGCGGAGATTTCTAATTGCCGCAATTTTTTCTTTTCCGCTCCTGGCGATGTCAATGTCGCATGGGCGGATTCCTGCACTCGATTTTCCCGGCAATGAGTGGCTGCAGCTAATTCTGACCACTCCGGTAATTTTCTATTCCGGTCGCGGAATTTTTGAGCGCGCATTTGCCGGACTTCGTCACCGCTCAGCCGATATGAACACACTAATTGCGATCGGCACCGGCTCGGCATTTTTATACTCGGCTGCGGTGACAATCTTTCCCGAGGCATTCGAAGGCGTCGTAGCACGCGCAATGCGACCGCCAGTTTATTTTGAGGCCGCCGGCGTGATAATTGCGCTGATCCTTCTCGGGAGAATGCTCGAGGACAGAGCTAAACGCCGTGCCGGTGAAGCAATCCGAAAACTTATCGAATTGCAACCGGCGATTGCTGTTGTAATCCGCGATGGAAAAGACGTTGACGTTCCTGCAGATGAGGTAATGCCAAGCGATCTTGTTCGCGTAAAACCCGGAGGACGAATTCCCGTTGATGGCGTCATTCAAGAAGGGACAACGGCCATTGACGAATCAGCGCTGACGGGCGAGAGTTTCCCCGTAGAGAAAGGGCCAGGCGACGTTGTCTTCGCCGGCACGGTAAATACATCGGGCTCATTTATCTTCAGAGCAACAAAAGTCGGAAGCGAAACAACGCTTCAACAAATTGTCCGAATGGTGCGCGATGCGCAAAGCGCAAAGCCTCCGATTGCCCGCCTTGCCGATAAAATCAGCGCAGTTTTCGTGCCGATTGTGATTTCGGTTGCGATTGCGACCTTTGTAGTCTGGTTTATCTTTGCTCCACGGGAAATTCGGTTTACCTTGGCTCTTGTTAATTTCGTCTCTGTGCTCGTAATCGCCTGTCCTTGCGCGCTTGGTTTGGCTACTCCGACCGCGATAATGGTTGGCGTTGGCGTCGCGGCCGAACTTGGTATTCTGATCCGCGGCGGCGAAAGCCTTGAGACTGCGCATCGGCTGGATACTGCCGTGCTCGACAAAACGGGAACGATTACAGAAGGTCGTCCTACTCTGACCGATATCATTGCCCTCGACGGTTTTGATGAAACCACGGTTCTGCGGCTTGCAGCATCTGCGGAAAAAAACAGCGAACACCCGCTCGCATCGGCGATTCTGGAAGCCGCTCGAAACCGTGGCATTACGGTCGATTCGGCAGTGGAAGTCCGAGCTATCGAGGGTCTCGGGCTTTCCGCGAAAGTAGACGGGCATGACATCTTGCTCGGAAACGAAAGGCTGTTCAACGAAAAAAGGATAGACCTCGAAGCATTTCGCGGAAAGCTCGAAAGCCTTTTCGACCAAGGAAAAACAGCGTTTATTTTAGCGGTAGACGGGCTGCCGGGGGCGATTTTTGCGGTTTCGGACACAATACGGCCCGAAGCGATCGAAGCGGTTCGCGGATTGAAATCTATCGGGCTGGCAGTTTACTTACTTACTGGAGACAACCGGCGAGCGGCTGAATCGGTTGCACAAGCCGTTGGCATCGACCGTGTTCTAGCCGAGGTGATGCCTCAAGATAAAGCCGCAAAAGTCGCGGCGTTACAAGCCGAAGGACGCGTCGTCGCAATGATTGGAGATGGGATCAATGACGCGCCGGCTTTGGCGAAGGCGGATGTCGGTATTGCAATCGGGACCGGTACGGACATAGCCATCGAGGCTGCGGATATCGCCTTGATGCGTAGTGACCTGCGGCTCGTTTGCGCAGCAATCCTCCTTTCGCGAGCCACGCTCCGGACAATAAGACAGAATCTTTTCTGGGCATTTTTCTACAATGTAATCGGCATTCCGATAGCAGCCGGCCTACTGTATCCGTTTACAGGCATACTGCTGTCGCCGGTGATTGCCAGCGCCGCGATGAGCCTTTCCAGCGTTTCGGTCGTAACTAATAGCCTTCGGCTTCGTTCTTACAAAAGACGACGACTCGGGAGAGCAAATGGACAACATTGAAATTGCTGTATTAATTGGTGGGGTTGCTGCGATCGCCTTCGTGCTCTGGTATTTCTTTGGCGAGCGACAAGTCGTCTCGGCGACGGCTACTTCCAAAGGGACTCAAGAAATCGTGGTCTCCGTTAAAGGTGGCTTCGTGCCAGATCGCATCGAGGTGAAAAACGGCCTGCCCGTTCGCCTTCATTTTTATCGAGACGAAACCGATTCCTGTAGCGAACAGGTAGTTATTCCAGATTTTCGGATTTTTGCGAACTTGCCGGCATTCAAAACCACTACGATTGAATTTACGCCGGACAAGAAGGGCGAGTTCGAATTCACCTGTGGAATGAATATGCTGCGTGGGAAAATTATCGTCCGCTAAAGGTTTGCAACTTGGTGGAGACGAGGGGGATCGAACCCCTGACCTCATGAATGCCATTCATGCGCTCTCCCAGCTGAGCTACGTCCCCAAACCTGATTAAGACGCTCACGAAACGCCCGCACGCAAGCTTTGAGCCTCGCGAGCAAGCTTTGAATCTATCGAAAAACGATCCGGTCGTCAAGGCCACCTTCTGCCGGGTTCAAGCTGGGCGAGCCTAATCATCGGCCTTTGAAATTCGGTTTGCGTTTTTCAAGGAATGCTCGGACACCTTCTTCTTTGTCTTCGGTTGAAAAGCAAAGGGCGAAAAGATCAACCTCACGCCGAAGCCCTTCGTCGAGATTGGATTTTGCGGCAAATTTGACAGCTTCTTTTGTGAGCTGAAGTGCGATCGGAGCTTTTTCGGCAATTTTTTCGGCAATCTTCATTGTTCCGCCCTCGAGTTCGTCTGGTGGAAATACGTAATTGACAAGGCCAAACCTGAGAGCCGTTTCCGCATCAATCATATCTCCTGTAAGGCAGAGCTCCATCGCTCGGCCTTCACCGATAAGCCTTGCAAGCCGCTGCGTGCCGCCACCACCCGGCATTATTCCCAGATTTATCTCCGGCTGCGAGAATTTTGCGGTTTCCGACGCAATGCGAATGTCGCAGGCCAACGCCAATTCATTGCCGCCGCCGAGACAAAAGCCGTTTATCATTGCGATTACGGGTTTCGGGAAAGAATCGATCGTATTGAATAGCGTCCTTTCATAAAAAAAATTCCGCTGCCCGATCGGGGTTTGCTCTGCAAATTCCGCAATATCGGCACCGGCGATAAAGGCCTTATTTCCCGAACCGGTAATCACAAGAACTCGAACCGTTTCGTCATGCCGTAGCTTATCTAAAGCGGCAACGCTTTCGAGGTGAACCTGTTTGTTCAATGCGTTTAATTTGTCAGGGCGATTTATCGTCAAAACGGCGACTGCGCCGCGCTGCTCAAGGAGAATAGTTTCAAAATCAAACATATAAACTCGAAAGATCGGGACTTAATTACTCAAGCGTCGGCCAAACTATCTAAGCGGCGGGCGTTCGGCAAAGGTTCGATACGAGCTATTCCTGATAACCGTCGTCAACATTATCGTCTGCAATCCAGGCAACGAACAGCCTCAACCAGCTTTCCTTCTGTTCCTGAATCGCAACGCCAACACGCGTCGCGCCGTAGTTGCCTGCCGAAACCCGTACCACTTTAGCCGTGACCTCTACAGGAACGCCATCCGGGCGATGCGACCGAAGGTAGAGACTATCACCGGTTTCTATTTTCTGGTTCAGCTGAAACAATGCGCCCAGCGTAGAGATATCGTCTGTCTCGGTTGGCTCGCTCCATGCGGCTCCGTCGCTCGCTCGGCCGGAGACAACGATCGGCAAACGCAATGCCATTCTGAGGGCAAAGCGCTTTTCCTCATACCGGGGCTTCATACTCGTAGGCATTTTAAATTTCGTCAAACAGTGGATCCGAGCTCAATCATATTATCACGATAAAGAAACAAACTGCCAATACCGAAGACCTTCGAGCCATATTTACAGAAAAGGCCGACGTTTCGCAGCGATTGGGAATAAGTTTGCCGGCGCCGAGCCTATGCCTTTACGTATGCGGCAGTTTACAGAAGGGTGTTTTCGACTTAACTGATTCGAGAGGCATATAATATTAACCGTAAGCGGGAGGAACCGTATTTTAGGATTCGATCTTTATGGCTGAATTTGAATATGAACGAAACGTCGTCATTCTTGGCAGCGGCCCTGCGGGGTTGACGGCGGCAATATATGCCGCCAGAGCTCAGCTAGCCCCGCTACTGATCGAGGGGCCACAGCCGGGTGGCCAGCTGACGATTACAACTGAGGTCGAGAACTATCCCGGCTTCCGAAACGGAATAATGGGACCGGTGCTGATGGACGAATTTCGAGAGCAGGCTCTTCGATTCGGTACCGAGATCATAAACGTCTGGATCGACCGCGTTGATCTAAGCAAGCGACCCTTCTTGCTTTACGGTAAAGAGAGTCCGGATTCATACGAAATTTCAACCACAATCAAGGCAAATTCATTGATTATCGCCACCGGAGCATCGGCCAAATGGCTGGGCATCCCGGGCGAGGAGCCGGTCCCGGTTGGATTCGGCGGGAACGGAGTTTCTGCCTGCGCCACTTGTGACGGTTTTTTCTTTCGTGGCAAGCCGGTCATAGTCGTCGGTGGAGGCGACACGGCGATGGAAGAGGCACTGTTTCTAACCAAATTTGCTTCGCGCGTCACGATAGTCCACCGCCGCAATGAATTTCGAGCGTCAAAAATTATGGCCGAGCGCGTGCTTGCGAACGAGAAAATCGACGTTTTATGGAATACCGAGGTCAAGGAAATCAAGGGAACCAAGCAAACCGGCGTTGAAAGCGTTACACTTTACAATAATAAAACTAACGAAACCTACGATTTCCCGACAAACGGCGTTTTTATCGCCATTGGGCACAAGCCGAACACCGATCTATTCACGGGAATTTTAGAAATGGATAGCGTCGGGTATCTGACCACAGAGGGTCGAACGATGAAAACCAATATACCCGGCGTTTTTGCCTGCGGCGACGCGCAAGACTCATACTACCGACAGGCCGTAACGGCAGCTGGGACCGGTTGTATGGCAGCAATTGATGCCGAACGCTTCCTAGCAGAGCAAAAACACCACGAATCTATCGGAAGCAGTGTTTCCGGTTAAACCCAATTTCGAAGAAATTACTCCGCAATGGTTTTTCGAGAGCCCTGCAGCGGCAGGGCTTTCTTATTGAGCAAACACGGCTCGAAAAGTTAAAATAAAATTTAGCGTTGATACGGCGGGGCGTTTGATTATCGCCGTCATAGCTTAAAACTTTCGGGAATCGAAGTGAATTCCCGGCTTCTTAGGTTTAGATCTCAGTAATCTTAGAATTATTTTCAGAGGTTTTACGCACTATGCCGATTTATGAGTACAAATGCAAAGAATGCGATTCGTATTATGAAAAACGACAAGCGATAAGCGAGCCGCCGCTGCGGACGTGCGAAAAATGCAATGGCGAGCTCGAGAAACTCATTTCTCTGTCTGGCTTCGCCTTCAAGGGCGAAGGCTGGTACGTAACCGACTATGCCGGCAAAAACGGCAAAAAGCCAGTAAGCGAAAATGGTAAATCGGAAAAAACAAACGGTGCCGCTTCAACCGTGTCGGCCGAGTCGGCATCCAATGCACAGGTTGCCGCTTCCGGAAATGACTAATCTTCGAGAATGTCTCCTATTGCTTGCCTCGGCCGCTTTGGTAGCGATGTTGCTACCGGCGGCCGTGCCGGCCCAATCGCGCCGAAGCGCCAAAGCCATCGGCTCAGAAGGTGAAGTAATCGCTGTCACGGCGCGGCGGACCGATTCAAAAACCGATCCAATCCGCCCTGAAAATCTTTATTTTTACGAGAACGGTGTCGAGCAGAAAATTCGAAATTTTACTTTCGATCCATCGCCTTCACGAATAGTGATCCTAGTAGATAATTCGCAGTCTGTCCCGGCGGAACTGGATCGACTTAGACAGGCCGTGATGGAATTTGTCTATGAAATTTTTGAGGGCGACCAACTCTTCATTATCGCCTTCGATGAAAAGCCGGAAATCATTCAGGAATGGACCGATTCCGAAAAGGCCGTTCAATCATCGCTCGCAACTTTCCGAAAACGTGGAAACCCCTATCTTTTCGACGCAATTGAAGCTGCGATTCGGGAAGTGATCGTCCCGCTAATGCCCGGCATACGAAAAACGGCCCTGGTTGTCATCAGCGACGGCCTTGACCGCGGAAGTAAGGCTAAGTTTGAAGACATACTCGATCGGTTGCAAACCAATGACATTACGACATATTTTTTGAGTATGCCGGACCGCTCGGGCGGGGTATTTCGTCGCAACCAACCAAAAGCCGCAACCGTCGTCGCAAAACTTACCGGAGCAACTGGCGGCAGCGCTTTCCCAATCGAAGAGGCACAGTTAGCAGCAAAATCAATCTGTGAGGAACTTCGAAAAAATAGATATCTACTCTCCTATCAACCCGTTAATGCATCTGCGTACGACGCCCGAAGATTTCTTTTGCTTGCCGACAAAGGAATTGAAGTCCGGATGAAAACTGCTCAACCGCCGGAAATCAAGTCCAATTAAGGCGATTCTCGCTTGGACGCGCTGCTAATTCAACCCTCAGAAATCATTGCTCTATTCTCAGACAATAAATTGTGTTAAAGTTGCTTCTATCCGCTAAACAAGCTTGGGGGTAGTGGATATCAGCTTCGATTTTCCCCAAACCTAGAAAAGTGAGCGACAGAACGAACAACCCAGGCCCGCCCCCGGACGATTTCACGAAGACAACACCGAATATACCTGTGCCGGGACGTCGCAAAGCTGGGGATCCACGCGAAAGCGAACCGGATTGGGCGAAGACGAATTATAAAATACCTTCGCAGCCGGCTCCGGATGATTTCGGAAAAACAATCACTAATCTAAAGCCGATCGATACAAACCGGCAGGATATTGGGAAAACGATGTATCCCGGTGCTCCGTCGCAGCGGCCCTCTGACTGGGAAGCCGCTGCACCGAATCCGGAAATACCCGCGGCAGATTTTGACGCTCTAAGCAGCGGCTGGTCCGCAGGAAAGACGACGCCTTATTTCCGGCTGCCGGAGGCTGAACGCTCAAAATATGAAAATCTCCCGCCGACGCCAACCGAGCAAGCCGAGGCCGAAGAGGACGTAAAAAAAGGCGGGATACCCGGATGGGTCTGGGTAACGGCCGGGCTGATGGTAATGTTCTTTTTCGCCGTGGCCGTGCTCGGGATCGTGTACTTCTTCATAATACGCGACACGGGATTTGAAGTAACGATTAAAGGTGCTCCTCCGGGAAGCGACATAATGATAGATGGAAAGATGCTGGCCGTTTCAAACGAAGACGGCGATTCGCGGATCTCAAATCTAATCCCGGGGAAAAGAACAATTACAATCGTACACCCGACCTATACCTGCCAGCCGATTACCGTCGAAGGTGGGCGGGGGGTAAATCCGCCGCCAGTGATCGCAAGATGTAAAGCACAATCAGTAAAACCGACCGACGATTGTGCAAATATCCAGCTAGGTGAAGAAGATAAAGCCGAACGCTGCTATAACACGGCGCTCGACCAGCTGCCCGATCCTTTTACTGCCGAACAGCTCGTTAAGGCATTGAACATTTTGATAATAAATTTTGAAAGTGGGAAATTTGACGTCCCGCCAAAACGGCTAGCAGCATTACAAAAAGGTGCTGGTTTTATCAAAAAACTTGCCGATCGCGATCCAGGTATCGTTTTGGAAATCGGCGGACATACAGACAATGTGGGCAGCGCAGCCTCAAACCTAACGCTGTCTCAGAACCGAGCGAATGCCGTCAAAGAAGTGCTCGTGAAATTTGGCGTAAACCCGGCAGTGTTCCAGACGCGTGGATATGGCCCGGATAAGCCAAGAGCAGACAATTCCACAGAACTCGGGAAGTTTTACAATCGCCGCATTGAGTATTCAGTCGTTAAGAAATGAATCTTTCCAGGCCGCGCGACATTGCGCTGCGTGACGACTTCACACCGCAACCGGTGCAGCAATTTTTCCCCAAGAGTCATAACCGACGAGTTGCAGATTCTCATATTTAAAGTTTAGTAGTCCTTCAAGCCCTCGGTAACCCGCCGAGCCGATGATTTCTAGCCGGGGCAGTGGACGCGGCTCGCGGGCGAGCACTTCCCTGACCTGCTCCAAATGGTTGGAGTAAATATGCAAATCGCCAAAAGAATGTATAAATTCACCTGGCTCAAGGTCGCAGACGTGAGCGATCAGGTGCGTAAGCAGCGCATAACTGCTGATATTAAACGGGACGCCGAGGAATGCATCGGCCGACCGCTGGTAGAGGTGGCAATGAAGCTTTCGGCCAGCCTCGACCTTGAATTGAAACAAAGTATGGCACGGCGGAAGAGCCACAAGATCACAGGTCTCCGGGTTCCATCCCGTTACGATTAGGCGGCGTGAATTTGGATCCCTCTCGATCTCATTTATCAAGCGGGCGATTTGATCGACGCCGTTTTGCGTTGGATAATCGCCGCCGAACGAACGCCAAAGATATCCGTAGATCGGCCCTAGGTCGCCCTCTTGACGACCGAATCTGGCCGCTTGCTCCGCGGTCGCCCATTCCTGCCAAATATCGACTCCGCGAGCTCTCAGATCCCTTTCATTTGTCGAGCCGCTAAGAAACCAAAAGAGCTCTTCGGCCACCCAGCGAAAGGGCACCCGCTTTGTCGTTACAATCGGAAATCCTTCAGAAAGGTCAAATCTAGTCTGATAGCCAAAGGCCGAGATTGTCCCGACGCCGGTCCTGTCTTCGTGTTTGACGCCTTTGTCCAAGATATACTGAAGCAATTCGTGGTATTGTCTCATTTCTAGGTTCAACTCCGGTTCGTAGCCGTCATTTGTCGAAAGCGTTTTTGAAAGTTACCATAAGTTTTTCTATGCCGCGAAGTTTAGGAAGTTTAGAAGTGAGCTTTAATAGCCCGCAATGCGGATGGATGTCGATCGGCTTTCGCAACGCTGAAAATGAGTTCCATACGACCACGGCCCATTCGCCCTACGAGAACGCTCTGCCCGAATTGATGCGAATTTTAACCGAAACGCTGGATCCGGCCTCGAGTACGGACGAATGGACCCTACAATGGAACCGCGATCCAGAAGCTTATGATTTTAATTTTCGCCGCAAAGACAAAGAGCTAACTTTTGAAATTTATCAGTTTCCGACCGAAGAGCGCAAAGGCTCGCAACGAGAGCTTGTTTTTTCTCATTGCGGACCGATTTCGGAGATCGTAAGTGCCTTTGCAGCAACCTTCGACCAACTTTATCAGGACCGCGAAACCGATGAATTCGAATTTAACTGGCGGCGACCCTTTCCGCTCCGACAGTATCAAGAATTCAAGGAAAGAACGGCAAAAGTACCCAATCAAGGGCGCTAACCCGACGCCGGCACAATCATCAGATGAAGGAACGTTTGTTGGAATTGCTTGCCTGTCCCATTTGCGGCGGCGACCTGACTTTGGTAGATGCGAGCAGGTACGAAGACAAGGAAATTATCGAGGGCCTTTTAAGCTGTAGAAAGTGCGATCGTGAATACAAAATAACACGCGGAATTCCACGATTTGCCGATCTGAGCCGAATCGAGCAGGAGAAGGCAGAAACCGCCGAGAATTTCGGCTGGCAATGGACGCATTTTACGCAGGAAGACCCGAGATATACCGATCAATTTCTCGGTTGGCTGCGTCCCGCCAAACCTGAGTTTTTCGCTGGTAAGACGATCCTCGAAGGTGGCTGCGGAAAAGGCCGTCACACAAAATTGGCGGCTCAGTGGGGGGCCAAAGACGTAATCGGAATCGATCTCGGAGCCGGCGTAGAATCGGCATTTTCGTTAACGCGCCATCTACCAAACGTGCACATCGTTCAGTGCGATATTTTCAAGCTTCCGTTGAAACGGGTATTCGATTATGCATTCAGCGTTGGAGTATTGCACCATACGCCCAATCCGCAAAAGGCATTTGTTTCGCTTGCCGGCAAAGTAAAGCCCAGCGGATATATTTCGGCGTGGGTTTATGGCAAAGAAAACAACGGCTGGATTATCAAAGTTATCAATCCGCTTCGAGAGAACTTCACCTCACGAATTAGCCCAGCCACGCTTTATCAAATATCGAAATTACCGACGGCCGTTTTGTTTCTATTGACAAAGCTCGTCTACCGCCCGCTGAACCGAATTTTCCCGCGAGCCGCCAAGCTTCTCTTTTACAACGATTATTTGAATTATATTGCAGGATTTGGCTGGCGCGAACAGCATAACATTGTCTTTGACCACCTCGTGGCCCCGACGGCTTTTTATATTTCGCGCGAGGAATTTGCCTCCTGGTGGAGCGAAATTGGCGCGACCGACGTTGAAATTCTTTGGCATAACCGCAATAGTTGGTGCGGATTCGGCAAAATAAAATGAAATTTGAGGGCGACATTCCCGATCGATACCGCGATAGTATCGAAAAAGCGTTGCAAACCATTGGGGCGGTCGGCACCGATGAACAGAAGATGATTGCAGGCCTAATCCTCGACTCGCAAATGATTGTCCGTGCTCGGCCGGTAAAAGAATTAAATGCTTCCGGCATAACCGGATTGATCGATTCGGCCGCAACCAGCGAGAAAATCTCTCAGGGAGCGATCAGCCTAATTGATGCGTTTGGCGAAATTTATATCGCAATCGCATATGAAACGATTGATACCGGCGGCCAACGTGGGTGCGAAGGTACTTTTGTCCACGAAGGCCGACACGTGTACGATTTCGCACGAGTTATCGCAAGCTATTCGGATGCGGCAGTGAATCCCCTGAGCGTCTTTGACCCGACACTGTTCGAGCTAGAATGGGAGGCTCATCGGACATCGGGCGAATATATGCTCGCCGTAAACCGGCCCGAATACATTGAGGAAGGGCTCGGATTAATGATTCTCGGTCGCCACTCGGGAAAATGCTGCGTTGACTCTGCGGGAATCGCCCAACGACTCAGCTCTTCCTATGGTCTGAAGCGCTCGATCGCCGAAGGACCGCTCACGAGCGAACTACTTGGGCTTCGAATCTGATGTTTACTCGTAGCTGAAGTAAAAAGGCAAATCAAGCCCGTTTTATGGCAAAATCGTCATTATGAATCCAATTCTGCCACAGGAAATGCAGCCGCATACCTATGCAATAATGGACCGCGTTGAGAGTTCTCATTGGTGGTTCATCGGCCGCCGGGCTATCTTGGCAACATTACTTCGCGAAATCATTGACTGGCGAGGCGCCTGCGGACCAGAGCCGAAAATTCTGGACGTCGGATGCGGAACCGGAGCGAACCTGGAGATGCTAGGCGAATTCGGCAGCGCCTGCGGCGTGGATGTCTCGGATAGCGCTTTGGAAGTCTGTTTGCGAAAAGGCCTCAACGTTCGTCAAGGTTTAGCCGAAGCCTTGCCTTTTACAGACAACGAGTTCGATATAACTACTGCTCTTGACGTCATCGAACATCTTGACGACGACCTTGCAGGTCTGCGTGAGCTTTTCCGTGTAACAAAGCCCGGCGGATTTGCGTTAATTTTTGTGCCTGCATTCATGTGGCTATGGGGCGTACAGGACGATATTTCCCATCATCGAATCCGCTATAAAAGATCGGAAATTATGGATCGCGTCAAGAAAGTCGGTTTTGCCGTGGAAAGGGCAACATATGCCAACATCACATTTTTTCTTCCCGTATTCTTAGGGCGAATGCTGATGCGTCTTACGGGCATTAAACCGGATTCGGAAAACAACATAAATATATCAGGTTTGAATGGCCTCTTCGGCCGCATCTTTGCGACCGAGCGACATTGGCTCCGACGTCGAAACTTTCCTTTTGGCGTTTCGATCATCGTAATCGCCCGAAAACCAGCTAGCTAAGAGCTTTCGTGCGCGGGGGACCGACATTAATAAATTCAAAGTGCTAACTATATTTTCCCTAAAAAAGAGACTAAATTATAAAGTTCGCCATTGTGATGGAAAACAAGAACTTAAATCCGGATGTTCCGGACATTTCAATATTTTTACCGGTCTTTGATGAAGAAGGAAATCTTCGGCCAATGCATCAGAAAATCAGCGCGGCCCTCGATTCGATAGGCCGCGCGGCAGAGGTGATTTACGTTGACGACGGCTCGACGGATAACAGCCTAAAAATTCTCCGAGAAATTGCTGAATCGGATTCGCGTGTTCGCGTCATAGCTCTCCGCCGTAATTACGGTCAGACGGCCGCAATGAGCGCGGGAATCGATGCTGCGCGTGGTAGAATCCTGATTCCGATGGATGCGGATCTACAAAACGATCCGGCGGATATTCGGCGACTTCTGGCCAAGCTGGAGGAAGGGTACGACGTCGTTTCCGGCTGGCGCAAAAATCGTCAAGACAAATTTCTTTCCCGCAAATTGCCGTCGATGATTGCAAATAGGATTATTTCCAAAATCGGCGGCGTCCCGCTTCATGACTACGGCTGTTCGCTGAAGGCATATCGTCGGGAGGTTTTGCAGGACGTTCGTCTTTACGGCGAAATGCACCGTTTTATTCCGATTTACGCCGCGTGGGCTGGTGCCCGGGTGACGGAAATTCCAGTAGATCACCACGCTCGCACGGCCGGACGTTCGAAGTATGGAATCTCGCGTACCGTAAAAGTTATATTCGATCTCATCACGATAAAATTTATGGCGGAATACCAGACCAAACCGCTGTACGTTTTCGGGACTTTTGGAATGCTTGCGTTGGCTGCTTCTGCGATTTCTGGTCTTTACGCCGTCTTTTTGAAATTTGCCCATCGTTTTGGGCTTCCGCAATACCATGCGGATTTTGTAGAAACGCCGCTGCCGATACTTTGCATCGTGATGTTTGCGATCTCTATTCAGTTTTTTCTGATGGGCCTCTTGGCGGAATTGCTTGTCAGGACATACCACGAATCGCAGGACAAGGCGATCTACGCGGTCCGTGAAAAGATCGGTTTTGATTAACTTACAGCGATCGGTCGGCGCCCGCGGGCGACCGACTCTTTCCAAATTTTTTATGTGCGGTATCGCCGGCTGGATAAATTTGAAGGGAAATTTTGCGGCCTTCGACAGAGACGTTACGCTGCGCGCAATGTGTAATCGAATCGTTCATCGCGGGCCGGATTCGGAAGGGCTCTGGCTGGACACAAATGTTGCTCTCGGAATGCGGCGGCTCTCGATTATCGATCTGGAGACAGGCGACCAGCCCGTTTTCAATGAAAACAAAACAGTCCTCGTGATGCTGAACGGCGAGCTGTACAATTACCGCGAGGTTCGGCAAAGCCTCGAAGAGCGACGCCATCGATTTCAGACCGCATCGGACACTGAAATTCTCCCGCATTTATACGAAGAATACGGCGACAAGCTATTTGATCACGTCAATGGGATGTTCGCGTTTTCGCTCTGGGATAAACAGAGGCGACGGCTAATTTTGGCGCGGGACCGCTTCGGCGAAAAGCCGCTTTATTACGGCGTGTTCGGCGACCATCTGATTTGGGCGTCCGAGCTGAAAGCATTGCTCGCGCATCCAAGCGTTTCGCGCCAGATTGATGCTGATGCGCTGCGGCATTACGTTTCGTTTGACTACGTCCCGGCGCCATTGTCGATTTTCAAAGGGATAAAAAAGCTACCCGCCGCCCATTTTCTGACGGTCGAAGGTGCAGCGGTTGAAATCAAGCGATACTGGGATCTCTGCTCACCGGAAACTCTCGCAGCCGGGACCGGCGCAAACGGGAATCGCTCCAAACTCGATTTTGACCTCAAGGCGGAGCAATTAAGGGAGCTGCTGTCCGACGCGGTTAGAATGCGACTGGTCTCGGACGTTCCGCTCGGCATTCTGCTTTCCGGCGGAATAGATTCATCGACTGTTGCGGCTTTTGCAGCCCGGCATTCGGATTCGAAAATCCGCACTTTTTCGATCGGATTCGAGGAAGAAACGTTCGACGAATCTCGTTTCGCGCGGCTCGTCGCCGATCATATCGGCAGCGAACATCA
>PSMA01000024.1:33899-41668 GCA_040289905.1 Blastocatellia bacterium
GGAGGAGACACTGTCAGCCGAAAAAGCCGGAAGCCTACTTCCCGAGATCGGCAGTTGGCTCGATGAACCGTTGGCCGATCCTTCGCTGATTCCGACCTACCTGCTTGCACGCTTTGTCCGCAAGAGCGTAACGGTCGCTCTCGGAGGCGACGGCGGCGACGAATTGTTTGCCGGTTATCCGATGTACTATGCACATCGCCTCGCCGAGCTCTACAAAACAATCCCGGGCTTTTTGCGCCGCGGGCTAATCGAGCCGGCCATCAGAAAACTTCCCGTTTCGAATAAGAATCTTTCTTTCGAGTTCAAGGCAAAGCGATTTATTCGCGCCGCGAATCTGGACGATGTCGCAAGACATCATAGCTGGTTTGGCTCATTTGCCCCCGAAAAACATCTGCAACTATTTACCCCAGAATTTCTTGCTCAAACCACTGACGATATCTATGCTGGTGCCCGTAAGGCAGCTAGCCGCTGCCAAAATCGCGGCATCGTTGAGGCGATGCAGTACGTCGATATCAACTTTTACCTTGCTGAAGACATTCTAACTAAGGTAGATCGGGCGGCGATGGCCGTCAGCCTCGAAACACGGGCTCCATTTCTAGACCCGCGTATCGGGGAATTTGCAGCCGCACTGCCGACCGAATATAAACTCCGCGGAAACAAGGGTAAACTGATCTTAAAAGAGGCGGCCCGCCACCTTCTTCCAGCCGAAATCCTGCAGCGGCCAAAAAAAGGTTTTGGGATTCCGGTTGCGGGCTGGCTAAACGGCCGCTTGAAACCGCTTGTAGATGAATTTCTCGAAGAAAAGCGGCTACGCAAACAGGGCATCTTCAATCCGGAATTTGTCAAACTCCTTGTCCGTGAGCATCAATGTGGAGTCGCTTCCCACCAGAAAGAGCTCTGGTCTTTGCTTGTTTTTCAGCTTTGGTGTGATAATTTTCTAGTATGACGAGTTTATACCCAGAAATTGAGCCTTTTGATTCCGGAATGCTGCCCGTCTCGGATATTCATTCGATTTATTGGGAGCGCGTCGGAAATCCGGACGGGATTCCGGTCGTCTTTTTGCATGGTGGGCCGGGAGGCGGCTTGATCCCGATGTATCGGCAATTTTTTGATCCGGCCGCTTATCACGTCATACTTTTTGACCAAAGAGGCTCGGGACGATCGCAGCCGCATGCCGAATTACGCGAAAATACGACCTGGGATCTGATAAATGACATTGAAGCTCTGCGGGAAGAATTTAGCGTCGAGAAATGGTTCGTCTTCGGCGGCTCCTGGGGCAGTACGCTTAGCCTTGCATATGCAATAAATCATCCCAACCGCTGCCTCGGCCTGATACTTCGGGGAATATTTCTCACGAGACGAAAGGAGCTTTTATGGTTTTATCAATACGGAGCCAGCGAAATTTTCCCTGACTACTGGGAGCGTTATCGCGATACAATCCCCGAAGACGAACGCGACGACTTTATGGCGGGCTACTACAAGAGGCTGACTTCCGACAACGAGGCCGTCCGGTTAGAAGCTGCCCGCGCTTGGAGCACCTGGGAAGGCGCAACGTCAAAACTCTATCCGGACAAGAGTCTGATGGAACACTGGGAAGGCGAACACGAAGCTCTTAGTCTTGCGCGAATCGAATGCCATTATTTTATGAACAATTCGTTTTTCCCCAGTGAGAATTATTTAATCGAAAACGTGGACAAAATACGGCATATTCCAACGGTTATCGTTCAGGGGCGTTATGACGTAGTTTGCCCTATGTCCTCTGCTTGGGAATTACACCGAGCCTTCCCTGAGGCGGAGTTTTACGTAGTCCCTGACGCAGGACATTCCGTCTCCGAGCCCGGAATAACATCCGCGCTCGTTGAGGCGATGGACAGATTCAAGGTTCGGCATCTTTCGGCAGCCGAATAGATGTTGTGGGGCTCTAGACCCTAGCAGTTTTAATTTCCCTGAAGATCGCCGATGCCGGATTTAATTCTCGGGGCGGAATCGGTAGAAACGCTATTATGAATTTTGGAACATCAGAAATTCTTCTTATCGTCGCGGTACTCTTTTTGCTGTTCGGCGCTTCGCGTCTTCCGCAATTGGCGAGATCGCTCGGGCAATCCAGAAAAGCCTTTCGTGAGGGAATGCGCGAAGCTGAAGAAGAAGAGCGTGCGGAAAAAAGACTAAAAGAAAGCGGCGCGGCTCCGCAGCTGACTGAGCTCAGCGATGAGCAGCTATTGGAGGAACTCCGCCGCCGGGCACAAACCAAGCAAGGTTGAAATTGCTCTAGCCGCGCTTACCGCTGATAACAGCTGCCTTGACCTGGAATCTGAACGGCAGGTCGCCATACTCTTTTTCTATCAAACGCGAAATTTTCTTTCGTATAACTGCTAATTCATCGCAACTGAAATCGGAGAGCCATTGCGGCAAGAGAAAATCTGCAAAAAGCGGGGATTGCGCAAAATCATCAGCCCGCTCATACTCGAAAATTTCCGTTGCGACTTCGCTCTCGATTTTTCTAAGGTCGGCATTCTTAGCGTCATCTATCAACGAATCGAGCTTCGGCAGAGCTGCAATCAAACTCTCAATCACACCGGAATTACTACCACCGTCTTCTGCGGTGACTTCCCAAAGAAGTGAGAAAATTTCCGCAAAGCTACCGGACGCTGCGGCGATTAAAAAGAATGTTCCGTCTGAGCGCAATGCGGCAGAAATCTGCGACAAAAGTGTCGGTAAATGTTCCGGCCTGCTCAGGCTCGCGTCGGCAATAACGATATCGAACGTTCTATCCGTAACTGGTTCGGCTTGGAATCTAATCGGCGATTTGAGAGCCGCCGCCTTGTCTTGGGCAATTTGGAAATGCTGAGGTGTCTCGCAAATTCCGGTTATTTGAAGAGTGTTGCGGGAATGCTCCGCCAGCGCGAAACAATTTCGCCCCGTCCCAGCATTAAAATGCAAGACAGTCTCGGCGTTTTTAATATCCAACTTTTTCTGAATTAGCGAGAAAAAACGGTCCGACCATATTTCGCCAAGAAATAAATCCTGTTTGAATGCGAGCTCACGGGAAAAATCACTCATAGAAAAACATTAAACCGCAAACATCAGCCGGCCGCAACGATCCTGATAGCTGCTCTTTTAGGCCATCGGAATTCTTTACGAGCCGTCCGCTGTGTTACGATTGCGACTTACGGTATGAGTCGAAACGCATTAGAACTTTTTGATTTAACGGGCCGCGTTGCAATTGTCACGGGTGGATCCCGAGGCATTGGGAAGGAAATTGCGGAAGGGCTTGCCGAGGCCGGAGCTGCGTTAATGATTGTTGCACGGCGCCGCAACTGGCTTGAACCGACGGCAGAAGAGTTCGCCTCCCGCGGGTTTAGCGTTGCAAGCATGGAATCCGACGTCGCAAACCCGGACTCGGTTGCCGCCGTCGTCAAATCGACGATCGAGCATTTCGGCCGGCTCGATATTCTAATCAACAATGCCGGAATTTCCTGGGGAGCAATGCCCGAGGATATGACGCTCGAAAAGTGGAACGCCGTCTTGAACGTTAACCTGACAGGAGCGTTCTTGTTCGCACGCGAGGCGGGCCGTGAGATGCTAAAAACATCTTCGGGTTCGATCATCAACATCGCTTCGATTGCCGGAATCTCATCATCAGCCAACGGGCCTTTTTATGCCGGATATGCTGCGAGCAAAGCCGGCCTGATCGGCCTTACGCGCGAACTCGCTGCAAGTTGGGGACGACGCGGAATTCGCGTAAACGCAATCGCACCCGGATTTTTTCATTCTCGGCTAGCCGATCCGGTGATTGATATTTATGAGCGATCCATTCAGGAAAATAATATGATCCCGCGTATCGGGCTCGAGGGAGAACTAAAAGGCGTTGCCGTATTTTTAGCCTCCGATGCGGCAAGTTACATTACCGGACAGACGATAGTCGTCGACGGCGGAATGACTGCGTAGAGAGAAAATGTCAATTGAATTACCAGGCGAATTTTCTGCTTTTTCCATCTTGTTTATTGGTTTTTTCCTTGGCCTTCGGCATGCGATCGAGGCCGATCATTTAGCAGCAGTATCGACAATCATTGTAGAAAAAAAGAACCTGCTTTCCGCTTCTCTGGTCGGCGGGCTTTGGGGCCTTGGGCATACAATTTCTCTTTTCCTGGCCGGCGTCGCAGTCATATTGCTAAAAATGGAAATCTCAGAAACGCTTGAGGTCTATTTCGAGGCGATCGTGGGCTGTATGCTGATTTTGCTCGGCAGCAACACACTGCGAAAACTTTTTGCAGCCCGAAAAATTCACATTCATACCCATAAGCACGGCATCTTGGAGCACATTCACCCTCACATCCACCTTGTCGAAAACGAAACGGAGCATCACGGATTGAGCCCACGTTCGGTTTTTATCGGAATGATTCACGGCTTAGCTGGCAGCGCTGCCCTCATGTTGATGATCATACCCACGATATCGTCGCCATGGCTAGCGATGCTGTTCATTCTTATTTTTGGAATCGGCTCAACCGGCGGAATGATCGTGATGAGTTTTTTAATGGCTACCCCACTGTATTTCGCCCAAGGCAGCTTTGGCATCCTCAATCGCGGACTCCATCTCGTGGCCGGCATCTTTAGCGTTTTTCTGGGTATTACGATTGTTTACGAAAAGCTTTTTGCAAGGTCGTAACGACTGTTTTATTCAAATTCCAGATAGCCAAAACGCTCCGGCACGTGAAATGACGGCTCTGGCGTCAGCGTCGGTTGCCAAGCGAGGTAGCCGCGTCCCGGCTCTCTGCCGATGCATCGAAAAACATTACCGCGCCAGATATCGCCGGATTTGGGAACAACAGGAAATGCCGCAAACGGAATGAAGACAGCCGCAAGCACACGACTTCGCTCTATGCGCGACGCAGTTTTCATTCCCGAATGATAATTCCAATTAGAAATTCGCTCGCCGTTGCGGATTTCTAGAGCTAGGTCCAGCCATTCAGCGAGCGGCGAAACTTCAAATTCAAAATATTTTTCGGGAGCCGATCGCTCCGGAGCCAAGAAGATCTCGAAAACATCGCGTTCCCAAAGGCCGATTGATTTCTCGCAAGTTATCGGGTTGTCGGTGATGACAAGTTCTTCCGTTTGGCTTGCGTCAAACAACGCATAAATCCCTGTCCCGCTGTAGAGAAGCCGCGCGCAGAATTCGCGTCCGATTCCTGCTGAGCTTGCATCCCAGTTTGTCGTTACTCTAATACTTTCCGCCTTTGCCCAATCGCAATTCGAAAAATCATCGAGCGGAAAATCTTGCTCGATTCTCTTGATTCGGACTAAAGGAGCATTTCTGCCTTCACGGGTAATTCCGGCACGCGGTTTATTCATCTACATGACCGAGCTTGGAGAACTTACCTGCAGCAAACTGCTTTCAGCTTCCAGAATTCAGAACCGTCTTGAACGCCATCTTCGCAAGTTTCCACGTCCGGCTCCAGTCGATTCGGCCAGTTTCATCGCGGCCCATCAATTTGTCGACAAACTTACGCCGGAAGTCACGGCCCTCACGCCGAAGCATAAATTCTTTAGCGTACGGCTTTGCAGTTTCAAAAAAATTGAATTCCGGATCGGTAATTATTCCGATGCCCTCGAGCGTCATCAATGCCCGCATTATAAAGGTAAAATTTGACGGCAAGCGAAACGGATAGTCGTACATTACATCTGCAAGGTCATAAGTTAGTTCCTTGAAATTGACATCTTTCAGTTTGAGGTTGAAGTGAAACTCGAACATTTTTTCAACCACCTGGCGAACGACCGCGGGATCGGCCCCGGGTTTTAAAAAATTAAGATCGATGAGGTCCTCTGCGATACCCGCGGGATCTTTCCCGACGACGTGAAAAAAGGCATCGATCATTTTGGCCTGCAACTGCGGCGTTATCCGTCCGACCATTCCAAAATCGAAAAAAGCAAGCCGTCCGTCATCCAACACGAGCAGATTGCCCGGATGCGGATCTGCGTGAAAAAATCCATCTTCGAGCAATTGTTTCAGGTATGTTCGGATCAAAAGGCGATTTACCTTTTCCGGCGAAATACCGCGTCGCCGCAATTCGACTAGGTCCGTTACCTTCGTCCCGCGGATGAATTCCATTGTCAGCACTTTGGAGGTCGTCAGATTCCAGTGAATTTTCGGAACCTTGATATTCTCCCAATTGGAAAAATGCGCTCGAAATCGCTCCGCGTTTCTACCTTCGGCGGCATAGTCCATTTCCTCGTGCACTGTCTGATTGAATTCGCGCAGCATTCCGGACCAATCCGCGTTTTCATTGAGCTGCGGGAACCGCTCGGCAAAATGTGCGACTCTTTCGAGAATTTTTAGATCACCTCTGATTGTTGCCTCCAAATTCGGACGCTGAATCTTGACTGCAACCTCCTCTCCGCCATGCAGTCGGGCACGGTACACCTGTCCGAGCGAAGCAGCTGCAACCGGTTCAGGATCAATTTCGGCAAAAATCTGATGAATCGATTTGCCCAAGTCTCGTTCGATTCGAGCAAAAGCGACTTCATTAGCGAAGGCTGGAACGTTGTCCTGTAATTCGCTTAGCGCAATAACGAAAGGCAGCGGTAAAAGATCGGCCCGCGTTCCCATTGCCTGGCCGATTTTTATAAATGTCGGCCCGAGCTCGATCAATTTGTTCTTAAGCCATTCGGCCTGCTTCTTCTGATTTGACTCGCGGTCGGATTCACGGCCGAGAAACAATCGCCGCAGCAAAAGCACGAATCGATGAAAGAACCAAAGCCGAATCTGATACAGCTTCTCGCCATAAACTGCGGCGCGAGTCAACCGAACGGCTGTCTTCATACGTTGCCTTGCATTGCGCATCATCCCGCGGCGATGCGTTTCGTATTGATCCAGGTACAAATAAATCGCAAGTTTACCGATAACCAACGAGATATGGATGAATCTAAAAATACCGCGAAGACCTGTGTAACCGCCTTCGATGTCTGCGTCGCCACCGGCCGAATCGGCGTAAGATTCCCGCATTTTACTGCTAAAGAGCTGTGACGCCACGATTTGCATTTGACCTGCATTATCTTCCCGACTTTTCGTGAAATTTGCGTCTCGCGAAGACGCGATTGTTTGTACCGCTTTTTTATCCATAGTCATTGGTCTTCAAATTCGCAACCCACT
Source organism: Blastocatellia bacterium (assembly GCA_040289905.1). Taxonomy (GTDB): domain Bacteria; phylum Acidobacteriota; class Blastocatellia; order Pyrinomonadales; family Pyrinomonadaceae; genus OLB17. The sequence goes on from PSMA01000024.1 coordinate 41,047, forward strand.
TCGCTGATCAGCGAACCGAATTGCAAGACATACTAGATTCGTCAAAGGTTTCGCATTGGCGCATACTGTCAGTCGGGGTAACTTTGACGCCAGATTGGACGTTTTATTTGTCCTCTAAATCCTCAAACAAATCATTTAGCTCCTCGATCGCAAGCTATGGCGAGTCCGTAACATCGTTATCTTCGTTCCGCGGATTCCCGTCCAAAGCTGGGTTCGTAAAGACCACTCTTGGATCGGCGACCGTTACTCGCGTTCCATTGCTCAGATTTCTGCTGCTTTCATATCTCAATACGCTGGCCTCAAACTCAACTGGCGGCCCATATTTCTCGTTGCTCAAAACTAGTTATCCGGCCGGCAATTTTACAATTCTTCGACGAGTTTCCGTACGGCCCTCCGCGAGAAAAAGTTCCGTGCTCGCTGGACGTCGCGGGCAATTTGATCTTTTAGCTCGTCCGGCCCACCGAATTTTCGCTCATCGCGTATCCAGTAGAGGAACCTGACGCGGATCACGTCGCCATATATATCTCTATCGAAATCGAAGATGTAGGTTTCGATCGATGAATCCGCGGTATTTTCGAACGTCGGGCGAACGCCGATATTCGTAATGCTCGGCCGCCAAACG
>PSMA01000025.1:0-7921 GCA_040289905.1 Blastocatellia bacterium
GAAAGGAACCTAGCCGACACTAAAATGGCTAGAAAAAACGAAACCGCATCGGTCGATTCTGTAAGCGTAGGATCGCGGGCCCTCGTCTGCCGCGTTTTGTTATCGGTCGGATTGCCGACAAACGAATCGTTCGGCCCGCAGGCAGTCGCTTCGTTTTTTTTTCTCGCATCGCGGGTGCTTACTCGAGCGGAAATTCTTGAGATTTACCCAGCAATCGAGCGGGCATATCAAGACAAATTGATCGGCCCTGGGCCACAACTTGCATCCCTCGTTGACCGAACCCGTCTTGCCCTCGGCCGAAAGCAAGTCTTTGGGACGCAGGTATTCCTGAGAGATGATTTGCTTGTACTTGCTCCAATCGAAAAACCAGAAGACATCGACCGCCGACGCAGCGAGTTCGGATTGGAGCCACTCCGCCGTTACGAAAAAGCGCTTCAAAACCGATTTCGGATGCCGTTGGTAAGATCATTTCAAGTGCCCGCAACCGATAGTTCTAAAGCTATATCCTCTGCGGCCGAGCCGACATCGAAGCCGGCCGAAAGCGTTTCTCCACTGGAAATAAATCCCGCCGAGCCGGAGATTCGAATCAACACCGCACTCGTCAGAATCGACGTCCTCGTCCGAGACGCCGTTTCCCAAAACGCAGCGCAACTCACAAAAAATGATTTTCTCGTCTTCGACAATGGCAGGCCTGTGGATATCGAGTTCTTTGGAAAGAGCGAATCACCTTTCGACATAGTGCTGCTCCTCGACCTTTCCGGATCTACGGCTAACAAAGCTGGGCTTATCAGGAAAGCTGCGAAAAAGTTTATCGAGGCAAAACGTCCGGAAGATCGCATCGCGATTGTTGTCTTTACCGATCAAATAAAGCTTGTTTCGGACTTTGAAAATGACCGCGAGATCCTGTTGCAACGAGTGAAGGATATTCGCGGATTTGGCGGAACGTTCGTCTGGGATGCGTTTTGGTATGCATTGGATATGCTTGGCAAGAGTGCGGCCGAAAGACGACGGGCGATCGTCGCATTGACCGATGGCCTTGATAATCAACTGCGGTTCTCGGGTTCAGATGTCGGCTCGAAAACGAGCTTTGCAGATTTGGCCGAACGCGTCAGCCGCGAAAACGTCGTGATTTTCCCGGTCTATCTTGACACTGAAAGGGATAATCCGCCGTTGCGCGATTCATATCGCGCGGCGCGAACTACTCTTCGTTACCTCGCCGATTCGAGCGGCGGTAACTTTTATACCGCGAAAAAACTCGAATCGGTCGAGGCGCTTTATGATGAAGTTCTCCTTGATGTCGGAGCGATTTACACGCTTGGTTTTAGTCCGGAGCTACGAGAAGGCGATCCGCTCTGGCATTCGCTCAAGGTCGAAGTGCCTTCGCGGCCAAATCTGCAAATAAGATATCGGCCAGGTTATTTCGCGCAATGAATTTTCCAGATCCTGCACAAGATCCGGTTCCGGAGTGGCATTTGATCCACGGCTCTTACTATTTTTCAAGCGACATAGTCAGTCTCGGCGAACCGCTGACGGTCGAAAATCTTCTCGAAGCTTACGGCAAAGGAATTTTCCCGTGGCACGTCGATGGCTTACCGCTCCCTTGGTATTGCCCCAAAAGGCGCGCAATTCTGGAATTCGACGCACTTCATATTCCGCGAAGCTTAAAAAAAGAATGGTTTCGAGCGGAATTCTCGTTCACGATCGATCGTAATTTCGCAACGGTGATTAAAAACTGCGCAGCTGCAAAACGCCCTGGACAAATCGGCACTTGGATTACAAAGGATTTTATACAAGCATACTGCAGGCTCCACACCGTAGGCGCGGCACACAGCGTTGAGGTCTGGGATCAAACGGGAAATCTCGTCGGCGGCCTTTACGGCGTGGATGCCGGCGGCGTGTTTTGCGGTGAATCGATGTTTTACAAAAAGCCAAACGCATCGAAACTCGGCTTATTGTTCTTAATCGATTATCTTCGTAGCCGCGGCTCGACGTGGATTGACGTTCAAGTAATGACGCCGCATCTTGAAAGGCTTGGCGCACGAGAGATCTCGCGTTCGCAGTTTCTAGAAAAACTATCTGCTGCCAAGAAAGCAGGTTTGAAATTGTTCGACCGTAAGCAGACAATTCAAGCGGGCGGAAAACGAAACTTATGAATTTCCTTATTTACGGAGCTAACGGATACACGGGCGAACTAATTACACGATTTGCAGCCGAGCGTGGCCTGCGGCCGTTGGTCGCCGGCCGGCGCGAATCCGAAATGCGGCGCGTCGCAGAGCGATTCGGCCTTGAATATCGCGTTTTTTCATTAGAGGATTCATCCGCTTTGGACGCCGCGTTGCAGGACGTAGAACTTGTGCTTCACTGCGCGGGCCCTTTCTCAATTACATCGCGGCCAATGTTGGAGGCCTGCCTTCGAAACCAGCGTCACTATTTGGATATAACAGGAGAGATCTCCGTATTTGAATACTGCGCATCGCTAGATAAAAAAGCCCGCGCTGCCGGGATAATGATAATGCCTGGCGTAGGCTTCGACGTCGTCCCGAGCGATTGCCTAGCACTCCATTTAAAAAAAAGGCTGCCGGACGCAACGCATCTTACGCTCGCATTTTTCGGCGTCGGGCGCTTATCGCATGGAACGCTGGCGACGATGATAATGAATCTTGGCCGCGGCGGCGCAATACGAAAGGACGGACGGATCACACCCGTTCCTGCTGCATTTAAGACGCGCGAGATAAACTTTGGAACGTTCCGAAAGGTCGGAGTAACAATTCCTTGGGGCGATGTATCGACTGCATTTTACTCGACCGGAATACCGAACATCGAAGTCTTTTCTGTCGTGCCGCGCTCTGCATTAAAACTGATGAGGACGAGCCGGTATTTTGGGCGGCTTCTCGTGTTTGCTCCGGTACAACAATTTCTTCAAAGTCGGATTCCACCCGGCGGCCCTTCGGACGAGGAGCGGGCAAGCGGAAAATCGCTTCTTTGGGGTGAAGTAGTGAATCAGGCCGGCAATCAGGCGGAAGCGAGAATGGAGACGCCGGAAGGTTACACCCTGACGGCGCTATCGGCTCTAAAAATCTGCGAAAAAATCCTTGCGGGCGATTATTCGCCTGGTTTTCAGACGCCGGCAAAGGCCTTTGGCGCAGATCTCATCCTGGAAATCGATGGCGTCTCCCGCAAAGACCCTTAATTACTGCTTAAAACGAAATAAAAACTGGCCGGCGAAGATATTCCGATTCGCCGGCCTGAAATAATCTTAGCGATCAAACCTCGTCAGAGGTGCGGCTTAAACATCAAGGTTTCTAACGTCCAGAGCGTTATCTTCGATAAACTTTCGCCGTGGCTCCACCTCGTCGCCCATTAGGATTGTAAAAAGCTCATCGGTTTCGATCGCATCTTCGATCCGGACCTGCAAAAGCGTCCGTTTATCGGGGTCCATTGTTGTTTCCCAAAGCTGCTCGGGATTCATTTCACCCAAGCCTTTGTAACGTTGAATCGTGAGGTCTTTCTTTGCAATTGACGTTACTTTTTCAAGCAGGGCCGAACGCGACGATACTTCTTCGGAGGTGCCGTTTTCGCCAACAAAAAATGGGCCGGGATATTTAACTTCGAGTTCTTGGAAATATTCAACGCTTTTTTGAAACTCGACAAAGCTTGCCATATTCCAATCAAGCACAATCTTTGTACTTCCTGGTGGATAAATTTCAAGTTCGGAGAGGCCGTGCTCTAAATCCGGAATCAGCTCGGTAGCATACCCAGCCGAGGCAACGGTTTCTTCGACCTGCGCCAAAAGATCCTCCTGCTCAAAGACCTTCTTGATTTTGACCTTATTTTTTACCAGCACGCCTTCCGGGCCGCCAAATGCAGCAAGGATCGCATTCAGCAGATTTTTGTCATTTCCTATTCGACGCAGGAAATGCGACGAGTAATTCTTGAATTCGATAATCTGCTCCAGAAGCCGGGAAAGATCGCGGCCTTCGATCGGGCGGCCGCCCATCGAGATTTTTACGTTGTCCGTTCCCATCCGCATCAAATAACGAAACATTTCTTTTTCATCTTTCAAATACTCCTCCTTCTTACCACGCTTAACCTTGTAAAGCGGTGGCTGAGCGATGAAAATATGCCCGTTTTCGATAAGTTGCGGCATCTGCCGGTAGAAAAAGGTCAGCAGAAGCGTCCTTATGTGGCTACCGTCAACGTCAGCATCGGTCATTAAACAGATTTTGTGATACCGAAGATTTTCGAGCTTGAAGTCGTCTTTACCGATGCCAGTGCCGAGTGCCGTAATCAGCGTCCGTATTTCGCCATGACCAAGCATTTTGTCAAAGCGAGCTTTCTCGACGTTTAGAATTTTTCCCTTCAATGGCAATACGGCCTGATTTTTCCGATCGCGGCCCTGTTTCGCCGAACCACCCGCCGAATCGCCCTCAACGATGTAGAGCTCAGAGCGTGCTGGGTCCTTTTCCTGACAATCGGCAAGCTTGCCCGGCAAGCCGGCGCCGGCCATCGCGCTTTTACGTACAATCTCCTTTGCTTTTCGCGACGCTTCGCGGGCTCGTGCCGCATCGATTGCCTTGCCGACAATCCGTTTTGCAACGGCCGGATACTGCTCGAAATATTCTCGTAACCGCTCGTTAAGGAATTTCTCTACATCACCGCTGATCGCCGAATTCAGTTTCCCCTTGGTCTGGCCTTCGAATTGCGGCTGCGGCAATTTTACACTAATTATGGCCACAAGGCCTTCGCGGGTGTCGTCGCCGGTGAGTGTAACTTTGGCGTTTTTCAGTAAGCCGCTCGATTCGGCATATGCCTTGACCGAACCGGTCAAGGCCGAGCGGAATCCCGTAATGTGAGTTCCGCCGTCGATCGTATTGATGTTGTTAGCAAAACTGAAAACGCGTTCGTCGTAGCCCTCGTTATACTGGATGGCCACTTCGATAGAAAGCATATCATTTTCGCCATCAGCCTTTTTCTCAAAATAAATTGGCTCTTCATGCAGCGGACTCTTGTCTCGATTCAGGTGCCGAACAAACTCGGAGATGCCGCCCTGATAGAAGAATTCGTTTTTCTTTACTGGCTCTTCGCGCTCGTCGACGATCGAAATGCGTATGCCTTTATTCAGAAACGCCTTTTCGCGGAGCCGCTCCGATAATTTTGCAAAACTGAACTCTGTGGTTGTGAAAATCTTTGAATCTGGCTTAAAGGTGACCTTCGTACCGCGCCGCGATGTCGTCCCCGTCTGAGCCAATGGAGCAACGGGAATCCCTTCGCGAAACTCCATTTCGTAGGTTTTGCCCTCGCGCCAGATTTCGAGTTTCAACCATTCTGATAGAAAGTTAACGCATGACACACCTACACCGTGGAGCCCACCGGCTACCTTGTACGCGTTATTGTCGAATTTGCCACCGGCATGAAGAACGGTCATCACGACCTCGGCTGCCGATCGACCTTCCTCCTTATGGATGTCGGTTGGGATTCCGCGCCCGTTATCGACTACGGTGATCGAATTATCCATATGGATGGTTACTTCGATTGTGTCGCAATAACCGGCAAGTGCCTCATCTACGGAGTTATCCACTACCTCGGAGACAAGGTGATGAAGACCAATTTCGCCGTCCGAGCCGATGTACATTGCCGGACGCTTGCGCACTGCTTCGCGGCCGTCAAGCACCTTGATAGCTTCCGCGTTATACTCGGATTGCACTTTCGCACTGTTCTTCCACTGAGTTTTCAAATCGTTCTTGGATTCTGCCGAAACGTCTATCTCGGATTTTGCTTTAGCCAATTTGAATAACCTCTTTATTTGCTATAACTTATTTCTGTAACCGAATTCCTGAACCGACGACTTCGGGTCAGTTTCCAGCTGCATCGAAGAAGCCGCAAGGCCTGCCAGGGCACGAAAAAGCAAGGCTCTCAATAGCGTCTCCTAAAACTAGATAAATTATAACATTCTCGGGAGCCTGAAGACAGCCGCGAAAAGCAGTTTTTCCGCCTATAAATACGGCCTTGGACACAATTTAAAGCGGCCAGAAAACGGGAACAAGGAGCATTGCAACGATGAAAACAATGACTGTTAAAACGCTCCCGATTTTGACGAAATCGATAAATTTATAGCGGCCAGGTGTGTAAACGAGGACACAAGCCGGCTCGAGCGGAGTAATGAACGAAAACGACGCTGCGTAAGTAACAGCGACAATGAAGGTTCGCGGATTTAAACCGAGACTGATGGCAGTCTTTACTGCCACTGGGAGGACGACAAGTGCCGCCGCTTGGTTGGACATTGGTTGCGTTAGAAATACAGTCAACGCAAAAAAACCGGCCAAGATTCCCATCGGCCCAAAATTCCCGAGATTATCGGTTATTAGTCCGGCGAGGTAAGCGTCGGCTCCCGTCTTCTCCATGGCGACGCCAAAACTCATCATGCTTGCGATAAGCACCAACAGGCGAAAATCGATTAGTGGATACATTTCAGCGTATCGAATCGTCTTCGTTGCTAGCAGGACAAGAACGCCGATGAGCACCGCAACTGCAAGCGGGACCTCATATCCCGTTACCAGTTTTGCCAGCGATAGGGTGAGGAACGTTGCAAATGCAGCGATAGCCCATTTTCGCTTCTCAATCCTAAAATTTCCCTGCGATAGGTCCTCGAGCAACAGTAATTCGCGTTCGGAAACGAGTGCCTCCACATCCGCTCGGCGGCCCTGTACGAGAAGTACGTCGCCAAAGCGAAGCATTACGCTGCTTAGCTTATTGATGATCGTATCTCCGTGTCGATTTATTGCAAGCACGGTTAGATTGTAACGCTGCCGGAATTTCAGCGATTTCAACGTTTGCCCAACAAATTGGGAATCGCGCATTATCATCACTTCGAAAAGTTCAACGCTTCCGCCTTCGAGCACAACGTCATTGAGCATAAAGTCGGCCTCGATCTCAATGCCCGCCTGCTCCTTAACGCGTATAATGTCGGCAATCGTGCCTTCGACAATTAGCGAATCGCGCCGCTGGATTCGTTCGGTTGGCAAAGGTGCGATAATCCGCTCGCCCATTCGGATGATTCCAAGCACACTCAGGTCCATCTCGGTGCCTATATTTGCCTCCTCAAGCGTCTTTCCGACCAATGGAGATTCCGGCAAAACGATAAGCTCCGAGATATATTCTCGCATCCGATATTGCTCGGTTAACGATTCGCCGCCGCCCCGGTTCGGTAACATACGTCGTCCGAAGAAAAGCATGTAAATCATCCCGGAAGCGAAGGTAATGACGCCTACGGTCGTTAGTTCAAACATCGAAAACGGTGGTTGACCGTAGCGAACGATTGCACCGCTTACTGCCAAATTAGTAGATGTGCCGATTAGCGTTGTACTCCCGCCAAGAATCGCACCAAAAGCCAGAGGCATTAGTAATTTAGAAGGCGCGATTTTGGCTTTGGCGGCAAGCCCAATGATAACCGGCAAAAACATCGCGGTTGTCGTAGTGTTCTTAAGGACAGATGCGGAAACTGCGGCAGTCGTCATAATTAACGCCGTCAGCACGAATTCATTATCGCCTGCAATCCGGTGTAGCCGCCGGCCGATTAGATCCACGATTCCAGTGCGAATCAATCCGCCCACCAGCAAGAAAAGACCCGCAATTGTGATCACCACGTCGTTCCCGAAACCGGAAACCGCTTCCTGGACCGACAGAACGTTTGTGAGGACGAGGGCAATCACCAGAATCAGACCGATTACATCCACCGGCAATTTCTCACTCGCAAAGAGGATGATCGCGACCAGTAATAAGAGGAGGGTAATGGAAATAGGCGTCATTTATTTGAAAAAGAATATAAGAAATCTACTGCGATCTCAATAAAAACTACATTCGCACAAGACGTTAGATCGTTAAGTTTGTGCGCGCTCCGAAGTCAATTAAACTATATACAAAC
>PSMA01000025.1:8021-15549 GCA_040289905.1 Blastocatellia bacterium
TTTCCTGGTTAAAGTACATTAGTTTCAGGAGAGCCACGTGATGCAAAAATCTCATATTCGTTCGTTGCTTTTGGTTTGTCTGCTGCTTGCAAGCGGGAGGGTCGCAGCACCGCAGACGATCGAAGAGAAATTAGCCGCCGTTGACGTTTATGCGCAGGAAGTTATGAAACGCTTTGGCGGACCGGGGATGGCGATTGCCATCGTTAAGGACGACAAACTCGTTTTTGCAAAGGGTTATGGCACGCGCGAACTTGGTAAAGACGCACCCGTCGACGAAAACACCGTTTTTGCAATCGCTTCGAATTCAAAGGCGTTTACAACGGCAAGTCTCGCAATTTTGGTCGACGAAGGCAAAATAAAATGGGACGACAAGGTTTCTAAATACTTGACAGATTTCCGGCTTTACGATCCTTGGGTAACGAGCGAGCTAACAATTCGCGATTTGGTTACGCACCGCGTAGGGCTGGATACCTTTAGCGGCGACTTGCTGTGGTACGAAACGACCTATCCGCCCGATGAAATCCTCCGGCGTGTCCGGTATCTAAGGCCGGTATCGAGCTTTCGAACGACGTTTGGATACCAGAATCTAATGTTTGTTGCTGCGGGCAAAATAATCGAAAAAGTCTCCGGCAAAAGCTGGTGCGAGTTCGTTACACAGAGAATTCTGCGCCCGCTGGAAATGCGCCGCACAGTATGCTCGATCAAAGATTTGCCTGCAAATTCAGCATTTCCGCACAACGAGTCCGGCGGGAAACTGCGTGTCTTAGACCGCGGAAACGTTGACGGCGCTTACGCTGCCGCGGCTCTCAATTCGTCCGTCGCTGACCTAGCAAAATGGATACGCCTACAACTAGCGGGCGGTATTTACGACGGCAAGCGCATATTCAGTGCCGAGCGCGGATGGGAAATGCATCAGCCATACCTCGCTCAGCAAATAAGCGAGCCCGCATTCAGGTCAAACCCAACGCGGCACTTTTCGGGCGTCGGGCTTGGCTGGTTTGTTTATGATTATCAAGGCCGAAAAATCGTGAATCACAGCGGCGGCCTCGACGGAATGCTCTCCTATACGGTTCTGATCCCTGAAGAAAAATCGGGTTTTGTAGTATTGACCAATAGCGAATCGCCTGCATATGCGGTTATGATGAACAAAATACGTGATCTTTTACTCGGCGCGCCTGACCGGGATTGGATCGGTGAAGCGGTAAGCCGGTTAACGAAGCAAAAAGCAACGGCGGTTGAAGAAGCGAAAAAACAGGATGCGTTCCGCAATGAGAATACCCGCCCGACTTTGCCGCTTTCAAACTACGCAGGAATCTATCGCGACACAATGTATGGAGATATTTCGGTATCGGAGGAAAACGGCCGCTTGGTTATGCGCTTTTTGCCCGCTCCGAACCTTGTTGCGGATCTTGAACATTGGCATTACGACACTTTTGTGATCAAATGGCGTCCGAGCGTCGCGTATAACTTTCCGCGCGGGTTCGTAACCTTCACAGTCGATAAAAATGGGAAAACGGACGAGCTCAAAATTGACCAACCAAATAATGATTTCTGGTTTTACGAATTAAATCCGCGAAGAGTACAATAGTTGCTTCTCGCCGCAACCTGATTTCGGATCTGAAATTTTTCGGCATTTCGGTATATAATTCAGGTTATTGAACCCAAAAAAGGAGATTTTAGAATGTCAGAAGAAGCAGTAAAAGCAGCCGAGGCTTCGGCAGTAACGCCGATCGAATCGGCGGAAGATATTCATTATCAAGCGGTCGAAAAGGACGGAATCGTAACCGCAATCTGGGAAATGCAGGGCCAAAAGCATCTGCGCACAATCGATCCCCGATCATCCGAGGGAAAGCAAATCCTCGCTCTGTTTGAAACCGCCGGCTAAAGCAAATTGAGGGAATTTGATTTCTGGTTCTTGTTTGCCCGCTCTGGATGCCTTACTTCCGGCGCTGTGGCGATCGATGCGCCGAGTATCCTGAATCGCTGCGGTAGCTGCGAAAAACGGCCTCTCAAAAACTTTTCGGATGTTAAGACGCTATATGCACAAGCGGGAGCGTTACTTTGCGCTCCTGAACGATAATCGGCGGGTGCTTCCGTTCGAATGGGGTGTCGAGCATCTGTCCGAAAAAGTTAACGGCTCCGACCCGCGTCAATTTCTCTTGGAATTTGCCAGCCGGGCCGTCAAAAACAGCGATACGTTTTTCTCTCCGCCTGCTTCAGTCTCCTTTTCCATCGAGCGAAGACTTTTCCCTGCTTCCGGTCCGATAAACCCGCAGAAGAAGCGCAAATTTCGACAAACCGAGGTTACCGTCGTTTCCTGGGAAAGCGCGGTGACAACGCCTTCGCCTGAAAACAATACGGCACTTGCAACCTATTTTCCGCATCGCGGCGGCTCTCAGGCCGCCGTCATCGTCCTACCGCATTGGAACGCGCGGGCCGGCACGTATTTTGACCTCTGCCGTTTTTTTAATCGCGTAGGTATTTCTGCCATCAGGATTACACTTCCTTACCACGAAGAAAGGATGCCTCCCAGTCTTCATCGTGCAGACTATTTAGTTTCGCCGAATATCGGCCGCACGCTCGAGAGCGTGAGACAGGCGATCCTGGACACCAGAACAGCCGTAACATTTCTACAAGAAAGAGGATACCGCAAGATCGGTATCGTCGGGACAAGTATCGGCTCATGCGTGGCATTTATGTCCTTTGTTCACGATCTGCGGATAAACGTCGCGGTTTTCAACCATGTTTCGGGCTATATGGCGGATGTTGTCTGGCACGGACTCTCGACCTACCACGTCCGACGCGGCTTTGAAGGCAAAATCAATCTTGAAGAACTTCGGGAATACTGGATGCCGGTTTCTCCGATGGCGTATATGCAAAAACTCGCTGCAATGCCCGCTCGCCCGCAGCGATACATCTACACGAAGTACGATTTGAGCTTTCCGGTTGAATTATCGCGGCAAACAATGCGTGCTCTTAGAGAAAACGGAATCGCCCACAGCGAAGTTTCGCTCCCGTGCGGCCATTACACGCTCGGCGAAAAGCCTTGGGTTTATCTGGACGGCTTTGCGATTATCTCCTTTCTCCGCAAGCATCTCAAACAAGATGGCGACTAGCCGCCAGCCGACAAACTGACGATGCCGAAACTACCTCGCATCGCGCTACAATGAAAGCCGAAGCGAATGGACATAACTCTCGACAAGTTTCGCAGCGTCATCGACGAAACGATCGAGCGTCGCTTCGCAACTGCGGCTGACAGGCATTCGATCACTTTGGCCGACGTCTGCGATTCGGTTTGTGCCGCAATAAAAAAACACTTTGTAAACTCCAAAACGCCGCCCGAGGCCGCCGAAATTCGCCATTTTATCGAAGAACTGTCGGCTGACGATTTGTGCCTGGTAATTGCTTGTAGACGCGGATCCGAATCTGCCTGGGATGAACTTTTTAGGCTTTTTCAACCGGTGGTAAAAGCTATCGCGTATCGCGTTGCTTCGAATATTGATGCAGCCGAGGAGCTGGCCGGCTCGGTTTGGGGTGAATTGTTTGGCATCCGATCGGACGCAAATGACCGAGCAACTGGCAAATTGGCATATTATTCAGGCCGCGGCAGCCTAGGTAGCTGGCTTCGGGCAGTTACTGCTCAACTGGCAATCGACCTGCACCGCGAAAACAGCAGATTCGTTCAATTTGCAGAGGATCGTGAGTTAGAAAGCGCTGCCGAAATTTCATTAACGCAGCAAACTATTCGACCTACGAACCGAAATCCAGAGGAAGCTGTTTTAGAACTTCGCGCCGCGTCCGATGTTTCTTCCGCGGTCATTGCTGCAATCAAATTGCTTGAAGCCAAAGATCGTCTCATTCTCAAGCTTTATTACTTCGATGGACTCACGCTCAAAGAAATTGGCCAAGTGTTGGATTTCCATGAGGCGACAGCCAGCCGTCGGCTTGCACGCATTCAAGCGGAGATCCGAAGCTCAACCGAGCGGATTCTGCAAAGCGAGTTTGGGTGGAATGACAGCGAGATCCGAAACTACCTCGCAGAAACAGCCGAGAGGATCGGTCCCGGATTGGAAAAAATCGTCGGCGGAATTTTAATTTCGATTATTGTGCAAGGTTTGAATTTATTAAGCGTTCAGTAATTGGGATTCTTTAATGAATCGAGAGTTCGACAAACAGATAGACGCAATTTTGCGAGATTTGGGCCAATCGGGCATCGACGAGCGCCAGCCGCTGGATGGAATGCACCCCGAACCTGATGAATTTGCTGCATTTTCGGCAGCGAAGATGTCAAAGGCCGCCCGCGAAGCGTTTATCCTTCATCTTTCGGATTGCTCGCGCTGCCGAAAGATTCTCGCAGGCCAAACGCTTGCCGTATTAGAAAACGAAAACGAGCTATCGCCGGCGGCGCCGTCTCGATCGAACGGCTCTTTGCGCCGGTGGATGCAAATAATACCACGGCCTGCGCTTGCGCTTACCGCAATACTACTTATCTTCGCCGGGCTATTTGCTGTCGCGATTTTGAGGAATTCAGAGAAGACCGAGGTTTCTAGTTTAAAGGAATTCCCGGAACCCGCTTCGGGACTCTTGACATCAGAACCCGTTTCGAGTTCGCCCGAAGAATCGAATACTACTGCGACTCGATCGAACACGGGCCTGAAACAAGAAGCTGCAAATTCAACCCGCGGCGTGCCTCTGGGTCAGCCGAAGGATATTACAAAAGCTGCGGCGGAGAAAACCGAAGCTGCAGCGAATTCGGCGCCGCCACAAACTCCAATGCTTAGATCTGGAGCGCCGAGCGATTCTGCTGCGCGTCAATCAGCGGAGCAAGTCGTCCGGGCGGAGTCTGCCACGCGAGCGGCTCCTGCACCGCCGCCGGACTCTCGTCCCAAAGAAGATCTCGCCGGCCAAGTCAGCAACAGTGAACAAACAGCGGACGCTGCGTTACTGAAAAGCGCCATCTCGAAAAACAAATCGCGGGCCGACAAACAAGTCGTCGAAAATCCGCGAGCTTCCAATGCCGCTGGGAGTGTGAATCGATTCGGCGGAAAGATTTTTGAACTTAAAAAAGGCATTTGGACGGATTCGGATTATCGCACCGGCGAAGTTTTGACTCTCATCAAACGCGAATCCGCAGGATTTCGTCAATTGGACCTGCAATTGCGGGCAACCGTCGAAGCAATTGGAACGCCGATCATCGTAAAATGGAAAGACAAGGCTTTTAGAATTGATTAGCTGTAAATTGTCGGGCTGATTTTCTCTATTCAGCAAACAATTGTAAGATCGGGTTATGAAACGCCCGAATGCTTGCCTCGCGCTCAAGGTTTTACTCATCGCTGCCTTTTTTTCTTCAGCTCTTTTCGGTCAGCGCGCACCGGCCCGCCCAAATCCGGAGATAGCCGCCATGCTTCGGGAAGTGTCTGTAAAGCGGATCGAGGCAGATATTAGACAACTTGTCTCTTTCGGTACCCGAAACACGCTTTCCGCGCAGGACAATCCAAGCCGCGGAATCGGAGCCGCGCGCGATTGGATTTTTTCGGAATTTGAAAAAATCAGTCGTGAATGCGGCGGCTGCCTTCTGGTTGAAAAACAGAGCTTTACCCAACCAAAAGCGCCGCGCGTGCCTGAGCCCATCGTGATTACAAACTTAGTTGCAACTTTAAAAGGCACGTCCGATCCCGAGCGCATTTACGTCGTCAGCGGGCATTATGATTCGATGTGCTCATCGCCCACGGATCCAGTATGTGACGCACCCGGCGCAAACGATGATGCATCTGGGACCGCGGCGGTAATTGAACTTGCCCGAATTATGTCGAAACGCAAATTTGACGCAAGCGTTGTTTTCATTGCGGTTGCGGGCGAAGAACAGGGGCTGCTCGGCGCAACCTATTTTGCTGATCAGGCAAAACAAAAAGGTATGCGAATCGAGGCAATGTTTACGAATGACATCGTCGGCGGCGTAACTACTCAGAAAACGTCACCGAACCGCAACCGAGTACGCGTTTTCAGCGAAGGCGTGCCCTCGAGTGAGACGCCGCAGGAAGCCAACACCCGCCGCAGCGTCGGCGGTGAAAATGATTCGCCGTCGCGCCAGCTCGCAAGGTTTATTAAAGAGCAGGCCGATCGGTATCTGAAAAGCTTCAGCGTTTGGATGATTTATCGCCGCGACCGTTACCTGCGCGGCGGCGACCATATTCCGTTTCTCGAACGCGGTTTTGCTGCCGTACGGATCACCGAATCGGATGAAGATTACAACCATCAGCATCAAAATGTCCGCACGGAAAAAGGCATTTTTTATGGCGACACCCCGGAGTTCGTGGATTTTAGTTATCTTGCCAATGTAACCCGTGTAAATTTAGCAGCCCTGGCCGCACTTGCCTATTCGCCGGCGGCACCGAAAAACGTCGCGGTTGTAACGGCTAGACTGACAAACGACACCGAATTGCGGTGGGACCCGAGCCCAGATACGGATCTTGCCGGTTACGAAATTGTCTGGCGCGATACAACCGCTCCGGAATGGACCAACTCGTTATTTGTCGGCAACGTAACAACGTACACGGTCAAAAAGAAATCGAAAGACAATTACTTCTTCGGCGTTCGCGCTGTCGACAAATCGGGAAATAAATCTCCTGTAATTTTTCCGCGCCCAACCCGCTAATACGGTGCGACAATACGCAGATTGCGGGTAACGAATAGCGAAGGCTGGATAGGAAGATACCGCGTCATCCGTCACATCGGAAAAGGCGGAATGGGTGAGGGTTATCTTGCGGCCGATGCAAAGCTCAGCCGAAACATTGCGGTCAAAGTCTTATCGGAGGATTTTGCATCGGATGTTGATCGGATGGCCCGGTTTGTCCGCGAAGCCATTAGCGCCTCTTCGCTCAATCACCCGAACATAATAACGATTTACGAAATCAATGACGACGGACCGATTCCATTCATCGCAATGGAATTCGTCGAGGGTATCACGCTCAGAGCCCGACTTAAAGCTTATGCGCTATCGCCGGAAGAGACGCTATATATCGCAATTCAAATTGCCGCGGCCCTAGCCGCTGCGCACGATGCGAAGGTTGGCCACCGCGACGTCAAGCCGGACAACGTAATACTTTGTCCGGACGGTTTGGTTACGGTTCTGGATTTTGGCAGCAAAAGCCGAAAACCGGCTACCAGGCGTCACTTCGTCCGGGCGGTTTGAGCGATTGAAGTTTGACAAATTGACCTTCACCGGCAACGTTGTGGAGGAGCAGGCGGCCCTCTCCGCAGACGGCAAATATTTCGCCTATACAAAAGCCGACGGCGAAACACACAGCCTCTGAGTAGGGTAAATCAAAGGCGAAACGAGCGTAAACATTCTTCCGGCAAGCCCGCGCTACATTCGCGATCTTGCCTTCTCGCCCGATGGTGCTCGTATCTTTTTTACGATGACAGAAACCGAAGGACCGCAATAGATTTACCATATTCCTACGCTTGGCGGCCCGGCACGAAAGGTAATTGCCGACGGGCAGGGTCCGCTGTCTTTCTCTTCGGATGG
>PSMA01000025.1:15559-38845 GCA_040289905.1 Blastocatellia bacterium
AAGAGATTTATTTTATTCGTAATGACACGGAGCGGCATAGAGCTCCGCTGGAGGGTTGCGACGGCGTGGAGGTTGCCAAAGCATCCGACGGGCAGATATTTTTACGAACCGCCATTTCGCAAAATGGAAAACAGATCGCCGCACAAACGTTTCTTGCGAAAGACGGCCGCGACTATCTGTGGATTATCAATGCGGCGAATGACACGTGGAGCGAACTCAACGCAGGATCCTGGATCGAGCGTAGTGGGCGCAACATTCGTTGGACCGCGGATAGCCGCGGGCTCTACTACATCGATACGCAGAACGGCGTAAGCAAAATTTGGATGCAGCCGATAGACGGCGGTGAACCGCACCAAATTACCAATTTCACCTCCGATCGTATTTTCCGATTCGATTCTTCACCTGAGGCGGGGAAAATGGCCCTCACACGCGGGACCGAAATGTCAGATGTAGAATTAATTTCCGATTTTAATTAACGCTCGGAGACGAGCATCGGCTCCCTCGTATTTAATTTAACTTGAGGTGATGATGGACTTAATAAATGAAATAAGTGGTTGTACTGGTAAAGTGTGTGGATTTGCGGCCTTTACCAAAGAAATCTCCTGCACTGGAAGAAACGGTAGTTGCTGGACGGCCAGTTTGCTCGAGGCTGACGAATCGCCCTTTCACGACAAGGCTTTGCAGGAAGCGACCGCAATCATTCGCAAAACGCTCGATGCAATACCGAAGAACCGCGAGGGCAGGCAGCTATCGTTTGTGCATACGCCACAGGGAACTCTCCTTGCGTGGGTAAAACATGAAGAGACCGCTCCCGGAGGTGGCGTCGGCTATCACGACGATCCTAGCGAACTTGCAAAGATTTTGAGAATCCGCCCGTCGGCCAACCTAACGGCAGAAATTCTCACTTGCGCTTTCTTGCTTTGTTACAATCTAATTAATTTGCCTGTTTTGCGTCCTAAATAGAGGCTTTTCTCCTTTTCAGACTATTGTTTTTGGTGATAGACTCTTTTTTAGTCTACTCGTCGTTCATCGAACGATTCCAAAGCGGTCGACTTTCCGGTAGGTATATTTCATAGGTATATTTCATCTGATGAAAAAGTTTCTCGTTTTCATTGCGCCACTTTTGGTTCTTGCGGCTTTTTTCCTACTTACTAAATCCAGTGAGTCTGCGCTCGCTGATACGGCGACGTCGCCTAATCTTGTAATTAGTCAGTTTCAGGCCGGCGGATCTTCGAACGCCAACGATGAATTCATCGAAATTCATAATATCGGTCCATCGCCCGTCGACTTAAGCGGACATCGGCTGGTTTATCGATCAGCCAACGGATCGAGCGATGTCGGTCCTATGGCCGTTTGGACTTCGACAACGATCCTTCAACCCGGCCAATTCTATTTAATTGCCTCAACATCCTACAGCGGCGGAGTCGCACCGGACGTGACGTACGACCCCACGACTTGCGCGTGTTCTCTTTCTGCCTCTGCAGGCGGGCTCGCGATACGCCGCGGCAACCAAAACACAGGAACGATAATTGACGCCGTCGGCTGGGGAAACGCGACGAATATTTTTTTCGAAGGCACGCGGACTACCGCTCCACCAAACGGTTCGTCAAAAGCACGCGACGAAAATGGTTGTAAAGACACCGATAATAACGCCGCCGATTTTGTCACGTGGACGCCTTCGGCAGCGCGAAATTCTGCTTCACCGACGGTCCAGTGCTCCGGCGCAGGCACGACGCTATTTGCCGCGATGGCCGCAAACCCATCATCGGTTTCACCAGGAACGCAGACCGTCCTAACCGTAACCGTAATACCGGCGACGATGCCACCAAGCACTGGAATAACCGTCAGCGGCGACCTCTCTTCGATTGGCGGAAATGCGGCGCAGCCGTTTTATGACGATGGGACAAATGGCGACGTGACGCCTGGTGATAACGTCTTTACCTACGCGATAACCATTCCCGCAAATTCAACTGGCGGAAACCGGACCGTGACAGCAATAGCCGCCGATTCGCAAGGGCGGAGCGTAAGTCTAAACCAGACGATTACGATAAATGCGCCACTGCCGAACGAAGACCCACTGATTTTTGGTAATCCATCCGGAGCGACCGCCAACGTAACGAATGAAAACAATTATCTAATGGCGAAGCCGCAGTATACGCTTTCCTACAACCGGGCAAAGGGCACGGCAAATTGGGTCGCTTGGCGTTTGGCCAGCAATTGGATAGGCAGCGCTCCGCGGCAGGATAATTTCCGTCCTGATCCTTCGCTGCCGGCAGGTTGGTATCAAGTTACAAGCCAAGATTATTCCGGCTCAGGATACGATCGCGGTCATATGTGTCCTTCCGGCGATCGTACAAACTCAATCGAAAACAACTCGGCAACATTTCTGATGACCAATATGGTTCCTCAGCTTCCCGCAAACAACCAAGGCCCGTGGGAAGGCTTCGAATCCTACTGCAGGACGCTCGCCGCTCAGGGCAACGAACTCTACATCTTTTCCGGTCCGGTCGGCAGCATTGGAACCATTGCCCAGGGAAGAGTAACGGTTCCCGAATACACCTGGAAGGTAGTAATCGTCTTGCCGGATGGCGATAATGACGTTGCCCGCGTCAATAAGGCAACACGCACGATCGGCCTTATTGTACCCAATTTCGGCCCGCTCGACATAAATGCTCCGTGGCGAAATTTTCGGGTTTCCGTAGATCAAGTCGAGCGGCTTACTGGCTATGATTTCTTCAATGTCCTGCCAAAGCTGACCCAGGAAACAATCGAAAGGAGACGCGATCATCAGTGAAAAATCCTGCACAATTTCACGTCATCCGCCGCGCCCGGTTCTTCGCTTTATTCGCGGCTCTATTTCCCGCTTTCTTGTTCGCACAGCGCGATATGCCGATTTCGGCAGTCCAGGGAACTACGAACATCTCCCCGGTCGCCGGACAGATAGTGCGCGTAAGCGGAATCGTAACCGGACGAACGCAAAATGGCTTTTTTCTTCAGACTCCCGATAGCAAAGCCGACGCCAACCCGCTCACTAGTGAGGGAATCTTTGTCTTTACGCGCGAAGAGCCGATGGCAGAAGCGGCCATCGGTAATGAGGTTTTAGTAACTGGCCGAGTCGAAGAATTTCGCCCGCGTGCTGATCTTTTTGGGTTGACAGTTACGGAGATTTTGTTCAGCCGCGGCCGCGACACCTTCAGCGTTATTTCGAAAAACAACCCGCTTCCGAAGCCGATAGTGTTAACGCTAGAAGATTTCAAGCCAAACACGGTTGACCAGCTCGAAAAATATGAGGGAATGCGCGTTGCCGTCGAATCTTTAATTACGGTCGCGCCGACGGGCGGCCACGTCGATCCGCGAACCGAAACGGTAAAATCAGATGGTGTCTTCGCCGGTGTTTTACGAGGGATTCCGCGCCCATTTCGAGAACCCGGAATGGATGTTTTGATGTATTTGGCATCCGATCAGCGCGATAAATGGAAAAAAGAATTTCCGAATCTCCCGATCTTTGATCACAACCCCGAGGCGCTTCGGATCGACACCGCTGCGCTGACCGCCGGCCGGACATTGAACGTACCGGCAAAGGCGGAAGTCCGCGGAATCGTTGGTATTATGCACTACGGTTTCGGTCGCTACACAATTTTACTGGACGCCGATAATCGGCCGACAGTCATGAACGTCATTCGGCCTCTGCCGCTGCCTCCGCCCGCCGATGGCCAGTTTTCGATTGCCGCCGCTAATATCGAATCGCTTATGGACGACGAGGACGATCCGGATACGAAAGACGACGTTGCCACCACGGAAGCTTTTGAAAAGCGACTCGGGAAAATCTCGCTTGCGGTACGCGATTATCTGCATTTCCCTGCCATTTTTGCTATCGAAGAGGCCGAAAATTTGAGCGTTCTGAAACGACTTGCCGAAAGGATAAATCGCGAAGCTCTTCAGACGGGCAAGCCCAACCCTGAATACACGGCCTTTCTAATCGAGGGAAACGACCCGCGAGGAATCGATTCGGGATTTCTGATCAAATCCTCGTTAGTGAAGGTAGTTGACACCAAGCAAATCGGAAAAGAGGAGCTTTTTACGAATCCGGTAACGAAATCAAACGATGTTTTGTTTGACCGGCCCCCGCTAGTACTCGAAGCCGAAATCCGATCGCCAAATTCGGAGGCCTCGATTGCAGTTACAATTGTCGTAAATCATCTGAAATCTTTACGCGGTATCGATGACCCAAAATACGAGCAAGCCGTGCGTCTAAAACGTAAACTCGAAGCCGAGTATCTTGCAAAATGGGTAAACGCGAGACAAAAGCAGCGCCCAAATGAGCCGCTTTTGCTTGTCGGCGATTTCAATGCATTTCAGTTTAACGACGGCATCGTCGACGTCATCGGGACAATCAAAGGATCGCCTGCTCCGGCCGGCTCGGTCTTGCTCCCGACCCCGGACCTAGTCGATCCCGATCTGTCCAACCTTGTGGATTACATAAAGGCGGACCAGCAGTACTCTTTCGTTTTTGATGCAAGTGCGCAAGTTTTAGACCATTTCCTTGCTAACGACGCGATGAAGCGGCACCTCGCAGGCTTTGGATATCTTCGGACGAACGCGGATTTTCCGCAGGTCTTGCGAGCGGAAGCCGATCGCGTCGAGCGGTTTTCCGATCACGATGTTGCAGTCGGCTATTTTACTTTTGCCGAGGCAAAATAGCGTTTTCTTGGGCTAAGATTCTTTACCACTTTCGATTATCACCTGGGCAATGGCGTGTTGATGCGTATGCGAAATGGAAAGATGAACCCGCTCGCCACCGCCGAGTTTCATCAGCCGCTCGGCTTCGCGACGAATTTCAAGCGTCGGAGCCCCTTTTTCGTCCCGTACGATTTCGACATCGTGCCAGGAAAGTCTTCCCCGCCAACCTTCGCCTAGTGCCTTGAAAAATGCTTCCTTTGCGGCAAAACGCGCGGCGTAGCTTTCGGCGGACCGAGCGCCGCGGCCTTCACAATAGAGCCGCTCAGCCGGCGTAAAAATGCGCGAGACGAAGCGGGGCGTTCTGGCGATGGCCTCTTCGATGCGGTAGACTTCGATTATGTCGATGCCGATTGAAACAATCATAGATTCGCTCGAAGAGAAGACTTTATCAGATTCGGGCTTTTATTGGCGAGCGCAGTCGGGCGTTCGAGCCCTTGTATGCCGCGAGCTAGAATCCGCTGGATTCCTAAATGCATTTTCGACTCGACTGGGCGGTGTATCGCCATTTCCTAAAAATTCGATGAATCTTGCCGGTTTCGACGGCGATACAGCCGAGAACATTGCTGAAAACCGCCGTCGATTTCTATCGGCTCTCGGTTTGTCGCTGGAGAGCGTTTTACTGGCAACTGCGTGGCAGGTCCACGGCGATAGAGTAAAAATAATTCGAACCCGAGACGAGGCGCTCGACGGAAACGGGAAATTCGATGCCCTTGCATCAAAAATGGAAAACGTTTTCGTCGGCGTCAAAACTGCAGATTGTGTCCCAGTTTTAATTGGCGATCCTGAAAGCAAATCGTTCGCAGCCGTACACGCGGGCTGGCGCGGAACGTCGCTTTCGATTGTCAAAAAAGCAGTCAGAGTGCTTGAGAAGGAGTTTAACGCCTTGGCGGAATCAATAATTGCGGCGATCGGGCCGGCCGCAGGACCGCAGAAATACGAGGTCGGGCCCGAGGTGATAGAATCACTTTCTCGCACGATTTCCGATATCGGGCCATTTATCCGACCGAGCCGATCGGGACATTCAACTATCAATCTTCCGGCGATCAATCAGGCACAACTCATCGACGCAGGGCTTCAAGAAAAAAAGATTTTCACAGCGCCGTTTTGCACAATGACACAAAGCGACTTGTTTTTTTCTTATCGCGTCGACCGCAAGGCATTTGGCCGCACGGGTCGGCTGCTTTCTATTATCGGAAAAGCGGGTTGATTCTAAAATTCGGCCAGCTTTACTTTACCCTCGCGCTAATGGTTATTTCCGTAGTCCGCGGCGGATAGCAAACTTCGTCGGTGCAAGCTTGGTAGCGGACTACGGCGCGAACATTGACAGCATCCCCACGAAAACCCGCCGGAACGGTGATCATAAATGGAAATCTCACCTTTCCTTCATAAACGTTTATCGAATCACGTGAAAATTGAAAGGGTCGCGTTTTGCCGCGCGGAAACACAGGTCCGTTTATTTTCACGCCACGTGCAATCAGTTTTACGGTCGTAGGTATCGCATACGGACTGTTCGGGCGATTAGTGTTGATATGAAGGCCATCGGGAATTGAAAGAATCAGGACGCCTTTAGCTGATTTGCCGCGTGCGATGCTACCTTTTGCAATCGACCCACTCAAAGATTGCGCTTTGCCCGACATTGAAAATAGCAAAAGACAAAAGGAAAAGAGGAAAATACCTTTGAAATAATTAGTGAACATATCGGTCGGATGGTTTTTTATTCAGAACGGTTTTATGAGTTTGGAAGAAAGCCATCAAGCACTTGCTCAATGGCAGAACGAAATTGATCGCGTTTCTGCTCGAGCACTGAGACTCGAAGCTCCAACAGACGATCGCCGCGGGAGACGATTTTGCGAGTCTCCCTGTATCGGACTGTTCCGTCTTCTCTCAGCAATTGTACGAAGGCAGACTTTTCACCACCGTCGAGGTAATTCGAACATGTTGCCTCGCTGAAGTTCTTGCGGATCTCCGCAATTCGGTTTGCGAGACATTTCGACTCGAAAACCTCGACCTCGATCTGAGCTGCATAAAAATCGCGGTTTCCGATCGATTCCATTTCCCGCGAATAGGCACGAAAGTCGAGGCCGCTCTCATCGTTCAAAATATGCAAGAACCCGCTCGGTTTAAAAATCGAATACAGTGACATCTGAATCTTCTCGGCTTCGAACGCCGCCGCTGAAATCCGTTTTATTTTCGTCGACGCCCAGACCATCAGGGCAACGAGAATCAATCCCGGAACAAGTAACTCCATAAATCCGTTTTAGTTCGTTAGGGCCTCGATCGGATGCATTGCTGCCAATTGCCCACAGGCTGCGTAGATATCGCGGCCGCGCGGCCTGCGAACGTAGGCTGCGATTCCGTAAGATTCCAGTTTTGCCTTAAATGCTGTTACGGCCGCCGGGTCGCTTGGTCGATACGGCAATTGCTCCGCCGGATTATGCGGAATCAGATTTATCTTTACTTTTTGTAGGTTGTGCTTTCTCAAAAGCCGCGCGAGCTCAATCGCCTGCTGCGAACTGTCATTCACGCCGCCAAGCAATACATATTCAAAGGTAAATTTTTCGCCCCGGCGCAGTGTTGATTCAAACTCCTTAGCCGCTGCCATCAGTGCTGAAAGCGGCCATCTTCGGTTTATCGGCATTATCGCATTTCGCAGTTCGTCAGTCGCAGCCGATAACGAAATTGCCAGATTTGGCCGACGACTGAGCGCGGCAAATTCACGAATCTTGGGTACGACGCCGGCAGTTGAAACCGTAATCCTGTTTGGGACTATGAAATGGCCAGCTTCGTCCGCCAACACAGAAACCGCTTTTAACAAATTCTCAAAATTTAGAAACGGCTCGCCTTCGCCCATTGCAACCAGATTCGTGCCGTGCGGCGTATCTGCCACCGTCCCGTAAACGTCGTTTAGGACTAACGCAATTTGTTCGACTATTTCCGCCGCGGTGAGATTTCGAAGCAGTCCAAGCCGCGCTGTGAGGCAAAAATCGCATTTCAACGGGCATCCGGATTGCGATGAAAAACAGATCGTGTCACGTTTCTCGGTAGGAATGAAAACCGTTTCAACCGGCTTGTTATCCGCCGTCTTCATTAGATATCTCCGCGTTCCGTCAGACGAAACGAAACGAGCTTCGAGCCGAAGAGACCGAACAGTCGCTAATTCCGAAAGCCGTTTCCGTAAGTCTTTGGGCAGGTTTGTCATTTCGGAAATCTCGAGTATTCTGCGCTTATGAAGAGCTCGGAAAATCTGATCCCCGCGGTAGCGCTTTTCTCCCAGGTCCTCCAAAAACTCGGCGAGTTCTGCCCGCTCGAAACCAAGAATTTGCGGCATTTCGGCCATAAAATTGATTTTAACTTATTCAGCGGCCCGGCGCATAAATGCCCGCGTCAGGTGCCGTTCGGGCTAAGGTAAAATAGCTAGCCGCCAATAAAGCGCATCGATCGAGCGGGCTGAGTAAAACTAGGTTCATTTATCCGATGTCCACGTTCTTTTTTGGACACGGCAGAAAGAATAAAATCCGTGATTTCACTATCCGAGGCATCGGATCGCAGCAACGCACGGAGGTCGTATTCCGTTTGCGAGAAAAGACAAGTCTGAAGCTGGCCATCAGCCGTCAGCCGTAGCCGCGAGCAATCGCCGCAAAAGTTTTGTGTGATTGGTGCAATAATCCCGATTTCTCCTGGCGTGCCATCTGCAAATAGGTATTCGATTGCGGTCACGCCGTCGCGGCGTTTTGCTTTCGCAACAAGCGGAAAGCGTTGCGAAATCTGCTGGAAGATCTCCTTACCGGAAACAACAGCGTCGCGCCGCCAGGCATTTGCTGAATCAAGCGGCATATATTCGATAAACCGAACGCAAACGCCGAGGCGGCGTGCAAACTCGGCGAGCGCAACGATTTCGTCATCATTTCGATCGCGGACAATGACAGCATTTATTTTTACCGGCCAAAAACCTAAATCAATCGCCAATTCGATTGCCTCAAGCACTTTGTCTAGAGCGTCAACACCGGTAATTTCAGCAAATTTTTGGCGGTTTAGGCTGTCGAGGCTAAATGTAACACGGTCAAGTCCGGCGGCCTTGAGCTCTTGGGCTTCCTCTGAAAAGCGTGAACCGTTTGTCGTAAGAGCGATATCTGTTAGCTCGGGTTTGAATCGCGAAAGCGATCTGACAAGCTGCGATACGGAGCGCCGCATCAGCGGCTCTCCGCCGGTTAGACGGATTTTCCGAATTCCTAAGCCAATAAGAATTTCGGCGAGGCGCTCAATTTCCTCGAATGAGAGTATTTTTTCACGTGGAGTAAGCGATGCCAAATGCTCCGGCATACAGTAAAAACATCGGAAATTGCATCTGTCGGTCAGCGAAATCCGCAGGTCTCGAATCGTCCGGCCGAATGCATCGCGCATTGTCATAGCTTCAATCATACACCGGCCCGCAGCAAAAGCGTTACGGAAATTCTTGGGCCTCAGCTTTTTACCCGTAGCAAGGATCTGGCGTTTCTTTTTAGCCCCGTAAGTTTCGCTCGTTTGATTGCGGAGCGGCGAAAGCGATCAAGGTATTCTTCGGGCGTCATTCCGGCTATTACCTGCGGTGGAATCTCCGTTTCGCCGGCGCGCGGCCAGAAAGCCGTCTCGGCGGTGGGCTTTTCGAAACGATTCCAAGGGCAAACGTCCTGACAGACATCACAGCCGTAGAGCCAGCCGTCTTGATTTGCGGTAATCTCTTGAGGGAGATTCTCTGCACGCAATTCGATCGTCGCATACGAAATGCAGCGCCGCGAATCTACAACGTATGGCTCAGTTATTGCGCCAGTCGGACAAGCATCCAGACAGCGACGACAATTTCCGCAGTGATCTTCCGAAAAAGCCGAATCGTAATAAAGGTCTAGATCGGTAAGTATTACGCCTAAAAAGACCCACGAACCATACTCGCGCGTGATCAGATTTGCGTTTTTTCCAATCCATCCAACACCAGCCCGAACTGCCAGGGGCTTCTCCATTAGAGGAGCCGTATCGACAAAGGCTCTAGCTTTTATTTCCGGCAAATCGGTTTTCAGCCATTCGATCAGTCGCTCCAACTTTTCCTTTACAACTAAATGATAATCGTCGCCCCATGCATAGCGGGAAATCTTGCCCTCGGCCGAATCCTCAGAATGTCGGAACGGGGAAAAATAGTTAACCGCCGCAACAATCACCGATCTCGCTTCAGGGAAAACTCGGCGCGGATCGAAACGTTTTTCTGGACCACGCGCGAGCCAGGCCATCTCTCCATTCATTCCCGCGGCAATCCATTTCAAAAATCTATCGTATTCCTCTTTTAGAGGCTCGGCAGGAGCGATGCCGATTTTATCGATACCAAGCTCGGCGGCCGCCTGTTTGAGAGACTGGGTAATCGCAAGTTTGTCATTGAGCGACATTTTATCTACTTTAGATGCTATCACACAAAAAGCCGCGCCCCGCCGAGGAGATTTAGGCGGGACGCGGAATCGAAAGTTTTGAGGTCCCTTGTCTAAAAGTTGATCTTAAGTCCTAACTGAAATTGTCTTGGATCGAATGCAGCAGTTGATCTGCCGGCAAACTTCGAACCGCGACGCCTACCAATTTGGTTTATAGAACCGAAGAAAGGAGAAGCAGAGGCCTCGTTAAACCGGTTAAACAAATTAAAGCCTTCGCCGATTAGGTCGATACGAACTCTCTCGCCGAAACGGAACGCCCGAGTAATCCTCAAATCTACCGAGGCATAAGGCCCCGTAAGGCCCATATTTCGCCCCAAGCTGCCGAAGCCGAATATTATGTTTCCATTCTTATCGAAGTCAAACAGCGAACATGGCGCACCAGCCGGCAATTGCGGAACGGGAACGATTGGAAGGCAAAGGGTCCCATTTGCCGCAACATCCGGGCGATCTGTTTGCGTGCTCTGGTCATTGTTTGTATCGACGTTGGTTAGGATGTTGAACGGCCGACCCGACGAAATTTCGACAATTGGGGCAACCGTGAAATCAGCAAAGAAGCGCTTTCCAAACGCGGAAGCGTTTCGCCAGCCTTGCGGCGAGGCTAAAAGTCCACTGAAAACGAACCGGTGACGCTGGTCAAAAAGCGAGTCGGCTTTTTCCAGGTCAAAACGTCTTACGTCTTGCGGAAGCAACAGCGTCTGCAAATCCGAAGAATCGTCAATTGAATGCGACCACGTGTAAGAGGCGAGGAACGTAAAGTTGTTGGCAAAACGCCGCTTGAGCTCGACGTTCATCGCATTGTAGTTCGAATTTCCGTCCGAGGTTTGGGCGTTAACGGAACCAAATGGAGAAAGAGCCCCGGCTGTCCGGAGACTGCCGCCGAGTTGGGAATCGAGAACGGCCTTTGTTACCGACCCGCCGGACAATGCCGCCGCTAAGAAGTAGTTCGGGGCGCTTGGCCGAAATACGTTGGCAATGAACGGATTGATGACGCGCCCGCCCGGACATTGGGCGATCATACCGGGAATGACAACCGCGCAGGTTTGTCCGTACGGATTCGTAAATGTCGAGCCGGGTGCAGTTGTAGCAATTGAAATAGCCGCCAGAGCTTCTGTCGTACTTCTCGGCAGCAATCCGCCCGAAAATCGCTGGAAATTTTGAATCTGCAATGTCGTATTTGGCGGATTCAGGTCGGTTGGATGTGGCAAATGATGCGCTCCAACGAAGATATAGCCAACCGACAGCGACATATTTTTCGTCAGTCGTTGCTCGATGGCAAAATTTGCTTGCGTTGCCGAGGCGTATTGAAAATCCTTTGCCACTGGCAGCGTAAAAGGCAAGATTGTGCCAAAGCCCGGAAACGTCTGATCGTTAAATCGCTGGCGTCCGAATTGATATTGAGCCGAAGCTGCGGCGCCGGGCGTAAATACGCCGGGCGGGCAGACCGGGTTGGCGCTGGCTGCGGTGCAGACGGTGCCCTGAAAGACCTGCGTTGCGTTGAGCAAAGCGGTTGGCGAGGGGCTGCCCGGCGTTAGGACGGCCTGCTGCTGCTGTGCGGCGTCTGCGATATCAGAGTTAAAGGCGACGGCAAGCAGCGGATGGTCGTAATAGAGGCCAATCGCGCCGCGAAGTACCGTCCTGCCGTTTCCGAAAAGATCCCAGGCCGCACCAAGTCGCGGCGCCCAGTTGTTTGTATCCCGAGGAAAGCCTTGCTGAACGCCGACGGCATCCTGCGCGGTAACGAGGTCGGAGCTCGAGAGGCTTATGCCGGTGAGCGGATCACGAAATGGTGTAGGTGCGATCGTGTCCGTTAGTTCGACATCATATCTGACGCCATAATTCAGCGTGAATCGTGGGTGAATTTTCCACGAATCCTGTGCAAAAAAAGCTATCGGTTTGTTCCTGATTTTGCTTATCGGATTTCCGAATCCTTGAATATAGATCGAAGGCAAACCTAGTCCATAAGCCTGCACCGGCGTAAATGGTGGCGGCGTGAGAGAGCCGATCGTCGGAAACGGCGCGATATTCGTTGAAGCAAATTCGCCGAAGTTAAAAAGACCGGCAAAATTAAGCTCGAAGCGCGCCCGTGGTATGTCTACCCAGTTAAAGTCGGCTCCGAATTTAAATGTGTGCGAGCCGGCGACGATATTTACGTTGTCTGCAAGTTGATATCGCGTTTCCGTCCGGTAAACCGGCGAGAACAGTTCGCGGCCGATAAAGGCAGTGTCCGAAATGTTAAATGCAACTGCTTCGTTTATTTGCGAGCGGAAGCTCGTTTTCCGCCGGCCGTAACTGAAGCGAAATTCATTCAAGGCTGTCGCGCTCAGATTTGAATTAAGCCCAGCGCTAAACGATGTGTCTTTTGTGTCCGAAATTCCCGTCCGCGAAAAATCATTCTGTCCGAGTGATTGGTTCTGTGATTCGACCTGAATACCGGAAACCTTACTTGTGTTGTAGCCAAAGCGGACAGTTAGCTGATTATCTGCATTAAACGCATGGTCGCCGCGGACCGAAAAGAAATGCGTTTTATCCTTGATCGGAAAGACCTTCTGAAGATTAAAAAGCGGCCTAAAAGCTATGGGATCGCCATTTGAATTCACTGTATTTATCGGCACAGGAGTGCCTGCAAGTAGAAAGCGTGTCCCGACGACTTGGCCGGCGGGCACACCGAAGCCGCCCGGGCTAACTATCGGATTAAAACCGGTCAACGCTGTGTTTCCGCCGCTCGAAGCAAGCGTGAGATAGGCGACGGCGCTAGACGGATTTACCCCAAGTAAAGCATTTACATAGGCCACTTGAGCCGGCGTCAAGAAATTATAAGTTTGACCGCCCAGAGAGGGAGGCAGTGTAATTGAGCCCGTCAGGCCCTGAGCCACATTTGTCGTAAAAAAGCCCGATTCGCGGCGCTGACGCCCCTCGAAAGCCGTGAAGAAAAACGTCCGGTCTTTCACGATCGGCCCGCCAAGGGTTGCGCCGTATTGTCCACGCGTAAAATTCGGTTTCGGCCCGGGAGGAGCAAATGCATTGCGCGCCTGAATCTCCTTGTCCCGCAAAAAGCCGAAAACGTTTCCGCGGAATTCGTTTGTCCCACGTTTAGTAACCACGTTTACGATACCGCCAGTCGCGCGGCCAAATTCCGGTAGGTAGGAATTCGTCGAAACTTGGTATTCCTGTACCGCTTCCTGGCCGACGGTCGAGCGCGCAGCGTTGATTGAATTATCCGTAAAATCGACGCCATCGACGTTTACCTGCGTCGAACGTCCGCGCTGGCCGCCGATATTCAATCCCGACGTCGGGGCCGGTCCGATCGGCCTTCCGTTGTCGCGACCAACTGTCGAGAGCGTGAGGGCAAAACCTGTAGCACTGCGTTCATTTATCGGCAGATTTTGGATTCTTTCAGAATCGATAGTATTGGCAACAGTCGTCCTTCCGGTCTCGATCAACTCAACAGTATCGCCGGAAACGTTTACTAACACATCCGGAGTGCCGACTTCGAGTCTTATCTTGAAATTAGCGCTTTGCCCGACCGTGAGGCGAACGGGCGAAATCGAGATTTTCTTGAAACCCGAGGCCTCAGCGGTTAATTCATAATTCCCTGGCGGAAGACCAATCAAGGCATAACTGCCGTCCGCCGCCGAGGTTGTACTTCTTGTAAAACCGGTCGCGACATTACGAACCGTTACCGTTACGCCCGGGAGCGCAGCATCGTTCGGATCCAAGACCGAGCCCGTCAGATCCGCCGTACTGACTTGCGCCTGACCGAAAGCAGAAACCAACAATACCAACGGCAACAAAATCAGCAAAATGCCGTGCAATCGGGCTCTAATAGAAAAGGAAACTACTTGCATCATTTATTCTCCTTAGATTTGCGAGATTTTTCCGGCAAACGATGAGCAACTAATCTTAAGTCGATTCTTTACAGCCGTCGCTTTCGGGGAACACGACGCCGGTGATTGCCCTAAATTTTTGTTTTAATTTTCATTTACCAGCTTTAAGACACGATTTGCTTTGATGTTTTTAGCCTAAAATTTGAATTAAGGCAAGCAAAATGTAACCGGTTCATTAAAATTTTTTATCGAAGGTGCCCGTTTGGCTCCCGCCGAGTCGAAAGGGCAAGAAGACGCCGAAGAGAACTGAACCGGCCGAGAGCGAAAATTGCCGACGACGACAAAATGCCAGAAAATGCAGCTCGCCTTAAAATTGACGCGGATAAAAGGCGAGTACCAAATTGGGATCGGCTCTGCAAAGCGTAAAATCTCAATGCTCTTCGAGCATTTAAATCGCTAGCCTCTAGGCAATTAGCAGCTCGACTACCGCCTTCGAGCGCCATTAGTATACCGCTTCCGGTGAACGGATCGATGAAGGCTCCCGAATCGCCTACATAAAGCAGATTATCGGCCGAGATCCGATCTGCAAATCCGTAGGCGGAAACCGGAACGCCGATCCATTCGCGAAGCGCAACGGCCGCTCTCATTGTCTGGCGAGCTTTTGGATTCTGGGCAATTATTACCTGCTGCAAAAGCTGTTCGGGCCTTCGAGTTGCATGCGAGCCAAGACGGACAATGAAACAGAAATTGAATAAATCGCGCTCGATTCGATTCAAGCCGCCATAACCACCGGGGAAAAAATACATTTCGCAGCTTTGCGGCTCTGGCGATGCATTTAAGAAATGATTCTTGAATGCAACATATTTAGGGCGGACGCAGGCAACCGGCAGGCCGCGCTGCGCCCCGAGCAAAGCCGCAAAGGCAGCCTGTCGGCCCGTAGCATCTACGAAGAGGTCCGCATCAAGTTCGCTCCGTGTACCGTCAGATGACTTTATGATTGCCGCGCTGATTGTCGAGCCGGCAGCTTTTATATCGACGAGCCGCGTTTCGCATAACACGCGAACGCCGGATTGCCTTGCGCGCTCTAGCAAGGCGTTATCAAAGGCCGCCCTGCTAAGCCCAAGAGCCGGTCTTCCACCGAACCAACGCGTCGGGACCGTAGCGACGCTTCCCGAAGCTGAGTAAAAACAGGTTTGCAGGATCGGACTGCCTCCGAGCGACTCAATTGTGTCACATGCGCCAAGCTCATCGAGCAACCGAAAGCATTCCGGCGAAATAAATTCGCCGCAGAGTTTCTGTCGTGGGAACCTGTCACGGTCGATCAGCGTCACTTCGACACCGAGCCGAGCCAAGCGTATCGCAAGCGAACTTCCGGCCGGCCCGGCGCCTGCGATGAGGACCTTTCGAATCGTAGACAAATTTCTTTTCCCTCCTGTTTTCCGCAGCCGAATGTCTGATATTATAAACCCGTTCGATAAAATCAAGATGCCTTTAAAATTTGGTTGGGCACCGGCGGCCGCAAAGACTTATGCAAATAATCCCGCTTTCGATTCCGACGCCGTTTTACGTCGGAGATGTGAACGTCTATCTCGTACGAGAAGAGCCCGTTACGCTAATTGACGTCGGGCCCAAAACAGCCGAAGCCACAGCCGTTCTGCGCCGGAAACTGGGCGAAAACGGCATCACGTTTTCCGATATTCGCCGGATAATCCTAACCCATGCACACGAAGACCATTGCGGACTTGCCGCACAGGTGCGGGACGAAGCAAAAAATGCCGAAATTTATATCCATCATTGGGAAAGCGGGCATCTTTTTGGCCGCCTCGCTCAAGAGGCCCATCGCCGCCTACTACTGAAAGCCGGCGTGCCAGAGGCGGTTTTTAACGAAATGAAGGCAATCTATGACGAAATCAGCCTTTTAACCGATACATTAGATGCGCATTCGCTCCAGCGGCTCGAAGATGAAATGGAGATTGAATTCGAATCGGGCTCGCTTCGTGTTTTTCATACGCCCGGACATACTCCGGGATCTTGCTCATTCGCACGCGAGGCAAATCGAACCCTGATCTGCGGCGATTGTGTGCTAAAGCGAATAACGCCGAATCCGATTATCTCGCCCGACCCAATTGACCCAGATCGGCGCTTCCCATCTCTTGCGGAATATCTGGTGAGCCTTGCCAGGCTGCGTAACTTCAAGCCGACGCTAACATATGGTGGCCACTCAGAGCCGATAACCGATTTCGAGGAAATCTTCAATCGCTATCTGCGAGCAATCGATGAGCGGCAAAAACGCGTCATCTCGAGTGTTAGTCGCGATGGAATCACCGCATACGAGGTGGCCAAGCGGCTTTTTCCTCAATCATTCGGCCGCGACGTTCATACATTTCTTGCAGTTTCAGAAGCGATCGCACATCTGGACTATGCCGCGGCCGAGGGAAAGATCACAGTTGAAGAAAAAGATGGCATCGAGGTTTACCTTCGCTGAACCAAAGCCAAAGCCGCAAGATCTTTCAAACTAAGGTCTTTAAAGAGAAATGCAAAAAGCCGCCACGATTGCGGCCAAGCCGCGGGCAGAAACACCTTTTCGGCAAATGTCAGAGATTCTGGAAGAAACTTTCGTCAGTCCTTCGAATCCGGGCATTTGCCAAATTCGGCGGGTGACCGTCCGATCTACTTGACCAACGCCGTCCGGGTCGGAAAACAGCGTAGCAATTGTGTATTCAGCTCGCCACCGAGGCAGCGATCCTTGCCCTACTGGCTTCCAGAAAGTTTCCACAACTTTTCTCGCTATTTTGCGTGCGGCCTGACTTTTTCTTAATTCAATTCGTGCAATATTTAGATAAAACTGGGTATGCGCCGCTTCCTCACGCAATATTCCGTGCAAAATCATCGAGAGAACTGGATGCCTAGCAAGCAAATCCATTCTTCTATAACCTTGTGCGGTTGACATCTCGTGAATTGCGCCAAATGCCATGTGCGTCGCTTTGAAAGTGCTGCCCAGCAGATTCGTCAGCATCGTCTGCAGATAGGTTATGACGGTATAGTCGGTGGGAACGCTTCTCCTAACGCGCTGCCGCCAGTCCTCCGGTGTCAGATAACCGGCTTCATTAAGAAACCGGTTAAGAACTTCGCCGTGGGTCATCTCTTCCACGCCCCAACGCTCCATAAACTTGGCGATCACTGGGTCGCGACCGGTGGGCGTTCGTCGCAGTTCCTCTTGATACATCTGTGTCAGGGTCTCGACGTCCCGCATATAGAAAAGGACCGGAATAAATTTCTCGTCGATCGGCGTCTCTTTTACTTTTTCCCACGGTATCGAAGCAATAAACTCCGGCGTGAGTGTTCGCTCCTGTCGCTCGTACCAATTAAGGACATCGTTTGAAGATTCAAATGGCATAACAAAGTGAAAAACAAAATTATCCGAATAATTTAATCCGTAAAAAGAAATTCTTGTCAATAATATTCGTTCAACTAATGCTTCCGGATTCCATCGCTGCAGATTTCCGGTTAGAATAAAGCTCGTATGAGAATTTTGCTTGCCATTTTCGTTTTTCTTTCATTTCCGGTTATCAGTACTTCGGGACAGAAGAAGGATCTGTCCATTCCGGGCGAAAAACATCTTAAAAACATACGCCAACTGACTTTCACGGGTGAAAATGCGGAGGCGTATTTTTCCTCAGATGGCCGGCGGCTTACGTTCCAATCCAAACACGGCGATCTCAAATGCGACCAGATTTTTACAATGAACATCGACGGCAGCGATATGCGTATGGTCTCAAACGGCAAAGGCCGGACAACCTGTTCTTATTTTTTTGATCACGACCGTAAAATCCTCTTTGCTTCGACGCATCTTGGCTCGCCCGATTGTCCGCCGAATCCGGATTTTTCAAAAGGTTACGTCTGGCCCGTTTATCCTACTTATGATATTTTCACAGCAAATGTGGACGGCACAAATTTAAAACAGCTAACGAATACGCCCGGCTACGACGCCGAAGCAACCGTTTCGCCGGACGGGAAGAAAATTGTCTTCACGTCAATGCGAGATGGCGATCTGGATATCTACACAATGGATATCGACGGCCGCAACGTTCGGCGTTTGACCACCGAGCTCGGTTACGACGGCGGCGCCTTCTTTTCGCCCGATGGCAAGCAGATCGTCTTTCGATCCTATCATCCGAAAACGCCGGCCGAGATCGCGAGGTACCGCGAACGGCTTGCAAACAATCTAATCGAGCCGAATAATTTCGAGATTTGGGTAATGAATGCCGACGGTACAAATAAGCGGCAGGTTACAAGGCTCGGAGTTGCTAGCTTCGCTCCTTTTTTTACGCCGGACGGTAAACGCATCATTTTCTGCACAAATTATTTTGCAACCGATCATAGCAAACGCAATTTCGACCTTGCTCTGATAAATTTGGATGGCACCGGACTCGAACGAGTAACATTCAACGAAACGTTCGACGGATTTCCTATGTTTTCGCCGGACGGTAAAAAGCTCGTCTTTGCCTCGAACCGAAATGCGGCCAAACCCGGCGATACGAATGTCTTTATTGCCGATTGGGTTGAATAAAGCGGTCGCTTTCGCATAAGATCTTAGGCGGCTCTGGCTTCGGCTTAGCAATATCGCGTTCGGTATCTGCCTTTCTCGGAGCCGCAAATTTTCAAGAATTCAATTTTGACCTCCCTTTTTTAACTGCTCCGGGCAAAGCTTTTACTCACGTGAAAATTCCATTTTGTAAATTTCATGGTTTCGGAAATGACTACATAGTCGTCGAGCGGCGAATGCTTCCACAGGAAGTTCCCCAAACGGATTTAGGACTTGAAATGTGCGAGCGGCATACGGGTGTCGGAGGCGATGGCCTCGCCATCATCGAGCCGGATGAAACCGGCGCTGGCGATTTCAAATGTGAGATCATAAATCCAGACGGCAGTATTGCCGGGTTTTCCGGAAACGGGACGCGTTGCGCTGCTGCTTATATTTTTTACAAAAAGCTTTGGCCGGTTCCACGTGTAAACCTAAATACCCGAAGCGGTGTAAAGAGAATACGGATGCTCGAAGAGATTGCACCGGGCCATTACCGCTTTGAATCTGAAATCGGCATTCCGCGTTTTTCGAGCGCCGAAATACCAATTCTGACTGATGTGCCGATGGATCGTGTCATAGACTACCGCGTCGTCGCGTACGGTAAACCATTCGAAATTTCGGCGGTGAATGTTGGAAATCCTGTGGCTTGCGTGTTTGTCGATGAATTCGCTCCGGCGTGGCGCGCCTACGGCCGAGCACTCGAGACTCATCCCGTCTTTCCGGAACGAGCAAATATCGTTTTCGTAAAGGTCCACGATCCGGACAATATCGAACTCAGGATCTGGGAACGCGGCGCCGGCGAGACTGCATCCTCAGGAACGTGTGTCAGCGCCGCGGCCGTGATTTGCTCGGTGACGGGTAAAACCGGCAGAAACGTAATGGTTGAAACCGAAGGCGGCACGACAAAATTCATTTGGCGGGATAATGGCGAAATGGTCATAGTCGGCCGCGCGGACCTCGTATTTTGCGGCAAATACTAGTTCGCCGCTTCGTGGTAAAATGCGACGAGCATTTCAATATAGGATAAACGCAATGGTTGAAACCGGAGGCGGGACGACAAAATTCACGTGGCGGGATAATGGCGAAATGGTCTTACGTTGGCCGCGCGGACCTCGTATTTTGCGGTGAAAACTTAACACGTACCGGCCGCGGCATTGAGCTTTACCAGACAGCCAAAGGTATCGTATTTGGTGGTGTTTGTCAGATTGCGGTCAATATACGTCGCCGAATATATCGCGGAAGCCATAGTCGAAATCGAGCATCTAGATCGTGTGGGCAGGATAAATGAGGCCGTTCATTTTTATTTCGGTAAATTCATTTTTCTCAAAACTGCTTTGGCTGCGGCAACTTGGGCTATTGCCTGAAGTCCCGTTGATTTGATCTGAAGAGCCTGAATTTGTGATTCACTCCAATCAATTTCAGCTAATTTTGAGAAAGATGTCC
Organism: Blastocatellia bacterium; assembly: GCA_040289905.1. Taxonomy (GTDB): domain Bacteria; phylum Acidobacteriota; class Blastocatellia; order Pyrinomonadales; family Pyrinomonadaceae; genus OLB17. The sequence continues at coordinate 35,602 of PSMA01000025.1, forward strand.
GAAAGGAATTTGCACCAAGATATTCGGCGAAATAAGTTTGTCTTGTCGGGATTCTGACATTTATTTCAAACCTGTCTTCATCGTAATCAGAAGCATCATTAATGCTTTTAATCGCAGATCGCAAATTTAGGATGCCGTCTTTTTTATCCAATACTAACGAAAGGGAAGCTAAATATACATAAGCGGCGGCTCTGGCAGTTTTATCAGAAACATTTTGTATATTCTTATCTGCTTTTATCAAATATTCTGCAAGTAAGCCATCATTGTCTTTGACAGAATTAAAAGTAGAAATAGCCTTTAAATATAGAAAGGCCTTGATTCTCTTCTCAGTTATTTTTTCCGTTCGTTTTTCAAATTCGGTCCAGTCTTTGTTTTCAATACTATCCAGCGCTGCCCTTAAATCAACGAGCAAGTATAAAGAATCTCTAATTTCGAAATTCGCTATATCAAAGATTTTGCTTTCTGCTTTTGAATATTGTTTAAACTCTATTAGCTGAATTATACCCCTGATTATATAGTCCAATTTTTCATCCGGATTCTTAGCATTTTCCGCTTTCTCAATTAAACCTGTTCCATCGTCTAAGCCTAAAGGGTTATTAGAATTTGCCAGGCGGTGAGCGTATCCTTTGATATTTGAGAGTGTCTGTTGGGAAAATCCGGCAGTTTGCATTAAGACTGTAATCTGTATTGAAAAGCTGTCAAGCGTTTCAAAATTATTTAAATTGTACATTTGATCGTATGATTTAAGCTTCTCAATTAAAAAATAATATTTAATTTGATTTTGTCGTGAATTGAAAAAATCATTTGCCTGATTTTGCAGCTTTGAGTTTAAAAAGCTCCGAATGGAGGAGAAATAACTAAGGATCAACTCCTTTTCAGTTTGGTTACTTGAGTATCCTATAAAAGAAGTAAATACACCAAAATCATTTGGGTTTGCATCATCATTAAGCGAAGGCAATAAAATTCCTGGTTCGTTAAAGATTATTACACTCAGATATATTGCGTCCGATGCCTTGTAATTGGGGTTTACAGCAAGATTTTGTATCGCCCTTTGCGTAAGTATTTTGGCAATAGGAGGATTCTTTGATCTTAAATCGAAGATAAGTTTAGGAAACTGACTGGGAATACCCTGCTGAATAATTGCAGATAGTAAATTAAGAGTTCGCTGCTCATCAAAATCCAATCCCTCTGCGGCTAATTCAAGACTATCATCTAATTCTTTTCCCTGTCTAATTTCAAAAAGTTTATCTTGCAGTGATTTAGCCTTTTCTATATCTTTACTGCCTAATGCCTTAAGACTTGTTTTAAGCGCGTACTCCAAATTCCGCAGTATTGTATGTTCCTCTTTCGTTCTATTTTCTTTTGATAATAATTCTTTGTAATCAGCAAGCCATCGGTTAATAAAATCCAATAAGGATTCTCTTGCAAAAGATCGGTCATAATCCCAAAGAGTAGTCGATGCTTCAGCAATAACATCAGCTCTTTGTCGGAAATTTTCAATTGATTTTGAGTTAAGCAAGCTAGTCTTTAATAATAAAACAGCTTGCTCTTTTATAAATCTTTTCTTCTCTTTCTGTTGTTCTAAAATACTTGAAGTTTCTTTGGGTTTATCAACTTGTGAGTATGATATAACGCAACAAAGAGTTAGAAGAATTAAAGTTGTAAACCCTTTATGGATCATATGCGTCAATCAGCACTTTTGCATTTTGCACATTTTCCACAGCCGAAACCGTTTCGCCGCCTAAAACATCCTTCGCAGTTTCCGTCCGGACAGCGACAGCTGGTAAAAATAGATCCGACACAATCTTGAACTGTTGGACATCCCATCGTCTCTTCTCGAAATGAAAGATTCAATGAGATGAGAGCAACTAGTCCAAATAATACAAGAACAAACTTTATAACAATCAATCTCATTGGCTTTATGTAATGCTGCCATCTTTAATAATAATTAGGGGCAAGCACCAAGCCCCCACTTTGAATTGATTGACAAGCCGATTATTTGGGAAGTGACTAACGCGCACGACAAGTTCCGCATCCGCTGCAACCGCTGCAATTATAGCAACCACCGCAGTCACTATCACCGCAACTACACCAAAACCAGCCAGTACACGCTGGTATTACACCTCCCGCTTTTCTGGGCAGATACATTGTGTAAATTGTAGCCGTACATGACGACCAGACTTACAAAAACAAACGCGAATTTCACTAATAACCAGTTTGTTCTTTTCATTTTTTCTATTCCTCCTTTTGTTTTTTTGAAAATACAATTATTCCGCATAGTTACCTGCCGAATAATCTTTTTTCATAAACTTCAAGAAAAGCTGATTCCTGTTTTTCTTGAAGCAGCCTTTGGTAAGAACCGACAATTTTCCCGATTTGCATCAACCCAAATGACTGTCGGAGTTGCAACAACTTTTAATTCTACCAAATCAATATTTGGAATGAATTCAATATCGACATCATGTTCTCGTAAATAATGCTCGCTTTCTTCACTCTCGTTACTGAACACACCAATAATCCGAACGCCCTTATTCTCCTTACTTTCGGCTATTAGCTGTTTATAAAAGGGAAGAGATTGAATAAAATACAGGCATTTGGCATTTAATGTCTGTGGCAAGCAAAATTGTATTAGTACTTTTCTTAAAATCAACCTCTTGCAGCGCTTTGAAATTATCTCCCGACCTCAGAAATTCCGCCTCAAAAGAGTCCAGGGAAGATCGGTAAAACGCTCTGTAAGAGAGCAAACCAATAAGCAACGCACCTACCAGGACAACAAGAATATTTGCTGCAAAATTAAGATAGTGGAACTTTCGTGGAATTTTAATAAGGGATTCGCAAAATCTTTTTTGCGAATCCCATCACACCCCTCGCATCTTGTCAAGATGTTTGTTTTGCAATTGTTAGACAGCTATTTAGCGGCAAAAGTGCTAAACTTTTTTCCGCGGATCGATTTTTATTGCCGATATTGCAGAAAAACAAACCGACGGCACACATCCCTTCGACCTGCGCATTCAATCGGAGAATCTCGCTTTCGATTCGCGGGAAATGATCGCCTGCGGCGTCTGCGGACGAATGACCCCGCCCAATCGTCCAACCTGCTTTTACTGCGCCCGCGAGTTGGAGATCACGAGCGAACACGCAGCGGCTTTTTTGCACGCAAAACGCCGTCAATGATCGGCAGTTGGATAGCCAAAACCTGTTTATACAAAAACAGAATTGCGTTAAAAGCAACATTTTGCGTCGA
>PSMA01000056.1:0-5853 GCA_040289905.1 Blastocatellia bacterium
GATCTATTCTATTGATTTCGTGGATACTGCGGCTTCGGCGTTGGCTACATCCGTAAAAGCGGCTGTTCAGAAGCATTGTTTCGGTAAAACACGATCGTCGAAATGTACAGACACATGCTCGGCGACGAAGAGTTTCGGTCGTTTTCTAGTAGCCTGTTTTCTTTAGCCTTTATTCAGATCGCCCCGAGGATTGAAAGAATGCATCTGAAAAAAGTCTTTCAAAGCAACTTAAAAATAGATAGACGTAACTAAAAGGCATCATGAGAGCATTTTTTTGCATTCTGCTTTGCCTATTTCTTTTTGCTTCAGCAAACTCGCAGACAGTTCGTCCTTCGGTTTCCGTTATTGGCGAAGCGAAAATGAGCGTTCCGCCGGATGAGGTGATTTTTAGTTTCGAGATCGTAACGTCAGACAAAAATCTGGACGTCGCAAAACGCGATAACGATGCGCGCACGGCCCGAACACTTAAGGCTTTCAGGGACTTCGGCATCGCCGACCAGGATATCAAAACGGATAGCCTGACAATTGCACCAAAATATTCGGATCCTAATGACCCACGCGGTGCCAACGTTTTAATTGAGTACGTCGTAAATAGGCGTATCGTCGTAACTCTGAAAAATATAGAAAAGATTGACAAATTTCTTGCCGGTGCGATTGAGTCCGGTGTCAATCGGGTAGTGTCCATCAGCATCGAGAACAGCAAGATTCAGGAGATACGGGAACGAGTGCGTACGTTGGCCCTAAAGAATGCGCAAACCAAGGCGGTCGCCTATGCCAAACAGATTGGTCAATCTATAGGCTCAGCTTACTGGATTAGAGAAGAGGGGGCAGATTTTCCGCCCGGTTCGAACAACGGTATTGGAATCGGTGCCGGCAGGGGCGATGGCGTAGGCGGCTTTATCAAGCGTGTACAGATCGAATCGGTGACGAATCCCTTCGGTAGTCCAGTGACGTTTGCGCTTGGTGAAATCGAAATCACGGAAACAATTTACGTGATTTTCGAATTGAAAATGTAATTAGGCTCGCATTGCGGCGAGGATTTCATCAACGACTTTTTTAGCGTCGCCAAACAACATTAGCGTGTTTTCACGATAGAAGAGTGGATTATCAACGCCAGCATAGCCGCTTGCCATCGAGCGTTTCATTACAATGACGTCCCGAGCTTCCCAGACGTGCAGCACCGGCATTCCCGCGATCGGACTGCCGGGATCTTCCAGGGCCGAAGGGTTGACGATATCATTGGCGCCGATAACCCAGGCTACGTCGGATTGGCTAAATTCGTCATTTATCTCGTCCATTTCGAAAACGATGTCGTAGGGAATGTTCGCTTCCGCAAGCAGGACGTTCATATGTCCCGGCAAGCGGCCCGCCACAGGATGAATCGCAAATTTTACGTCAATATTCCTTGCTTTCAAAAGTTTGACTACTTCGGCTAGGGAATGCTGTGCCTGAGCGACTGCCAATCCGTACCCGGGAACGATGATAATCTTTCGAGCATCGACAAGGAGATTTGCCGCTTTGGCGGGATCGATTGACCGCACCTCGCCCGACGCAGAATCAACTGATGAGGCAGGCGAGCCGCCCTCGGTACCGAATCCGCCGAGAATAACGCTGACAAACGAACGATTCATTCCACGGCACATTATGTAACTAAGGATTGCGCCGGATGAACCGACAAGCGCTCCTGTGATAATTAGCAGGTCATTGGAGAGCATAAATCCTGCCGCGCTTGCTGCCCAGCCCGAATAACTGTTCAACATCGAAACCACAACCGGCATATCCGCGCCGCCAATTGCCATAACGAAATGTATTCCGAGCACAAACGTAATAATCGTTGCTGCAAGTAGATAGCTCTGGCCGGTCATTCCCGGAGCCGAGACAAAAAAAACACCGAGCACAACCGTAATTGCCAACATCAGGAGATTTATAAAATGTCTAGCGGGAAGCAGCAGGGGTTTGCCGGAAATCATCCCCTGCAGCTTTCCGAACGCAACGACCGAACCTGTAAACGTAACCGCTCCAATCGACACGCCAACGAAGATCTCAACGAGGTGGATCTTTAATTCATTTGCTTCGATGTGGGTACCGCCAAGATAGGTCCCGAATCCTACCAACACTGCCGCAAGGCCGACAAAACTGTGCAGAATCGCGACAAGCTGCGGCATCGACGTCATCTGAACGCGCGAAGCAATGACAGCACCAATTAGTGCCCCTGGAATCAAAACAGCAGCAAGCGTCAAAGAGCCGCCCCGATCCATATTTGCGATCGTTGCCGCAAGAGCAATGCTCATACCGATGATGCCGTACCAATTGCCGCGTCGTGCCGTTTCCTGCCTCGAAAGGCCGCCGAGGCTCAAAATAAAAAGGCCGCTTGCCGCGATGTATGCAACTGTTATCAAGCCAGTCTTCATCCGTTCGAGTCCTTGAGGGATTGATTATTTATTCGGCAGAATGAGGCCGCCAGGCGGCGCGTAGCCAAGCCGATTTCACTACTTCCTAAACATTGCAAGCATTCGTTTCGTTACCAAAAAGCCGCCCGAAATATTGATTGCTGCAATCAGGACGGCGATCGCGCCAAGAATAGTAGTTAGATTCAATTCGCCCGTGAGCTGGAGAATTCCGCCGACGAGAATAATGCCAGAAATTGCGTTTGTGACGCTCATTAGCGGCGTATGAAGCGCCGGCCTGACATTCCAGATAACCTGCCATCCGACAAAACACGCTAGCATAAATACTGTGAAATGCGATAGTTTAGATTCCGGCACGACAAGCCCGAGTCCGAAAAGGACAATTCCCACTGCAAGCAAAATCCAGGAGCTGATGCCTTCGGATTCACCGTTTGTGACTATTTGCGATGCTGCGGCTGCAGCGATGCTTTTCGTGGGAACGCCCGGCTCCGGTGTTGCCGCAGGCTGAGTCTCCTTTACCGGCGGCGGCCAGAGCATTTTGCCTTCGTGTAATACGATGGCTCCGCGAATTACCTCGTCATCTAAATTTACCGAAAGGCTCCCGTCTTCGGTCACTAGCTCCTCCAAAAGAGCCGTAATTGTCGAGCCGTAGAGCTGACTCGCCATCGGAGCCATTCGCGATGGGAGATCGGTGTAACCGATTATTGTAACTCCTTTGTGATGAATAACTTTACCGGGGACGGTAAGTACGCAGTTGCCGCCCTGCTCTGCCGCCAAATCGACAATCACCGATCCGGGTCTCATTGATTCAACCATGCCCTGCGTGATCAGTTTTGGTGCGGGTTTACCGGGAATCAGCGCGGTTGTGATGATAATGTCGACCTGCATCGCCTGCTGGGCAAAGAGGGCCATCTCAGCCTTCAAAAAGGCATCCGACATCTCCTTTGCATAGCCGCCTTTCCCTTCGCCTTCTTCCTTAATGTCAAGCTCAAGAAATTCGGCTCCCATCGAAGCGACCTGGTCCCTAGTTGCCGATCGCGGATCAAATGCTCGGACGACGGCGCCAAGGCCTCGCGCAGCGCCAATTGCGGAAAGTCCAGCGACACCCGCACCGATTACCAATACTTTCGCAGGATCTATGCGCCCGGCAGCCGTAATTTGCCCGGTGAAGAATCTTGGGAAATGAGCCGCTGCCTCTACAACCGCACGATAGCCGGCAATATTTGCCATTGCCGAAAGCGTGTCCATTTTCTGAGCTCGGGTAATGCGCGGTATGCAGTCCATAGCAAAGACCGTTGCCTTACGTTTGGCCAGCCGGTCAACTATCTCCCGGTTTTGTGCGGGCCAAATGAAACCAACTAACCAGCCGCCTTCGCGAAGTAATTCTGCTTCGTTCACGCGCTCCGACTCGTTTCGCTCCGGGGGGCGCACTTTGACGATGATGTCGGCGTCGTTCCAAAGCCTTCGGACGTCTGAAACGATTTCTGCTCCTGCCTCGATATACTCGGCATCGCTTGCGTTAATGCCCGAGCCTGCCCCGCTTTCGACAAGCACATTGAATCCAAGCTTTTTCAGTTTTAGAATCGTCTGAGGGGTTGCGGCAACGCGCTTTTCGCCGGGATGGATCTCTTTCGGGATGCCGATCAGTGTCATAACTGCCAATACTATAAGGCAGATAAGGGGCGGGTGTAAAAGCGCCCGCCCTAATTTTTGCTAGCAAGAGCGAATAAGGGGATCGAGGTGGGGACCGAGTTAGCTTGTCGATTTAGGCAGATAATGGAGCGTAATTGTTATGCTCGGTTTATCGCCTCCCATCCGGAGGTATGATGCCCAGTAACCAGCCTCGGGAAACCGCACCATTTTGTAGGCGTTGCCCTCTGCTGTTACCTCGACTGCCTCACCAACGACGGATTTCGGATTCGGAGCTTTCGACAGATCTCCAGTGTAAGTTATGACTATGGCGCGGACGGTAGAATTTGCCGTATAGAAAACGCGAGCAAATTCGCTATCGCTAATTTCAAAATCGTCTTCATCGGTAAATTCATTTTTTGGTTTACCGAGTTTGTTGCGAACGGCATCTTTCGTCATACCGAGAGTTACCGACCGATAGGAATTGAATTCCGGTGGTTTCTGGGCTGTAACCGTCTTTGCGCAATAAATCGAAAGGACGGCAATGCTCAATGTTACCGCAGCATATTTGGCTACTAGCATCGATCAATCCTCCTGTTTGGCGTTTCGATAACGCGAATTTACATTGTCTAGAAAATCAAAGCCGGACCTCGAATACACGATTGAACGGCATTTTAGCCGCTCTGCGAAATATTTTAAAACCTCCGTCAAGCGCGGCCTTGCAAAGCTCATCGTCTGTGGCGACGGCGCCGAGAGCAAGTCCGCCGAGTGCAATCGAATTGGATATGCAGCAAAGGGTTGACGCTACGGAAAAGGTGCTGCCGACTGGGTTGAACTTTTCTTCGACCAGATTGCCAGCCATCGGCTCGACGATCATTATGGCTCCGTCCGGCTTCAGGCATTCGCCAGCTCGCCGAAGAGCAGCGAGCCGGTTGCCCAAATCGTGAAGGCACTCAAAAAAACAAAACAGGTAAAACGCCTGCTCCGGCAGATTCGCTGCATCGGAGACGAAAAATTGTACGCGTTTCTCCATACCTGCAGCCGCGGCTTTGTCCGCAGCAGCTTTAATCGATCCCTCGTGGTTGTCAAACCCGCGGAAATGGGAATTCGGAAACGCTTCGGCCATAATTAAGGTCGAGGCTCCATAGCCGCAACCGACGTCCGCCTGCACCCTTTGAAAGCCTCTCCGTCATTCCGTTGATGGCGGGAATCCAATCATTTACCAGATGCGCAGCATAGCCGGGTCGAAAAAATTTCTCCGTACCAATAAAAAGATCGGGATCGTGTTCGCCCCAAAGCATCGCGCCGCCTTTTTGGAAATAATCCCTAATCCGCGGCTCGGCATTGAGCAATGCCTTGACAACGTAAAAACCGCCGCCGACGAAAAATGGGCTATTTTCCTCCGCAAGAGCCACCGATTGCTCGGGCAGCAAGGAATATTTTCCGCTCAATGGGTCGTAATGAACATAATCGCCGGCTGCCTGATTGATCAGCCATTCGCGAATACATCGCTCATCGGTGCCCGTTGTATTGGCGAGCTCGCCGTCGTTAAATCGTCTGAATCTGTGAGTGCCTCGTAAAGGCCAAGTCTTTGGCCAATATACCCAAACATGCTGCTTAGAGATGCCCCAAAGTCAGCAATTACCTTTTCCAGAAAGGCATTCATTTTGTCTGGATCAATTGCTATCGATTTTCCCTCTTGCGACATTACAAAACCTCCGTAAAGTTTCGTCGTCTGTGAGGAGGAGGCGGCATTGTGATCTGAGTATTAGGTAGTCCAGAAGCGGATTATATACCTGTTCGATGTACTGTGCAA
>PSMA01000057.1:0-5811 GCA_040289905.1 Blastocatellia bacterium
ACATTACAAAACCTCCGTAAAGTTTCGTCGTCTTTGAGGAGGAGGCGGCGTTGTGATCTGAGTATTAGGTAGTCCAGAAGCGGATTATATACCCGTTCGATGTACTGTGCAACACGACAAAATTACCACATTGACGCCTTTCGCATCCACGGCAAAACCCATTGGTCAAATCCAGGCGGCATTCCAGCTACCCTTGCAGTGGGCTGCTTGGCACAATCGTTGCTCCCAGAATTTTTCGGTTGTGCCCTAAACTACCGATCAATGGGAAAAATACGGGCAATTGACTTGAAAAGATATTTAATCTGGCAAAAAATGGTGTCAGATTTTGTCACTTTGACCGAGTGAGGATCCAAAAACAATGTTCAGAGTACCAAATCAAAAAGGGTTTTCGCTGATCGAATTGCTGCTTGTAGTAGTAATTATTGGGATTATTGCTGCCCTCGCAATCCCGGCGCTGCAAAAGGCAATCCGTGCGGCCGAAAATAACACTACGTTCGCTACGCTCCGGACAATCGCTTCGACGCAAGTAGCCTTCTACTCACAAAAAAACCGCTTCGGTCGGTTGACGGAAATACAACAGATGATCGGAAACGGAATCGGCGTAACGACTGGGGATACCGTTGTTCGTGGTCGTTATGTTTTTGAAATGACCCCAACAAACCCAACAGACGCAGAATTGGCAAATGAGTACATCATTACAGCAACGAAAAACATTGCCGGAGACGTCGTTTACAAATACGAACTTACGCAAAGCGGTAAAATAACCCAAATTCTGCCAACCGGCGGCATTGAGCCGTAGCTACAATCTTTCGTCGCCGTCGTCCGGCGGCTCGTCAACGCCGTCTTGCTCTTTTATCGAAGCGTAGTTTGGCGTTCCCGCAGCGTGTTGCAAACCTCCAAGAAAATTACTTTTTAGAGCCACCACGACAATGAATGTTTTCGCCGATCTAATAGAAGAATTAAAAGAAGAGAACCTGCTCGAAGAGACCATCATCGATCTCAAGCGCAGGGCCGCAGAGGCCAACGACCTAAAATTGAACGGATCCTCTGCAAAAAATGCCGCTCAGACAGTCGAAGTGGAGCCAGAAACTGAACTATATCAGGTTGCGGAATCTGAAGCTGCGAAACCCGGAAACGAACAGATTGACGAGCGGGAGTTCTACCGTCGCCGTGCGATGGAGGAAGTTTCGAGCCTGCAAATGGTCGAGCACGTAATTTCTGGCATCGAGCGAGAATATATGAAGATTAACCCGGCCGTTTATGACGATCTCATCATAAAAAAGGCTCTTCACAGATTTCTGCAGGTTTCCGGCGAGATCAACTCGCCTGAATATTCTGAGGCAGAATATTCGCTGATGCACGAGGCGCAAAGCTGGTTTTCTGCACTTGGCCGCCGCGACGTAAACATTTCAGTTGCAAACCTTCGCAGATATTGTGAAAATTCGCGGCCTGTCCTAAGCTCGCAGGCGCTGATGGCCCTTGGACGTTTTTACAGGAATTCTCCGTTCTCCGAGCCGGCGCGTGGCAAATTTGACTTTGTGATGACGCGGCTATTTTCGCGCGAGCTGGAAGGTCAACGTCGTAAGCTTCTTTTCAGTCGGCCCGAAATGATCGGGCATATCCGGACGCTTTATGGAAATTGGTCGAGCCTTTCGCTTTATCCGCGTGATGAATATTCGGACGGTATCGGCGCAGTAGTCGGCCGCTTCGACGCGTTTGTAAAAGAGGTAGAGGGTGTTGAAAACTTCGCGGAGCTGATAGAAAGCGATTTCTTCAACCGTCTCCGACTCTTTAAGGAAGAAACCGGCGAATTGTTCTTCGCATCGGAGGTGCTCGCCGCAGCAATCGAATGCAACGTCCGGGTGGGTAACCGGTTTGTCGATTTGCTCGAGGCCGAGCGCGAGCAGAACGATATCGAATCAATCGAAAAAAAGTATGGTTACAGCTACGACACGATTATCTCGAATGCCGCAAGTAAAACGCTGTTTCTCGTTGAATTGCTAAAGGGCGAAAAACTGCCCGCGCCCGAAATGGTTCCTCAGGCGGCGCTAGCGAAACCGATTACAATTGAGCTCGACGCCGCTCACGAGGTGACAAAGCCACGCGCGGGCGTCAATAAATGGCTACTTGCGGCCACGGTCTTGACCGCGGTCATTAGTATCGGCATATATTTCTGGTCATCGGCAGAAAGGCCGGAACGCTCCGGTGTTCAAGAGGCTACGACGATCGAGCTGCCCGCCGGAAATCTGCAAACGCACATCCGGTTTGCGCGCCGAAGCGATGAAACACTTTACGGAATCGCACAGCCGACCTGGATTGGCCTTTCCGCGGCCGAGCAAAGAGAAATGCTCAGTGAGGCCTTGGCCTTCGCACATTCGATCGGCCTTAAGCGCGTCAATATTCTCAACGAAAAAGGCCGAACGATCGGCTATGCTACAAAGGATAAAATTGAAGTTGTGAGGCCCTAATTCTTACCTTCGATATCAAAACCGAGCCGTAAGGCTTAATTTTGCGCCCGATCATCGACTCGACAATTAACCCCGGCTGCCGTCGGCCGGGTTTTTCATTTCGAAGTTCTGATCCCTACATAATTGTTAGATTACTAGTCAAAACACTTCAGAATTGTTGGACAATTAACTCAATCGATGTATTTCGAAACTCGCTAAATGCTAGAATAGCTCAGTTTAACGCATTCGGTCTTTTCGGCATCATTATTGCACTTGTACTAGTGGGTCGCAGGTGACCTGAGTCTCGCTGCGAGCTAACTTTACAATACAAAACAAAGATTAATTTATGAATGCAAAAACGGTTTTACATTTCGCAGCTGATCAGCAGGCGAAGTTTGTTTCAGTTCGTTTCACCGATTTGCCGGGCGCTTGGCACCACCTGACCTTTCCAATTGAACAGCTGACAGAAGATTCGTTTGAAGACGGATTTGGATTTGACGCATCGAGCCTTCGTGGTTGGGCGGCAATCAATGAATCCGATATGCTTCTAATCCCGGATCCTTCGCGATACTGGATTGACCCTTTCACGGATGATACGACGCTGTGTCTAATTGCAAACGTGGTAGAGCCAATTACGAAAGACGGATATAGCTTCGATCCGCGTTCCGTTGCAGTTAGAGCGGAAAGCTACCTGAGATTCACGGGAATTGCCGACACGATTTATATTGGGCCAGAAGCTGAGTTCTTCGTATTTGACGGCGTCAGCTTTTTCAATAACCAAGAAAAAGCCGGATTTCAAATTGAATCCGAAGAAGGATACTGGAACAGCGGCCGCAAGGGCGACGATACGAATCCGAATCTTGGATACCACATCCGGGCAAAGGAAGGCTACGTCCCGGTCTCACCGCTCGATTCGCTGATAGATGTTCGAAATAGTATTTCGAAAACTCTCGATTCAGTTGGTATCTCGGTGGAATGCCACCACCATGAGGTTGCAACCGCTGGACAATGCGAGATCGACTTCAAATATTCGAATCTCCTACATACGGCAGACAACCTAATGCTCTTCAAGTATATCGTCAAGAATACGGCTGCGGCTTACGGAAAGACCGCTACGTTTATGCCAAAGCCACTTTATGGTGACAACGGCTCAGGTATGCATTGCCACCAATCGCTTTGGAAAGACGGCCAGCCGCTTTTTGCGGGAGATCAATATGCAGGCCTTTCGGAGATGGCGAAATACTACATTGGCGGACTTCTAAAACATGCGCCGGCGCTTGTAGCATTTGCTGCTCCTACTACGAACAGCTATAAGCGACTCGTTCCTGGATTTGAAGCGCCGGTGAATCTCGCCTATTCGGCTCGGAATCGCTCGGCAGCGGTCCGGATTCCTATGTTTTCGCCGTCACCAAAGGCAAAGCGCCTTGAGTTCCGGCCGCCGGATCCGAGCTGCAATCCGTATATAACTTTTGCGGCTCTGCTAATGGCTGGCCTTGATGGAATACAGAATAAGATCGATCCGGGCGATCCGCTTGACAAGGACATTTACGATTTGCCGGCGGAGGAATTGGCGAACGTGCCGTCGCTACCTGGAAGCCTAGACGAGGCCCTGGTGGCTCTTGAGAAGGATCACGAATTTCTCCTCAAAGGTGATGTTTTTACCACCGGAATGATCGAAAAGTGGATAAATTACAAACGCGAAAGAGAGATTACGCCGCTTAGGCTCCGGCCGCATCCATTGGAATTTGCGATGTATTACGATATCTAGTAATCGCTGCCACAGTCTGGTAATCGAGAATGGCCGTTCGGAAAGCAAGTCGCCGCGAACGGCCAATTAGATTTTGGTACTTACCTGATTTCGGCGTTCTTATGTAATATAATTCTCTTACTATGGCGCGATTGACAATCTTTTGTCCCTGTTGCGAGGCCTCGATAGTGATCGATAGGGCGACGGGTGTGATCATTTCCTTCGAAGAAAAAAAGAAGCCTCTAGCGTCTTTTGACGAGCTGAAATCAGATCTTGAGAAGCAAAAGGAAATACGCGAACAGATTTTTGCACAGGAAATGTCGTCATTAAAAGATCGCGAACGATTGCTAGATGAAAAATTTAAGGAGGCTCTCAAACGCGCAGAAGGCGACGACAAAACACCATTTAAAAACCCCCTAGATCTGGACTAGTCTAGCCAATACTTTTAGCCGATACTTATTTAGAAGTCCGAATTCGTGACGACAGTTTCAAACCCTTACGATGCCGAAATTGCCGCCGCCCGCGAGCGGCTCATTGTTGCACTCGACGTGCCGGATGTGGCCGCGGCGCGGGCGGTCGTTTCGGAGCTTTGTGGGACGGTTGGTGCGTTCAAGGTAGGAATGCAGCTATTTACTTCGGCGGGACCGGATTTCGTTCGCGAAATAATCGATTCAGGCGAAAAAGTTTTCCTAGATTTAAAATTTCACGATATTCCGAACACGGTTGCTGCGGCAGTGGTCGAAGCCGCTAGGCTCGGTGTTTGGATGCTTAATGTCCACGCCCTGGGCGGCCGCGAGATGATGCGGCGTGCCGCAACTGAAGTTGCCGAAGTTTGTGAGCGCGAGGGAATTGACCGGCCGCTAGTGATTGCCGTTACGGTTTTGACCAGTGCAGACGATCACGACATTTCGGAAATTGGAATCGATTCAGATGTCGAGGATTTGGTCGTCCGGCTGGCAAGGTTAGCGTCGGAGTCGGGTCTTGATGGCGTGGTTGCCTCTAGTCTCGAAATCAATGCGATCCGAAGTGCGGTGGATTGCGATTCATTTCGGATCGTGACGCCTGGAATTCGGTCCGTTAATGCAACCCCGAATGACCAAAAACGTGTATTATCCCCAGCGGAGGCGGTGCGCGGCGGCTCGGACTATCTTGTTGTCGGCAGGCCAATTCTAAATTCGCCCAATAGACGCGCGGCGGTTGAAGCGATCACGGAAGATATCCAGCGCGCGATTGAGGGCCATCTCTAAGGGCGAAGGTCCCACTTCAAAGAGGAGAATTCCGGCTGTCAGTTTGCTTATGCCACGAAAAGTTACAGTGTTATTTCCCGGCTCGTTTACAATGCGTTTTTCTGTTGCGATTATCTCGGCTTTTCTCATTTCGATTACGGTAGAGGGTCAAAGAAACGAGAGTGCGATTGGATTTCGAGTCGGCGAGAAAATTTCCTATGAAATTTCGTTCGGCCGCTTTCGGGACGTCGGGCACGCGGAACTTGGCATCGTGTCGCAAGGAACCTTGGCAGGGCAGCCGGCAATCGAAATTCGCGGCCGCGTCCGGACGTTTGGCGTCGTCGGGGCGGCAATTGCTCCGGCTGACCAAGAAAGGATGACCATAGTTTCT
>PSMA01000058.1:0-5259 GCA_040289905.1 Blastocatellia bacterium
GAAACGATTTCAGAAACGCACTGGAACGCAGCGGCGATCGAGCCGGCCTTCAATCCGAATTTTACGGTCGATATTTCCACGACAATCGATGCAAAGCTTTCAGCAATAGAGTGTTTCGCAAGCCAGTTGCATCCATTTCCTGGGCCCCGCTCGTTGGACGCATTACGAGCACTTGCACTTTTTCGCGGTAGTCAGGCAGGCTTCGGTTTTGGCGAAGCGTTTCAGATAATTCGGATGACCGGCGACATATTTCTTTAGGCTGAACTGACCACCTCGGAAACCCACTTGAAGTAGGCTTCCGATATATTTTCCGCTCGGATCGCAACGATCTCTGGCGTTTCGTATTTATGAATCGAGAGAATGTATTGCTCAAGCGCCGAATACGCGGTTGCGGTCGTCTTGATCAAAATCAGACACTCTGTTTCGTCGGCAATTTTTCCGTTCCAAACATAGAGGGATCTGATCCTCGGGACAATTTGTATGCATGCTCCAAGCCCCGCTTGTAGTATGGCGCGGGCGATTTCCGCGGTGTCGTCTTCGTTTGCCGCTGTGGTAAAAACAATCAGAAAGTTGCCGGCATCCTCCATTTTACTTTTCCGTTATCAAGGCTGAATATTCACCGCTGTCAACCCATTTCAGGATTTCCGAAACGCGCCAGATCGGGAATGGATGGGAGAGCCCTGCATTGATCACGTCCGCCCAAAATTTGTCCAGCTTACTTTCATCGTAACTTTGCTGAAATTCCCTTCCCTGCTCAAGAAAAAGCTCGTAGTCGATTTTTGAAGCAAAGGTCCCGCCAGCGAGTTTCATCATCGTCCGGCCGACGACGTCCGGATTCTGCACAACGAGCATCGCTGCACGGTCACAGGAAAGTTCGGCTCTTCGGGCCCAGGCAAGCAAAGCTCCGCTGATACCGGCCGAGACAATGAATTTAATAATCTCGGAGCCTGGAACGAGCCTCGCGACGGAAAGATTGGCCAGAGCCTCAATCAAACGTGCGGCCGTCAGATAAAGGACATGTTCGGCATGGATATGCCCGACTTCGTGCGCGATTACGGCGAGCGTTTCCTCATCACTTAACCGCTCGATAAGCGATGAATGAAGGACGATAATCGGTTTTTCGACGCCACCAGTAAAAGCATTGACAATTGGATTTTGTTGAATAAACAGGTCCGGCATCTCAACGCCAAGCGTAGCGCAAGCGATCTGCAGCTTGGCGAACAAGTCGGGACATTGTTTCTGCGTTACCTTTATCGCGCTGGCCATAAATGTAACCCGGATCGCAGATTCGCCCGTAACTGCAAGTAGCTTTTTGAGCGCGGAATCGATGCCCGGAATTGCCTTCAGCGCGGCAAGGGCTTTACTGTCAGCCGGGTGAATATAATCATGTTTACTGAGATGGGCAAATTTTTTGTGAAAGGCATTCGAAAGCGGCAGTTTGCAGCGACCACAATTGGCTTGATTGTTCTTATAACCTTCCTTAACGCTGTTTTTCTGTCCGCAATAACGACATTTTATAAAATGGGCCTTTTCCGGCAGCTCGGATTCATCTCTCTTTTTTGCCATAGGCAAAGTTTAATCCAACCATCGTTCATTCGACAAACGCCTTACCAACGCGGCGCAGCGACCTAAACTTTCAGGGAAAGCCGGGCAACGGTTTCGACGTGGTGTGTTTGAGGAAATAAATCGATTGCAGTAATACAGTCGATGCAATAGCCCGACTCGAGAAATCTCTTCAAGTCACGAGCCAGGATCGAAGGCTCGCAAGCAACATAAGCAATTTGCGGAGCCGCGAGAGCTATGATTTTCTCGACGGTTTCGCGTTCCGCTCCCGCACGCGGCGGATCGAGCAAAATAAAATCTGGCGTGGGGGTCTTCCATCCGCGAAGAAACGAGCGGACCCGGTCATTTATCACCTCAACATTTGTGCACCCGTTGATTGCTGCATTTTCTTTTGCATATCTGCAAGCCGCCGGATACTCTTCGACCGCGACGACGCGAGTAAACTGACGAGCTAGCGGAAGGGAAAATAAGCCGACTCCGGAATATAGGTCGATAGCCACACTGCCTGCCGCACCAGAAATGGCCGAACGGACAAGTTTTGCAGCCAAGTATCGGTTCACCTGAAAGAAAACATCCGCCGAATATTGGAACCGAAGACCATCAACTTCCGTCTCGATGGTTTCAGGGGCGAGCTCTCCTGCGGCGACCGACACCTCACCGGCATCGCCGACCGCAACATTGATCTCGCGTGTCGCCGAAGCAAACTGCATCGCCCGCAACCGGGCCAATTCCTCATTGAGTTCGGTTTGCAAAATCGGGCATTTGTCGATTCCAACGACGTCGCGTGAGTTTCGGCGATAAAAACCAATTCGGGCAGTTTCCCTATCGCGATGAAATTGCGCCCGCAATCGATAGCCATACTCTAGCGGCGACGCGACGATATTAATTGACCCCGCGTACTCGATACGGCCGATTCGGCGGAGGCAATCGTGAATTATTTCAGTCTTCGACCTAAGCTGTGCCCGATATGATAAGTGCTGGAAATCGCAGCCGCCGCAAACGCCGTAATATTGGCAGCGAGGCGAAATTCGCTCCGGACCGCTCTCTAGCACCGTCACAATTTCTGCCTTCGGCGTTGCACCTTTTTTTTCTCCGAGGCGGACCAGCAAACGGTCGCCCGCGGCGGCAAGTGGCACTAGAATAGCTTTGCCGTCGCTGTAAGCGAGCCCAACACCGCGCGGCAAAATCCGCTCGATCGTAACCTCGAGCGATCTATCGGTGAATGCTGAGTTTCGGCAATCCTCCATCGTCACACGTAAAAAAGGCTCAATCGCGGAAAACCTTCCGCTTCACGAAGAAATTTAAGCATCAGCAATCTCTTCGTACGCTCGAAAGCAGCTGCGTCCATTGTCTTCCGGTAGCTCCGCAGATGTGAATTTACCTCTCTTTCGATACTTTTGACCACAGCGGGATCGCTTTTTTCAGTTAAAGCAGCGTCCAGAATGGCTTCGATATCGCCGAGGCTTTTGTCGATGATTTCGTGGCTCGACGGTAGATTCTCAAGCAATTCGCCGAGCCGCGCGACCGCACGTTCAATATCTTCGGCAAATACAGGATTGTTATTGCGCCTTAAAGCCGCGATTAGACCGCCGAGGTGACTTTTAATTTCATCCGGTGATGCCGATTCTTCCGCGGTCTGGGCAGAGATATCTTTGCCTGCTTGCCCTTTCAACCATTCCTCGTATTGCGCTTCGACCTCCTCTCGGCAAAACATCAAGCCCTTTATGGAACGCGGACGCGGGTTCTTCTCAAAATTGTCGAAGACCTGCTCAATGGCGCGAATTACAATATTGAGCGGTATCCCACGCTCGCGCCATGTTTCAATCAGTGCCCAATCGAGCGGGCTAAGCAGCAAATGCTTTCCTCGACGACGAACGAACGTGTCCTCGATTTCCGTGAAATAGTTGTAATAGTTCATCTGTCGCTGGTGCGTAAGCGGGAGACGTTTCTACGAATATCGCTTGCCTTCCGTCGGCAGCAAACCATTATGTTAATCTATTCGCAGTATGACAGACGAACGGCGCGAAACATTCGAGACTTCATCCGGCATAGAACTACCGAACGATTTTAATCCGGAAAACACGCGAGAACTGGAATATTCACGCGATCTTGGGGGGCCAGGGGAGTTTCCCTTCACGCGTGGCGTCCGAAAAAATATGTATCGCGGCCGCTTTTGGACAATGCGGCAATATGCCGGTTTTGCTACGGCCGAAGAGTCCAATGCTCGTTACAAATATTTGCTTTCGCAGGGAACCACGGGCCTTAGCGTTGCATTCGACCTGCCGACACAGATTGGGCTTGATTCGGACGATCCCTTGGCTACGGGCGAGGTCGGAAAGGTCGGCGTTGCTATCGACAGCCTCGAAGATATGCTAACGCTTTTCGACGGTATTCCGTTGGACAAGGTATCGACCTCGATGACAATCAATGCGACGGCTGCTATCCTGCTCTGTCTCTATCTCGCCGTTGCCCGAAAACAAGGCATTGCATTTGAGAAAGTAAATGGGACGATTCAAAATGACATCCTCAAGGAGTACATCGCCCGCGGAACTTACATCTATCCTCCTAAACCAAGCCTCCGACTGATAACCAACACGTTTTCGTTTTGCGCTGCTGAGGTGCCGAATTTCAATACGATTTCAATTTCTGGATATCACATCCGCGAGGCCGGCTCGACCGCGGCTCAGGAGATCGCGTTTACGCTCGCTGATGCGATTTGTTATGTGCAGGCTGCAATTGACGCCGGACTTGACGTAGATAGTTTTGCGCCGCGATTGTCGTTTTTCTTTAACTCGCATAATCAGTTGCTGGAGGAAATCGCGAAGTTTCGTGCTGCCCGCCGACTTTGGGCGCGGATAATGCGCGATCGCTTTGGAGCAAAAGATCCGCGTTCATTGATGCTCCGCTTTCATACACAAACCGCCGGTTCGACGCTCACCGCGCAACAGCCCGAGGTAAACGTTATCCGGACGACAATTCAGGCGCTGGCCGCGGTGTTCGGCGGCACGCAAAGTCTGCATACCAATGCTATGGACGAAGCGCTTTCGCTTCCCACGGAATCGGCTGCGCGGATCGCACTTCGGACGCAGCAGGTAATAGCCTATGAATCCGGCATTGCTGATACGGTCGATCCTCTTGCGGGAAGTTATGCAATCGAGGAACTGACAACGCGACTTGAGGAAATGGCGGCCGCATACATTCACAAAATCGACGATCTTGGAGGTATGCTAGCGGCGATTGAATCCGGCTTCGTGCAAAAAGAGATTCAGGAGGCAGCCTACCGGTACCAGAAAGCGGTTGAAAGCGGTGACGCGATCGTCGTTGGAGTAAACAAATTCAAGTCAGAAACGGAAGAACCGATTCCTATTCTGACCATAGATGAGAATGTTGAACGCGAACAGATAGGCCGGTTACAGGCTCTGCGCTCTCGGCGGGATGCCGCCGCCGTAGATGCTGCGCTCGGGCGGTTGGAGACTGCTGCCGCCGGTAGCGAAAATCTTCTCCCGCATATTTTAGCTAGTGTCGAGGCCTACGCAACCGTCGGCGAAATCAGTAACCGGCTACGAAAGGTTTGGGGTGAGTACCGGGAAGCGGTAACAATTTAGCGGCGTGTTTAAAGTAGAGTCCCTCCTTATAACCACATTTATTTTTTTTAATGACAGATTTCTTCACTCCGTGTTAAGATAATCGGGCGGA
>PSMA01000026.1:0-35484 GCA_040289905.1 Blastocatellia bacterium
CTGAAAACGAAACCGCGGCGTTTCTGGTAGTCTTCGGCTATCAATGAAACGTTGAAATTATGGGCTGTTATTCTCAGCCACAGATCCCGCACCGTTCAGCCGGATCTCCCCAATCCGGCTGTTTTTCTATTGTTTACCGCCGGCCGTAACGTGCGAGAGGCGGCGTAGGTTGCTTACAGCCTGGCGAACAGCATCTATTGCGGCGTCGACGTCAGAATCGGAATTAAACCTGCCGAAGCTGAAGCGGACGGCTCCACGTGCAAGTCCGTCGTCGCGTCCAAGTGCCTTAATTACCGGAGACGGCTCGATTGTTCCCGACGAACAGGCGGAACCCGTCGAAACGGCAATGCCGTGCATATCCAAATTGATCAACAATGCTTCGCCTTCGATTCCGGTAAAGGAAACATTGGAAATATTCGGTACGCGGGCCGTCCTCGAGCCGTTAATAAAAACTTCCGGAACTTCCTCAAGGATAGCGTTTTCGAGCCGGTCGCGCAGAGATTCAATCCGTCGAGCTTCTTCATTGAGAACCTCGGATACGATCGAACAGGCAGCACCTAAAGCCACGATGTTTGGAACTGCTTCGGTTCCGCCGCGCCGATCGCGTTCCTGATGGCCACCGAGATTTTGCGGTTTTGGTTTAACCCCTCGGCGGATATAAAGCGCTCCGACACCTTTTGGGGCGTAAAGCTTGTGGCCAGAAATTGAAAGCAAATCGCAACCAAGCTCCTCAACGTCGATCGGAATCTTGCCCACTGCCTGAACCGCATCTGTGTGAAGCCAGATTTTTTGCCCACGCTCGCGGTGTCGGCGGACGATTTCGGCGATTTCGCGGACCGGCTGGATCGTTCCGATTTCGTTATTGGCCGTCATTATAGAGATAATCGTGGGCCGAGTGCCGATTGCAACTTCAACGTCCGACGGCGAGATCACACCATCGTGGTTAACCGGTATACAGGTGACAATTGCTCCTCTCGACTCCAAATCGCTGGATACGTTGTATACAGCAGTATGTTCTATATTCGAGATTATTATGTGAACACCACTAAACTCTTTGTTTTCAGAGTTATAGGAATTCACGTTGTCGAAGCGGTCGCGGCCGAGGAGCTTTACTGCAGTTTGCGCCATTCCTCGAATTGCGAGGTTATTCGATTCTGTTCCGCCCGACGTGAAAACAATTTCGGCAGGACGAGCATTTATCAGGCTTGCGACCTGATGGCGTGCTTTGTCTATCGCTGCCTTTGCCTGTTGGCCGAAATAATGAACGCTCGATGGATTACCGAATACCTGAGTCAGATACGGCATCATTTCCCGCAATACGCGCTCATCGACAGGTGTTGTCGCACTGTTATCAAGATAAATTCGTCGGAGCATATCTTGAATTTTATTCGATCGAGCGAAGATTTGCTATCAATTTTTGAAATATCTTAAAACGGAAACGGCCCTTAAATGGTTTCCCAAACTTCCCGAAATAGTATAGATTAGCTTAAGCACCCCGATCGCCGATGGATCGAATCCGGTGAAGTGAATTATGGAATTTCTTGACTTTACGACACGCGAGATTTTCAAGCGGTACGCAAGCATTGTTGTCGGACGTCCGATCTCGCCAGTGTTTCTCAATATTCTGGTTACCAGCGTTTGCGATATGCGTTGCACGCATTGTTTTTTCACGGAGGAACTTGACGACCGGCCGAGGAAAAAGCTGCAGATGAAGACCGAGGAAATCCAGCAAATCTCGGAAACGCTTGGCGGAAATCTTGGCGTTTTGGTACTCGCAGGCGGCGAACCCTTTACGAGAAAGGATTTACCGGAAATAGTCCGAGCCTTTTACGAAAATAACGAGCTTGATTCGGTCTACCTGATGTCAAATGGCCAGATCCATCAACGAATCTTTCCAGATGTTGCGCGAATCCTCGATGAATGCCCGAAACTGAACGTCACCGTTGCGCTCGGCATCGACGGTATGAAACAGGCGCACGAAAAGATTCGACGAAAAGAAGGATCCTGGGACAAAGCGATCCATACCGCAAGAACGCTTCAGCAAATGAAACGCGAGCAGTATCCGCAGCTCGATATCCAGACTTGCACCTGCGTTATGCGCTCAAACGAAGATACGATCTTCGAATGGTACGATTTTCTCAAGTATGATCTAAAGCCGGATAAGGTGAATATAAATTACATCCGCCCGCCATCTGCCGATCCAAAGGAGCTCGAATTCGACCATCAACGTTACGCAATGCTATCGCAGATGATTCTTGAAGACACAAAATCTGCAGCTCTGAAGAATAATTACGGCGGGAAATCTGGATTTTTCAAAGCGGCGGTCGATATTTATATGCACGATCTTATCGCCAAAACAAAAGAGGAAAACAAGGCCCAGCTGAAGTGCTACGCAGGAAGCGCCGGCGCGGTTATTTATGACAATGGCGTGCTTTCTTCCTGTGAAAACAAGCCGGACGTTCTCAACCTCCGCGATTACAACTGGAATTTTCAGGCCGCCTGGAACACGCAGGCAATGGCAGACCGGAGAAAAGAGGCGGGCAACGGATGTTTCTGCACGCATGAATCGAACTGCTACTATCCTTCGCTGCCCTTTAATCCGCGTCACCTGGTTGGAATCAAACGGCTCGAAAAGCAAATGAAAAAGGCCGCAAAACTCAGTGGTTTTGCGGTTGGCCGTGAAGCTGCGCTGAAAACCTCCTGATTTATCGATTTCCCGGCAATGCAGAACACACCGAAGATACTGATAATTTCCTCGGATACCGGCGGAGGACATCGCTCCGCCGCAAGGGCGATCGCCGATAGCATCGAGCGTTTCTGGAACGGGAGATCGCTTGCTGTCCGCACGATCCGTGCGGTTGAAGAATCTCACCACGTCATGGAAAAACTCGTTGGGTTTTATAACTGGATGCTTCGTTATCGCCAGAGCTGGGTGAAATATCTTTATTGGATAATAAACAAGATTCGCCCCGAAACACGAGAGTTTTTCCACCGCCGTTGCATTGGCTATCTTCGAGAGACGTTTGAAAAATGGTGTCCGCACATTGTAGTTAGCGTACACCCTTTGACTCAACATATTTTCGGCCGGATTCTCCGGGAATTGAATCTTACGGGCAAAATCCCATTGGTCACGGTGGTAACCGATCCGTGTTACGGATTTTGGAAAGGCTGGGCGTGCGACGATGTTTCGCTTTATCTAGTTGCAAATGAAGAGGCGCGAAATCAATTGATCGATTATGGAGTGTCGCCGGAACGGATCAAGATTACTGGAATGCCTGTGCATCCTAAATTTTATGAAGTGGACGAAGCGGACGCTCGCAGGGCCCGCGAAGCGTTCGGTCTCGATCCGGAGAAATTCACGGTTTTTGTCAATGCAGGCTGGGTAGGTGGCGGCAACATTCCAGCGATCTTCCGTGAGCTCGTACGCGGCGAGTTGGATGTACAGGCGATTTTTCTTGCCGGACGCAACGAGGATCTCCGGCGCCGGGCAGAAGCATTGGCCGAGCAGGCTAAGTTTCCCGTCAAAGTAATCGGGTACTCCGAGGAAATAGAAAAACTGATGCAATCGGCTAACGTGATGATCTCAAAACTTGGCGGACTTACGACGTTCGAGGCCCTTGCGTGTCGTCTGCCGATAATCGCTGATGCGACGACGCCGCCGATGCCGCAGGAGGCGGGAACAGTGAACCTGATTTCGAAAAAAGGAGCAGGAATTCTTTTGCGCCGACCGAAGGACGTTGTGGACGTCGTTCGCTCTCTGGTCACCGACAGGACCCAGTATTTGGCAATGCGGGCGGCAACCGCAGGACTTGCAATTCCAAATTCAACTGAATATATCGTGCGGGAGATTCTCACCTTGCTGCCGCCGGAATTCAGCGCCGCGGAATCCGAATCTGCCGCCACAGCCTGATTCCAATCTAGCTCGATTCGGATAGGAATGACGGCGTTGGGGCACTGTCTAAATTGATTTCTCCGACCGACGGAATCCTACCTGCTGGTACATTTCCCAAAGATTCGAGGCCGGATCGCATCACAATTCGATTTGCCCGCAAGGCAAGTTGAAGCAACCTATTCCAGACCAAAAGCAGGAGCTCACGTTCGCTTCCAGTTGCAGTGACGAGATATTCCTCGGCCATCGATGCAAGATCTTCGACGTGCTTTTGTCCCCTGAGGATTTTTTCGCCTACCTGACGGTCTAGGCCATCGCCTTTGACTTCTGCGAGGACCGATTCTAGTTCGACCGCCGCTTGAAGGCAATCGCGGTAATAGCCTTCTGTTGGATGATTCGCAAAGTGAATTGCCGACAATATCGCTGAACCGATGGGGAATTTTACCGGGTCAAGACGAGCCAAATCCGTAAGATGAACCGACTCTATGAATGCATCGGCATTTCCATCGTTCGCGGATTTCGGTAACCGGCGAACCTCAGCTGCAAGATGAAACATAGTCTGCAAAAGGTCAGCATCGCTTTTCGCCAAAGGCGATGCGACGGGCCCGACCCCTGGGCGGACATTTGAAAGAACTTCGTTAAGATATGCCGCCGCATTCGGCGACGGGTCGTGAAACGCACCGGCGAGATCATAATCTGCTCCGAGGCGCTCGCCGAGACTTTCGCTAGCCTTTGTCATCAAATAATTTAAACGGTTACGAACCGCGATATTGCAGCCGACGGCGGCCGCAACGACGCGTGGATGGAAAAACTTGGTTTCGAGCGTTGCCTTGTATTCACGAATTCGATCGAACAGATGCGAAGATGTAAGTGTAGTAAAATCGTCGGTTGCGACGCATTCCTCGACAAAATCATCGAACCGCGCAACGATTTCGTCGGGAACAAAAGCGAGGATATCATCGGCAGTGTTCGAGATGTCCCAATCGCTGTAAAGGGCGGCTATCTGCCGAGCGAGATCATCGCGATCGGCGACCAGCGTTCGGCGGAGTTCGCCAACGTCAGACGAAAATGCCCGCGTTATTACTAAGTCGAACTTGCTCTGGCTGCGCCGCGAGTATCGAACCGAGCGGTAAAAACGAGCAGCCGCAAGAAATACTTCAATGGGAAGCTTCGTTTTCAACGCATCGCAATATCTGCGAATATGATAAGCCTCGATGATTGCATCGCGGTCAGATAATTCGATAAACCATCGATCTAACTCGGCTTCAACCTTCGCCCTGGCTTCATTGGAGCCTGCATCTCGAAGCGAACGCAAAGCCGCTTTTAGCTCAGAGGTATCGAAATGCGTGGCAGGATGTTTCATCATAGATGCTTCAATTTGTGCGAGAAACTCCTCGACGATTCGAAGATGTAAAGCCTTTTCTGCAAGAAACCGTGACATACCGGGATTTGTGTTGCCCTCTATTGACTTTTCCCGATAAATTCTTATCCGCGAATTAGTAATCATTTCTTTTTCCTCTCGGCTGACAATGGTTAAGTTACATTAGATAGCGCGCCAAGGTGCCGAAATCTGTCACAATTCGTCCAAGAAGACCTAGAATCGCAATCCGGATTTTCCCGAGTGTGTGGGTCATAAACTATTGAAATTGCGGGGCTTGACGAATTTCTGGGATGGCCCGGCATTTTAGACTTTCGGCAAACGGTGTGCCAATGAACTCGACGACGTTGAAGCCAGCTCGAAACTTGTCAGATCTCTCTAATTTCTTTAACCTTATGTTTTTGATCCTACTTTGAACTTATTACTTCCGGAGATCATAAATTGAGTCTTTTACTTGAGGGCAAGCGTGCATTTGTTTCGGGCGGGACACGTGGTATAGGGGCAGCGATCTGTGAAATTTTTGCCCGCGAGGGAGCCGACATTGCATTTAATTACCATAGCAGCGAGGATCTCGCGGCTGAGGTATCGGAAAAAGTGCTTTCCTTCGGCCGCGAATGTCTCTCATTCAAGATTTCTGTAACAGATCGCGTTGGAATGAAGCGGATCGCGCGCGAAATTCACGAGAAATGGGACGCGATAGATATTCTGGTCAATAATGCCGCTGTAAACAAGGCCGATAATTTTGCGACGACGACGGACCGTTCTTGGGATTGGGTTGTCGATACGAATGTAAACAGCCTATTCGCTGTTACAAAGCCATTCTACAAGCAGATGATCCGTAAACGGCGCGGAACCATCCTGAATATAACAAGCATCGGAGCGATACGTGCATTGCCGACTTCGGTTCATTATGCGACGTCGAAAGCGGCGATGATCGGCTTCACAAAATGTCTTTCGCGAGAAGCGGCAAATTTCGGCATTACGGTTAATGCCATCGCCGCCGGAATTTTCGATACCGATTTAGGGAATACGCTGCCGGAAAGGCTCCTCGAGGCCCATGAAAATTGGGTATCGCTTCGGCGTCTTGGACGCCCAGCCGAACTTGCCGAATTCGCAGCATTTATCGTTAGCGATCGGAATTCATATATGAACGGCGAAGTGATAACCGTTGACGGTGGGACGATAACCTAAGCAAGGTTTAGGTCCAGCTAGTCGGTTTTCTCGAGCCGCTCTTTTGCGCGGTCTATAAAGACGCGAATCATCTCTGCAATCTTTTTGCTCATTTCAGCGCTGATCAATGCCTCGCCGGCAAGTCCGGCAAGTAGGTGAAGATCGCGCGCCGATTTTCGCCTTAATTCAACCATTTGCGAGAAGCGAATCTGCGTTAGGTTTCGTGCTTTTTCGAAGAAATCGGCGGAAAAGCGCAAGAGATTTTCGGCTTCTTTTTGGGCGGGAAACCATTCGATCCGATCCGGAGTTTTCTCGGCTAATGCGACGGAAAACTTCTGCATCATCGGCCCGACAAAAGGAATATCTGCTTGGATTTTCCAATGCGCGACCCCTTTTGCGTCGATATGTATAGCGGTCACACCGGGCATCAAATTGGCGAAATTCCCAAGGTCAGCAAAAAATTCACGTGCCTTTTCGGCATTTGTTTTTATCTCTATATCGTCGCTATAACCTGCTTTAACGGTAAACATATTTCTATCTCAGTAATCATTAAGGCGGGAAACGGAAACCCGGCTTGCCGTCCGGACACGGCCATTATCGGCAGCATTGATTTCACAGGACGCCATTGAAAATTATCGCATTGAAGAACTGGCGCGTCGTTGCGCGAGTCAAACCGCGGAAAAATGGATCCTCCGCAAAGAGAATGATATGGCCGGCTCCGGTTGGTTCATCTATCAAATATGCCGTACCGGCAAGTAGCGGCTCGGTATTTCCTTCCCAGACAAAACCGGACACAATTAATGGTTTCTTTGGGTTGCGCTCAAAAATCAAAGGATTGCCGCCTTCCTTAGAAATTCTGAAAAAATATCCGCTCGCCAACAAGACCGGGATCTCGCTCTCGTTTACGCCGTAATTTAGGTAGGATGTCCGATCAACGGTGGCTCGCATAAAAGCACCCGGAAGCGGCTCGGGCACCTTGTTTGCGCTTGCAGAAGGTGAAGCAATTGGCGGCAGAACGGGGAAAGTTATATCCGAACGGTCGGTTTTCATTTCGGGCGTCTCCGAAGGTTTAGGAGATGGTGACACAGTCGGTTTTGGAGTATTTTCGGCTTCCGGTTTTCCAGCGGCGATATTTTTTTGATCTTCGTCGTCGCTACCTACAAGTCGGGACGACGTCATAGCTACGTCTTTTAATGCGGCGAAAACAGATGCTCCGCGTGCCGTTATAATCGTTCCGCCAGCCGAGGCGAACTCTTTCAATGCGGCAACGCCCGAATTGCCAAAGGCAGCAAAATAGCGGCTTGGATTGCCATCTGGAATAATCAAGACGTTAAAATTGTGTAGTGCTCCGGCTTTGGCGGCAGTGATCGATATCGGGGTGAATTTTAGGCCAAATCTGTCGAACGTCCACCAAATCGAGCCGTAGCTTTCTGGGTCGATTCCCTCGTCGGCGATAACTGCAATTTTTGGCGCTCGAAGCGAGATGACGGATTCGCCGCCGACGCCGGTGTCACCTTCGTCAGCAAAGCCCGAATCTACTGCGGTTACGTCCACCCCGAGTTCGGTAGCGGCCTGCGCAATTGCTTCGTGAACGGTTTCGGGATTTCGCGAAACGCGAACGACAAACGTTCCCGCCGGCCAGTTTTTACCGCCGGCGCTAAGTGGCCGGGTCGAGACTGCGATGCGAAATCCTTTCTGCAGGAGACGAGCGACAAAAGCACCGGTCGAATCTGTCGAATAAGGAATAACGTATGCGATTCCTGCCTTTGAAGTTACGGATCCGCGTTTGGCTGCGGCAAGTGTTTCGGTGGAAACGAGAGCCCCGGAAAAATCCGGTGTGTCTTCTGTCCAATAGGCTTCCAAACCAAACGAAAGCGGCAAAGACCAAGCAGTTATGTCGTAAAAACCGTATTCTTCACGCTGCTGATTTTTGCCCCGCATTTGATTTCGCTTGAATCTGGCGATGTTGTCGTCGATGAAGGCTTTGTCTTGTGGCGTGTCCTGTTCAAGGATAGCCTTGATCAGAATGCGCTGAGGTTGGTTGAGGTCAATTACGTATGAGCCGGCTGGAAACGTCACCGACTTTGCAGCCGAATTGTTTTCCAAATAATCGTGGGCTGCACTGGATTTGAAAGAGGCCGAGGCAAGCTTTACCTCGATTTTCATCCGATTTAGTATTTCAACCAATTCAGCAGCTTTGTATTTTTCTTTGCGCGGAACGATGACGACGCGTTTTAGCGCGGATTTGGAAGCTTCAGCCATCGTCCGTGCGCGAAATTCGTAAAAATCGAGCAGCCTCGCTTCGCGGTGTGCGGCGGTCTGCTCGAGCGTGGTCATCGAGGCAACGAAATGTTTCGCAATCGAGCTTCGAAATGTAACGATCGTTCCGTCGTCACGCGTCCATCGAAGCCCTTTGAATCCGCCGCCATCGGTTTCGTAAGTCATTCCGATTGCGCCGTTAAGCGATGGATACATATCCCAGTATCCGGGATAAAAAGCGTCGAATACATCGCGTACGTAATAATCCCATTTGTTTGCGTCGAATGCCGCGGCATTTGCCCGACCGTAGATCTCGAGCCAGCGATTGTACATCGGCTGCGGGAGGTTCGGATTTATCGGTAACGAGACGGGCGGGAAGAAATACTGCGACGGCTGACCGTGATGATCTACCGCAACTTGTGGATTCCATTCCATAAATGCCTTCATCAGATGGCGTGTTTCGGCCTGTGTTACGGCAAGCGTGTCGCGATTAAGGTTAAAACGGTAATGATTGAGTCGTCCGTAGATGCTCCAAGGTTCGCGATGCTCGATGGCATTCCTATCAGGATCACCGATGGCCACCGAATTGTACCAGGTGGCGAACCGCTCGTGACCGTCCGGATTCTCTCCCGTGACAAGGAGCACAACCGTGTTTTTAAGTATATTCAAAGTTGCCGGTTCTTCGCTTGCAGCAAGCTGATATAGGACTTGCATCATTGCCTCGAACGATGAAGACTCGTTTCCGTGGATCGTGTACGCCATCCAGGCAATCGCCGGAGTGTTGCGTGCAATTTGATGAGCATCGCTTGCGGAAGTCCTTCGCGGGTCTGTCAATCGCGCGACCTGTTCCTTGATTTCAGCGAGTCGGGCAATATTTTCCGGTGATGAGATTGCTACTATCCGCATCATCCGAAATTCAGGGGTGAGACCGATGTCGAATAAACGGACTCTGTCCGGCGCGGTCTTTGCAATCTCATCGACGACCTTCTCCATTTGCGCATAAGTTGTATGGTGCTCCCCGACGTCGTAACGGAGAATAGATTGCGGCTGCGGTACCTGTTGGCGGTAGGGGCCGCGGCGGTAAAAATCAAATTTCTCCTCCGATTGCGAGAAGGCTATCATGCTGGATAAAAAAACACAGGCGGCAAGAGCCAAGGAACTCAACGTATTGTGCATAGTCTTTTTGGGGAATCGAGGCATTAAGAGCTCTTGGTGTCGGATAATTCGGATTCGACTTTGTGCTTAGACATTTGCCGAAAAGTAGTGCCGAAAATACCATAGAATAATAAACTTATGTCCAATGAAAGCCAAATCCAGCAGCCGCTCGATTCAAATTTCTGCCCGCGTTGCGGTCGATTGTTGAAGGAATGGAAAGAGATGTCGGAGCAAGAGAAGATTGTCTTTCTGAGAATCGGAAAATTAACGGCTGAAATTGCTCAAAGGCACCGCTTTTGCGAGCGATGCCTTTTCATTGCGACCGAACGGCTGCATCAAGCCTGATCAAGGCACCGGATTGACGCCGAAATCGAAGAATTTCGCTCCGACGCCGGCATTTACATTTGAATTGCCCGAATTAACCAGGTAAAACGCATACTCGCCTTTTTTAAGTTCGACCGCCGGCGTCACGCGAAAGATGCCGTTCCCGACATCTTCTGCTTTCAGCCCGATGACGTATTCGTCGGAAACGCCGCCTTTTCCACCCCAGGAATTGACTTTGGCGATCGTAACTTCACGGTTGTCACCTCTAATACCGAATCTGATGAGCGTAAATTCGTTCGGGGTAGATGGTATTCCGCTCGCTGTATTGAGGCCGCCACTAGCTACATCGAGATAAAAGTAGAAGACAGGTTGCGTGGTTGTAATTTGCAGGCTGGCGTTACGTCCGGGAAGATTTGCTTTTGCTTTCACCTTGCCTAATCCAAATGGAGTTACAGCTGCCGTAAAAACTCCGCCGATCCGATTTTGAGCGGCGACGTTTGGCATTAGCTGCGTCATTTTACGCTGGCCGTTGACCTCCTCATAGAGATAGATCCCGTAATTGTGTTTGCTCAGTGGATCGTTAGGATCTGCAGCCGCATCGCCGGCCGGTACTGAATTCGATGAAACCGGCTTTCCGCTTTTTGCCTCGAGCATCGCCGCAACAACGTCATCCGACACACCGGCCGACTTCAGCTTTAACAGTGAATCAGTTGAAAGGTCGAATTTCGTTTTCGCTGCGCGAATCTTTCCAATGATAATCGCTGGCGCCAATCCTGCCTTTGTTAACGAGATGACATCTTCATTCGTCATCGGCGGATCCTCCTGCGCACGTAGCGACGCTGGAAACGCGATGAGCGCAATCAGAAAAAGTGGCCCGAAAATTCGTCTAAACATTTGCTTTCCTCCTATAGTAACTAACAGAATAATATTTCGGGAATGTAGCAACTCAAACTAGCGTATTCTCAACCGCCGACGCACCTCAATAAGCAACTTGGGTCTGAGTATTCGAATCTTTACGATGTATTCTCGCGCCGGTTCGCGGTCCTCGGACGGATAGTAACCCAAAATGTACGTTTTGTGAAGTTCATTTGCGATTTCCGAGAAACTCCTGCTTAAATCCTTGACCCGCTGCGCCTCGAAAACCTTACCGCCCGTATAATCCGACGCCGAGTAGAGAAAATCCCGAGCCGCTTTGTAGTCGATATCGCGTTCGCCGATTTGAGGAGGCCTGGAAAAGATTAGAGGTCTGTCGTTCTTATCGTATCGAATTTCTGCGTCTCGTTTCCTCAGTTTGTCTACGTCGCGAAACGTATCATAGCGGATGGCGTAAATGATTATGTCCTCCTCGGATAGCGATTCTTGCAGCCTTTTTGCGTTCGTCAATTGGCTCGAGGTATCGACTCCATCGGTTAAAAGCACGATTGCTTTGCGCCCGCGAAAGTCTGCAATCTGGCGAAACGCAAGATCTAATGCATCGAACAACGAAGTTCCCGAACCGGTTTTCAAGGAATCGATTGCAAGTTCCGCCGCTCGCCTATTGTTCGAAGGCCGCAAGAGAAGCGACGGCTTTTTGTCAAAGGCGATGATCGCAACACGATCCGGCGGTGCCAGTTGGCGGACAAAGGCTCGGGCGGCCTCCTTCAAATCTCCGATCTTAAATACGGTGGAATAGCTTACATCTATCAATAGCGCGACCGTAAAGGGCTCATCAATGCCGGCAAAATAAGAAATCGCCTGTTCGCGGCCATTTTCGTATAGACGAAAATCCGTTTTCGCTAGAGTGGCTACCGGCGCGTCACCGCGGTGCGAAATCCGGACCGCCATCATTACCAGATCGGTCTGGATGCGGATTTCCTCATTATCGGTTGACGTTGCGGCTGCTGGATCATTGCGCCGATCGACAAAAAGCCGAACAAAAGCTTCCGAAGATTGGCGATTGGCTCGACCCGCTTGCCCAATCGCGAGCGAAATCAATGAAATTATCGCAATTATCAGTAGAAAAATACGCATTTGCGAACATTGTAAACGACGGCGGCACGATTGGGGACGCGTTTTTATCTGCTTAGTACCGATTCAAACGCTCCGCGAATTTCCATCCGAGTTAGCAAAAGCCGATCTTCAAACTCGCTCTGCGATCCGATGCCGAGCAATTCCGCGATTCGCCGCATAACGGACCGGTTGCCAACCGGCAAACGTGTTGTCCTGCCAAGCAATACGCGTAAATAATGATCGATGCGGGAGAGGAAGTCATAACCGAACGATAACGCACCGTATTCGGAATGATCCAGGTATCCATTGACAAAGAGTATTTTTAAGGTAGCGGCTGTTGACCGCGCATCAACCTCGTCCGCGACCGAATTTTGGAGCTGTAAATACCGAGTAGCAAGGTAGATATCCAGCATTCCCCCTTCGCCGTATTTGATATCCGGCATTGTGCGTCGACGGTCCGTGCGCTGCGCCTCGAGCTCTAAACGGATTCGGCGAGTTTCGCCACGCAGGACGTCTTCTCCTGTCGCTGCGGCTCTGGAATGCACGATTTGGCGTATTTCATGTTCTGTTTCCAGGCTTTGCAGACCGAAAACGCCACGAAGTTTTACAAATGCCAGAAGTTCCCAAATTTCAGCCTCGCGTGCAAAATATTCGCAGATTGCACTGCGGGAAATCGCGAGTGGGCCGCTGCTGCCGTGGGGCCGAAGGCGCAGGTCGACCCGATAAAGCGATCCGAAGCGTGTAAAGGCTGAAAGAAAATTAATAAAGGTTTCCGTTATCCGGCTTGCCGCTTCCGCGGATAATTGCTGGCTAGCGCCGCGTCTACCGTTTCGATCGTCAAAGGTTATAATCAAATCCAGATCCGAATCAAAATCAAGCCCGGCGCCGCCGAGCTTTCCAAGTCCGAGCACATCCGGCGTTAGTGCGGGATCTGTTTTTCCATAACGCCGGGAAACTTCTTCTGCCGACAATTCCATTGCAATTGCGATGGCCGCTCGAGCTAGTTCTGTCTGAAGCTTCTTCGATTCAGTTATCGTTAATCTGCCCGCAGCATCAAGGGCCAGTATTTCGAAAAAAAGTGGCCGCCAAGCAGTTCGGAGTGCGTTGAGCCGCTCAATACGATTGCCAGGACTTCGTACTGCGGAGGCAAGCTCCGAGTAATAATCGTGTGCTGGCGGCGCAGGCGGCAGGTTGATGAGAATCTCACGAAGTTCTGGGTTAAGTTCAACCGAGGCTGAAATCCGTGGACCATATTGTTCGAGGAATTCATCAGCCGGATTCACGTTAACCGAATCGATCACTGCGGATGGGGCTGCCGGTCGAGACTGTGCGATGCGGGTACGAAGTTGATTTTCCGCCTCATCACTTGGTGGTCCGAAAACGCGCCGAAAAATCTTCGCGACCGATTCGGTGTGCCGCTGAATCTCAGCGTCGAACCTATCGAGTCCCAAAATTCCAAGGCGCATGGCGAGCCTCTCGCGAGCGACTGGATCGCTCGGCAAAACATGTGTTTGCAGCCCATTTTCCATTTGAAGAAAATGCTCGACGCGGCGAAGGAACTTGTATGCTTCAGAAAGAGTGGAGAATTCCGCGTCATCGATCAGCCCGCGGTCATTGAGCCGGGCCAGTGCGATCAACGTGTGAGGAGCCCGAAGCCATTTATCTCGACCGCCGTAAGCGGATTGCATTGCCTGAGCGATGAATTCAATTTCGCGAATTCCTCCGCGGCCCAGTTTGACGTTAAAGCTAGACCCGGCGCCGTGAATAGCGTCAATTTTCTGCTTCGATCTGCGGACGCTGTCGAGCGATTCGCCAATCTCTCGCGATTGCGGAAATACGTACTTTTCGATCTTGGAGAAAAAATCCGCGAACGGCTTCGGGTCGCCGGCGCTCGCTCGCGAGCGGATGAGGACCTGACGTTCCCAGTCGACCGCCTCGGCGGAATAGTATCTGCAAGCATCAGCGACCGGAACAGCGAGCGGCCCAACACGCCCGAATGGGCGCAGCCGAAGATCAACGCGATAAGCGGCACCTTCGCTTCCCGGATTGCCCACGAGAGCGGCAATCCTTCCAGCCAGGCGGATGAAAAACTCGCGGTTACCGATTTCGCCAGATCTGCCGTTGCCGGTGGTGTTTCCTTCAGCAGAGAAGATGAATAGCAAATCTATATCCGACGCATAATTAAGCTCGCGCGAACCAAGTTTGCCGAGCGAGACGATTGAAATGGTTGCCGGTTTAAGCCTTCCGCGAGAATCGATTTCCATCGGCGAACCAAAACGATTTTCGAGCTCCTGGCGAGCAAGGCGGAGCGTATGCTCTAAAATTGCATCGGCGAGATTCGATAATTCTTCTGTTGTTTCAGCAATAGTCGTCCGACCGCGAAGATCGTTTAGGAAAATCCGGAGATATTCGCGTCTCTTGAATCGCGACAGAATCGTTTCCACGTTGAGCGACGAATTGGTCAGCGAAAATCTGGCTAGCGATTCGAGCAACTCATCTTTTCCGCGAATTTGCTCGCCGGAGCGGTGACGCTTTAGCCAAAGAACGTATTGCGGATGACTAAGCAGCGTTGCCGCCGCCCATGGGCTACACGATGTCAATGCCAGCAAGTCCGAAAGTAAGCCGGAATCTGTCGCAATCTGACTCGCCAGTGCCGGATTTGCAGTGGAAAATTGATCATAAAAGCGACGAGCCGCCGCGGGAACGGGAAGATCCGCAAAGAGATAATCTTGGATGATCATTTGCGAAAGCGTGCCGGCTCGATGCCGTATTTACGGATCTTGTATCCGATAATGCGTTCGGTCGAGGCAAGCAGTTTTGCTGCCTTTGCAACATTGCCGCGTGTCGATTTCAAGGCATCCTGTATTAGACCGCGTTCAAATGCGGCCACCGCAGCAGCAAGCGATAGATCCGTAACCGTCCCCGAACCCTCGGCCGTTTGAAGCGTTGGCGGCAAATGGTGGCTGTGGATGACATTTGCATCGCAGGCGAGAACGGCTCGCTCAATCGCATTTTCCAGTTCCCGGACATTGCCCGGATAATGGTAACTCATCAACATATCGATAGCCGGTGTTGAAATTCGGCGAACGCGCTTATTATGCTCGCGTTCGTACTTTTCGAGAAAATACTCGGCCAGTAACAGTATGTCGGACTTGCGCTCGCGAAGCGGCGGGAGAAATATTGTAAAAACATTCAGCCGGTAATAAAGGTCTTCGCGAAATTGCCCATTACGGATCGACGTCTCGAGATCCTTGTTTGTTGCGGCAATAAGTCTAATGTTCGAACGCAGCGTCTGTGTTCCACCGACGCGCTCAAACTCGCGTTCCTGCAATACTCGCAAGAGCTTTATCTGGGTCTGCTGCGGCAAATCGCCTATTTCGTCCAAAAATAGAGTTCCGCCTTCGGCAAGCTCGAATCGGCCACGCTTGAGCCTGTCGGCACCGGTAAAAGCGCCTTTTTCGTGGCCGAAGAGTTCGGATTCAATTAGCGATTCTGGTAGCGCAGCACAGTTAACCTTGACAAAGGGCTTTTTGCTCCGAAGGCTGTTGTAATGTATCGCATTGGCAATCAGTTCCTTTCCGGTTCCGCTTTCGCCGCGTAAAAGAACCGTCGCATTGGAGCGGGCAACCTGCGTTACCTGCTCGTAAACGAGCTTCATAGCATTTGAGGTGCCGATAATATGCGAAAAATCGTATTTCTCTTTGAGTTCCAGTTTCAGGTGCTGATTTTCCTCGCGAAGACGCTCGCGTTCGCCGCGGACGGCGTATTCTATCCGGTAAGCTTGTGTGATCATCGAAGCGAATAATCGGAGAAGATCGAGAAGCTCGTCTGAATGTTTAGATGAGTCGGCGACGGTGCCGATCAAGACGCCGAGCCGGTTCTCACCGCCGAGGGCCGGGACGGCAATAATCTTCGCGTTGGAGGGGAAAAGGCTAGCGGCTTCGTGCGATAAGTCTTTAGGTGAGAGAATCGTCGGAGCATTAGACTCAAATGCTTCGCGAAAGGGCGAGCTATCGACGGTCTTTTCGAAGCGGCGAAATTCCGTTGGTCCAAGGCCAGCTGATTCCGCGATTTCCAGCGCGCCGCTTGCCGAATCGACGAGGCAGAAGGCCATAAACTGGAGCTGCAGGCTCCGCTGTGCGGCCGCAAGCGCTCTACGCACGCTTTGACTAGGATCTGAACGGTACGTCAGCTCGGCGCCGAATTCAGAGACGATTTTCAAAGGCTCGCTGATCATAGTAGTATAAAAATATCGAAAGCGACCGCGGCGTAAAGGCGGATTTTAGCACAGCGGACAGAAGAAATTGAAAGCCCAAAGACAACAAAATTGTATGAGCAAACGTAATAGCCTACAAAAGTGT
The DNA here is from genome assembly GCA_040289905.1 of Blastocatellia bacterium. Classification (GTDB taxonomy): domain Bacteria; phylum Acidobacteriota; class Blastocatellia; order Pyrinomonadales; family Pyrinomonadaceae; genus OLB17. The sequence continues at coordinate 16,526 of PSMA01000026.1, forward strand.
ACGTTTTAACGCTTTGACGACAAGTTTTTGACGATCGGTCGTATGCAGGAGCTGTTTGAGATCGTGGTAGGCGCAGATATCAGGCGACGCCGGCTCGAGGAATATCTTTTCGAATGTTTTCCGCAGCTTAGCCGAACATATATCCGCGATGTAATCCGCAATGGAAAGTGCGAAGTTAATGGTCGGAACGAAAATCGCGGTTACCGTGTTAGCTCCGGCGATTTCATCGAAATTTCAATCGATCTGTCGCGAGAAACGGCGATGCAGCCCGCCCCAATCCCGCTGGATGTTCTCTACGAAGATTCGGACCTTCTTGCGATCAATAAGCCGGCCGGTATGCTCGTACATCCAACGAACCGCGATCGGAGCGGAACGCTGCTGAATGCTCTGACTTATCATCTAAATTTCGCAAATGGCTCTGGAGAAAAGCGAACGGCGATTCGACCCGGCCTGGTCCACCGGCTCGATAAGGATACCTCGGGGGTAATTTTAATCGCTAAGAGCCTAACTGCGCATCGCTCGCTCGCTCGTCAGTTTGCCCGAAAAACAGTCGATAAACGCTATGTTGCGATCGTAGAGGGCGTTTTGAAAGCCGATTCAGGGAAGATAGAAGCTCCCATTGGACGTTTTGACGAGCGAAAGTCTTGGGGCGTAAAGGACGACGGAAAGCCTTCGCAAACCGCCTTTTACGTGTTGCGGCGCGGCTCACTGCGGACTTTGGTTGAACTTTCATGCATTACCGGCCGCACTAATCAGCTTCGAATTCATTTAGCCCACATCGGACATCCGATCGTCGGCGATCCTGGACGCGGCGGCGGACGGTCCGAGCGACTTCTCCTCCATTCGACGCGTTTGGCTTTTCGTCATCCCGCCACCGGTGAGCAATTGACCATCGAAGCTCCCGTTCCCCGCGGCTTTTTCCGCGAATTGGAACTATAAACCGCGGCCAGGACCGAAGAGTGGCTGTCCGGGCATTTCGCCGGTCATCGTTGTGCCATCTAAGACGATCCTGCCGTTGACGATCACATACGCGAAACCGGTTGGGTATTGATGCGGATTTTCGAAAGTTGCGAGATCAGCGACCTTAGACTCGTCGAATATTACCATATCTGCTGCGTATCCTTCGCGCAGAAGTCCGCGGTCTCGGAGGTTGAACGTCTGAGCGGGAAGGGAAGTCATTTTCCGGATTGCGTCTTCGAGCGTTAAAAGTTTAAGTTCACGTACGTATCGGCCGAGCACGCGGGCATTATTTCCATATCCGCGCGGATGCGGAACGCCGGAGCCAAACTGACGAACGCCGCTATCCGAGGCAATCATCGTAAACGATTGACGCATAATGTTCTGCATGTCGGCTTCGTCCATAACGCGGTAAACCATTTGGGCTCCGCCTTGTTCGTACATTTCGAAGATTTGCTCGATTTGCGACGCGAGCGACGTTTTGCCGCGAACGAGCTTCGTGATCTCCTTTATGTTCTTTCCATTGAATTCCGGGTTTGGACGATAACTTGCGACATACGCGAACTCATAATCTTTGAATTTGGATTTCTTGAGGCCCTGTTTCATCTCATCTGCAATTTTCTTCCGCGTAGAAGGATCTGCGAGCCGCTTTTTCCCCTCCTCACGGCCGCCCGCAATAGCCCAGTTAGGCATTCTTGCATCTAGCGATGTCGAGGATGCGGTGTAAGCATATTGATCTACTGTAACCTGTAGACCTCGTTTTCGTGCCGATTCGACAAGTCCAATTGTCTGTGAAGATCGCCCCCAAAGCGCGCGAGAGGAGATCTTGAAATGCGAGATTTCGACAGGTATTTTGGCCGCCTCGCCTATATTTATTGCCTCGTTAATGGCATCAACTACTTCGTTGCCCTCATTTCGTATGTGGCTTGCGTAAATCCCGCCGAAACGCGATGCGACGCGCGCCAATTCAACTACCTCTTCGGTCTTTGCAAATGTCCCCGGGACATAGATCAATCCCGTTGAGAGCCCAACTGCTCCTTCGCGCATTGCTTTTTCGACCATTGCATTCATTCGCTGTTGCTCTTCCGGGGATGGGTCACGATTTTCGAGGCCCATTACTTTTGCACGAACCGAACCATGAGCTATCAGCGTGGCGAGGTTAACAGCCAGCGGCGTCGTTTTAATTTTCCCCAAGAATTCGGCAACGTCTGTCGTCGAGCCGCCGCAATTTCCTGTAACGAGGGAGGTTACGCCCATCCTGAGAAAGTTCTCCGCGGTCGGATTTGTAAAAATATCTTCCGTATGCGCGTGAACATCAATAAATCCGGGCGCGACGATCATCCCACCGGCATCGATTACACGGTCGGCATTGGTGATATCTCGGCGGCTTATCAAAGCGATCTTGCCGTTGGCGATTCCGATCGAGCCGCGAAACCAAGGATTACCGGTTCCGTCAACTATCCGGGCATCGTTTATTGCGAGATCAAATCTTTGCGGCACGATTTGTGGGATAGCTCGAATCGGCGATACGAGAAACGAAAAAATCAGTAACAAAGAGGGAAAAAGCAATTTGTGTTTCATAATCGCTAGGAGCGGTCTTTTGCAAAGTCAAACGCTTACGATTCCATCAACCTGAGTTAACCGGAGAGGATAAAACCCAATCGACGGAAAGTCAATCTATTCGGATTTTTACGGTTATTACGCTGTCGGCTGCTGTTAAGTTTTCGACTTCGACAATCTGATCGCCGTCTTCATCGAGTACTGCGTCAAAGCCGTCGGGTCAGATTTTGACATTTGCCTGATTGGTTATTCTAACACTGGCTCTGTCGGTATCGGTCGTAACGCTAAGGCTCTGTCCGCGACTAGCTCGGAGTACGAGACGAATAATTTCGCCGGCGGGAATGCGGACGCGGACGGTTTTCGCATTCGAACCTCGTTCGAAAGTAACCCGCTGTTTTGGTGCCGCTTCACGTCGTACAACTTTGCCGACCTGGATTAAACGTTTTCCAATCAATTTGAATTTTTGGGTGACGATGAATTCCGGGCAGCATGCTCCGGCCGTTTTGCCGCGTTCATATTGCTCGACGACAAGCAGACTATTTTCGATTTTAACCGACCGCAAACCGCCGTCGGCACGATCGCCGCCGGGCAGACGCGCGGCCAGAACCGGCTTCCCACCGTTCATTCGATAGATGAAGCCCTCGGTAAAACGTCCTGTGCCGCCTGTATTACAGACCGTGATAATCGCTGCTTCCTCTTTTCCATCACTATCAAGATCTCCGAAAGCGATATCCATAACACGGAAATAGAAGCGATCGATATAGCCGTCTTGTGGTGTTTCCTGCAAATATTCGCCGTCTTTGACGCGAACACTAAGCGTGTTTTCGCCAGAGCAGTACGGTCGATAGGTAAAGTTTTTGAAATCGATCGAGCGGATATTCGCTTGTCCAAAAGCGATCGACAAGAGAGATAATATCACTAACTGAGCACACGACTTAATAATTTTTAGGCCGTTATTTTTAGTATTTTTAGTTCTTTCGATTCGGCTCTTCCAACTCACTCGCGACAGGCAAATACGGGTTATGCAATTCGACCGGCTGACCTCGCGATCGAATCCGCATATTTAAAAATTCGACCATTACTGAAAAAGCCATTGCGAAATAAACATAACCTTTAGGAATGTGAAGCCCGAGACCTTCGGAAATGAGAGTAAAGCCAATCAGAAGCAGGAAAGCGAGGGCGAGCATCTTAATCGTCGGGTGCTTTTGAACGAATGCGCCGATCGTGCCAGCAAAAACCATCATCGCGATGATCGATACGATAACTGCGGCAATCATTATCGGCAGTTTATCGACCATACCAATCGCCGTTATGACCGAATCAAGCGAAAAGACGATATCCAGCAAACCTATTTGTACGACTACTGCGCCAAAGGAAGCAAATATTTTTTTAGCGGCGTGGGCCGGGTCGGCCTCGAGCGAGCCGTGTATCTCATGGGTAGATTTTGCCATTAGGAACAAGCCGCCGCCAATTAGGATAAAGTCCCGGCCCGAAACTCCGTGGCTGAAGACAGTGAAAAGAGGCTCGGTGAGCGTCATAACCCACGAAAGAGAAAACAGCAATGCTACGCGGAAGCCAAGCGCTAATGCAAGGCCAATAAATCTTGCTCGAGGCTGCTGTACTGGTGGCAATTTACCAGCAATAATCGAAATAAAGATTATGTTATCGATGCCGAGAACGAGTTCGAGTGCGGTGAGTGTTATAAACGCAATCCAGAGGTTCGGGTCAACAATCCACTCCATAAAAGCGAAGAGCAGTACAAGCGGAAATTCGATTAAGAACTAAACGATATGCCGGTTTCATCGGTCCAGCCGTAATTTGCGTATATCGAAAACCGGCCGGCCGCCGACGATTGTGGTTACCGCACGGCCGAGAAAATGTCTACCGTTGAACGGGCAATTGCGTGATTTCGAGCGCGATTCCGCATTACTGTATTTCCATTCGTCATGCGGGTCAAGGATTGTAATATCTGCGATCGAGCCGGGTCGAAGCGTACCGCGACCAGAAAGGCCGAAAATTGCCGCCGGTTTCGTTGAGCAAAGTTCGACTAGGCGCGGCAAATCGATAATTCCTTGATGAACCAGCTCGGAAAAGGCGAGCCCGACGGCCGTTTCCAGGCCCGTGATGCCGAATGGAGCTCGATCGAATTCGAGGGCTTTTTCGTCGTGGTGATGCGGAGCATGGTCGGTGGCGATCGCATCAATCGTGCCATCTCGAAGCCCTTCAATTACTGCTTCACGATGTTCCGCGCTACGAAGCGGCGGAGACATCTTGAAATTTGTATCGTAACCGATTACAGCTTCATCGGTCAGGGTAAAATGATGTGGCGCGGCTTCACAGGTTACCTTTATTCCAACGTTCTTTGCCCGACGGACCGCTTCTAAGGCATTTTTAGTTGAGATATGGGCTATGTGCACGTGAGCGCCGGTTTCACGGGCGAGCATAATGTCTCTTAAGACGTCAAGTTCTTCGGCGATCGCGGGCATTCCTTTTAACCCAAGCAGCATTGAAACCCGTCCTTCGTGCATAACTCCGCCGGCAGTCAAAGATTTGTCTTCGCAGTGATCGACAACCGGAAGACCAAAATCTTTGGCATATTGCATCGCTCTTAGCATAATGCCTGCATTTGGGAGGGGCCGGCCGTCATCGGAAACGGCTACGGCTCCGGCTGCTTTCATTTCGCCCATTTCGGCAAGTTCGGTCCCGTCAGAGAACTTTGTAATTGCGCCGATCGGAAAAACGTTTGCCAGTCCCGAGCGTTCACCTTGCTCGATAATGTATCGAGTAATCGCCGCATTGTCGTTTATTGGATTTGTGTTCGGCATCGGGCAAACGCTGGTCCAGCCGCCGGCTACGGCCGCCGCGCATCCCGTTGCAATAGTCTCTTTGTGCTCCTGGCCCGGTTCACGAAAATGGACATGCAAATCTATAAAGCCCGGCGCAACGACGAGGCCCGTGGCGTCGAGAACCTCGCACCCTTCGGGAGGTGTTTCATTAGGCTTTAGCCACGCTTCGATGACGCCATTTGAAACAAGGACATTCATACCGGAGTTTTCGCCGGCGGCGGGATCGATTAAATGTCCATTTGAAATAAGCAGCTTCATGAAGTCTCAAACAATAGCCGAGCCGCCGGTCGCGAGGTAGAGCACCGCCATCCTTACGGCGAGACCGTATTTAACCTGATCGAGGATAAGCGAGCGCGAACTGTCCGCAACCTCGGATGCGATTTCTATGCCACGATTCATTGGCCCTGGATGAAGTACAATTGCATCTGGATTTGCCAAATCAAGCCTCTCCTTCGTCAATCCAAAATGAATGGCATATTCGCGCAGCGTCGGGAAAAAGGCCGAATCTTGACGTTCGCGCTGAATTCGTAGGATCATCACAACGTCGGCATTCGCAATTGCCTCTTCGACATTCTTGCAAACCTCCAGACCCGCAGCGGCAATGTGTTCAAATTCGTTTGGAACCAACGTACCCGGACCTGCAACGCGGACGTTCGCTCCGAGTTTCGTCAACAAATGGATGTTCGACCGCGCTACGCGGCTATGCAAAATGTCGCCGATAATCGCTACCTTGAGACCTTCGATTCGCCCCTTGTGCTCGCGGATCGTCATGGCGTCAAGCAGGGCCTGCGTCGGGTGTTCGTTTGCGCCGTCGCCAGCGTTGATAACTGCCGCTTTGCTTACCTTCGCAAGTTGATGCGGAACGCCGGCTGATCCGTGCCTGACGACGATGCAATCTGGCTGCATCGCGTCTAGGTTAAGTGCGGTATCGACAATCGTCTCTCCTTTGCTAAGGCTCGATCCGGCGACGCTTATATTAATCGCGTCCGCCGAAAGCCTTTTTGCCGCTAGTTCGAATGAGGTCCGTGTCCGCGTTGAATTTTCAAAAAAAAGGTTAATAACGGTCTTTCCGCGGAGTGTCGGCACCTTTTTGATTTCTCGCATATTTATTTCGCGGAAGTTTTCGGCGGTATCTAAAATGCCTTTGATTTCCGCGGCGGTAAGATCGCGGATTCCGAGGAGGTCTCTTCGGCGAAAGGGTTTCTCCATTTGCAATGCGAAACTATTTAATTCAATCCGCTTAATTTAATCCCGGCCGAGAAAGTTCGCTTACGAACAAAAAAGCAAGGCGTCAGCCTTGCTTCTTAAGTTGTCGGCTTTTCAAAAATGCCGACGCCTTCCATTGCATCAAACTCATTGAGCATTACTCGAATTATTTCCGATTGTTTAGTCGGAACAGTTTTTCCGACGAAGTCGGCCTGTATCGGCAGTTCGCGATGTTCACGGCCGCGGTCGATTAAAACTGCAAGCTGAACTTTTCGAGGTCGCCCAAAATCCATCAATTGGTCCAGTGCAGCGCGGATTGTCCGCCCCGTGTAAAGCACGTCATCAACAAGGACGACAACCTTACCGTCGATATCTTCAGCAAGTTCTGTCCGGTTTACAATTGGATTTGTGCCGACGGTTGAAAGGTCGTCGCGGTAGAGTGTTATGTCCAGCGTTCCAAAAAGCGGCTTAACGCCTTCGAGGCGTTCAATTTTATCCGTGATGCGCTGCGCTAGCGGGACGCCGCGCCGCCGGATTCCAACCAGGTAGAGATCCTTTGCTCCCTTGTTTTTTTCTACGATTTCCGAGGCCAGACGCGAGATGGCTCTTTCCATTGCTGCCTCGTCCATAATCCGCGATTTTTCCGTCAGATTTGCTTCATCAACCATTCGAGAGCAAATGCTAACAAACATCCGTGGAAACTTCAATTGCAATATATTTCAATTTCCCCCGTTGCACTGCCGTAACGTATGATAATTATTTTTGGGATGGGATTCACTTGGGAAAAGATTTTACGACCGGTTGCTTTTAGGCTCGAACCCGAGCGAGCACACGACATTGGCATCGATTTACTGGCAAAATCTAACATATTTTCGCGGGTTCTAGCCGATCGGTTTCTGAATCCGGGCGATTGGCCACCGCTCGAGCGATTCGGCGTGCGATTTTCGAATCCTATTGGGCTCGCAGCTGGATTTGACAAGAACGCGGTTGCCGTAGCACAACTTGCTGCCTTAGGTTTCGGCTTCGTCGAAATTGGTACTGTTACACTAAATCCGCAGCCGGGCAATCCGAAGCCTCGTCTTTTTCGACTGGAGGAAGACAAGGCGCTCATAAACCGAATGGGATTTAACAATCAAGGTGCCGAGACAATCGCTGGACGGCTTGCGAAGCTAAAACGCAATTGTCCAATTGGAATAAACATCGGGCGGAATAAGGACGTTGCAAACGAAATGGCAACGGAAAACTATGTCCGGACGTTTCAGCGGTTAGCGCCTTATGCCGACTACGTTGCAATAAACGTCTCTTCGCCAAATACGCCGGATCTCCGCAAGCTTCAGGCAGCGGAAAGCCTTGACGATCTACTTTCGGCAATTTCGGCCGCAAATCGAGCGCTGACAAATCCAAAGCCGCTACTGATTAAAGTTTCGCCGGATTTAAGTCGGGGCGAAGTCACTGAGATCGCAGACGTCTGTCTGCGCCAAGGCGTAAGTGGCATTATTGCGACAAACACAACTATTTCTCGCGAAAGCCTTCGAGCTCCGGCGGGAAAAATTCCGCCCGACGGCGGCTTGAGCGGAAAGCCTTTGCGAACACTTGCGAATCGCGTTATCTCGACGCTTTACCGATACGCGGGCAGGCGGCTGGCTATTATCGGTGTTGGAGGGATTATGTCTGCCGAAGATGCATTTGAAAAAATAGTGGCAGGAGCATCACTTCTTCAAGTTTATACTGGGTTTGTTTACGGCGGCCCGTCATTTCCGGCGGATTTATCACGCGGACTTTTGGAGCTTGTCCAAAGGCGAGGTTTTGCCTCCCTGGAGGAGGCAGTCGGCACGGCGGCTTAGTCCGGTCGGTCGATCGTCAGAAGGTTTGACTATCGTCTCTCAACGGCTATAATACGAAGTTTGTCTTTTTACGCCTGGGAAATGGCGCTTCGGCGGGGCGATTTGAAAATGCGAGTTGCACTTTCGGAACTGAAAATGCCTGCTGAATTTGAGGCGGACCTTGAAGTCTCGGAGCTTTCCGAAAGTGCTAGACCGTCAGGACGATTTCATCTTGCGGCGGTTATCAAAGGCAACGAATCGTTTGTAGAGATATCGGGCTCAATAACCGGCGACGTGATACTCCAGTGCAGCCGATGTCTCAACGAAAAGGAGTTGCCGATTTCGATCCGGGTAGATTTGAGTTACGTTCAGAGCGAGCTGTTCGCTCTCCAGGATGGACACCAGCTAACGTCCGAAGAGCTCAGCTCGGATGAAATAATCGATGGGGGCATCGAAATAGATGACATGGTTCGCGAACAGGTCGTCCTCGCCTTGCCGCAACAATTTGTTTGCTCGGAAGAGTGTCCCGGCCTTTGTACATTCTGTGGGGCGGAGTTAAAGATGGGTGATTGCGGATGCAAGCAGGACGCCTTTGACCCGCGTTGGGACGCCTTGACAAAATTGAAGTGAACCGCGTCTGAAAATTTAATTTGAATCGTTTCCGTAACGATTTACGGAAACGGAATTTACGAGGTTAAAACTCTATGCCAAATCCAAAACGACGACACTCCAAATCGCGTACACGGCAGCGCCGGGCTCACGATGGGCTGAGTGTTCCGCCATTTATAATCGACAAGCAAACGGGCGAGCCGCGACTCCCGCATCGGATAGATCCGAAAACCGGTACTTACAAAGGACGAAAGATTATTGACGTCGAGGATGCCGAGTAGGCGTTTTGAAATTTACCGTTTTTAAGTTCTAATTTTACTTAAATGGCTTCTCAAAATGCTGGAATCATCGGAATGGGGCATTCGTATCCGGAAGGGATTCTAACGAATGCCGACCTCGAGAAAATAGTCGAAACTTCCGATGAATGGATAACGACGCGAACGGGAATTAAGCAAAGGCACAAGGCGGCCGAAAATGAATATACCTCGATGTTCGGGACCGAGGCAGCAAAACGCGCCCTTGAAAAGGCAGGTTTGCGGCCCGAAGATATCGAGCTAATAGTCTGTGCAACGACGACGCCCGACCAGATTTTGCCCTGCACGGGTGCGATAATTCAGGCTCAGCTAGGCGCTCACAATGCCGCCGGAATGGATGTATTTGCGGCCTGCTCGGGATTTCTTTACGGCATTACAATGGTCGAATCGATGATTCGGACGGGCCAAATAAAATATGCTCTCGTGATTGGAGCAGAAGTTTTAACGAAATACGTCGATTATACCGACCGCGGTACTTGCATTCTTTTCGGCGATGGTGCCGGTGCGGCGGTGCTCGGGCCGGTACCGGAAGACAAGGGGATACTCGCCACCAAAATCAGATCTGACGGCCGATTCGAAGAGCAGCTTTACTGTCCGGGCGGCGGCACAAAATACGGCACTACGCACGAGACCATCGATAAACGGATGCACTATTTCAAGATGAAGGGTAACGAACTCTTCAAGGTAGCGGTGCGGTCGATGGCCGAAATTTCAGCGGAAATGATCGAGAAAGCGGGACTAGCGGTTAACGATATCGACCTCGTTATACCTCACCAGGCAAATCAGCGAATTACAGATGCCGTCGCGTCTCGGCTAGGAGTTCCTGAAGAGAAGGTCTATTCGAATATAGCGATGCACGGCAATACATCCTCCGCTTCGATCCCGATCGCTATGGACGAATGCATAGAATCGGGTCGTATCACTGAAGGTACAACCGTGTTGCTGACTGCATTTGGCGGCGGCGTAACCTGGGGCGGGACCGTTCTTAGGTTTTAGATCTTTGACTTGGAGAATTTGAAGGCAGGCGGGTGTGTAGCCGGCGGCCTGCAAGCCAAAAGTCCGATGACCAAAATTGCTTATATCTTTCCCGGGCAAGGTTCGCAAGCCGCAGGAATGGGAAAGGACTTATTCGATAATTACGAGGCAGCAAAGGACGTTTTTCGCATCGCGGACGGGGCTTTGGGCTTCAGTTTGTCGGAAATTTGCTTTTCGGGAAATGAAGCCGATCTGCAACTGACGGCAAACACACAGCCGGCGATTTTGACCGTTTCGATTGCGGCCTATCGCGCGATGCTCAGCGAGGGAATGCCGGTACCGACAATGGCAGCCGGACATAGCCTGGGCGAATATTCGGCTTTGGTTGCGGCGGGAGTTATAGACTTGGCTGATGCGGTTAGGCTGGTCCGAAAACGCGGTGAATATATGCAGGCAGCCGTTCCGGTCGGCGTCGGCTCGATGGCTGCAATCATCGGGAGCGACCCGGAGACGGTTGCTTCTGTCTGTCAAGAGGCAGCAGCCGGAGCCGTTTGCAGTCCGGCGAATATCAATTCGCCGTCGCAAATCGTGATCGCAGGAAATTCCGAAGCGGTAGAGAGGGCTTGTGCGATTTTGAAAGAACGCGGTGCAAAGCGGGCAATTCGGCTCAATGTCTCGGCACCATTTCACTGTGAGCTAATGCGTCCGGCAGAAGAGCGGCTTGCTGAAGATCTCGCTCGTATTGGTTATGGGAGTTTCCGGTTTCCGGTGGTACACAACGTAACTGCGGAACCGAATACTGACGCATCGTTGGTTTGCGGTTTACTGACGCGGCAGGTTACATCTCCCGTTCGATGGCTTGAATCGGTCCGACGACTGGTTGCAGAAGGCGTTACTAAATTTATTGAGGTCGGGCCGGGAAAAGTGCTTTCAGGGCTTGTCCGGCAGACGGAACGAGACGCTGATATATTTAATGTCGAGGATTCGACAGGTATTCGCAAATCATTGGAAACAATTTAATTACAGGAGAAACTATGTCAGAAATTCAGGAAAAGATTAAGCAGATAATCGTCGATGAGCTGGGTGTAGACGAAGCCGAAGTTACAGAAAATGCGCGGTTTATCGAAGACCTCGGCGCAGATTCACTAGATTTGGTGGAGCTTGTGATGCGTTTTGAAGAAGAATTCGATATCGAGATTCCAGACGAAGACGCAGAGAAAATCCAGAGCGTTCGCGATGCGTATGCATATGTCGAGCAGCATAAGGGCTAACTGAATAGCCGGAAGCCATAAAAACGGCGATCCGATCCGCCCCTTGACCTCCGGGAAATCCATTGGTCAAGCTCCGATCACGATTCGCCGTTCGTAATTTTTATGAAACGTCGTGTTGTAGTAACTGGAGTCGGCCTGGTGACGGCCTGTGGAAACGATGTGCGGTCAACTTGGTCTGCGCTGATGCGCGCGGAAAGCGGTGCAGATATGATTCGCAAATTCGACGCGGAAAATTTTCCGGTCAGGTTTGCGTGCGAAGTAAAGGACTTTGATCCGCTCGAATTTCTGGACAAGAAAGACGCCCGTCGGATGGGAGCCTTTACCCATTTTGCAATCGCGGCGGCGGACGAAGCGGTGAAAAACAGCGGCCTAAAAATCGATGATTCGAATGCCGAAATGGTCGGCACGTACATTAGCTCAGGCATCGGCGATTTCTGGGCGATCGAGCGCGAGCACGAAAAGCTCCTGCAATCGGGCCCCGAGCGCGTTTCGCCTTTTTTTATCGTTTCAGCAATTGTCAATCTTGCCGCGGGCAATGTTTCGATTCGGCACGGGGCGAAAGGCCCCAATTCCGCTACGGCTACGGCCTGCTCGGCCGGCGCTCACGCGATCGGGGACAGCTTCCGTCTGATTGAACGCGGCGACGCAGACGCAATGATCTGTGGCGGCGCCGAAAGTGCAATTACGCCGATGTCCGTTGCTGGCTTTGCCTCAATGCGTGCACTTTCAACGCGAAACGATGATCCGAAGCGGGCTTCCAGGCCATTCGACGCTGACCGAGATGGCTTTGTGATGGGTGAGGGCGCGGGCATTATGATTCTAGAAGAGCTCGAATTTGCCCGCCGTCGCGGTGCTAACATTCTGGCCGAGATTGTCGGATACGGTATGACAGGCGACGCATTTCACGTTACAATGCCGGACGAAACTAGCTCTGGAGCAATCCGCGTAATGAAAAAAGCAATCGACGATGCGGGCATCCGGCCGGAACAGATTGGTTATATTAATGCCCACGGGACCTCAACGCCCTACAACGATAAATTCGAAACAATGGCGATAAAAAAAGTTTTTGGCGAACACGCTAAAAACGGCTTGGCGGTCAGCTCCACAAAATCAATGACTGGCCACGCGCTCGGCGCCGCCGGCGGAATCGAGGCAGTTTTTTCTGTCCTGGCGCTAACGGAAGGAATAATTCCGCCGACTATCAATTACGAAAAGCCGGACCCGGAGTGCGACCTAGATTACGTTCCGAATGTCCCGCGTAAGGCCGAGCTAGAATACACGCTTTCGAACAGCTTCGGTTTCGGCGGAACAAACGCCTGTCTGATCTTCAAGCGGTATGACGAATAACCAGCCGCGATTCGGAAATTGCTCAGAGGCGGATAACCCCAATGAATGAATCTTCATTCATTTTATGATAATCTGCATAGCGGAAAATCGAATATGAAGATAGTTGTTTTAATGAAGCAGGTCGCAAATAAGGATGCGGTACTGCGCGTGCGGCCGGATGAAAAATGGATCGTCGAAACCGACGTTGCGATGCAAACGAATGAATCCGACGGTTATGCTTTGGAAGAGGCTTTGCGGCTTCGCGAATCCAAGGGCGAGGGAGAGGTAATCGTCTGTACGCTTGGGCCGCAAAGTGCGAAGGCGGTGATAAAAGATGCCCTTGCGCGTGGGGCAGATCGGGGAATTCACGTAGTTGCCGACAACGTCAATGAACTATCACCGTTTCAGACTGCGAAACTGATCGCCGAGGCGATCCGGGGCGAGAATCCGACGCTTGTTTTCGCTGGGCTGCAATCAGATGATGCGAGCTTTGGCCAAACAGGCGTTGTGCTGGCGGAGATTCTTGGGCTGCCGAGTGGGACGATCGTGATCGAAATTGACCGAGCTAGCCTTGGCAAAACGATTCGGATCAAACGGGAACTCGAAAGCGGCTGGTATCAGTGGTTCACATATAAGCTGCCGGCGGTGTTTACGATCCAATCCGGCATATCGCAAATCCGTTATGCGTCGCTGAAAGGAATTATGGCAGCAAAAAAGAAGGAAATCCGGGAGGTTGTGCCAACTCCGGAGCCTTTTGCTTCGGCCCAGAAAATTGCCAAGGTTTACGTTCCGCTCAAGACCAAAAAGACCGAGGTCCTTGGCAATGGCGATGCACGAAAAGGCGCAGCGGAATTGGTAGAGAAACTAAAAACCGAGGTAAGGATTATCTGAGCCGGCGTATTAATCGGGGGATAGACCGAAGATATGATTCTCGTATTTATTGAACACAAAAATTGCGTGCTCAACAAAGCTTCTCTAGAAGCTATTACCGCTGCTCAGACGATCGGCGGCGAACTGGGAATTAAGTCCGTGGCGGTAATTCTTTGCGGCGGCGGTTGTCCGCTTGCGGCGGAGATGGCGGCTTATGACCTCGACAAAGTGATTGTTTGCGAAAATCCAGCGCTTAGCGTTTATACGCCCGATGGCTATACGGACGCTCTCGAGCAGATAATCCGCCGTGAAAATCCCCGCTATGTCCTGTTTTCGCATACATATCAGGCGCGTGATTTCGCTCCGAGAGTTGCGACGCGGCTCGGGCGAGAGCTTGTGGGCGATTGTATTAGAATTAGAATCGAAAGTGGCAAAATCGTGCCGTCGCGCCGAATTTTTCTTGGCAAACTCGATGCCGACATTGAAATCGGTGGCGAGGCACCATATTTTATCTCGTTCCAGTCGGGGGCATTTCGCGGTGATGCAGCACAACGCGGCGGCTCGGCAACGATCGAGACGGTAGAAGTTACGGTAGGTGACGTTCGGATGTCTGCGGAAGAGCCGTTTCAGGAAGCTAAATCATCGGTCGATTTGACAAAGTCGGAAATCATCGTTGCAGTTGGGCGCGGAATCAAATCGCAGGAAAACATCGCGCTCGCAAAGGATCTTGCCGACGCATTAGGAGCGGACCTTGCGGCTTCGCGTCCGATTTGTGACAACGAGTGGCTACCGATCGATCGTCAAATCGGCTCCTCTGGACAAACGGTTGCTCCGAAGGTCTATATCGCGCTGGGTATTTCCGGCGCGATTCAGCATATTGTCGGAATGAAGAACTCCGGCACCATTATAGCGATAAATAAGGATCCGGAGGCTCCGATCTTTGATATCGCTGATTACGGCATTGTCGGCGACCTGTTTGAAGCGGTTCCTGTGATGATTGAGGAAATTCACAAGGCAAAAGCGGCATAGGAGTAGAATTCCAAATCGAAACATCAAGAGGGCCGAATCCAAATCGGAAGAGGCCCTCTTAATTTTAAATAAAGCTTTTTAGCTGGATTCAAGCCGCAGACATAGCAATCGCCCGATCAAAAATTTCGAGGGCAACGTCGGCGTTCGCTTTCGTGAGGATAAGCGGCGGCGACCATCGAATCGTGCTCGTACCACAGCCCAGCACGATCAACCCATTGTTGAAGCATGCCATTTCGACGCGATCACGAAGCTCCGGATCGGGATCGCCGTTGTCCTTCACAAATTCAACCCCGAGCATCAATCCGAGGCCTCGCACATCGCCGATCGATTTATGTTTTTCTTTAAGCCCGCGAAGGCCGTCTTGGAGATATTTGCCGACCAGGCGTGCGTTTTCAATTAAACCGCCTTCGAGAAGTTCGATCGTTTTCAAGGCAGCGGCAAGCGCGACCGGATTTCCACCGAATGTCGAGGCGTGGGCACCTTTATGCCAATCCATAATGTCTGCTCTAGCAGTGCAGGCTCCGATCGGCATTCCCGATCCAAGGCCTTTCGCAGTACAGACTATATCCGCCTTGACGCCGTCGTGGTGGTCGAGTGCAAACATTTTCCCGGTTCGCCCCATTCCCGATTGGACCTCGTCGAGAATCATCATGATACCGTGCTCATCGCAGATTCGACGGATTTCTTTTACAAATGCGGTTGGCGCGGGAATGTAGCCGCCTTCGCCTTGCACGACTTCGAGAACGATGCCGGCTACTTCTTCGGGCGGGGTTGTCGTTCGGAATAACTTGTTCTCGATCCATTTAACGCAATCGCGGCTTACAGTTTCTTCGTCGGATGGACGGTCCGTTGCGAAATGTCTGAATTTGTTTGGATACGGCACGTGAACTACATCGAGAGCCTGGCGCATAAAGCCCAGCCGTTGTGCTTTCTTTGACGATGTCAGCGAAAGAGCTCCGAGCGTCCGGCCGTGAAATGACCCGAAAAAGGAAATAAATTTTTGTCGCCGCGTATGATACATCGCAAGCTTTAGCGCGGTTTCGATCGCCTCGGCTCCGCTATTGGCAAAATGGGTTTTACTCGGGCCGTCGATCGGGACTATTTCATTCAATTTTTTACCTAATTCCGGCATATGGCGGTAATAAAAATCCGTCCCGCATAGATGTATCAATTCGTTTACCTGTTTTGTGATCGCGGCGACGATCTCCGGATGGCAATGGCCCGTTGAGCAGACGGCAACGCCGGCATTGCAATCTAGGAATACGTTTCCGTCCGGGTCGGTTATCCAGACGCCAGATGCGTGATCGGCCACAAGTTTGTAATCGGGCCGCGGATAGCTCGGAGTTACGTAGCGAGCATCAGCCTCAATAATCTGCTTTGCCTTCGGGCCCGGGAGCTCAGTTAGGATAATGGGTTTTTGCAATTCTTGCGTCGGTATCATTATTAAATCCTCCTTAAAGATAAATCGTTCAGAGTAGTCGGTGGACCGTCGGCTTCAGCTCGAAGGGCAGTTACGACGGTGTCGTTTCCAAAATGGAGAAGGAGGATTTAATCGCCGCCGAACAGGTCAGCGCGAAGAACGGTCGGCCTCAAACTTGCCACGCAACGCGGGGTCATAGATCGCAAAAATTATATCAGAACAAGCCGACGTTTTCAAAAAATGATCGATAATGAAACAATTGTCTTTATGAAAGAGCGGAAAACGAACATAAACCATCTCTCCAGTGAATCTAGTCCATATTTGCGGCAACATTCGCAAAATCCAGTTGAGTGGTATCCATGGTCGGATGAGGCCTTCGAAAGGGCAAAAAAGGAAGACAAGCCGATCTTGGTAAGTCTGGGTTATTCGGCCTGTCACTGGTGTCACGTAATGGCGCACGAATCGTTCGAAGACCCGGAAGTGGCAGCCATAATGAACGAATATTTTGTCAATATAAAGGTCGATATCGAAGAAAGGCCGGACGTCGATCAGATTTATATGAATTTCGTTCAGATTACGACAGGCCGCGGCGGTTGGCCTTTGAACGTTTTTCTAACTCCAGAGAAAATACCTTTTTTCGGGGGTACGTATTTTCCGCCTTCGCCGCGATACGGGATGCCGAGCTGGAAGCAGGTGTTGCTCGGCATTGCGGACGCTTGGCGGAATCGCCGCGAAGAGCTTCTCAGCTCGGCGATTGAAATGCTCGGCGAATTGCGCCGGCTCTCGCTAACTGAGCCTTCTGGAATCCCGATCGAGGAATCCTTGTCGGAGAGTGCATTTTTTGCACTTTCACGGGCGTTTGACCGCGGACACGGAGGCTTCGGCGGCGCACCAAAGTTTCCTCCGTCGATGGCTCTTGAATTTCTTTTGCGTTACTGGAAGCGTACAGGGACGGACGAAGCACTTAAAATCGTAAGAAAAACAGCCGATGAAATGGCTGCCGGCGGGATTTATGACCAGCTCGGCGGCGGATTTCACCGGTACGCCGTAGATGCGATATGGCTCGTCCCACATTTTGAAAAAATGCTTTACGACAACGCACAGCTCGCTCGGCTCTACTTGCATTTATTCCAGGCTACGAAAGAGACTTTTTACCGGCGCATTGTCAGCGAGACACTCGATTACGTGCTTCGCGAAATGACTAGCTCAGAGGGCGGCTTCTTTTCTTCGCAGGACGCGGACAGCGAAGGCGAGGAGGGGAAGTTTTTTGTCTGGTCGCCGGCTGAGATAGAAGAGGCCCTTGGGAAGGTCGCCGCCGATCGAGTAATCAAATTTTACGGAGTTACAAAGGAAGGAAATTTCGAAGGGAAAAACATCCTTCACATTTCGGATAAAGCAAGCCTGTACAATGATTTAGATTCAGTACTTGCAGCGAGCCGTCGGCGATTGTTTGACTATCGGGAGCGACGGATCAAGCCGTTTCGCGATGAAAAAATACTTACTTCGTGGAACGGTTTGATGCTGGCGGCGATGGCGGAGGCAGGCGCTGCAGTTGGGACAAACTCGTATCTTTCGGCGGCAATACGCAATGCGGAATTCCTACTCGGTCGTCACGTCTTCCGCAGCGATTCCGATCCGCATTTACAGATATTCAGGACTTTGAAAGGTACGGGCGAACCGATTCAAGGCTTTCTCGACGATTACGTGAATTTCGCGGATGGCCTAATTGAACTCTATCAAGCGACGGGAGAGACGAAATATTTGCTCGTGGCCCGCGAAATTGCTGAATCGATCTTGGCGAGGTTCTGGGACGCCGAAAATGGTGGATTTTTCTACACGTCGATCGATAGCGAGCCGCTAATTATTAGAAATAAAGACCTCGTCGATAACGCCACGCCATCGGGCAACTCCGCAGCGGCCGATGTTTTGTTACGGTTGGCCAAGTTTTTTGGCGAAGACCATTACGAGCGCTACGCAATAGCGGCACTCCGAGCAGTAGCGAATCAAATAGAGCGGTTTCCGGCTGGCTTCGGGCGGGCACTGTCTGCGGTTGAATTTATGTTTGCTAAGGTTTACGAAATCGTTTTAACCGGAGGCGAGGGAAACGATCTGGAAACAGTTATTCGAAGGGAATATTTGCCATTTAAGGTGCTAGCTCCGGTGCGCTCAGGAAGCCTGGAGGAAATACCCCTAACCAAAGGCCGCCCGATTGTGGACGCGAAGCCAACTGCGTACATTTGTGAGAATTTCACATGCCAAAGGCCCGTGAACTCAGTTGATGAAGTACTCGAACTGTTACGCTGAGCGTAATTTGTATCCCAGTAGCAGAAATCGTCAATGCGAAAAAGGGCAGCCAGCGACAGGCAGCCCTTCGGATTAAATCAGAGTGAGTTCCAACTATTTATTGCTATTGTGGTTGGTGTTTGAATTGTGATTGGCGTTTGTAGCTGGGTTGACTGCATTTGCCGCATTGGTAATGTTTTGAGCGGCATTATTTGCAGCGTTCGCCGCGGTTTGAACCTGGGTTGCTGCTTGATTCACCGCATTCGCCATCTGATTCATTGCGTTTGCCATTTGATTCATTGCATTTGCGGCAGCTTTATTGGCGTTTGCAGCGGCATTATTCGCTTCGCCTCCACCGCAGGCCATCACAAGTGCTCCAAGGGCCAAAAGGGCTGAAAGTGCAATAATTTTTCTCATCTAGTTTTCTCTCCTGTCTTCTTCAAAGAATAATTTAACTTTAGATAACTGGA
>PSMA01000027.1:0-33048 GCA_040289905.1 Blastocatellia bacterium
CTGCCGCAGCCGCTCAAAAGCTCGAAATACGTTACACGGTTTCGATCGCAGACGCCGCACGGCATCAATTTCATATTACGACCGAAATCGCCGGCATTCGTGAGTCCCAACTGGACCTCAGCCTGCCAGTTTGGGCCCCCGGCTGGTACGTAGTAGAAAACTACGCTAAAAACGTAGGCCGGTTCACGGTAACCGACGCCGAAGGCAAACGCATCCAGCCGCGGATGCTAAAAAAACAGGTTTGGAGAGTCCCGACAAAAGGACGCGACAAGATACGCGTTGACTTCGATTACCGTGCCGACGTTCTTGGCCTGAATCAAGCAAAAATCGGCGACGACTTTGCGTTTTTTACCGGCATCCAGCTTTTCCTCGAACCGCTCGGACACCGAAACAACCCGAGCACGCTTCGAATCGAATTGCCCGCAGGATGGAAGATTATAACGCCGCTCGAGCCGGCCGGCGCCCGAAACACTTTTAAGGCCGAAAATTATGACGTTTTGGTCGATGCTCCGGTGCTTATCGGTGCGTTCGACATCACCGAATTTCAGGTCGAAGATAAACCTCATTACCTTGCAGCATATCCGGCAGGTAGTTTCAGCGCCGAAAAAAGTAAACAATTTACGGGAATGCTCGCGCGTACGATCAAAGCGCAAAGCGCCATTTTCGGCGGCTTGCCGTACAGTCGCTACGTTGCGTTTTATTTTTTTCGGCCGGCCGAATCGAATGCCAGCGGCGCGCTCGAACACCTGAATTCTTACGTAGCTTTTGCTCCAGCGGGCGCAAACTCGACGCCGGAAGGCCTTATCGGCACCGGCTCCCACGAATTTTTTCATTTATGGAATGTAAAGCGTATCCGACCTGCAGAAATGTGGCCGTATAACTACACACGCGAAAATGAGACGCCACTTCTCTGGTTTTCCGAAGGCTTTACGAACTATTATGGCGTGCTTTCGACCTACCGAGCCGGTATTACGTCAAAGCAACAATTTATCGCCTCGGTTGCGGGAGCCGCGGCCGGAGTCGAAAACACCGAAGCACGAAATTACATTTCGCCGGCCGATTCATCAGTATCGACCTGGCTCGGGTACGATACACCGCTTGCTTTCGGGATTTCTTACTACACGCAGGGCCAGAATCTCGCTGCGCTGCTCGACCTCTCAATTCGAAATGACACGAGCGGAAAGGCTAGCCTCGACGACGTTTTCCGCGTTTTGTATAACGAGCACTACCTCCGCGGCCGCGGTTTCACCAGCGAAGAACTAATCGCACATATCAACCGGATCACCGGACGCGACTATCGGCCGTTTTTTGACGATTACGTTTTCGGCGTCAAGGTGCCGAATTACGAGAAAATTTTCTCCTACGCGGGCCTTCGCCTCGAACGTAAACAACAAACAACTCCGGACTTTGGCTTTGCGACCCGGCCTCGCGGTCAGGGTCTGACGATCACCGGAATAGAGCCCGCCGGCGCGGCGGCCGAAGCCGGTTTGCGAGTGGGCGACACGATTACAAAGATCGACGGCGTTTCGCCATTCGAGGCGGGCCTTGGCGGCTCCGCCGGCAAAACGCTGAATCTCACGGTACTAAGGTCCGGACAGGAAATGGACTTGAAATTTACGCCCAAAAGTCGGCAATTTACACAATTCATTTTAACCGAAGTCGATAGCCCGACGCCGGAACAATTGCGCATCCGAGAGGGTTGGCTGCGGAGGTAATCAGAAGTCGGTCATCGGGCGAGATTTCTCCGGCTCTTCCCGCGGCGGAAAATGGCTGTTTGCTATTAACCGTAAATTATTGTAAAGTAAAAATTTGATTTTCCCTGTCTCTTTCGATTGCGGCCAATCGGCATCCGAATCGTGGGATTGCCGAACTTAGATCGGAAAGAGCTTCAGGGCTTTAAATTAGTCGAGAAGCGGCCCGCTAATTCGGGCTTTTCCGACGCGGGTTTTTTCGCTGCTGCCGTATCATCGGGAACTTTGACCTATGCGTTAGACGCCTTCTTTTTCAAGACGAGAGCTTTAAGCCGAGTTTTGTCTTCCGCCCAATTGATAAAGCAGATTCTTAAAATCTGTCGCATCCGCTGAAACAAGAGGAAATAGGTCTCGCAAATAAAACTTAATGAAATTCAATGACTTCGGCCTTGACGCCGATTTGTTAAGCGCCTGTGGGCGGCTCGGATTCGATAATCCGACGCCGATTCAAACTCAGGCAATTCCCGCAATTCTTAAAGGCAAAGACGTTCTTGCCTGTGCGGAAACCGGAACCGGTAAGACCGCCGCATTCTTGCTCCCCGTCCTCAACGGGCTTTTTAACGACAGGAACTCGAACGGAACGAAAATACTTATACTTTCGCCCACTCGCGAGCTCGCAATCCAGACCGAAACTGCCTGTCGCGCATTTGCCGGGAAAAGGGTAAAATGTGTCGCGATCATCGGCGGAACTGGCTACTCGCATCAAAAAGCCGCTCTCAGCAGAGGCACCGAAATAGTAATCGCAACCCCGGGTCGCCTGATCGATCTAATGGGTCAAAACTATGTAGATTTTGCAAGTTTATTGACCCTCGTACTCGACGAGGCCGATCGAATGCTCGATATGGGCTTTCTGCCGGCGATTCGAAAAATTACTGCACAATTACCGAATAAACGACAGACGCTTCTATTTTCCGCAACAATGGCCCGCCAAGTGGAACGGATTGCGGAAGAAATCACATCTTCACCGATTCGGATCAATGTTTCACGACCCGGTACAGTTGCCGCAGGCGTTGAACAAACCGCCTATCCGGTGGCCCAGGAGTTCAAGCTTACGCTACTACTTGAATTGCTCGAAAAAGAAAATTATCAGCGAGTGCTCATCTTCACGAGAACCAAGCGTGGAGCCGACCGGATCGCACATATCCTTGAAAGGCGGGCACACCGCTCGAAATGTATTCACTCAGACCGTTCGCAATCACAACGCTCAGCCGCGCTAGAAAGCTTTCGCAACGGCTCGACGCGTGTACTCGTCGCAACGGACGTGGCCGCGCGCGGCATCGATATCGATTCTGTTTCGCATGTGATAAACTATGATGTGCCGGCCGCTGCAGAAGATTATGTTCATCGAATTGGGCGGACCGGCAGAGCGGGCAATACCGGCCGGGCAATCACTTTAATGACCGCCGCCGAAGAACACTCAATGAAAGCCATTGAGCGTCTAACCGGCAAACGCGTTCAGCGTGTGATACTGCCTAATTTCGGCGGCCTGCAGAGTTCGGCGGAACCCGTTTCCGTACGGGCTGCAACCCAGGTAAAACAGACGTTTCGTTCGTTCGGTGGACGACGAAGAAGATAGGCAAAAGGCAAGGAAAGTAAAGTTTATGAAAATTGAAAAAGCCCGGCAATATGCGGTCGGCGATACGCTAATAATGATGTGCTCGTCCTGTGACACAGAACAAACTCACTCGGTACTAACGGTTACGAAACTAGGAAAGATTACCTCGGCCTCCTGCGATGTCTGTCAGACCTCCAGCACGTTTCGCGGAGGTGTGAAAACATCGGTTTCGGTTGGAAAAGGAAAAGCGGCGGGACCTTACGATCGGACAAAACGCTATCGAAAAGGGCAGGCCATGATGCATTCGAAATTTGGCCATGGCGAAGTTACAGCCGTCCTTGAGCCGCAAAAGATTGACGTTCTTTTCGGCGAAACTGTTCGCAGGCTTATTCACGCTCAGGAATAGACAAACACTTCGTATTTTCAGTAAACAGTTTAGTGCAAATAAAACGCGGCAGATTTCCCATCCGCCGCGTTCTGCATTTTCTAACCCGCTAACAGATTCATTTTGTCAGCGGATTTTCTGTGCAAATTTTCTATCGCTTAACGATTACTTCCGGCGGAGCAAAAGCCCGAGGACAAGGCCGATCGCGGCTGAAATCAAAATCGTCTGTCCCGGCTTTTGCCTTGCATATTCCTTGGCATCTTCGAGTAGTTCGCGCGGGTCTTTATCCTGCAATTCTTTTACTTTATCGCCAGCGCGTGCAAATTTTTCCGCCGCATAGACCTTGGCTTTTTCCGCCGCATCCTGTAGTTTTTGTCCGTATTCGTGTGCCTGCATCCTCAATTCTCCCAAGAATTCATCATCCGTACCCGCTCCGCCGACCTCTTTTGCCGGCACGAGCGATTGCTCCAACTCTTTTTTTGCCTTTTCAACCTCTGCATCAAATTCCGACATTGTTTCCCTCCAAACTATATTCGGGACCTGTTCGAAAACTTCTTGCCCGGTGTACCTACGATGGCGTATCCGGCACCAACGTTGCAGATAGGTAACGAAAATTTGTACGGGAAAGTTCCCGAGAATTTAAATCCGGGCGCAACCGCAAAATTATTCGTGACGCTCTGTGGACTTAATTTTCTCTTAAAAACAATCTTTCCCGCTTGACAACCTATCCGGCCAATGCGATATAAGTAAGTAAGCACTTACTTACTTTTGGGATAGTGGGATAGATGGATAAGATTAACTCGAGCAAACTTTGTCCTCAGCCGGAGCAAAGCAACCGGCTAAGCCGCGATAAGCGCCGCGAGCAGATCTTGCAAGCCGCCTTTGACCTATTTTCACAACGCGGTTTTTCCGGCACAACGACAAAAGATATTGCTCAGGCGGCCCGAGTTTCCGAAGCTACCCTTTTTAAGCATTTCGAAACCAAGGAAGCGCTCTACGGGGCGATCATCGAGGCTAAGCGATGCGAACACGGCCTTAGCCGACTTCCATGGCTCGAAAACCAGCAGCTGATCGAGGCAATCGAGCGCGGCGACGATCGCGCGTTCTTTTATCATTTCGCGCTTTCGGCTCTCGAAAGTCACCGCGAGAATGTAAGTTTTATTCGAATGATTTTCTACTCTGCGCTGGAAGAACATGAATTAGCAGAACGTTTTTTCGCGGAATTCGTATCCGAAATCTATGAATTTCTATCGCAGTACGTTCGCCGCCGGCAAGCAGAAGGCGTGTTTAGAAAGATTCGGCCAAAGATTGCGGTCCGGGCGTTTCTCGGAATGCTGATTCATCATTCATTGAACAACACTCTCTGGGACAAGAAGCGGCGTATTTTAAACATTTCAAATGAGCAGGCAGCCCGGAATTTTGCGGATATTCTTCTCTTCGGATTGGTAGAAAAAAATGGCGAACACGCTTGATCCTGGCGGCGCTCGGCGCAGCCCAATGACAACAATGAGAAAACGGGGATTTGCATTTTTTGCATTAATCGGAGTGGCCTTCGCTTTCGGCATTTTGACGGGTTGCGGCTCGGGGACCAATTCGGCAGCGGCAACTAACGCGCTTAAAGAGCCGGTTATCGTTGACGTTACGACCGAGCAGGCAGTAATTCGTCCGATTCCGACTTATTTGGAAGCCACCGGCAATCTGGCTAGTGATGAACAAACAGATGTCGCAGCGGCGATTGCCGGAAAGATCGTCGAGGTGAATTTCGATATCGGAAGCTACGTCAAGCAAGGTGACGTTCTCGTCCGACTCGACGATCGCGACGCTTCGATTCGCCTCCAACAAGCACAGGCGCAGGTTGAGCAGCAGAGGCAAGCCTTTCAGCAAGCGAACGCAAATGCTGAGCAGGCCTTGGCAAATTTGAGGCAGACTCAGGCAAGGCTCGGCATCAATGATGGAGAGACCTTCAGGATCTCGGATTTTCCCCAGGTCAAATCCGTTTCGGCACAACTCGAACTTGCGGAAAAAGAACTGCGCCGTGCGGAAAAGCTGCTCGAGACGGGCGACATTTCAAAATCTATCTATGATCAGCGTCGGTCGCAGCGCGATGCATTGCTCGGCCAGCTTGACGACGCTCGCGCAAACGCAGCAACTGCACTTAGGGCAGTCGACACCGCCCGGGCGGCATACGAGGCAGCCAAAGCGGGCGCAAAAACAGCGCAGGCAGCCATCGCAACCCTCGAAGCACAGGTTGCTCAGGCACGCAAAGCGCTCAACGACACGGTTGTTCGTGCTCCGATAAGTGGTTATGTCTCGGATAAATCCGCAGATGTTGGCGAATATATTTCGCCCAACACGCCAAACTCAAAAATCGCAACTCTGATGCGCACCGCGATCCTCAGAATGCGGGTCGAGGTCCCTGAGCAATCTATCTCCCGCGTTGCTACCGGTCAGGGCATCTCACTTCAGGTTTCATCATATCCTGACCGCCAGTTTGCAGGCCGAATCGCGCGCATTTCTCCGAACGTAAACCAAACCGCAAGGACGTTGATCGTCGAAGCCGACGTCCAGAACACCGAAGGCCTTCTCAAGCCGGGCCAGTTTGCAACTGTCCGAATAACCCAATCCAAGCCAGAACCGGCAGTGATGATACCGGTCAAAGCCGTTAAAACTGTCGGCGAAACGAATTCCGTATTTGTTGTAAAAGATGGCGTCGCCCGCGAACAACTTGTTCTTCTTGGCTTGCTCGATGGCGACTGGATACAGGTAAAGCGAGGCATCGTCGAGGGCGACCGCGTCGTCGTGACGAATCTCGAGAAATTGTCGGACGGAGTAATGGTTAGGCAGTAAATGAGCCCGTAGCGGTGGTCGCCAGAACCGTCACCGCTCGGCACACCAAACGGGAAATTTTTTTATGCAATGGTTGGCAGAAATTTGCGTCAAGAGGCCGGTTTTTGCGACGATGTTGATCCTCTCGCTCGTCGTCGTCGGCGCGTTTTCGTTTTTCAGCCTCGGGCTCGATCTTTTCCCAAAGATCGATTTTCCGACTATTACCGTAACCGTTAGAAATCCGGGCGCATCGCCCGAAGAAATTGAAACCGACGTTACACAAAAAATCGAAGAAGCCGTAAATACGATCAGCGGCATCGACGAATTGCGCTCGACCTCGGTAGAAGGCCTCTCGCAAGTTTTTGTGCAATTTGTCCTCGAAAAAAATGTTGACGTCGCAGCACAGGAAGTCGAAAACCGCGTCCAAACCGTGATTCCGAATCTTCCGGACACGGCCGAACAGCCAACGGTTGTAAAACTCGATACGGACGCTGCACCAGTGCTCCGAATAACCGTTTCCGCCCCGACCTCACTTCGCGAAGTTACTGAAACTGCAAAGAAAAAGATCAAAGAGCGAATTGAATCAATAAGCGGCGTCGGGCAGATCACGATTATCGGCGGGCAAAAAAGGCAAATAAACGTCTGGGTCGATCCGGATAAGATGCGGGCCTACAATATTACGCCCGCTGAAGTTTCGGCGGCCTTACGTCTACAAAATATCGAGTTTCCAAGTGGCCGCCTCGACGAAGGGCAAAAAGAGCTCAGCGTCAGAACGATGGGTAAAATCCGTAAACCGCAGGATTTTGACAACGTAGTCGTCGCTCTTCGCGGAAATTATCAGGTAAAAATTAAGGATATCGGATACACCGAAGACGGAGCCGAAGAAGTCCGTTCCGAAGCACGCCTTAACGGACAGCCTGCTGTAACGCTCGTTGTCTCGAAACAATCGGGACAAAATACCGTTGCGGTTGCGCGTGCTATAAAAGAGCGCCTTGGCGACATTCAGGCGACGCTCCCGCCAAGTTACACCGTGCGCGTCGTTGGCGATAATTCGATATTCATCGAAAACTCCTTGCGCGCTATCGAGGAACACCTAATTGTCGGTGCAATTCTGGCCTCAATCGTTGTCTTTCTATTTCTCTGGAGCTTTCGCTCGACGTTCATTGCCGGACTTGCGATCCCAACTTCGATTATCGCGACTTTCGGATTGATGTACGCAATGGGCTACACGCTCAATTCCATTACGATGCTCGCGCTTACGCTAATGGTCGGAATCGTGATTGACGATGCAATTGTCGTTCTGGAAAACATTTATCGCTATGTCGATGAAAAAGGAATGAATCCATTTCAGGCAGCAATCGAAGGAACGCGAGAGATTGGGCTCGCGGTGCTTGCAACAACGCTTTCACTGATGGCGGTTTTCGTCCCCATCGGATTTATGCAGGGCATCGTCGGCAGATTTATGTCTTCCTTCGGCTTGACCTCGGCGTTTGCCGTAGCAGTTTCGTTGCTTGTTTCATTTACGCTGACGCCGATGCTTGCGGCCCGTTTGATAAAGCGAAAAGATCAGGCCACCGATATGCCGGATCAGGCGGTAACCGGCGACGGTATGTTGGCCGAGGCAGCCAAGACCGTGCATCACGATTCGAAGGACGTTGGCTGGTTCCGCCATCTTGACCGGATCTATACCGCAATGCTTCGATTCTCGATGGCTCATCGTTGGGTGATCGTCACGCTTTGCTTTCTTGTATTTCTTTCAATTATTCCGCTTTTTATCTTCGTCGGGAAAAACTTTCTTCCCGTCGACGACCAGTCTCAGTTTGAAGTCTCCATCCGCGCTCCTGAGGGCTATAGCCTTTCGGCAACTGCCCTAACAATGGAGAGGATTGCATCGCGCATTCGTCAGCTTCCGGGCGTTACCGATACGCTGGTGACGCTCGGCGGCGGAACTCAGCAGGTCGTCAATAGCGGAACGATCTACGTAAAGCTTACTGATATTCACCAGCGGACCAAATCGCAGGAAATGCTGATGGCAGACACGCGCGAGCTCCTAAAGGACTTCCCGGATCTTCGAACGGGCGTGCAACAAGTGCAAGCATTTTCCGGCGGTGGTTTCCGCAATGCGAACGTGCAGTTTTTGATTTCTGGCCCGGATCTAACTAAGTTGCAGGAATATTCAAATAAAATCCTCGAAAAGATGAAATCAATACCGGATGCGGTCGACGTCGATACGACGCTAATCTCTGGAAAGCCCGAAGTCCGCCTCAATATCGACCGCGCCGCAGCGGGCGACCTCGGCGTCCGAGTAGCGGACATTTCTCAGGCGCTAAACACACTTGTCGCCGGTCAACAGGCAACGACCTATAACGAAGGTTCGGATCAATACGAAGTTCGGGTTAGGTCTATCGACACGTTTCGCAACGATGTTTCCGGACTTAGAAGAATGATCGTCCCTTCGACAAAACTCGGCTGGGTAACGCTTGACCGTCTTGTCACCATTTCGGAAGGGACTGGCCCTGCTTCGATTGACCGACTGAATCGTCAGCGCCAGGTAACTCTGCTTGCTAATACACGTCCCGGCGGCTCGGCCGCGTCGATAACCGCCGCAATAGACGACTACGTAAAGCAGCTAAGCCTTCCGCCCGGATATCAGACGGGCTACGTCGGGCAATCAAAGGAAATGCGCAAAGCTGGATTCTACTTCCTGCTTGCTTTTGCATTGTCCTTCGTCTTTATGTACATAGTCCTGGCCGCACAATTCGAATCCTTTATTCATCCGGTGACGATTCTTTTGACCTTGCCGCTATCGATTCCGTTTGGCATCGTCAGCCTTTTCATTGCCGGACAAACGGTTAATATCTTCTCCGGCCTCGGGCTACTGCTGCTTTTTGGTGTCGTCAAGAAAAATGCGATTCTGCAAATCGCACATACCAATGACCTTCGATCACAAGGTATGAGCCGTTACGATGCGATTATTCAGGCAAATCGCGACCGCCTCCGACCGATCCTGATGACAACGATTGCCCTTGTTTCCGGAATGATTCCGCTTGTCGTTTCCAGCGGCGCCGGTTCGGGGACAAATCGTTCGATCGGTGTGTTGGTCGTCGGCGGCCAGTCGCTTTGTCTATTGCTTACGCTTTTGGCGGTGCCGGTTTTTTATTCGATTTTTGACGATTTAAGCGAGATGCGTCTATTCCGTTATTTCGGCCGGGCTTCGGATTGGCTTTTCGGCGGCCTACGGCGACGATTTGCTTCGGCGACCGGAGCAATTTTAGGAAAAAATTGAGCGATAGATTTCGGACGTTGAATTTTTATGAAATGGCAACCATTTTTGTCTGTGGTTCTACTCTTGGCAATTGCGTCAGTTGCGACTATCGCTCAGACGCCGACTCCAACTCCGTCTCCAAGACCGACGACGATTTCCGAATCTGCACCGCAAACTGCGCCGGAAAAACTTATTGGAGTTCCGGTTATTGCCCCAGATTTAAGGTCCGATGACCGATCGCTGCCGGAGCTCGGGCGCGTCGGCGTAAATTTGCTCGATCAGCGCACGCTGACGCTCGAAGAGGCAATTGCGATGGCGCTGGAAAACAATGCGGACATCGAAGTAAGCAGAAAAAACGTGAAGATTGCAGAGTTTGACGTCCGTGCCGCACGCGGCGTATTTCAGCCGCGGCTGACCGGAATTACTTCGTATGAGCGGGCAACCTCGCCAAATGTCAGCATTTTCAGCACGAATAGCGAGACAACGCAGACATCCCTCATCGGCAATCTCGGCATTACAGGTTTTATTCCATCATTTGGAACGATTCTGCGCGCGGATGTGACAAATCAGCGACTGACGACGACGAACCCAATTTCGATCCTCAGTCCGCAAAACAATGCGACGCTCGGTTTCACGATTACGCAGCCGATATTTCGCGGACGCGATTTTGATCAGAATAGGCGCACGATCGAAATTGCAAAACGCAACCTATCGCTTACCGACGCACAATTTCGCCAAAAAACTATCGAAACGATCGTGAACGTCCAGCGAGCGTACTGGGATTTAGTTTTCGCTCTGCGCAATCTGCAGGTTCAGCGCGACAGCGTCCGCGATGCAAAAGAGCAATACGAACATAACAAGCGACTTGTCGATCAGGGCCAGCTTGCGCCGATAGACATCGTGGCAGCAGAAACGCAGGTTGCCAATTTTGAGCAGGCCGTTTATGACGCACTAAATGACGTCAATCAAGCGGAAAACTCGCTCAAAAATCTAATCGCCCCAAATAAAGACGCAGCGATTTGGAATCAGGCCCTAACGCCAATCGATCCAGTCGAGCTTCGGCCGCCGAATACAACACTTGGCGAAGCGCTCGATTTAGCTCTCGCAAATCGCCCCGAGCTCGAGCTTAACCAGCTCCAGCTCGATATCAACCGGATCGACCGACGGTTTTATTCTGAATTGAGAAAGCCGCAAATTGACCTCGTACTCGGGTACACATCCGCGGGCGTCGGCGGCGCGCGGAACCCCAATTTCCGGACGCCGTTTCCGCTCCCTTGCCAGCAAGACCCGAATTCGCCCGCTTGCCGTCAGCAACTCGAAAATCTCGCCTTGCTTACGGGCAATGCCTACAGCGGCATTTTCGATAACCGTTATCCGACATACCGTGCCGGCGTACAAATAAATCTTCCGCTTTTTGGCGACCGGACGGCAAATGCACAGTACGGTCGTTCGCTTGTCGAGGGCGAGCGGCTTGAAACGCAGCGCGCCCAAATCGAGCAGCTGATCCAGATTGACGTCCGTAATTCACTTCAGGCTCTCCGATCAGCCGAAGCACGGCTGCGTGCAGCAGCAATCGCTCGTGAGAACTCTGGAAAACAATATGAATCCGAACGCCGTAAACTCGACGTTGGCCAATCGGACATCTACAAAGTCCTCGAGCGGCAAACGGCTTACGCCGCTGCAAGGAGCGCCGAGCTCCGAGCACAGACCGAATTGAACAAAACGATTGCCAATCTACAGCGGGCGATGGGCAATTCGCTCAAAGCCAATAATATTCAGGCAAGGCTTCGTCGATGAAAGCACTCGTGATTACCCAATTTGGCGGCCCAGAGTGTCTTGCGATCCGCGACATGCAAAATCCGCCACCGGGAAGCGGGCTTTTGGTAAAGGTGCGCGCCGCCGGGCTCAATCGTGCCGACATTCTCCAAAGACGCGGGCTCTATCCGCCGCCGTCCGGAGTTTCACCGCTCGTTCCCGGCCTCGAATTTGCCGGCGATGTATTGGAAAGCGATTCGGAATTATTCCGCCCTGGCGATCGGGTTTTTGGCATCACGGCCGGCGGCGCCCATTCGGAATTCATACGAATAGATCCGCGCCTTGTAGCTCGGATACCTGCAAACCTGAGTTTCTGCGAAGCGGCCGCAGTCCCCGAAGCTTTCATAACGGCAAATGACGCTTTGTTCACGCTCGGCGGATTGCAGGCTTCCGAGACCGTCGTAATTCACTCAGTAGGCTCGGGAGTAGGATTGGCTGCTGCACAATTGGCAAAACAAAAGGGCACTCTCGTTATCGGAACCACGCGGACAAAATCAAAAGCCGAGCGCTCAAAAGATTTTGGAGTCAAAGTCGCAATTTGTACCGCCGAGACGCCGGATTTTTCCAAAACGGTGCTGGAATTTACCGGTGGCCGCGGTGCAAACGTGATCCTCGATCTTGTCGGCGCCGCGTATTTTAAGGATAATCTTGCATCGCTGTGCGAGAAAGGCCGACTCGTATTGGTCGGGCTGACAGGTGGCGCAACCGCTGAATTCAACCTCCGAGTTGCGTTGCAAAAGCGGCTGACGATTCGGGGTACGGTCTTGCGCTCGCGAAGTATCGACGAAAAAGCCGAAGCGGTCGGGCTCTTTGTTCGCGATGTTGTTCCGCTGCTCGAATCCGGAATTGTTCGTCCAGTAGTTGACTCCGTCTTTCCGTTTGAACGCGCGGCCGACGCCCACCGATACCTAGAATCAAACCGTAATTTCGGCAAGGTTGTTCTTCGGTGGTGAAGCAATTGCAGACGCGAATCTAAAGGCACAAGCTCTCCAAAGCGATGGAGTTTACCACTAGCGCTGTTTCGATTTAATTGTTTCCGCGTCGAGGTTTATAATTTTTAGTTGTGATGAAATCCCGAGGGCCTTTTTTTATAACCGGTTTCCCTGGCTTTATTGCCACAAAGCTTCTCGGCAAACTTGCAGAACGCGGCGGCGAATTTGTACTCCTCGTTGAACCGCGTTTTGTAAAATCCGCGACGGCAATCGCCGAAGGCCTGGCGAAAGCATCGCCAGCGTCACGGTTTCAGATAATCGAAGGAGACATTACGCAGGCCGATCTCGGCATCGACAAAGCAAAGGCCGATCGGCTGCGGAAGACGGTAAGAACCGTTTATCACCTAGCCGCGATTTACGATCTCGAAGTAAGGCGTGAGGTCGCAATGCGCATTAACGCCGAGGGCACGAAAAATATTGGTGATTTTGTTGCAAGGTTAGAACATCTGGACCGATACAACTACGTTTCTACCTGTTACGTAGCCGGCCTACGACAGGGTCGAATTCTGGAAACCGAACTCGAGCATTCGGCCGGCTTTCGGAATTTTTACGAAGAATCGAAATATCTTGCCGAGGTTGCAGTCGAAAAGCTAAAGCCTTTCCTACCAGTTACCATATTTCGACCTTCGGTTGTCGTAGGCGACTCGCAAAGCGGAGAAACGTCTAAATATGACGGCATTTATTACCTGATAAAGTACCTTGTCCGTGCGCCGCATCTGCTGCGTATTTTTAACGTCGGAAATCATAAAGTGCGGCTTAACCTCGTGCCAGTTGACTTTGTTGTTAATGCAATGGCGGCTCTCGATGCAGATCCCCTAGCAACCGGCAAAACGATTGCGCTCGCCGATCCGAATCCGCTAACTACTGCTGAACTATTCGACGTAATTGCGGAAAATCTTTCGGGGAAAAGATCGCTTTTCACGCCACCGGCTGAGCTGATCAAATTTACCCTCTCGCTACCGTTCTCGCCGGCGATAACCGGACTGCCGCATTGCGGAGTTCCTTATTTTTTCGTCGAGCAGGAATATGACACCTCCAGAGCGCGCTCGCTGCTCGCTGCGCACGGAATTGAATGCCCGAGTTTCGCGGCCTATGCGGATGCAATTATTACTTTTGTTCGTAAACATCCGGATATATAAATTGCTGAAAGCAAATTTTTGCTGCAACCGGTCATCGAACCCGATATGAAAGCCAAGCGGCTAGGCAAAATTAGCCTTCAAATTCTTCTCGCGGCTTTGATCCTGTATTGGGCAGGCGCAACGGCCGCCCAAAGCGGCCGTGCGCGGCCGACGCCGACACCGGTCGTCGATGAACCGCTGAAGATAATTACGGAAGAAGTCAAATTAAACGTTGTCGCGCTGGACGAAATGGGTAATTTCTATCCCGGCGTCGGCGTCAATGACTTGGTCATTACGGATAACGATATTCTGCATCAGCCGAATAGTGTCCGCCGCCTGCCGGCGAATGTACTGATCGTGATGGATACGGGCGGCGAGCTGCGATCATTGAAAACCCTCGACCTCACAAAACGAGTCGTTCGTGCCTTGATCGGGCATCTGAAAGGCGATGATATGATCGCGATGATGCAATATTCGGATGCGCCTCAGATCCTCATCGAATGGACAACAGACAAAAATCAGGCAATCGGGGCACTTTCTCGCGCATCATTCGGAAGGCGTTCGATGCTTCTGGAAGGCCTTCGGTCCGCAATCGAATTTTTGGTGAAGAGCGGAGCAGATAACAAGCATTTGGTCTTGATTACGGACGGAACCGACAGCCGCAGACGCACGTCGGAACTAGCGACCGCATTTCGCCAAATACTCGGGACCAATATTTCCGTCCATATCATTAGTTACACCAAACTCGAACTCAATGATATTACACCACGTACGAAGGGACTATCGAAAACTCCGCCTCCTCCGGCAATGCCGCCGGAAGTAGTTGCGACGCTACCAAATGGCGTCCGCGACCAGGCTCAATCAACCAAAGTCGGCCCCGTAACCAACGTTGACCGTAAATACCTTCGCGTTTTACAGGAGCGAAAAAAAGACTTGGAGATTGCAGAAACAAATTTGCAGAGCCTTGCTGACGATACGGGCGGTGAGATGATAAATCCAGAATCGACCGATGAAATGATCGACCGGACTGCAATTATCGCCGGTATGATCGATTCATCCTACGTAGTTACTTATACGCCCAAAATAGCCGTCGCGGAATCCAAAAACGTCCGGTCAATTTCTGTTACTTCAAAACGCGAAGGTCTCGTTGTCTTAGCAAACCGGCGGTTGATAGCGAATCTTAAAAACAATTAATTAGTTGAATCTGACAGCTTCTAATCGATAGTACTTGACATTGATTAGAATTAGAATTATTCTAACTACTGTCAACTTTTGTTTGACTTCTCATTGTGAAAGAAACGGCTACACGCAATTCGGTACTTACGCGACAACGACGTGTCGTTTTGGAGGTCATTCGCTCGACCGACGGGCATTTGACTGCCAATGAAGTCTTTCTTGCCGCAAAGCGCGTGTTACCGAGCATTAGTTTTGCAACCGTTTACAACAGTTTGCGATATTTGAAAGATTCCGGACATATTGCGGAAATAAGCTTTGGGAACGGGGCGAGTAGATTTGACCGGATAACGCATCGCCATGATCACGCGATTTGTTCAAACTGCGGAAAGCTGGTTGATATCGAAATAGAAATGCCGGCAAATCTGATCGAGACGGCCGCTAGAAAATCGCATTTTCGCGCTGAATCGCTTGAATTTACTCTTCGGGGCGTTTGCCCTGATTGCGACGGGCGTAAGTAGGATTTCAACCGCCGGAGACGACACCGGCTGTTATTAATGCGATGGGCGAATTATTCGCCGCTGTCTTTCCGACATTAAATTTGATTACGAAATAAAGGAGATAAGAATACAAATGGCTACTGCAACTGCACCAGCACTTGAAAACACAGTTACAATTGCGAAAGTTGGTAAACCGGCACCGGATTTTGACCTGCCGTCCACCAAAAACCTCGAAACACTTGCCGAAAACGTAAAGCTTTCGGACTACAAGGGCAAATGGTTGATCTTGCTCTTTTATCCGCTCGATTTTACATTTGTTTGCCCGACGGAGCTGACGGCTTTTTCCGACAGAATCGATGAAATAAATGGGGTCGGCGCGGACGTACTCGGGATTTCGACCGATTCTGTATATTCGCATCGGGCCTGGCTCAAAACGCCACGTGATAAGAACGGGATCGAAGGCCTCAAATATCCTTTAGCGTCCGACGTCGGCGGGCGGCTTGCAGCAAAATACAATATCCTCGTAGAAGAATCCAATATCGCATTACGTGGACTGTTCATCGTCAATCCGGAGGGAATTCTTCAGTATTCAGTCGTCCATGATCTGAACATCGGAAGGTCCGTAGATGAAACACTTCGGGTTCTGCACGGACTTCAGACGGGCGGCCTTTGCGCAGCTGATTGGAAACCCGGCCAGGAAACGCTGAAGGTATAAAAATCAAATTAAGTATCATTCCGTGCGATGGGCACTTTGGCAAGTCGCTCATCGCCCGGTAGTTTTTTCGAGGAGTTATACAATTATGCCAATGAGAATAGGCGACCCGATGCCGCATCTGGATGGTGCGACGGCGTGGTTTAACGGCTCACTAGAGGACACTTTACAGCATATCGCCGCCCAGCCCACACTTGTTCACTTCTGGGCGGTTTCTTGCGGAATTTGTAAAGACAAGATGCCACAACTTCGTGAATTGATTGCAAAATACGGAGAATCCGGATTAAAAACAATAGCGGTCCATATGCCGCGCTACGAGGCAGATACCGATTTAGATACTGTAAATGAAGCAATTGAAAGATTCAGCATCACCGAGCCAACTGCCGTAGATGGATTGCACAAACTTCGAGACGCGTTCCAAAACGAGCAGGGCTGGGTTCCTGTTTATTACTTGTTTGATTCCGAGGGCAAGCTAAAAACACGTGCAGCGGGAGAATTCGGAATCGGTGTCTTACAATCTGCGCTCGATAAGATGTTTTCCGCTCGAACTGCAGCCGCCCCGTAAGACCCCGGCGAGCGCCAAAATTTAGGAGACTGCACAGCGCAATTATTCGATTTCTACGCAGCCGATTATGCGAAAGCCGAAAGCGATTCGTTTTCGGCTTTTTGTTTTCTTTTCTTTAAGTAAGCCCGCCGAGCACTTTGCCAATTACGGTAGCGACAATGTAAACGCTAAGCGCGATCGAGCCCGCAAGGATCAAAACCAAAACCGAGATAATAGCAAAAACGAAGACGTAATCGCCGGTTTTTCCCTTTCCGTGACCGGCCGCACGCGATCTAATCAACTCGATATTCTTTCGGTTTGCTTTCCAGAAGAAGTCGAAAGCATCGCCAATGATCGGGATAGTCCCGACGGCATAGTCAAGTCCGATATTAAAAGCCATTCGGACAAGTGTAATTTTTGGTACACCGTATCGTACGCCGGCAATCAGTATATAAAACGACGCGATTGACGTAAGCGTATCGCCGAAATTCGGTATTAGCCCAATTAAAGCATCCAGCCCGAATCGCCAGTCGGTTCCGGGAATTCGAAAAAGCCCGTCTAAATAGCGGGCAAGGTTCTCTAGACCCTTTTCAATTTCGATGTTCCGCTTTTGCTCGAGAGTGTCCATCTGAATTCCGCTTTACCGAATTCGGTCTCGCTTGGATGAAACCTGACGGATCTTAATCGATAGAATTTTATCGCCGCGGACGAGCGAATCCACAATCTTCATTCCCGCTTCGCTCACCCGGCCAAAAGCCGTATAGCCGCCGTCAAGATGTGGCTGCGGACTATGCGTGACAAACCACTGTGAGCCGCCGGTGTCCTTTCCCGAAAGCGCCATTCCGACTATTCCCCGCTGATACGAAATCAAATTTATCTCGCAACGTATTGACCAACCCGGCCCGCCGTTGCCGTCTCCGCGCGGATCGCCATCCTGAACGACAAAATTTGGCACGACGCGGTGAATTTCCTTGCCGTTGAAGAAACCGCGGTTTGCCAGCTTTATAAAATTGTCGACCGTCAGCGGTGCTTCTTCCGGAAAAAGTTCGATAGTAAAAGTGCCTTTCTCGGTTTGCACTTCTGCACGAATTGTCCCGTTGCGTCGCTGTGCCGCCCGAAGGTAATCTGCTTTTGTGTTTAAAGTTTGCCCGACTCGCGTACCATTCGTTGGTTTATATGGATAGACGCGAAGAACGTTGCGGGTTTTTGCCGTTTCGACGATACGCATCGCTTCGCCGCGCAAGGGCCCGAAATCTGAAGTGGTAAGTATCTGCAACGATTTACTCCTAACCAAATGATTTGGCGATTCGAGCGCTTGGCGAAAGACGTCGATCGAGTTCTGCCTGTCGACTTTCTGTAATGCTTCGAGAATTGCAATAATCGCATCAGAAGAATCGTGGTCGGCCGCACTTGAAAATTGGAACGCCTTGCGCAGCGCTGCGCCATTTTCCTCTGAAGGCGGAAGATCCGCTAATAGTTCAGCTGCCGCCGCACGGATGAATAAATCCTTACTCTCAAGGGCTCGACGTAAAATTTCGGGCAAATCCGCGGTCTTGAATCTCGCAAATGCGCGGAGGACATTCGCTCCGGCCTTTATTAATTCAGGTTCTTTTTCAGGTTCCGCAGCGATCAAGGCTTGCGCGATGGTTCTCGTTTGATCTGGAGCCTCGGCTTTGCGTTTTGCATCAGCATCGTCGATCGGATCGATATTGGCGAATTCGCCAATTACATCGGCCATCGTGGCCAGTTGCCGGAATGTTTTCGGCGTCGGATAATCGCTGCCACTGAAGCGAAGGATTCGGACACGGGCTACCGGAGCCTCCGGATTTTCAAAATTGTCGATCGCTGTAAATGCGTCCAATAGTTCTGCAGCCCGCTGGTTTCGCGTGTTGTAAAGCAGCTTACCTAACACTAGAAAAATTTCGAGCAGCTCGTTTCGCTCGGCCGGCAGCCGGAAACTGGACGATCGAATATCTTGCAAAAGTTCTTCCCCGCGCTTGACGAGCTTTTCTGCCGAGGCTGTCGCATTTATCATCCCGAGCGACCGAATTGCTGAAACGCGCACCCGAATATCGGTATCGCCGAGAGCCGCTGTGACGAGAGCTCCCTCGGCGCTGCGATCGCCGGCCGCCCCGATCGCCCTTGCAGCATTCGCACGAACACTCCAATCCGAGTCCTTTTCAAGCAAGCGGATTAATTGCCCGACGGCATTTTTCGCACGAATACGGGTAAGCACGTTTGCCGCATCCGCTCGAACGCGCGAGGCCGGATGATTAAGGAAGCCGGCGGCGACCTCATCGGCCCCAGCGGGTCGAG
Organism: Blastocatellia bacterium; assembly: GCA_040289905.1. Taxonomy (GTDB): domain Bacteria; phylum Acidobacteriota; class Blastocatellia; order Pyrinomonadales; family Pyrinomonadaceae; genus OLB17. The sequence continues at coordinate 18,953 of PSMA01000027.1, forward strand.
CACGAAGCAGTGCCGTTAGCGTCAGCACAATTGCTTCCGTATCTACGGATGGGCTCACAAGAGCCGCACGAGCCGAATCTAAAATTACCGACTGAAGATTGACGGCTTGCTTTGTATTCGGATTTGCAGCGGCGATTTTGCCGGCCGCCTCTATCAGTCGGCTGCCAAACGGAGAGGTTACGCTGAACGTTTTGGTTTCCAAGTCGAGCAATTCAATCAATCGGTCGGCAGCGGCAACCGACTCTATCTCGCCGATTGCAAAGACCGTCATTTCGCGGACGGCCTCGTTTTTCTCTGAACGAAGCAATTCAAAGAGATACTCGAGCGCCTTCGCGTCGCCAATTCTACCGGCCGCAAGCGCTGCCCGTCGCCTAATTTGCGGATTTTTATCCGACAGCAACTGTTTCAGACGATCGCTGAAGTAACGCTCGTCTTCGAACTCAATGATTTCTGCCGAGATAGCGGCGGGCAATTGACCCCAGAGTTTTTCGCAAACGGCGTTTGCCAGAACGCAAAACGCGACCAAAGTCGTTACCGAGCGGACAAAAAATTTAGTCTTCATAGGCCGCCTCGATGATTTCAAAACTCGTTTCTATCGAGGCTGTCGGGCGAACGGTCGCCGCTACAGAGCAGTATTTTGTCTCCGAAAGCTCGATTGCATCGGCGAGGGCTTTTTCGCTTACACTGCGTCCGGTGACGATATGCTTGACAAAGAACGTCATGAATTTTCTCGGATGTTCACTTGCTCGCTCACCGCTTATTTCGACACGATATTCTCGAACGTCCTGCCTTTTTTTCTTCAAAATGGACGCTACGTCGGCGGCCGTGCAGCCTGCAACCGCGAGCATTAGCAACTCGACAGGCGTCGGCGCCGCGTTCCGATCGCTCTTTGTGTCTATTGCCAAAGCGCGGCCGCTGGGCGTTACTCCGATAAAATATTCGTCGCCTGCATAGTGAATTATCGCTTTCTTCGGTTCGTTCATAATTCTTTAATTTGCACTAATATAGCATAATCGCCATAAGTCTGGCCGAAATGCGGCAAAATCACACGCAACCTTTTGCCGCTTGGTTGCTTCTTACGGACCGAAGCGAAGGCCCACTCGCCAATCCAGTTCTTCGGAGACAGAAAAATGAAAAAGTCGCTGACATTTGCAATTTACTTTTCGTTCTTTGCCATCTCATTGGCAACCTTGACGATTTCTTCATTTGGTCAGCGGGCAGCGGACCGCCAAACCCGCGATCTCGTCCGCACACTCGATTCGCAGGTAGACGACGTTCGTTTCGCAATCGAGTATGACGTGAAGGCTAATTCTGCAGGTGTAGACCGAAACAGCCTTGTCCGAAGTCTTGATAATCTACGGCAAAAAATTGCATTGTTCAGCGATAACTTTCTCGCCCGTCGTGAAAACCGCGACGATATCAACGCGATTATAACCGCTGCAAAGGATGTTGACGCGGCACTTAAAAGAGGCAACACGAACCGAAAGATTGAGACCGACTGGGCGGAAATAAAACGTACGATCGAGTCATTAGCCGGCAAGTACGGAGTCGTCCCGAATTGGACATCGAGGACTTCAAATGCTACTGCGGTCATCGCTAACGCCACACTTACGGGAACCTACCGGCTTGACATTGCTCGAAGCGAACGCGTAGCGGACATCGTCGCCGCGTCGAAAACGGACGGCGAAAATCGGCGCGACCTTGAAAGTAAACTGGAGGCTCCGGAAATCATAGCAATAGACGTCCGCGGAAATCAGGTCACATTGGCGTCCTCAATTGCCTCTCCGGTTACATTTCTCGCCGACGGTCGGGAAAAAATTGAGCGCGACAAAGACCGCACTATAAGACTTCGCGCAACTCTTCGCGGCCAACAACTTGTCGTATCCAGCCTTGGCGGCGAAACGGACTACACGATTACATTTGCCCTCGTAGATGGTGGACGAGCGCTGCGCGTAACGCGGCGAATAACCACTGATTATTTGCCCGAGACGATATTTGCGGAGAGCATTTATACCCGAACTGATTCGGTCGCAGATCTAAATATCGCGGCATCGAACCGTTCTCAAGATTATTCGAGTTCCGATCCTGCAGATTCTGTTTCAGGATCGCCGCAAAGCGGCCGTCCGTCGATCATCCAAGGACGCGGCGGCCGATTTCTGATACCAAATGGAACTGTTCTTACCGCATTGCTTGAGTCAACGATAGACACGCAGGTCTCGCAAAACAATGATCGATTTAAAATGACTGTCCAGTCGCCGATTGAATACCGAGGTGCGGTAATCGAAGGTTTTCTTTCCGGCATTGGCCGTTCGGGACGAGTCTCCGGCAATGCAAATGTAACTTTTAATTTCGAGACGATTACCCTTAGAAACGGCGAACGCTACGAATTTGCCGGTATTTTGCAGGCCGTTAAAGATCACAACGGGAAAGTCATAAAGGTTGACGCCGAAGGAACGGCCAAAAGTGACAGCCAGACAAAAGAAACCGTAAAGCGCGGTGGTATTGGCGCCGGAGTCGGAGCGGTTATCGGGGCGATCGCCGGCGGTGGCAAGGGAGCGGTAATTGGCGCAGTCATCGGTGGCGGCGCTGGAGCCGGCTCGGTTATTGCAACCGGACGAGATGACATCAAGATCCTGCCCGGTGCGATGTTTACAATACAAGCAACAGCGCCGAGCACCTCACAATCCGAAAATTGAAAGCACATCGAAGCCCGATTTCTAACAACTCGACGGCCTCAATTCCGCGGCCGTTTTTCTATCGTCGGTGTCCGTGATTTAATATTTTCCGAATGACACCGGAAAAGATAGAGCAATATCGCGACCGGCTCTGGCGCCGCGACGCATCGCTTCGATTACGAACGGTAGAGGACCTGGAGGCAATGGTTGAAGACCTCGGGTTTTGTCTGGCGATGACGGACGAACGCAAGAAAATGCCGTCGGTTTATATTGCTGTTTGCGGTCGGCGAGATGCCCATCTGCCGCGCAATGTGCAAAAGGACGAAGAATCGAGAGCCGCCTGGATTCTTAAGGACGAAGCTATCGCCCGCGGTCGCGTCTACTATGCGAAATTATTCAAGGGGCATTCGATGTTTGTCTCACGCCAATTGGTGCCGATTTTCAACTCCCTCTGGGGTTGCTCGCGTGCGGGCGAATCTGGTGTACTTTCCGCAACTGCTCTAAGGATCCTCGCAGCTTTACGGACGGAATGGGAATTAGCGACCGCTGACATTTTCAAAGTTGCTGGCGCGCAAAGCAAGGCGGAGCTTAGCAAGGCGATGGACGAACTGCAAAAACGAATGAAAATAATTCCGTCGGAGGTAGCCTATGTCCCAAAGTTCACGTACATCTGGACGCCTTCAGAGATCCGGTTTGAAGAGGAGCTGAAAGAAAAACTGCCGCGCGATGAGGCCATTTATCGCCTTGCCAAAGTATATTTGAGAACTTTCGGGATGACGCTCCGCGGCGAACTTGCAGGCAGATTTGGCATCTCGCGTGCCGAAGCCGGACGCTCCAACCAGAGGCTGGTAAGAGAAAAACTTGCGGAAAATTTGGATCGCGGTATTTATCTATGGAACGACATTCAACTATGAGAGCTTGGTTTTCGAGCAATGATTAGCTCAATTCTCCTCGAATAATTCAACGATCTTCTTAAAATCTATATGTTTCAGAAAACCCTGCATTGATTTACTGACGCTCGGCTCGGTCATAACCTCGACAGTTGCAACCGCGCCTAATCGTCCAAAAGCTTGCTCAACGGCGTCGGTAAGCCCATTTTTAACTGCAGCCCTCATTTCAGATTTACGGTCCACAGTCATTAGGCGGAAAAGAACTGCGGCAAGGTCTTTCTCGGCCTGTTCGATTTGATCCGGCGGAACTTTAAACGTGCTTTGGATTACAGGATGTTGAGCAAGCGAGAAAACGACCCATTTGACGAATATCTGTCTGTCTTTGCCCGTAGATGAATCGGTCAAGCATCTTTCGAGCGCGGCCGCTTCCGATTGACCGAAGGTGGATATCACCCCGCAAAGCAGAGTTAGAATCAATAAAACTTTTCGCGTTATTTACCCTGCAAAAATCCAGTCCTGGCAGCTGCCTTTAATTCAGCTCCCTGGTCCTTAAGTACGAAATCAATATCTCATCAATGCCAAAATCTCGGCCTCGACATCCTCGGATTGCGGCAGGATGAAATCTTCCAGCTGAGGAGCGTAACCGACGAATGTGTCCGTTGCGGCGATTCGCCTTACCGGCGCATCGAGATATTCGAAAAGTTCATCTGAAATTCGGGCGGCAATTTCCGCCCCGACGCCAAATGAGCGCGGATCTTCATGTGCAACGATTGCTCGCGACGTTTTCTTGACCGATTCGGCAATCGCGTCCCAATCGTAGGGAACTATTGTCCGCAAATCGATAATTTCAACGCTGATTCCCTGTTGCTCAAGGCGTTTTGCAGCCTGGTTCGAGCGTTCCACCAATGCGCCGAAAGTTATGACCGTAACGTCCGCTCCCGCTCGAACGACTTTGGCTTTTCCAAACGGAATCAGAAAGTCAGCAGAGGGATACTGCGATTTATTGTAAACCTGGCGATATAGATGTTTGTGCTCTAGAAAAAGAACCGGGTCATCACAACGAATCGCTGTCCGCAAAAGTCCATTTGCATCTAGCGCGCTCGATGGATACACGATCCGAAGCCCCGGTGTATGTGCGAAAAGCGTCGTTCCGGATTGTGAGTGGTAGACAGCCCCGCCCTTCAGGTAGCCGCCAACCGCCACGCGGATGACCATCGGGCATTTCCAGTCGCCGTCGGAACGCCAACGCATTACAGCGACCTCGTTCCTAATTTGATGAAACGCCGGAAATATGTAATCGAAAAACTGAATTTCGACAACGGGCTTGAGTCCGCGAAGAGCCATCCCAACGGCCCGTCCGATTATATTCGCCTCCGCAAGCGGGGAATTGAAAACACGTACAGAACCAAACCTTCGCTGGAGATTTGCCGTTACCTTGAAGACGCCGCCTTTTCCTTTTACGCGATCAAGATACTCCTCCCGCGAACAATCGGCAACGTCTTCGCCGAAAACTACGATTCGCTCATCACGTTCCATTTCTTCGTGGAGACAACGATTTATAAGGTCGACCATTGTCCCGGGATTTCCCGAAAGCTCGGCCCCGTCTTCGGTATCGAATACGCGCCGATCGGTCGGGTCCACACCGGGCGAGAAAACATTTCTCAGCGCTGTCGGGCCTGCCGGCTGTGGCGTCGCAACGGCCGTGTCGGCCGCATCGTTTACCTCTGTATCAATGGAACGCCGCAGTTCGTCCAATTCCTCCGAGGTCGCGATGCCTTCCGTCATTAGAAATTCGGCGAATGTGCGAAGTGGATCGCGAGCAGCCTCGGCCTCGCGCTCTTCTTCCGGACGATAGAGCCTTTCATCGTCGGAAAGCGAATGTGAATACGGGCGAATCACCTTTGCGTGGATAAACGCAGGGCCTTTGCGTTCTCGGCAGTACGAGACCGCGACCTTGAAGGCGGCATACGAGGCCAGCGGATCTGTACCGTCGACCTTTTGAATAAAGAGGTTCGGAAACCCGGACACGAGCCGCGAGATATCGCCACCGGGCGTATTTACTTCGACTGGGACAGAGATTGCGTAGCCATTGTCTTCGACAACGAAAATTACGGGCAATTTCAGATTACACGCCGTATTCAATGCTTCCCACCACTCGCCTTCGCTCGTCGTACCGTCGCCCACGGACATATAAACCACTTCATCGCCCTTAAAGCCGGTCACCTTCGCCTGAAGCTCTTCGGCCAAAGAGGCCCGATAGCTTGCCTCCGCCGCGCCAACAGCATGAAGAGCCTGCGTTCCGGTACATGATGACTGCGAAGGGACATTCAATTTGACGCTGCCCCAGTGCGACGGCATTTGACGGCCGTGGGAATTCGGATCGATTTCCGCACCTACCGACGAGAAGAGCATCTCCTGCGGCGTCATTCCAAGCCCGAGCATCAATGCACGATCGCGATAATACGGAAAAAACCAATCATACCCCGGTTTCAAAGCAAGAGACGCAGCTGCCAGGACGGCCTCGTGTCCCGCTCCGCTAATTTGAAAGAAAATCTTGTTCTGTCCCTTTAACTGAATCTCCTTGTCGTCAATCCGCCTTGACGTATACATCGTGCGGTAGAGCCCGATAAGCATTTCGGGTGACAAGCCGTGATATTTCTCCACTAAATCCGCGCCGCCGGCTAAAGCAGCACTTCCGTGTTCCGTAGAGTTAGTGATTTTTTTTGTGTCTTTGTTGTCAGTTTTTTTTGCGGAAACAGTCATTGAAAACAAATCCTTACAATAAAATTCTCTGATAGTTCGGTAAGTTAAGAGAATACCAAATGGAAAAATTCGAGGCAATTAAGACCTTAGGCAAAGCGATTGTTAGAAAGCCCGTGCCGGGCGATGGTAAAAGACTCTTCTGCGAAAGATTTTCCAAAAATGCAGAATTTACACAATTTCTTTCTATTTTGTGCCTAGGTTACTAAAAAGTGCGTTCTTTACAAGGAGTTAGCTACGCTTTAGGATTCTGGTTATCGGCGAACTTAAGTCGAAAGCGATTTAGGTCAAGATCGCCAAATCTCGAAACTTTCCTAAGTGAGGATAAACGAATGCAAGTTGCAAAGATTACCGGTTACACGATGGGCACCGCAGAAGTTCAACCCTCCCCGATCACTCCGGCAGATTTCGAAAAAATGAAAGCTAGCGTCCTGTTTACCGATGAAGACGTTAAATATCTCAGAATGTCCCATGACGTGATAAAAGATCGGACTGATGAAATTCTAGACGTTTGGTATGGTTTCGTAGGATCGCAGCCGCAGCTTTTAGAGTCTTTTACATCCAAAAATGAAGGCACGCCAATCGGTGATTATCTCAGTGCCGTGCGCGCGAGGTTTGGCCAATGGATTCTCGATACGGCTCGCGCCGACTATAATCAGGATTGGCTAAATTATCAGCATGAAATCGGGCTTCGGCATCATCGCACAAAGAAGAACCGAACCGACGCCGCAGCTTCTACTGATATAGTCCCTTTTCGGTATTTGTTTCTTCTCGCCTTTCCCGTGACTTTTACGCTAAAACCTTTTCTTAGCGGAAAAGGACATTCTGCTGAGGATGTAGAAAAAATGTACCTCGCCTGGCTAAAGTCTTGTTTATTGCAATTGACCTTGTGGAGTTACCCATACGTCAAAGAAGGCGATTTTTAATTGCCAGCCGCGAAACTAGTTTCGGGGTAGGCCGCTTTCGATTCGCCTACCCCGATTTTTGCATTTCGTCATTAGTGATCGGGGTTATTATCTTTCTCACCAAGATATATCGACCCGCCCGAGGCCTTAAATTCGCTGGCTTTCTCTTTCATCCCGACAGTAATCGCCCTTTCAACTTCGACGCCGATTTTTTCGGCATATTCTCGTACATCCTGAGTGATTTTCATTGAGCAAAAATGCGGACCGCACATCGAGCAGAAATGCGCAAGCTTTGCGCCCTCAGCCGGCAGTGTCTCATCGTGGTATTCGCGTGCAATCGCGGGGTCAAGAGCGAGATTAAATTGATCCTCCCACCGAAATTCGAACCGTGCCTTGCTCAAAGCGTTGTCGCGATATTGCGACGCCGGATGGCCTTTTGCAAGGTCCGCAGCGTGAGCTGCGAGTTTGTATGCAATAACGCCTTCCTTGACGTCTTTTTTGTTCGGCAATCCAAGATGCTCTTTGGGAGTTACATAACAAAGCATCGCCGTTCCGTACCATCCGATCATCGCCGCACCGATTGCACTTGTTATGTGGTCGTAACCGGGAGCTATATCGGTTGTCAGGGGGCCGAGCGTGTAAAACGGAGCCTCTCCGCAGATCTCCAATTGTTTATCTACGTTTTCCTTAATCAAATGCATCGGGATATGCCCTGGCCCTTCGATCATCACTTGGCAATCCATTTCCCAGGCAATTTTTGTGAGCTCGCCAAGCGTCTCGAGCTCCGCAAACTGTGCTTCGTCGTTCGCGTCAGCGATCGAGCCAGGACGAAGCCCGTCGCCGAGGCTAAACGATACGTCATAAGCGCGCATGATCTCGCAGATTTCACGGAAATGGGTATAAAGAAAACTCTCCTGATGATGCGCAAGGCACCATTTCGCCATAATAGAGCCACCGCGGCTAACTATTCCGGTAGTCCGGCGTGCCGTCAGCGGTATAAAGGCGAGACGAACGCCCGCATGGATCGTAAAATAATCGACGCCCTGCTCTGCTTGCTCGATCAGCGTCTCGCGGAATATTGCCCAGCTAAGTTCCTCGGCTTTGCCACCTACCTTTTCAAGTGCCTGATAAATCGGAACAGTCCCGATGGGTACGGGCGAATTCCGCAATATCCATTCGCGAGTTTCGTGGATATTTTTTCCAGTCGAAAGATCCATTACAGTATCGGCGCCCCAAAGGGTTGCCCAGCGCATTTTTTCGACTTCTTCTTCAATCGAAGACGCTATCGCCGAGTTGCCGATGTTAGCATTGATCTTTACAAGAAAGTTTCGGCCAATTATCATCGGCTCCGCTTCCGGATGATTGATATTTGCCGGGATTATTGCCCGGCCACGTGCAACCTCGTCACGGACGAATTCAGGAGTTACAAATTCGGGAATAGAGGCACCGAACGATTCGCCGCAGTGCCGGTGATGTAGTGAAGACCTGTCGTTTCTCCCGGCAAGCTGCTGAAGTGATTCGGCCGCCTGCATTCGTCCGAGATTTTCACGGATTGCAACGAATTCCATTTCGGGCGTGATGATTCCGCGGCGAGCATAATGCATCTGAGTAACACAATGTTCGGCATTTGCTCTCAACGGTTTTCGCCGGAGCCCCGGAAACGTCCCATTCTTGCCATTAAATTTGGCCGCTTCGGAGTATTCGTTTTGGCTTTCGTATTCTTCGACGTCGCCGCGAGCCAAAATCCATTCGCGCCGGAGAGGGGGAAGACCCTGCCGAACATCATAGCGACATTCCGGGTCCGTCCACGGACCGCTCGTGTCGTAAATCCGAACAGGCTCGTTTACTTCGACAGAACCGTCAATCGCCCTCGACGGCGAAAGTTCGATTTCGCGAAACGGAACTCTCAGAAGAAAATTTTCTGCTTCAGAAGCTGCGTTTGTCCTCGCTTCTACGTAGATTTTTCGGGATCGCGGAAATCGAACTTCGTCGCTCGTTAGATCGTTAATGTCGCGATGACCGTTTTTTGCCGCGTCTTCGCTGGGATTGCTGCTTTTCGGTTGGTTACTCATAGTTTTGCTCCCTTCGTCGGTATTATCCGCATCAGGTTTTTAGGGTCTCGTCCTTCGGCACTAAGCCCGGGACAACTCTCAGCCTCTCGGCTCCCCTGAAAACTCTTCTTGCTTAATTAATCGTACTCCCGCACGCCGCAAAGTTCAACATTTGCTGATTCGCTTCAAATCTCATAAGGCGAAGACCGAATCGAAGTCCTTAAGACTTCTCTGATGAGCGCTTGAAGAAGAATTGAGAAATGATCGGAGGCGGCTGTCACGAAATTTCAATTCCAGCCATAGCGACCAGCGGAGAGGCCGAACCAATTTCAGAGTGGTTGAATACCTCATCGAGTTCTTTCTCGACGCTGCCGTGTCCAGGCGGAATCTTCTTAATCAGTGGCTCAAAATTACGAAAATCGTAGAGTTCCGAATCAAGAAGATGCGAGGATGTGACGTTTGTCAGAGCTGTCAGAATCGTACTTCTGACAAACGGAATCTCTCTTTCGAGCTGATTCACGAGTTCCTTAACCCGAGCGCGCTTCAGATTTGGCTGCGACCCACAAAGGTTGCACGGGATGATTGGGAATTCGCGCTCGGCCGCATATTTAGCTATATCCTTTTCCTGGCAATACGCGAGCGGGCGAATAACCGTATTGCGGCCATCGTCACTTCGCAGAACGGGAGGCATTGCTTTTAACTGCCCGACGAACAAAAGATTCAAGAAAAATGTAGCAATGATATCGTCCGCGTGGTGGCCCAGCGCTATTTTCGTACAGTTTTCTTCAACTGCGACGTTGTAGAGAATTCCGCGCCGAAGCCGCGAACAGAGCGCGCAATAGGTTTTGCCCTCCGGAATATGCTCTTTTACGATCGAGTATGTGTCTTCTTCAATTATTCGATAACTTACACCGACGCCGTCGAGGTAACGAGGCAGAACGTCGGCTGGAAAACCGGGCTGCTTCTGATCCAGGTTGACCGCCAGAATATCGAAATCTATCGGAGCCCGCCGCCTTACCTCTATAAGCAAATCCAAAAGAGTGTAACTATCCTTGCCGCCGGAAAGACAAACCATTATCCGGTCGCCGTTCTGAATCATTGAGAAATCGTGAATCGCTTTCCCAATTTTCTTTAACAGTCTTGTTTTTGTTTTCGTCTCGGCAAACATCACTTGGCTGTCTGCCGTCAGATCCAGGTGCGACAGTGAATCTGCGGCAAAGAGTCGATTTTCGCACTTAACTTCAATCTTTACAACCCACAAAAATTTGCTGGACAGGCAATAGGACACTTCGCTAATATTGCCTTTGGTGCACAAATTGACTGCCTTGTTTCCCAATTAGCGGTATTAGTAGGTGAGCCCCCCCCCCCGCCGGTAGCCGTCTAAATTCCGTAAGTTTCACGAGTAAAAGGAGATAACATTGATTATGATTAGGATGGGAAGAAATGCCAAGCCCGAACAATCCGATTCCCCCGATTATCAGTCCACTGCTCCGGCAAGCGCTGCAACGCTCGGCTATGGACTGGAAAGTACGAATACAGTTTCCCGGCCCGCCACCGATAGCGAAAACATTGCCAGAGATATAAAAGAAGGAAAACTTAGTGGTTTCGTCGGACATGGAACATCGCTCACCGGCGATACCACTTTTCAGATGATGCTCCGAGTCGACGGCCATCTTACCGGTACGGTTACATCAGACGGCGGGACGTTGATCGTTGGTAATAATGGTCGACTCGATGCGAATGTCTCTGTCGGCGTCGCAAACGTAAATGGAACAATTAACGGCGATATAACGGCCACAGAAAAAATTCATTTGGGCCGGACGGCGCGCGTCGTCGGTAATATATCGACGCCAAAACTTGTAATCGAGGAGGGAGCAGTCTTCGAGGGCGGCTGTTCAATGCTCAAAGAGCGAGAATCGCACGAAAAACAAGTCGCCACACAAGCTCAATCGACCTATATATCACCGGCATATTCATCCAAGTCGCATTCGTCCTCGACAGCTTCAACTTTGGCCTCCGCGCTTTCATCCGCCGACAATGATAGAGACGATATCGAATCCGATGCAAAAACCGAAACGGCAAAGGTTTGACTTTTACAATTTAGCGATTTAGGCCTTGGCAAAAGCGGCGTTCCTCCGCCGCTTTTTTCTTTTCCTCAAACTGTGCTAGTTGTTTATCCACAACTGAATTTATCAACGATGTTTGAAATTCTGACACGCAGGAGGTTCTCAGCAAATAATGTGGAACGATTTTAAGCAATTTATGGCGCGCGGCAATATGCTTGATTTGGCAATTGCTGTTATTATCGGCGGCGCATTCGGCGCGATTGTGAAGACACTCACCGAAGGCATTTTAATGCCCATTATCGGCTATTTCACGGGTGGCGTCGACATCAAGGCGAGGTTCATTGATTTGAGCGGAACCATGCCGGCCAACGCAACACCGCAACAAATAACTGAAGCCGTTAAAAGCGGTAAGCCTCTGATTCTATACGGGCAATTTATCAATGATATCGTTACCTTTCTGCTTGTCGCAGTCATAATGTTTTTTGTTGCGCGATTTGCGGTTCGCTTTTTCCGCGCATTTGAAGCTACGGCTCAACCTTCGGCCGAGCAGAAGATATTGGTCGAAATCAGGGATTTGCTGAAAACGCGAAATTCGGCTTGAATCGGTAAATTCCCGCCGGCGTGATGCACAAATCTAACTGGATATCGCCCTGATGAACATCGAGAATTTTATCGACCGGCGGGAAAAAGCTCAGGCCGACCTTTTTGCAATCGCGTCGACAACGAGTCAAAAAACGGTCATAAAAACCTTTTCCATAGCCTACGCGGTGTCCCGCCTTATCAGAGCAAATGAGCGGGACAATCACGCAATCAAAGAGTTCCGGATCGGCCGATTTTCCTTCAGGCGGCTCAGGTATGCCCCAGCGATTTGTCGACAGAGGCGTTTCACTCGTGATTTCAACGGAATCAATTGCGCCCGTCGCGGGATTGATGCGCGGGGCAAAGGTTCGTATATTTGGATAATCCCGCCAGATCCGCTCCAGGATTGGGGCCGTTTGTGGTTCGCCGTTTTTTTCAAGCGATAGAAAGCAATGGACCGCCGACACTCCGCGGAATTCGACTTCACGAAAAAGAACGGCTGCCATTTCTGCCGACAGCGATTTTCGTTTCTCCGATTCAATCGCTAGGCGCTTTGCAAGAAACAGTTTTCGCAATTCGTCTTTTTTCATTATCGTCAAGCAAGAGCCGGCAGCAAACTGACTCTAGCTTTCGTCTTTGGCAATCCAGCCGCCACCAAGGACTTCGTCGCCACGGTAAAAAATGGCCGCCTGTCCCGGCGTAATCGCCCGTTGCGGCGTATCAAAGGATATTCGTGCTTTTCCGCCCGCAAGCGGGAAAATCGTTGCAGAAGCCGGATCGTGACGATAACGAATTTTTACTTCGGCTCGAATCGGAGGCTCCGGATTATTGAACGCAATCCAATTTACGCCTCTTGCTTCGAACTCGGTTGCTTCGAGCCAACTTGCATCGCCAACCACGATCCGATTCTTCGACCTTTCGATTTTTACAACATAGAGCGGCTTTTCATTTGCGATGCCAAGGCCGCGACGCTGGCCAATCGTGTATCGGTGAATGCCGGAATGTCGTCCAACAACCGTGCCGTCTGTGGTAACAATCGCGCCTCCTGTCGGCACTTCATCGCCGCGGCCTTCGTGAGCGAGGTATCGATCAATAAATTCAGCGTATTTCCCGTCGGGAACGAAGCAAATTTCCTGAGATTCTGGCTTTCCCGCCGTGACGAGCCCCGCTTTTCGGGAAATTTTTCGAACGGTCTCCTTGTCCATATCCCCAAGCGGAAACATTGCTCGCGAGAGCTGCTCCTGCGTCAGTTCCCAAAGAAAATAGCTTTGGTCCTTCCAATAATTCCGGCCACGAAACAATTGCCAGCGTCCGGTCGTTTCGCTATATCCAATTCGGGCGTAATGTCCCGTCGCAACCTTATCGCAGCCAAGGCTTTCTGCTATCCGATCGAGCGCCGCAAACTTTAGACGCGAATTGCAGGCAACGCAGGGAATAGGTGTCTCGCCCGTAAGGTAAGCGTTGACGAACGGCTCAACAACATCGCGCTCGAAATCTCGCTCAAGATTGAGAACATAAAACGGTATTCCGAGGCTGGCGGCGACGCGCCGCGCGTCATAAACATCGTCAAGCGAGCAACAGCGTGACGGAAGCGGATCGCCACTTTCATCCACACTTATATTTCGACGCGGATCCCAGAGCTGCATCGTAAAGCCCACAAGATCGTGCCCTTGCTCTTTCAATATTGCGGCCGCCGCCGAGCTGTCGACGCCACCACTCATCGCGACAGCGATTCTCATAATTGCATCCAAAAATAGATTATACTTAAATCGAGCGAAAATGAACGCATCGCCGGATCAAAAATCGATTAGGATCAGATTTGCGGTCAAAGCGATTATGTCTGTCGCCGGAATAATCTTGGCCACGTCGGTTACCGTCTCCGCGGCCGCGCCTCGACAAACTAGCTGCCTTCACAGCGGGATCGAACGGGAGCTTGCAAAAAAGCTCGCAGAGCGAAAACTCTCCGCCGATCAAACGCAGGCCGCGGAGGAAAAAGCGCTTGCAACTGAAATCCAGCGTGCGGCCGCCGATCTTTCAGACTCTGAAAGGAACCTAGCCGACACTAAAATGGCTAGAAAAAACGAAACCGCATCGGTCAATTCTGTAAGCGTAGGATCGCGAGCCCTCGTCTGCCGCGTTTTGTTATCGGTCGGATTGCCGACAAACGAAT
>PSMA01000059.1:0-4582 GCA_040289905.1 Blastocatellia bacterium
TCCGGCGAGAAGATTAATCGGACGAACGGGCCTGCCACAGTAAAAAAACGCAGAAGAGTTCAATCGGAAAAAAGTATTGCCAATAAAAACGGGGCATTGAAAAATGTTCCATTCGACGATTTGCCCGCCGAAATCAAAAATGCGTTTTTCTACGGTATGCGTCAGCCGATCACGATTCGGCAGGGCAATTATACTTACTCGACCGATTGGCGCGGAGCTCTTTCCGTGATGAAAGAGCGGCTAGAGCAGCCGCCCTCCGAACGAATCCGCGAAGCGCTTAAGGACCTTGTTTCTCCGGTCAAATGTCCCGATTGCGGCGGGGCTCGGCTGCAACCGGAGAGCCTCGCCGTTCGCGTCAATGGGCTTGGAATTAGCGACTACACTTCGCGGACAATTGACGAAGCGTTGAAGTTATTCGACGCAATTAAACTTACGCCACGCGAAGAAAAAATCGCCGGACTAGTGCTGCGTGAAATCCGTGACCGGATGCGTTTTCTTTCGGCAGTAGGATTAGGATACCTGACGCTGGACCGTGCGGCAGCAACTCTTTCCGGCGGCGAGGGTCAGCGTATTCGGCTAGCAACTCAAATTGGATCGCGGCTTCGTGGCGTTCTTTACGTTCTGGACGAGCCAAGCATCGGGCTTCATCCGCGCGACAATCTAAAACTGCTCGAAACCCTGAGGGAGCTTCGAGACCTCGGCAATACGGTTCTCGTCGTCGAACATGACGAAGAGACAATCCTCAACGCGGATTATGTTATTGACCTCGGTCCGCTTGCCGGTTCACATGGCGGCGAACTGATTGCTGCCGGCCGACCGGGTGAAATCGCGCGAGAATCCCGATCGCTTACGGGCCGCTATATTTCCGGCCGACTGAAAATCGAAATTCCGGACTTCCGACGACTTCCGAATGAAAATCGCATTGTTGTTCGCGGAGCCCGGGCAAATAACCTGAAAAACATCGATGTCGAATTTCCGCTTGGAGTATTTACGGTCGTGACAGGCGTTTCCGGTTCGGGAAAATCCACACTAGTTGGCGATATATTGTTTGCTGCCTTGCACCGGCATATTTACCGCTCCGGGCCGCATCCGCTGGAACACGACTCAATCGAGGGGCTTGAGCTTGTTGACAAAATAATCGAAATTGACCAATCGCCCATTGGTCGGACACCGCGATCGAATCCCGCTACTTACACGGGCCTATTTACGCCAATCCGCGAATTGTACGCGATGCTTCCGGAATCGCGGCAACGGGGATATAAAGCCGGGCGATTTTCATTCAACGTTAAAGGCGGACGCTGCGAAGCCTGCGAAGGCGACGGCCTGAAGCGAATCGAAATGAATTTTCTCCCTGATGTGTATGTTACCTGCGATGTCTGCCGCGGTAAGCGATATAACCGCGAAACGCTGGCCGTCAAATATAAAGGACTTTCGATTGCGGATCTCCTTGAAACGACAATCGAAGACGCCCTGCCGCTTCTAGAGAACATTCCGCAAATCAAGCAAAAACTCGAAACGCTGATTGACGTTGGGCTCGGATATATCCAACTTGGTCAATCCGCAACGACACTTTCTGGCGGCGAAGCCCAACGAATCAAGCTCGCAAAAGAACTTTCGAAACGTGCAACCGGAAAGACTATCTATATCCTTGATGAGCCGACAACCGGACTGCATTTTGCCGACGTACACAAACTTCTCGACGTTCTCCAGCGTTTGGTAGATACGGGCAATACCGTTATCGTAATCGAGCACAATTTGGACGTTATAAAATCGGCTGATTACGTAATCGATCTTGGTCCGGAAGGTGGCGACGGTGGCGGGCGCGTTGTTGCCGTCGGCACGCCGGAAGAGGTCGCACGCATTCGAAAAAGTCATACCGGCCGAGCTCTTCGTTCTGTTTTGAAGTAGTCCTCGCCTCGACGGATTGCTGCCGTTTTCTGCGAATCGGAACGGTCGTATTAAAATGTGTGGACGATGAGAATCTTACTTGCCGAAGATGATCCCCGCATTAGCCGCTTCGTCGCGAAGGGCTTACGCGAACACGCGTACGCAGTCGATATTGCCAACGATGGCGAAGAGGTGCTTTATTTTGCATCTGTCAATTCCTATGATCTCATTATCCTCGACGTGAATCTTCCAGTCTTTGATGGCTTTGAGGTCTGCCGAAAATTGCGAGCTGAGAGGATAGCTATTCCCGTCATAATGCTGACGGCTCGCGATTCAGTCGATGATCGGGTCACCGGATTGAATCTCGGTGCAGATGACTACCTTGTAAAGCCCTTCGATTTTAAGGAACTTCTTGCACGAACCCGCGCGCTGCTTCGACGGCAAACGGAATTGTTGCCACCAGTGATTGAAGTCGGGGATTTGGAAATCGATACGGCCGCAAAACTGGTTCGCCGAGGCGGCGAAAAGATTGATTTAACGGCAAAGGAATTTGCACTGTTAGAGTACCTTGCAGTAAACAAAAATCGAGTCATCGGCCGCGAAGAGATAGCTGAGCATGTTTGGGACGATTCATTCGATCCGTTTTCTAACGTAATCGATGTGTACGTTCGCCGGATTCGACAGAAAATTGATTTAGACACCTCGCGTCCGCTAATTAAAACGCGACGCGGACAGGGTTATATTTTAACGGATGACTAAAACAATCCGCGTGCGGTTAACAATATGGTACGTAACGGTCATCGTTGGCGTTATGGCGATTTACAGCATTCTTACCTACTCGATATTTGTAAACGCGGTACGCCAACGGACCGAAGAAAGCCTCCGCGATGCTACGTCGGCATTGATCAGCTTACTCCGCGATGAATTTGACAATGAGGAGAGCCGTAGAGATCCAGATATTCGCGATAGCCTCAACGAATTTCGTTTTCGTGATTACAGATTTGCCATCGTAAATCCGCAGGAAGGCTTCATAGCGGCCAGCGAGCCAGGTACGGTCACGAAGATCATTCGGGCCCCGAGCGAAAAAGAAGAGACAGGATTCTCGCGGATGTTGCTGGATGACGTACCCGTTCTTATCTACCGCGAGAACGTTCAGATAGGTCATAGAACGTTGCAAGTTATCGCCTACAAATCGATCGCCGATGATGTGCGGCTTGCAAGTTCGATTAGAAACATCCTTTTGCTGATGTTCGCAGCGATTGTCTTTACCGCAGCCATTGGCGGCTATTTACTTGCTCGTAAGAGTTTATCGCCGATCGAGGAAATGGCAAATGAGGCTCGAAAGATTACATCGTCCGATTTGACGAAGAGACTTTCTGCTGCGCGGATCAACGATGAGATCGGTCGGCTCGCACGCGTTTTCAACGATCTTTTGGAAAGACTCAACAGTGAATTCGATCGTCAAAAGCGTTTTCTTTCCGATGCTTCGCACGAGCTGCGAACTCCCGTCTCGATAATCCGGGGTGAAGCGGAAGTTGCGCTGCAGAAAGAAAATCGTAAGAAAGAAGATTTACGTGATGCATTAAGCATAATCTCTGATGTAAGCAAGGAACTTAGCGCATTAATTGATGATTTGTTTCTAATTTCGCGGGCAGATGCCGGGGAAATAAAGCCGGTATTCTCCAAAGTCGATCTCGGCGCGACTACCGCGGATACAATTCGACAACTGAAATCGCTCGCAGAGAAACGAGGAATCAAAATTCGCTTCGATCATTCTCGATCAATAATCTTAGCGGATGAATCACTTCTGCGACGGCTTTTGAGGATTTTACTCGATAACGCAGTTAAGTATAATCACGAGGAAGGTGAAATCACCGTAAAGGTGCGGGGCCCGATGCTGAGCGTTGCAAATACTGGCGAGGTAATTCCGGAAGATAAACGCGACCTGATCTTCGAACGCCTCGTGCGGCTTGACGTATCTCGAACGCGTCGACCCGGCGATCAGCTCTCGGGAGCGGGGCTCGGGCTCGCAATCGCAAAATGGATCGTGAATGTGCACGGCGCAAGTATTTCTGTCCAACGTTCGGAAAAAGGCGAAAATATTTTCTCAGTCCAATTTCCAAATTAATCCTCTATTAATCTTCTGTTAGGTATTCTTCTCTCGTGCCTGAAAAAAACAGGCGATATTGACAAATAAGGAGAGAAGAAATGAAATCACTAGTAAACTTTGCGTCGAGCCTTTCGTTAATCGCTGTCTTCGTTTTCGCGCTCGCAATAGTCGGAGCTTCCGCTCAGACTCGGAATGCAGCTCAACGCTCTGAAAATAAAGGCAAGGCGAGAATTACCTTGGAGCAGGCTCGACAAGCGGCGCTTGCAGAAGCAGTCGGAAAAATCGAAAGCGAGGAGCTCGAAAAGGAAAAAGGGAAATGGGTTTATTCATTCGATATCCGCAATTCTAAAGGAACAATAACCGAGATTTGGATCGACGCAAAGACCGGCGCGGTAATCCATAAGGCAGAGGAAGATGCCGCTTCCGAAGCGAAAGAAAAAACCCGCGATAAAAAGAAAGGTCGACGAGAATCCGGGGAGAGGCGTGAGAATCGATAACAAAACGACCACTAAAAGTAAAAGAGGGCGCCGGGCCGTCCTCTTTTCCATTTTCAGAACGCAAGAATCAAAAGTGAACTTATGAGTG
>PSMA01000028.1:0-18012 GCA_040289905.1 Blastocatellia bacterium
AATTATCGACAAATGGCGGGTCGACATTCTCGGCTATAGCAACCGATGTTTCCAATACTGGCAGCTATACTTGGACTGTGCCCAATTCGCCAACTTCGCAGGCTCGGTTACGCGTCCGCGAAACGGGATTCGCTGAGCCGGCTGGAGTTTCTTCGAATAACTTCTCCATTCTGGCGGCGCCATCGTCTGGCTTGGTTTCAGTATCCGGTCGGATTTTTGATTCTGTAGGCAGAGCGGTGCCGGGAGCAATTGTTGCGATTTCCGACGCAGCCGGGGCCGTAAAAACAGCCCGTGCAAATAGTTTTGGATATTTTGCAATTGAAGGACTCACGGCCGGACGCCAATATTTCCTCAACGTTTCGGCTCGTGGACTCTCATTCCGGCCAATTGCTCTCGAGCTGACGAGGACGTTCGGGACCTGCTAATCACGGCCGTGGATTAGATTTGATGGCAAATCCAAAATCGAACGAACTTGCACCCGATTCCGGCACTGGCCGCTCTTTTTTTTACGAAGGAGCTTAGCAAAAATGGTGGAGGCGGTGGGAATCGAACCCACATCCAAAGGCCTACGACCAGTGGACTCTACACGCTTAGCCGGTTCACTTACGGTTACGCCACGAGGCAAGCAGGTGAATCGGCAAGACCTTGCCAGCGGCTAGTCCGGCTTGAATTTAAGATGCCGCCACTGGACCGAAACGGCATCCGAGCCCGAACTGAGTTATGCCTTAGCGGGTTGCTTCGGGCAAACTTCCCGTAAGACATCGCTGTCGCTAATTTAATTAGGCAGCGAGAGCCAATTCTTCGTTGGCATTTGTGTTTCTTTCAATTTTTTAACGAGCTATTGAAAGCAAGCCCGGCGTGCATCCAAAGATCATCCAAGCCCCTGTCGAAGCCTGTCGCCCCCAAAACAATCCGCTAAGCGTATTGCAGCGCGATATTTTACGGTATTGAGACGCAAAAATAAAGGCCTTTGTTGTCCGGTTGCTGCGGCATCGTCTAACGTCTTTGTATTACCGAC
Organism: Blastocatellia bacterium; assembly: GCA_040289905.1. Lineage (GTDB taxonomy): Bacteria > Acidobacteriota > Blastocatellia > Pyrinomonadales > Pyrinomonadaceae > OLB17. The sequence goes on from PSMA01000028.1 coordinate 1,019, forward strand.
GCTAGCACGGCGGCTCGCCTTTACGCCACGCGATAAAGATAAATGACCCGGTGAGGGCAGAAACTAATACGGCAATAATCAGGGTGTTGCACTCAGGTGAGCAAAGAGCGGCAACGGCCGCTATTCCCAAAATATAAAGCGATAGGACGAGCCAGCCCTGCCAAGTTAGCGGCAACCACAGACGTAGTGCAGAGCAGGAAACCAAAAATTTCTCGATTCATCTTTCATTTTGCAGCCTTTCCTGCGGCGATCGGCGTCGGATACCTTGCCGTCCAGCAGGCATTACAAGTCATCTCCGGATCGAACCCGATTGCCGACAGCATTCCTTCAAGGGAAAGATATCCTAAGCTATCGGCCCCGATAAATTTGCTAATTGCACTTATATCCGTGATTTCCGCGTCTTCACTCAGCCGGGCGGCGATTAATTCTGCTCGGCTCGGCGTGTCGACTCCGTAGTAACAAGGAGAAATTGTAGGCGGACAAGAAATGCGTAAATGCACCTCTGCAGCGCCGGCGTCACGAACCAATTCTACGATCTTCTTCGAAGTCGTTCCGCGGACGATCGAATCATCCACGAGGACGACGCGGCGCCCGTTTATCAGGTCGCGAATAGGATTCAGCTTCAAGCGGACTCCAAACGAGCGAATCGATTGCGACGGCTCGATGAAGGTACGCCCGACGTAATGATTGCGGATAATCGCCTGACGATAGGGAATACCGGACTCAGTTGCGTACCCGATTGCGGCGGCAACGCCGGAATCTGGAACCGGCACGACGACGTCCGCATCAGCCGGCTGTTCGACCGCCAGCTGCTTTCCCATTTTATGCCGCGATTCATTGACCGATCGGCCAAATATGATCGAATCCGGACGAGAAAAATAAACATGCTCGAAGGTACAAAACGCGTGTTTTGCCCGACCGAACGGCCGAGTAGAGACAATTCCCGAAGAACCGATGATGAGCATCTCGCCCGGCTCGATTTCGCGAACATATTCTGCATCGATCAAGTCGAATGCACAGGTTTCCGAAGCTATACACCACGCTTCATTGATCCGGCCCAAAACCATCGGCCGGAAGCCGCGCGGGTCACGGACCGCAATCATCGAATCCAGCGTCAAAAATAGAAGCGAAAACGCGCCTTCGGTTTCGGTTAGGACTTTGGTTATTGCTTCAACGACGTTAGAAGCTTGCGTCCGGGCAATGCTGTGTAAGATCGTCTCGGTATCCGATGTCGAAGAAAAAATCGCACCTCCGCGTTCAAGTTCACGGCGGCGAGCCTCCGCAAACGGAAGATTGCCGTTATGACAAATGGCCAACTGGCCGTGTTGACAAATCACGGAAAATGGCTGGACCTCTTTAACCGTATTTCGGCCAGCCGTCGAATACCGCGTATGTCCAATCGCGGCGTTGCCGCGCAGCCGCCGAAGTATGTCTTCGTCGAAAACATCCGCAACCAGGCCGATCGAGCGAAACTGGTGAAGCTCCGAGCCGTCCGACGAAACGATGCCGCAGGCCTCTTGACCGCGATGCTGGAGCGCAAACAAGCCAAGTTGCGTTAGCGTAGCCGCCTCCGGATGGCCATAGACGCCGAAGATGCCGCATTCGTCTTTAAATTTGTCGGGAATAAAATCCATTCGAAAATATTTTACGATAGCATCGCCCGGAGCAACACGCCGACTTTGCAAATTCTTCAGGGCTTAGCTTTCCTCTTTTTCTTGCTGACGCGGCAATCGCCCGTCACTCGGCCGGTAAAATCCGCCCGCGGCAATCACCGAAGCCAATTCGCCGAAATCCTTCTCGCTCGCAAAAGCCCTTGATGATTACCTCGTCGCCATTTTCCAAAAATCTCCGCTCCTCTCCGCTCGGCAATCTGATCGGCTCGCTGCCGCGACGGGTAATTTCCAGCAGGCAGCCGAGTTCACCCCTTTTGCGGCCGCTGACAGTTCCAGTCGCAAGCAGGTCGCCGCACTGAAGATTGCAGCCATTTGAGCTATGATGCGTAAGCATTTGCCCGACAGTCCAATATAGATCTTTCGTGTTCGAACGAGACAAGCGAAACGGCTCAATTCCTCCTTCCCGCATTTTCTCGGTTTGCAAGTAGACTTCCAAAATGACATCTAGCCCGCCGTTTTCTTCATTGTCCGCGTCTTGCAGGTAGCCGAGCGGCTTCGGATCGTTCGGGGGCCGCTCAAATGCCGGCGAGCGAAAAGGCATCAAAGCTTCGCGGGTAACGATAAACGGTGAAACGCTCGTTGCAAAATTCTTCGAAAGAAACGGACCGAGCGGCTGATACTCCCAGGCCTGAATATCCCTTGCGGACCAATCGTTCACCAGGCAGAAACCAAGAATATGCTCTTCCGCGTCGGAAATCGCTACCGGCTCACCGAGCTCATTTGACCTTCCAACGAAAAATCCCAGTTCCACTTCGTAATCCAGATTTTTGCAGGGAATGTATGCGGGCGGCATTTCCGGATTGCTGCGGTTTTGCCCTCTCGGACGGCGGATCTCGGTCCCGCTGATAACAATGCTCGAAGCCCGGCCGTGGTACCCAACCGGCAACCACTTATAATTCGGCATCAATGGATTGTCCGGCCGAAACATCGAACCGACGTTTGTCGCGTGATAGATCGAGCAATAAAAATCCGTGTAGTCGCCGATCGTTAGCGGAATTTCGAACTCTGCCTGGGAAATTGGAATAAGACATTTTTCGGCACGTTCGATCACCGCTTTCGGAGCCGATTCGAGAAAAATCGCGGAAACCGACGCCCGAAGCCTTCGCAAATCCTCCGGGAAAAATTCGGACAACGTCGACAAATCACCTATACCTTCAAGCAGCAAATCCGCGATTTTTCCCTCTAGAAGCCCTCTCCGCGAAGCCGCGACAAGATCGAAGATTTTGTCCCCGATCGCTATCGAAAGATGGGCCGGCTCATCTTCGTCTTCGGTCCAGATGGCACAAAATGGCAAATTTTGAATCGGAAAGTCGGTCCCTGAATCGTTTGCAGAGTCAAGCCAGCTCCGGAGCTCCGGATTATGCGTCTCGTCAATCGTAATAATCATAAATTTTAGGGTCCTGGAAAATTTACAGAAGGCCAAGACTGCGGAGATCTTCGACCGGCTCATCAAATGAACAAGAGCCGAACGAATGCATTCCCTTTTGGCGCAACCAGCCGAGCTGCGCATTACCTAGGAAATGCTCACCACGCCAAGTTACACCGTCGCCGAATTCGAAGGCCTCTTCGAATTCGTCTTCCAAAATCTGCTCGAGAAGGCTAATTCGATAGCTTTCCCGCGCGAAACCTGTCATCACGAGCATATTGAGGAATCCATGCATCGTTCCGCGAGGAGCGTTTTCTTCATACGTCAACGGTTTATAACAACGAAGTGGGTGATGCAGGCCGGCTGTTGCCTTAAAAGAAACATTTGCCGCCATACAGGTACGGACAAACCTAATTATTTGCCTCGAGGTCGGAAAAGCCTCCGGCGTCGTACCGCCCGTCCGGATTTTTGCTCGTTGCCCATGCAGGGCAAGCGCCGACACAAGCTCCGGAAGCTCCTCGCCGATTGGAATCTCGAAATATGGCGTAATCCCCGAGGGCATCGCCGAGAGCGTGTTTTCGATCTTCGAGACCGTGTTTGCGCGGACTTCGATAACGTCGGCAATCGCCGCAGTCGCCGCAAAACGGCGATTGAAATCTCGGACGATATTGATTGTCTCGTAAATGTCCTCGCCGGCGATCGCTGCCAAATGCCAAATTCGATCCTTATCGCGTCGTATCGGATCCTCAGCGATTTCAATAAATTCGAAAAGCCGAGCCGCAGGGACACAAAATCTCCCTAGCATCCATGCTTGGTTACGATTGCGGTAGGTCGCGTAGTTGATTACCGCCTCCGCCATCGTTAACTGCGAGGGCGGAAATAAACCGGCGTAATCAATGACGTTCGACAACAACGTCCGAATCGACGCGGGCGTAGTATCTGCCTCTGTCCGGACCGCGTTCATTTGACAGTTTTCACACACATCTAATACATAAAAAATAATACGTTTTAGCTCTTCGATTTACAAATTTCTCATCGTCCGGCTTGCCTTGCTACTCGAACATCGGTTATTGTTTCAGCGAATCCAGCTGTTGGACAAATCGTTAATGCGCGTATTGGGAATCGATCCGGGAAGCGAGACCCTCGGCTGGGGAATCGTCGAGGGCAGCGGCACGAAATACACCGGCCTCGGTTTCGGCGTCGTCAAATCAAATCCGAAGCTGTCGTTTCCAGCCCGCCTTTTGTCGGTTCACGATGGCGTATCGAATCTAATCGACCGCTTCAGTCCCGATACGCTCTCGATCGAAGATACGTTTTATGCGGCAAATCCATCGGTCGCAATGAAGCTCGGACAGGTTCGCGGAGTTGTCCTCTTGCTCGGACAGCAGCGCGGACTCGAGATTGCGGAATATGCGCCGCGGCTGATTAAGCAGACTGTCGTCGGCTATGGAAATGCCGAAAAGCGACAGATCGCCGAAATGGTCCGCATTTTGCTCAAACTCGACGCCGTTCCGCGGCCGTACGACGCTGCAGATGCTTTAGCGATCGCGATTTGCCATTTTCACCACTGCGGACTTCGGGACCGTTTGCTTAGGCGCCAGAAATAGTCCGCAGACGAATTTTCACTCATGGACGGGAGGAAATTCAATGAGATCTCTCACCTTGACAATTTTTGCGGCAATTTTTATGTCCGGAGTATTTGATGCACACGGACAATCCTTGGCAAGGCGGAATCCGGCACGAGAAAACCGCACACCGCAGTCTCCGGAAATCGGTAAAATTGGCGTGATTGTTGACGAAACGCTCTCGGTCTTACGAGCGTCGCCAACGCTTTTTGCGCCGCCGATTCAGCGGATGCGAATCGGCCGAAGAGTAAAAATAACCGGCGTCTCCGATGCCGACGGCGTCCGCTTTTTTCGAGTCATTGCGCCGCCGTCAGGCATTGGATGGGTACAATCTGAGGCAGTCTTTGGAACCTTTCGTCCAAATGACGACGCCCGCATGACGCGATTAATAAACGCGAAGACCGGTTTTGATAAGCTCCGAGTCGCGCTTGTTTTTCCGCAGATTTTTCCAAAATCGCCGCTTATCCCAAAAATCCTGCTGACGATTGGCGATCTCGCGGATGATGCAGCTGATAAACTTTCGCGCGACGCCGCCGCCCGATTAAAACGCAGCGAAATGGCCGCTACGGGCGCGCCCTTTCACAGTTACTTTCTCAATTACGTCGGCCTCGATCGCTATCGCAAAGTTGGGATAGTTTTCCTCTTCAATCCCGAAACAAAAAAGTATCATTACGATGGATTCGTGTGGCAACAAGTGATTCGCATCGCGCCGAATTCCGCTGAAGCTGTCGAGGCGAAAAAGAGAATCGATACACTTCGGCAAAATATGACCCAAAAGCAAAAAACCGAGCCAATAGGCAACTCACTCTAAAAATTGAACCCGCGTGCAATTTCGGCCGCAACGCGGGCATTATTTTCAAGCAATGCAACGTTTGCCGCCAGCGTCCGACCATTACTCTTTTCAGACATCTGCGCAAGCAAAAACGGGGTAATCTCTTTGCCCTTGATCCCTCGCTGTTTTGCCTCGCGCAGCCCGTCAACGAGCAATGGTTCAACCTCGGCGGGATTGATTTCTGCGTTTTCCGGCACTGGAACCGTGACGAGTAAAGAGCCGCTGGATTCCATTTCGGCATGCGCATCAGCGATTTTTGAAATCTCGCGAGAGTTTTCGACCCGCCGATCAACCTTAAGTCCGCTCGAACGAGAATAAAAGGCCGGAAATTCATCGCATTTCCAACCGAGTACGGTAACCCCGAACGTTTCGAGCCATTCGCGAGTTGCCTGTAGATCGAGTACAATCTTGGCACCGGAGCAAACAACAACTATTGGCGTTCGCGCCAATTCGGGCAGGTCCGCCGAAATATCCGTTCTATCACCGCGGTGAACACCCCCGATGCCGCCGGTTGCAAAGACGCGAATACCCGCGCGATGTGCGACGAAGGACGTGGCTGCAACCGTCGTTGCACCGCTAAGCCGCAAGCCGACCGCGTAGGGTAGATCCTTTCGAGAAAGTTTCAGAATTTCGCGGCCCGAAGCCAGTCGTTCGAATTGCGTGTCGGATAAACCGACGGCAATTTCGCCGTCGAAGACGGCAATTGTCGCAGGCGTTACTCCGGCATCGCGAATTATCCGCTCGACGTTGTAAGCGGTTTCGAGATTTACTGGAAAGGGAAGCCCGTGAGCAATTACTGTTGACTCGAGGGCGACGATTGGCCGGCCAAAATGCAGCGCTCCGGAGACTTCCTCACTGAATTTAAATCTCATTTTGGCTATTTGACGAATTTGCCTATCCTGTTTAGCCGCGGATGTGTAAGACAGCCCAAGACACTGCCGTTAGAGGCAGACCGGTCGCAAGACCAATAGACAAACATTGCCCGCCCAATAACAAGCTCTCGCGGCACGAAACCCCAGCCACGGCTGTCATCGCTTTGATCACGGCTATCGCCAAGCACAAGATAACTGTTCGCCGGTACCGTCATTGGCTTGCCCTGAACCGCGAAATTGTATCTCGACGTCGGCAAGTTTATGCCCGCCCGAACCGCCCTCATCGTTGTCGTAGAATAGTAGACGTCCCATTTTTCGTCCGGCTTGCGCTCCTCAAATTCCTGAGTGGTAAGAGCCGACTCTTCGTCCTCCGAATCGCCAATTATTCGGTGTTCCGGCAAAAGTTTACCGTTTATGAAAACCTGATTGTTCTTAAATTCGACGGTTTCGCCGGGGAGCCCGATAACGCGTTTGACATAGTTCATTTGATACCGCTTAAACCCACGCCGGCGATCCGAATCTGGATCGGCGGCGTTTCCTGGATACTTAAAAACGATTATATCGCCGCGCCGGATCTCCCGCATTGGAAGAAATGGAAGAGGATCGCCGCCCGGATTAAAGATAAATTTGTTAACGATTAGATAGTCACCAATTAAAATCGTATTTTGCATCGACCCTGTCGGGACTGTAACCGCCTGAAGCACGAAAGTCATTCCGAAAAGCGCCATTATTAGCGTGACGGTCAGCGATTCGAAATACTCCCGTGCAAGCGATTTCGGCGGCCCCACCGCCTTTGCTTTACCGCTCTCCGCTCCGATCTCTTTGGGCTGTTGTACTTTTTCTTTTTCGATCATAACTGCCTTGGAATTCTTGTTTATTTCTTCAAATAGACGCTATTCCGACTGGGTTTCCTTTTTAACATTCAAGGTAGCAAGTGCGTCGATGGCGCGGCTTGCGGCCATCATTTCGGCTGATTTTATGGTTTTTCCGAAGCCGAACGAGCTGCCACCATCCCATCGGGCCTCAACGTAAAAGATACGTTTGTGCGGCTGCCCTTCGGAACGCAAGAGCTTATAGACCGGAGCCGCGAGCTTTCGAGCCTGCAACGTCTCTTGCAACAGCGATTTATAATCAAGCGAGGTTTCCGGCGTTGTTTCCTTCAGTTCTTCTGTAAAAAGCCGGGAAACAAGCGAACGGGCCATAATGTATCCGCCATCCAGAAAGACTGCGCCAATAATCGCCTCCAGAGCATTCGCGAGCAATTGTGGCTTATGCCGCCCGCCGGAACGCTCCTCACCTTTTCCGATTCTGATATACTGACCGAGCCCAATTTTTTCTGCAATATTTGCAAGCGTGGCCGCGCTGACCAGCCGATGCTTCATTAGGGTCAAACCGCCTTCGGCCGTGTCCGGATTTTTGCAAAAAAGCATTTCGGAAATCGCTAGGCCTAAAACCGAATCGCCAAGAAATTCGAGTGATTCGTTCGCCGCGGCACGAATCTCGCTATCCGGCTGGCCCTTTAAGCTTTCGTGGGCCCAAGATCGGTGCGTCAGCGCACGCGTTAAAATCTCGGGTTTTTTGAACGAATATCCAATTACCTTTTCGAGAGTTACAAGATCCATTCCGGCTCGGTTTAATTGTATTTTATCGCGGCGAGAAATAAAAAGCCGGACGCCTCAAATAGTTAAGGCATCCGGCGCGATTTGTTAGATTGAGCTGAATTGGGGAATTCAGTTGGAGGTCTTTTTCGCGGCCGATACAGCAGCCGGCTTTGCCATACCATTTGCCTCTGCTCCGGTAGTTGAAGCCTTAGTATTTCCATTTAAAGCGCCGGGCTTGGCAACCGTAGTCGTCGTCGGCTCTTCGTCGGATACCGGTTGCACTGGAGAAAGCGGGTCAGGCAATGGCTTTGTTGCAGCAGTTGTCACCCAGGTATCTAGCCCATCGACTTTGTCAAACCGGCGTTTGTAAAGATCGGTAAGCCGATCGTAAAGCTGCTTTTTGTAGTTTTTCTCGGCCACCGTCGTATCTTTTGCGAGCGTATACGCCCGACTGTACGCATCCATCGCACGCTCAGTATAGCCGTTGAAGAGTGCGATTTTTGCTTTGATTTCGTCGTTTAGCTTTGCCTTTGCTTCATCGGTCGAAGCAGTTTTCAGCGTTTCGATAAGTTTCGCAATTTCGCGTCCAATCGGATCTGCCTGGTCGATGTAAAATTCACCAATGAGGGCATACATCGGCGGATACTGTTGTTTCGACCCCGGCAATTTTGTCGCTTCGTAGAAATAAGAAACACCTGTTTTCTTATCACGCTTTCCGACGAAATGGATATAACCCAAGCCGTAAGTCAATTCGCTGATCGCGTTTTCCCGCTTGCCAAAAGCGTATTCGAAGACACCGAACTGCCCGTTTACCGAAGGCTCACCCGCCTTCAGTTTTTCAAGCGCGAGCTTTGCCCATCGGATGGATTGATCGTTATATTTCAGGTTGTTTTTTGAGGTTTCGACAACGCCGATCAGAGCCATTGGGATCAACTGGTCGAGAGCTTTGTCCGGAATCAGATTGTAAATTGCTTCACCGGCGGTATAAACATCATCCCATTTCTTCGATTTAATGCCATTGTCAAACTGCTGATAAAGCGCATTGAGCTGCTCGCGGAGCTTCTGATTCTTAATCCATTCGTCTAGTTTCGGAACCCAGCCTTTTACAAACGCAGCCTGGTCTTTCCAGACTTCGCAGTTACCGAATTTTTCCAGAAACTCTTTGCCGGCCTTAGATGCCACTTCCCGATCAGCAATCGTAAGCGGCTTCTTATTGTAGTTCGCCGTAAATTTTTCGTATAAGGCCGACGCACCGTCGATATCCGCACAGACGTCGCCACCGGGCGGATTTTGTGCCGAAACGCCGATCGCCGCAAAAAAACCACATAGCGAGGCCATCGCCATTGATCTAAAAATCGTCTTCATTTTGATTTACTTCCTCCAACTGAAACTACCAAGCCTTTAATCGCAACCAACCGGCGTTTGCGGCCGCCCGTTTGCGGATCCTTGAGATGACAGGGCGCTGCGGATAGTTGCAAGAAAACCTCCGCTTGCTCCAAACGCAAAATTGATGATGCTTTGACCCCGAAACAGAATTCGGAACGTAAATAATCCCGTAGAATGTTGGCTGCTGTCAAGCCCGCCTTTCGTCGGAGAAACTTGTTACGGGTGCTCGTCAGGGAGTAAATCAAAATAAAGCCCCGGCATTTTCTATCCGGAGCCCCCAACGCACTGAAAGCGAGTTTCTAATTTTTCAGTTTTTGATGACACGATGACGCGAAGGCCCGTCCTTCTCCGGACCTTTCTCCCGGTCGTACTCGATCACAACGGGAGGGAATACAGGCTTGCTTTGGGTAGTCTTTTGCACGATTTTCGGTGTCGAATTCGGGGTTGAACCGACGACGATAACCCGACGTTCGTTGCCGTTTGCAAATTCGGAAGGCGCGTCTTCCTCTTCTTCATCCGATACGCCGGCCAGTGCCTCGGCCGATGGCGCCGGCCTTAACGCTCTTAACGCCATATATTTATCCAGATTCCTTTGCAGCCGCGGAGCCAGCGTGCGGTAAATTTGAGCAGCAACCGCGGCGGCCGTTCGGCCACGTTCGCCTTCGCCGCGAGTAATGACCACGACTGAGTATTGAGGATTTTCAACTGGAGCAACCGATGCGAAGAGTCCAATCCAAGTCCCACCGAATACGCAGGACCCAGTTTTACCAGCAACGCCCAGCGAGTGATCCATATTTCGATGAGCCGTCCCGTATTCTGCCGCGCCCATCATACCAGGCAGGAGGCTCTGAACCGTTCGATACAGAATCGGTAAACTTTCGCCGAATTTCGGCTTGAACGAAGACCCCGGCTTTGCTATTTGTGGGACCACTTTTTTGCCTTCATTTGCAATTGCTGAAACCATCACGGCAAGCTGCAGCGGCGTCACTTCAAAATCATCCCCGTGCGAATAAATCCGCAAATTATTATTGCCGTATGGAAGCTTGCCGGGATTTTCGCCTGGTGCGTTAATACCTGTCGGCTGACCGAGGCCGAGACTGCGAGCATAGGCGAGCATTTTTGCATTCCCCACAAGCGAGCCGACGCGCTGGAAATATCCGTTGTCAGATTTCGCCAATGCAAGATCGAGGTTCATACGCGAAGTCGTCTCGCCAATGCCGCCTTCTGAGTTGATTACGTTTTCGTTCAGACCGCTGACGCCAGTTACGAGTTTAATCGTTGAGCAAGGCTTAAAGCTGCTCCGGATTGCCCAATCCTGATTTACAATTGTAAGAATTTTTCCCGTTTTTGCCTCCATCACCACGACGGTTCCGGCCCGCTCACCTAAGGCTTCGACCGCTGCGCTGCGAATTTGAAGGTCTTCGCCTTCAACCGAATCGTTCTGGATATTTTCGGCAGCTTGGGTTTTCAAACCGCGTTCGAAGGCTAATTTGCGTTCGCGTGCGATCCGGGCGGCCTCTTCGCGGCGTCTTTGCTCTTCCATCGCTGCCTGCCGCCGGGCTTCTTCAGCCTTTTTTCGCTTCTCCTCGGCCCGACGCTCTGCCGCCGTCAGCTTCCGGTCATTTTTGCGCTTGCCGGCAATATTGCTAGCAGAATCTTTTTTTGACGCTGGGGAATTGTTGCGCTCGTTTCCCGGAACCGGCTTCGATGCCGATTTGCCGCGCCTGTTCGAACTTGCAAACGATTTCGAAGAGTTTTTGGAGATCTTCCCCTCTGTGCTTGGCTTGTTTCTATCCGATTTCACCACTTGCCGGGAAGAACTTGCGCGAGAGTGTTCTTTTCGGGCATCTTTTACCGTCGTGTGTGTCTTCTTAGAACCGGCTTGAGGTCTGGCGGCATCGCCTTTTTTTCTAGATTGTGCGTTTGTGTCCTTTACGAAAAAAGACAGTAAGAGGAATCCCAGAACAAATGTTTTGATAAGACAGGTTGCTGGCGGGCCTAACTTCATCTGTTACCTCAAATTGAATGAATTTCTTAAGGTTATCGAGGAGAACATTTGGGGCGTCGATGGCAATTTCCACCGTTTCGGCCCGGCGCTTTGAATTCAGCGCTTTGAACTCAAAGCCACGTCCGAATATATCATTGATAACAGCTCACGACAAGTACTATTGATTGGAATGATAAGTTTACCTTACTGATGCGTCTTTTCAACACCTTCCGAGCCCGGCTTTTGCTGATTTTCGCCTTTCTAATCGTGGCAACGCTCGGCGTTCAATATTACGTCAATCTGCTGGCTCAGGCCGAGAATAATGGGCTTCGCGAGTTACAGGGGCGTGCGCTTGTCGCAGGGATCTCCGTTGGGATCAGCAGCCTGACCAGCAAAGATTATCGCGTTTCGGATCTAATCAACGACCCGACCCAGACGCTTCTTGATCAAGCCTCGCGCGAACGCATTCGCGACATTATCGTAATCGACAATGAATGGCGAGTTACCGACACTCTGAACCCGGAATACCTTCCTTTCGAAGGAGAAAATGGCGAAATTCTCTACAAACGACTTTTTGAACTAACGGATTTGCCGCCGCTGATGGAGGGCAAGCGGCTTGGTAGCGATCTGGAATTTTTCCCAAATCGGAATCAGCGCGGCGAAATCTCGACGGCCGATGAAGCACACGCAATTCCGGTGGAAACAAGCCGTGGCCGATGGTACGTCCTTGTCTTGCTGAAGAATGACAAAGGCGAAATTGCGCGGCGAGCCGCTCAGCCGCTTCTTGCTACGCTCGCAATTCTTTTGATTTCTACACTTGTAACAATTTTTCTGGTCTGGCGCTTTACGCGGCCGATCGCTGAGCTTTCGCGGGCGGCGCAGGAAGTCGCCGCCGGTAATCTTTCGATTTCTCCGATTCCGGATTCCCGCAGTGACGAAATGGGAACGCTTGCGCGAAATTTCAATGAAATGATCGCTGAGTTGCGGAAAACGCGCGAACTCGAAGCGAAACTTGCCCAGGCCGAGAAGAGCGCAGTTATCGGCCGGCTCGGTTCGGCAATTGCCCATGAAATCCGTAATCCGCTGAATTATATCAATTTGACGCTTGATTACATCCGCTCGAAATTTGCTCCCGATGAATCTGACAAGCGGCAGTTGTTCGAAAAGCTTACCTCACAGCTAAAAGGCGAGGTAGCCCGAATAAATCAGCAGATTTCAGATTTTCTGAATTATTCAAGGCCCGCGAATCCAGAAATCCGTCCGACGGAGCTGTTGCCGATCATCGAGGACTCGCTCCGGCTAATTGAGGTCCAGGTTGGGGAAAATGGGATCGAGATTTCAATTGTAAAAATTGGCGAAATCCCTAAAATTGCCGGAGACCCGGAATTTCTTCGGTCTGTATTCAATAATTTGTTTATCAACGCCGTCCAGGCGCTCGGACGCGACGGCGGAAAGATCGAGGTTGCGATCTCTACCCAAGGTAGCGACGGGGTTCGAATCGAAGTTTCCGACAATGGGCCGGGAATCCCGCCCGAGAACCTCGACAAAATATTTGAACCCTATTTTTCGACAAAAGAAACCGGTACTGGCCTCGGGCTGGCGATAGTACAGAAAGTCATCGAAGTTCACAATGGCTCGATCCGGGCTACAGCCAATGAAAATGGCGGTGCCCGATTCGTCATATTGTTGCCCGCTGCCGCGGACCAGCTAAGCGAAACGAATTAGACTTATGGCACGAAAATCGATTCTCGTAGTTGACGACGAAAAAAATCAGCGTGAAATCCTTGAAACAATACTTTCCGGCGAAGGCTATGACGTAACTACTGCGAGCTCGGGCGAAGCAGCAATGAAATTCGTCGAGTCCAGGCGTTTTGACTTGGTCCTGACCGACTTGAAAATGACCGGAATGTCGGGCCTTGAACTGCTTAAGGAATTAACTAATTTCGATAAATCGATCATTGTAATTCTATTGACCGCCCATGGATCGGTCGATTCGGCGGTCGATGCCCTACGTCTCGGCGCGTTCGATTACCTGCAAAAGCCATACGATCAGGCCAAACTTTTGGACACGGTTTCTCGCGCATTAAACAAACTTTCCGCACTTGATACAGAGATCGTTTCCGTGTCGCCGGAAATGGACAAGGTAAAAAAACTGATTCTCAAGATCGCAAAATCAAATTCTACTGTTCTAATTCGCGGCGAAAGCGGCACAGGTAAAGAGCTTATTGCCCGATCGATTCATATGAACAGCCTTAGATCCAATCAGGTTTTTCAGGCCGTCAACTGCGCGGCAATCAATGAAAACCTCCTTGAATCGGAGCTTTTTGGGCACGAAAAGGGTTCGTTTACAGGAGCTGTAAGCGAAAAAAAAGGTTTGTTTGAAATTGCAGATGGTGGAACGCTTTTTCTGGACGAAATCGGCGAACTCGACATCGCTTTGCAGGCAAAATTACTCCGCGCGTTACAGGAACGTGAAATTCGGCGCGTTGGTGGCGTCAAAGAGATTGCGGTCGACGTCCGCGTGATTGCCGCGACCAATCGGGACTTGCTCAAAATGACGGAAGAAAAACGGTTTCGTGAAGATTTGTATTATCGGCTGAACGTCCTTTCTGTCGAAATTCCACCTCTCCGAGAAAGGCGTTCGGATATTCCGGTATTGACCGATTATTTTCTCAAAAAACACACTCGCGGTACGGATCGCACAATCAAACTCAGCAGCGAAGCAAAAAAGATCATTGAAAACTACCATTATCCGGGTAACGTTAGACAGCTCGAATCGGCGATCGAACGCGCGATTCTGCTTTGCGAAAACGATGTGATAACTCCGGATGACCTTCCTCCCGAAATGACCGACAGCGAGCGCCGCTCTTTTGCACAAGCCAACGAACGTTTCGTCTTGCCGCCGGAGGGCGTAAATTTTGAAGACGTCGAGCGGAGCCTGATTTTACAGGCTATGCAACGAACCGACAATAACATTACCAAGGCCGCCAAACTGCTCGGCCTGACGTTTCGGACGCTCCAGTACAGACTGGAGAAATTTGGCATTAAACGTGACGAAGAGGCCTAAATTTGTCGATTTTTTTAAATTTTCTTCGCTTGGACAAATTTTGCGGGCAAAAAGTCTTAGTGCCCGCCGTCTAGGCTCGGATAAATCGGGCAAAAATAATCAGGGGACTTGAATGGAAGCATTATCCGCAATTTCTCTCGCTCTTGGGTCTGCCTGGACGAGCGGCATAAACCTGTATGCGACGGTTGCCGTCCTCGGGCTATTGCAGAAATTTGGCAGTGCCCAGTTACCAAGCGGACTCGAAGCTCTCGATAATTGGTGGATAATCGGAACGGCTATTTCCCTGTATGCAATCGAGTTTGTCGCGGACAAGTTGCCTTACGTCGATAGCGTTTGGGATGTCGTTCATACGTTTATCCGAATTCCGGCTGGCGCAATTGTCGCCTATGCTGCAGTTGCGGATCTCGACCCAACGTTCGCGTTTATCGCCGCTCTTTTCGGCGGCGGACTCGCTTTTTCCTCGCACGGGTCAAAAGCCGCGGCCCGAATCGGCGCGAATCTATCTCCGGAGCCGGTGTCAAACTGGATCCTTTCGTTGGTAGAAGACACGATTGCCATCGCTGGAACGCTGGTCGCCGTCTTTGCGCCTATTGCTACGATTATAATTCTCGTCCTATTTGTGCTGTTTTTTATCTGGTTTTCGCGCAGGATTTTCCTTGCGGTACGGCGGCTGATAATTGCCGCGCTAGCATTTATCCGTGGCGAGAGTTTTGCGGACGTCGCGCGAAAAGCAGGTTAGATGAAAAGTAAACCGATGGCCTTCAATCAAACGATCACACGAAATCTCCGGGTTCGTTACATCCTGATTGCAGCGGCATTTTTGCTTGCCGCGATGTCGGTGTATCTACTTTTCAATGGAATGGAAGATGCGGCATTCTTTTCGGCAGTGCTCAGTGCCTGCTTTTTCTTTCTTTCGATTAGGTTTCAGATCAAGGAGCGGATGCGCCTTCGAATTACCTCGCTGCCCAAGCAAGACGTCGAAAACATCGCAAACAATAGTAAAAACCCGACGATGTAACTTACTCCAATCGCTACCTCCGCAGACCAGTTTGGAAGTTTTCGAAAAAGTCTCTATTATCTTATATCTTATCTTGCTTGCATCCCTAAACTAAGGTTCGGCCTTGGTTTACAGCGGGCCGGAAATGTCTCGATAAGGGCTTGGTGCAACTATGGAATCGGTTACAGAGCGGGTGCTTGACGCCGCACGCCGGCGCGATTTTGCCTCCGTACGTCGGCTGACGTCCGAGCTCGAGGCAAGCGATATAGCCAATTTAATGGAGGAGATCGAAAACCCAAGCGATCTCGCTCTGGTTTTTCGATGCCTTCCGCGTAACCTTGCAACCGCAGTCTTTGAATATCTTGCCCTGCCGGAGCAAACAAAGCTTGTCGAATCTTTGACGAACGAGGAGGTTAGCCAGGTCCTCGAAACAATGGCCGATGACGACCGAACGCGTTTCTTTGAGGAACTGCCGGGCGAGGTTACCAAACGGCTGTTGTCCCTGCTTTCCGAAGAAGAGCGAAAAAAGGCACTCCAGCTGCTCGGATATCCGGAGGGCAGCGTCGGTCGCTTAATGTCTCCGCACTATGTCCGCGTAAAACCTCACTGGACGGTCCAGCAGGTACTCGACCACGTTCGCGAACACGGCAAAGACAGCGAAACACTGACGATGATTTACGTAGTCAATGACCGCGGGCAGCTAATAGACGATATCCGAATGCGAGCCTTCTTGCTTGCGCCGCTTAATGCAAAAGTTTCGGATCTGATGAATTATCGGTTCGTTGCACTAAAGGCTACCGATTCACAAGAAGAAGCCGTCAACGTGTTTCGCGAGGCTGACCTGCCTGCTTTGCCAGTTACGGATTCGGATGGCGTCCTGATTGGCGTTGTAACCAGCGATGACATCCTCGATGTTGCAGAAGCCGAGGCAACCAAAGACATACAAAAATTCGGCGGCTTGGAAGCACTCGACCTGCCGTACGTAGATACACCGTTTTTTACGTTGATACGAAAACGGGCTGGTTGGCTAGTAATTCTTTTCCTCGGCGAGATGCTAACCGCCTCTGCGATGGGGCATTTCGACCAGGAAATTGAGCGAGCCGTTGTGCTTGCCTTGTTCGTTCCGCTTATTATTTCTTCGGGCGGTAATTCCGGTTCGCAGGCAGCAACCCTTGTAATCCGGGCAATGGCACTAAAAGAGCTAACGCTTCAGGATTGGTGGTATGTAATGCGCCGGGAAATACTCTCAGGGTTTCTACTGGGCGTTATTCTGGGTGCGATCGGCGTATTGCGCATAACTGTATGGCAAAAACTCGGCTTGTTCGATTATACCGAGTATTGGCCGCTTGTGGCCCTAACAATCTTTTTCTCGCTGATCGGCATCGTAATGTGGGGCACGCTTTCTGGATCTATGATTCCATTCGTTCTCAAGCGGCTTGGACTTGACCCGGCGACATCGTCGGCGCCGTTTGTCGCAACACTTGTCGACGTAACGGGGTTGGTAATTTATTTTTCGATTGCCGCAATCGTGCTTCGCGGAACACTGCTCTGATACTGGCAAATCAGTTTGATAAGGCAATGAGGATAT
>PSMA01000028.1:18112-32202 GCA_040289905.1 Blastocatellia bacterium
ATATACGGAGTTCTATCGCTGTTCGTTTTTGTCTTGTACTTAATCGGCGGGACGCAATCTATTTATCCGCAGATGTCTCGGAAACCATCCCCAACGCGCGAGCCGGCCGATGTAATAGATAAGCGTCCGGAGTCGAAAAAAAACTCGCTTTTGTCCATTAAATCGCGTCAGGAATTTGATTCCATCGCTCGCATTTATCACGAAGGCACTCCCTATGCTTTACCTCACGCAATGTTCGTTATCGATCGGAAAGCAGGAAACAAAGTTTATTTTTTAAACTCGCAGCGGTTTCGCTTTCATAAGGATTTCTTGCTTGCTACCTTTCTCGTCCCCCGCGGCGCGGATATTTTCAAACCGGTCTACATCGATGAAGACCGTCGCTTCATCGTTGGAACGATCGCCTGGCAAAGTCCGGTTGAAAAATTCACTTGGGAACTATGGGAAGGTGACAAGGCAACGCGGGCCCACATCGAAACCGCCCACAAGGCAATCAACGCCGCTTTCTACGAAACGGTCGCCTTTAAGCCAAATTCCGCCGAGCAAGAGGCGGTCGCTACAAGCCTCGGGCTTCCAATTGTTTCGCAGGATGAACTGAACCGGAATCAGGGCTATTTGGCACTCAATACCGGTTCTGCAGTCGGGCGGATTCACATTATTGATAAACTAGATGACACGGTCGAAATTGGCGATAACGAAATCGTCGTCCTCAAGGAGCTGCCACAATCGCTTCCGCCGGTACGCGGCATAATCGTCGCGCGTCCGTCATCGCCGCTTTCGCACGTAAATATTCTTGCCCGCGGCTGGAATATTCCGAATGTCTACATTAAAAATGCCGACAAGCTTTTTCGCCAATATGATACGTACGTTTATCGTCTCGAAGCGACGTTGACGGATTATAAACTCGTTCCGGCATCTCCGGACGAGGTGCGGACAAAATTCGCTTCGCCCGATCAGGTCGTGCCATCGGCTAATTTGAAAATTCAGAAACTCGCCGGCTTAAAGGAAATGCGCAAAGCTGACAGCATCGCCTACGGCTCAAAAGCCGCCAACCAAGGCGAAATCATAAATGCTCGAATACCGGGTATTATCGTCCCAGACGGATTTTCCGTGCCGTATTATTGGTACGCAAAATTTATGAAAGACAACAGGCTACAGGACCAAATAGAAGATCTGATGGACGATTACGATTTTGTTCATAATCCGCGAGTACGCCGTAGGAAACTCGAGGACTTTCGCAATTCGATTATCAGCGCGCCGATGGATCCCGAATTACAAAAACAAATAATCGAGCGCTGGGAGAGGCAACTGGGAGGTCGGCCGGTTTTTGTCCGTAGCTCGTCTAATTCCGAAGACCTTCCGAATTTCAGCGGTGCGGGATTGTATTCGAGCGTAGCAAACGTCCGCACGCCGGAAAAACTTGTCGAAGCGGTGAAAAAGGTCTGGGCATCACTTTGGAATTTTCCTGCTTACGAAGCACGCGTTCGAAACTATGTCAGTCAGTCAGATGTTTATATGTCCGCATTGATCCAGGTTGGAGTAGATATGGAAAAAGGCGGCGTAATGATAACAAGCGACCCGTTTGACCCGAAAAACAAAGACGCGGTGTACATCAGCGCCGTATGCGGACATAATTCGCGCGTCGTAGATAACAGCGGTGTGCCGGAGCAAATCCTCTTTAGCCCGCGGTCGAATTCACTTACCGTTATGACGCTTTCGCAGGTAGAAAATGCCCTCCGATTCGATGAAAATGGCGACCTGAAAGAAACGTCAGATAAATGCGCAAATTCGCGGCGGCGCGTACTTACCGACGCACAGGCTCGCGAGCTAGCCCGCATCGCACTGCGAATCCGCCGTGTATTCGGCTCAAAGCCACAGGACATCGAATGGGGAATCCTCGGGGGGCGTGTTTATATAGTCCAATCAAGGCCATACATCCAGCGAAACTAGGTCCGAGAGTTTACTAAGGCGGCTGCAGCATCTAAAATCTGGTCTTGATATGAAAAAGTATCTCGTACTATCTTTCGCATTCGCTGTCGCCGGGTGCACCGCCGCTCAAAACTCCTCGGCTCCGGCGGGACGATCCGATAATGAAAACGCACCTCTCAGAGCGGAAAAGCTCCAATCCACCATTGCTCACAGCGCGGAAAATCAACCCCCAACGGCGCTAACGGCCAACGCCTCTAATGCAGCAGCGCCGAAAAAGGGTAGATGGTCGCAAAGTGGTAATCCGATCGATACCGCTAAGTTTGACGGCGTCATTGCCGAAGCCGAAAAAGCTCTAAAAGCCAGGCCGAATGACGAAGCAGCTAAAAAAACGGTGTCGGAAGCGTATTTTGACCGCGGATTTGCTTTGACAGAAGCAAGGCAATACGCCGCTGCACTCGGCGACTTTCGCCGCGCTTTGAAATACGACCCCAACAATGAAGAAGCCCAGAACTGGATCAATCAAATCATAGCCATTTACAATTCAATGAATATCGAATATCCGAAAGATGGCGAAGAGCCGCCTCCGCTTCCGTTCAAAGCTTCAACAGGCACGCGGCCGGAGGGCAAACAGCGTTGACCACTCCGACCAGACCCAAACGCGCTCGGAGACGGGCCTTGAGAAGTAATTTTGACTAGACAATAAAGCAGCTCAGGAAATAAACTGTCTGTTTCTATTAATCATCGATTCTTTGCAATAAACGGGGAGTTTATAAAAATCTTATGGCAATTGCAGCAAACGATATCAGAAAAGGAATGGTCATCTTGCACGAGGGTGTGCCGGTAAAAGTGATGGATTTTCATCATCATACGCCGGGAAACTTGCGGGCAATGGTCCAGGCGCGTTTAAGAAATTTATTAACCGGTAATTCCTTTGAGTTTCGCTTCCGATCCAACGATTCGCTCGAACGAGTAATACTCGAGCAGCACGAGATGGAGTATCTTTATTCGGACGGCACTCATCACCATTTTATGAATACCGAAAACTTCGACCAGGTTGCAATGACCGAGGAAGAACTCGGTGATGCGGCCCAGTGGTTAACTCCAGGCTTGAAGATCAAGGTTGAGTTTTACGAATCAACGCCGATCGGGATCGAACTTCCGGTTTCGATGGAACTAACCGTAGTCGAAACAGAGCCACAACTTAAAGGAGCCACTGCTTCAAATTCGAACAAGCCCGCAAAACTAGAAAATGGCGTTACGATAATGGTCCCGCCATTTATCGAAGCGGGCGAAAAGATTCGCGTCAGCCCGGCCGAAGCGCGCTACATCGAACGCGTCAAATAAGTTTGTCTGTGCTCCTTGCCGGGCTAAAAACATCTTACTTTAGGCCGGAACTGAATGTATTTAATTTACTCGCTTCTCTTATCGGCAGCATTCCTTTTGATGCTGCCAATTTTTGCAATTCGCCGGCGGAAATATCTAACCGGAGCGTTGGAGCGGCTCGGTAAGTACGGTGCTTTCGTAACGGATGGCCGTCCGGTTATCTGGGTACATTGCGTCTCAGTTGGCGAGGTGAAAGCCGCGCTTTCGCTCATAAAAGCACTGCGAAAAGAATCGCCCGCTTCGCGAATCATCGTTTCGGTCGTAACCCGAACCGGTCGCGAAGTAGCCGAGAGCGTTTTTCAGAATTTGGCCGACCGAATTTTTTACTTTCCACTCGATTTCCGCTTCGCCGTTCGCAGCGCGTTCAAAACATTCAAGCCGTCGGCGGTCCTTTTGACGGAAACAGAGATCTGGCCGCGATTTATCTACGAAGCGCGAAAGCTAAAAATAAAAATCGCGGTTGTTAACGGTAGGATTTCGCGCCGCTCTTTCCGAAATTATCTCTCTCTCGGGCGGCTCATTACCGGCACGTTCTCCTCGCTTGACCTGGCGTTGATGCAAACGGAAGAAGACCGCCAAAGAATTACGGCTCTCGGTTGCCGGGAAGAAAAAGCCTTTGTTACAGGCAATTTGAAATTCGACGCTTTGCACCTGCAGCCGAATACTCAACCGGCCATCGAAATCCGATCCTCTCTTGAGCCGGACCGGCCGGTAATCGTTGCTGCGAGCACGCATTATCCGGAAGAAGCTATCTTTCTTGATGCCGTAAGACCATTGGTAAGCCGCTTTGCCACTGCCGCCCGGCGCCCTATCATCGTCATCGCTCCGCGTCACCCCGAGCGATTCGAAGCGGTTGCGGAATTGATGCAGACGTTTGCTGCGGAATGCGGACTATATTTCAAGCGCCGGAGCCTGCTCCCAACGAGTTACGCGAGCGCAGATTTGATTCTGCTGGATACGATCGGCGAACTCGCGGCGATTTATCCGGCCGCGGAAATTGTTTTCGTCGGTGGATCAATAATCCCGCACGGCGGCCAAAATGTTCTGGAACCGGCGGCAGCGGGCAAACCAATAATCACTGGTCCATTTACGCACAATTTCGACCTCGTCGTAAAGGAAATGGTCGCTGCCGAAGCTCTCATCCGGATCGAGCCGGAACATAGCGAGGCGAATTATTCGACGGCTCTTCGCAACGCGATCGAATCGCTCCTATACTCGTCGCACCAGGCCGGCTCGCTCGGCTCCAATGCTCGTAACTATCTCACGAGCCGCTCGGGCCGCAGTACCGCTGAAACCGTTAGGCTCTTGCGCGAGAATGCAATAATTTCGCCGAGTCCTAGCCGGAATTAGTCCAAACCGGAAAGAAATTTCGTAATATTTGCAAATAATCTTTGAGTCTCCGTTCAGGGACACTCCGTGTCACCTACGTTCTATTATGCTAATTCCAACTGCGGGCAATTCTGCCGGCAAACGCACCAATGGTCAACGGGAGCTTTTTTCGACGCTCGGCAGCGTCGAACGTCCGGACGACTCGTACCGATAAATAATTGACAGAAAAACTATGACCCAGCCAAAAAGCAACAAACCAAAACAGGATTCTCGAGCACATTGGCGAATTTACAGTCGCATTGCCGAAATACATCGGTTAATTGCAAGTGGAGATTTTCCGTCAATTTCGACTCTCGCAAGGCAACTCGAAGTAACCGAGCGGACAATAAAACGAGATATCTCCGCGCTTCGCAACGAGCTTAACGCACCAATCCGCTTTGACCACAAGCGGCGCGGTTTCCATTACACGATTCCGGAATGGAACCTTCCCGTTCAAAGCCTCCAGGAAGCAGAACTGCTCGCCTTCTTTATCGCTGAAGAAGCATTGAAAAAGACGGGACACGTGATGGAAGCTGTCCGTCTAAAATCGGCCTTAACAAAGGTGGCGGCGATGCTGCCTCACGTTGTTTCGATCAAACTTGCAACTTTAGCCGACATCGTCCGATTTCAATCGCCACCGCACGTTGAGGTAGATTCGGGGCTGCTCGAAAGGCTTGCGGCATACTCCATGCGGCGCGAAACCGTCGAGTTCGATTATTTTTCGCCACACAACCAAAAAGCATCGCGCCGAAAGGCGGATATTCATCTTCTTCATAATTGTCTTGGCGATTGGTATGCAGTCTCATATGACCACCACGCCCGCGATTTTAGGGATTTTCACGTCGGGCGAATCTCAAACCTCCGCGGTACGGGGCAGGGCTTTACCGTTCAGCGCAATTGGAACGCTGACGAATACCTTCGCCGCGGGTTCAATATGATGCGTGGTGGCCGGCTGACGACCGTTTCAATCCGCTTTGACAAATATCAGGCGCAGTGGATCCGCGAGCGCAATTACTTCCTTCTTGACGAACAAAAACTAAGTCTTCCCGACGGCGGCTTGCAGCTTTCCTTCAAGGTCGGCGAAAACGGACTCGACGCCGTTGCAAGATTTTGTCTTACTTATTCAGACCATTGCGTAATCGAAAAGCCTGCGAAACTTCGCAACATTGTACATCGCAAGCTTCAGTCGGCCTTGCGATTGAATGATCCAATGAAAAAGGTGTAGTTGATCGGGCGTTCTTACATCTTTTGAATTGGAACTGATGGCTATTGAAGAAATCGAGAGTTCGAATGCAACCATTAGCCCACACCGAAAACACCATCGGACAGCTTCATTACCTGTCCGATCATCTTCAGTCCGTTGGCGAGCTCGCGTGCCGGTTTCTTGCCGAAGGCAATGCCGAATTGGCCGAATTTGGCCGTTGGGCCGGATTGCTCCATGATCTCGGTAAATACAGAGCTGAGTTTCAGGAATATCTACGCGGCCAGCGCGCGCCTAGCGATTCAACGCACCACGCCGTCTACGGCGCCGCTTTGGCATTCAAGAGGAAATGCGTGCCGATAGCATTTGCAATCGCAGGGCACCATCGCGGTCTGCAGGATGCCGACGATCTGCGGACCATGATCGGAAAGCCTGCTTACGACGCCCTAACACAATGCGAAAGCCTCGCCGTGAAATTCAACGCAGAAATTCGCAACATACCTCACTCGCTTCCCAACCACGAGATTTTTACCTCGCCTCAAAACCGGCTCCGTGCGGAAGTGGCAACGCGGATGATCTTCTCGGCGCTCGTTGACGCAGATTTCCTCGATACCGAAGCACATTATTTCGCGGAATCGCGACCTGTCCCGCCAAAGTTCGATGCGGCAGACTTGCTGCAAAAACTAGATGTCGAAAGGCGCCGGAAATCCGCTGCAGCGCAGAACGCAAAGTGCGATATCAACGAGATTCGCAATTCAGTATTTGAGCAGTGCGTCAAAGCCGGCAAAAGTCCGCAGGGATTTTATTCCCTAACGGTCCCTACCGGCGGCGGTAAAACGCTCTCGGCAATGGCGTTTGCGCTTTCGCATTCTGCATACCATAATTTGCGGCGTATTATTGTCGTAATTCCATACCTTTCGATAATCGAGCAAAACGCTGCGGAATATCGCGGGATTCTGGATCCAGATGATACTGGAATAGTTATCGAAAATCATTCGGCGGTCTCAATCGCTTCCGAAAATGAGGAGGCTACTTCGAATTCCGAAGCCCGCTCGCGAAATCCGCTGGTGCTCGCCGCGGAAAACTGGGACGCACCTATCGTGATTACCACCTCGGTTCAATTTCTCGAATCGCTGTTGGCAAATCGGCCTTCGCGCTGCCGCAAGCTGCATAACATCGCACGCTCAATTGTCATCTTCGATGAGATTCACTCGATGCCTCAAAACCTCTTGCGACCTTTACTGAGTGTTTTCCGCGAATTGCAGCACAATTACCGAGTCTCTTTCCTATTTTCCACGGCGACGCAACCGGCATTTCGACGGCAGTTTAATTTGCCGAACGGATTCGAGGCCGACGAAATTACCGAGATAGTCGCAGATCCGCCAAAGATATTCAGACGGCTGTCTAGAGTCAAATATGAAATCAATTTAGATCAGCCGGTCGATTTCCCGCGCCTCGCAAATGAAATTTCCGCCCATGGACAAGTTCTTGTGGTTGTAAATACACGCCGCCACGCATTCGAACTCTTTGAGGCAGTTCGGCAACGAGCAAATGACGATAATTATCATCTTTCATCGGCAATGTGCGCCGAGCATCGTTTCGATTGTCTAAAAACAATCCGCGAATCGATTGCGGCCGGCAAAGCGTGTCGGGTAATTTCAACCCAATTGGTCGAAGCGGGCGTCGATCTCGATTTTCCGATCGTCTATCGCGCTCTCGGGCCGCTCGATTCGATCGTCCAGGCGGCCGGCAGATGTAACCGCGAAGGAAGACTTAAATGTGGTATCGTGAAAGTCTTTCGACCACAGGACAATACCGTCCCGCCTGGAATTTATCGCATTGCAACCGAGCGGACGGCAGCTATATTGGCGAATTTATCCGACGACACACTCGCTAAAGATCCGTATATTTTCCAAGAATATTTTACGCAGCTTTACGGAAACGTCGATGCAGGAGCCGATATCGAATCTGACCGAGCACGCTTTAATTTTCAGACGGTTGCCGCAAATGCAAAAGTAATCCGCGAAGAAGGCATTGCGGTCATAGTTCCCTATTCCGGCACGACCAAAGATGCAATGACGGTCGTCAACGAACTGAGAAACCGCGGCGATGCTCGGCTTTTCTCCCGTAATGATCTTCGTAGGTTGCAGCGGTTTATAGTAAACTTGCGGCCAACCGAATTTGCCTATTTTCGCGATCAGCGATTGGTTACACCGCTTTACGGATTTAATCGAAACGGCGAGCCAATCGGACCATCGATCTGGCTGCTCGACAAAGCAGTTTATAACAAACGCTTCGGCGTTTTGTTAGAACAACGACCGGCCGAGGAATTTATCATCTAGAATCAATCAATAAGGAGGTAGCAATGAGTGAAAATCTCGTAAGCATTCGCGTTTGGGGAGACTTTGCCTGTTTTACGCGTCCAGAGATGAAGGTCGAACGCGTAAGTTATCCGCTGATGACGCCTTCTGCCGCTCGCGGCATACTCGAAGCAATTTTTTGGAAGCCGGAGATACATTATTTAATCGATTCCATCTCGGTCTTACGGCGTGGCGATTGGACCGCCTTTAAGCGCAATGAAGTCAAATCTACGATCAGTCTCCAAAATGCTGCAAAATGGATGTCCGGTCAAGCCGAAGTAAAACCAATCTTCGCTGGCGGCGGAGCCGATGACGCAACGCCCCGAAATATGCTCGCACTTCGGGACGTTGAATACATCGTTACAGCTGAAATTCGCTTGACCGAACTCGGAACTAATTCCCAGCAAACCGTTCGAAAATTTACCGAGGAACTAAGGCGCCGGGCACGGCTCGGTAAATGCTTTCATCGGCCGGGATTGGGCGTTCGCGAATTCGACGCACATTTTGACTTAGTCGAAAATGGCGACAGCGATGCAAAAGGCAGCTGGAATGAAGACCTCGGCCTAATGCTTTATGACGTCTTCGATCCAACCGAGCGTGCCGCCGGTTTTAAGTTTTTAGAGAGCGAAGGCGTGACAGTTAAAGGAAAAAGGCAGCCGCAATTCGAAGGTCGTCTCGTTCGGCCGGAGGCCGTATTTTTTCGTGCAAAGGTAATCAATTCGCGAATGGATTGTCATCCCGAACGCGTCGAACTCATTAACCGGATTGGAGGTGGAAATTAATGCTTTTGCAAGGGCTTTATGAATTCTACGAGCGGGCGATCGATCCGGGGCCAAACAGCGAAGCTCTGATCGAAGATCCCGCATTTCAGCGAAAGTTTATTCGTTGGCTAATCCCGCTTGATACAAACGGAAACTTACTCGGGAATGGATTGATCGAGGCACAGCCGATCAACAAAGGCGGCATTGAGCTGAGCCTTCCGCGGACGACTCGTCCAAAAAACCAAGGCGGCGTGGCGGAGTTCCTCTGGGGCGATCCTGAATCAGTCTTTGGAATTTCTACTAAGACCGACCCGCCGCAATTCCAAAAAATCGAGTCCGAGAAATTCAATGACTTTTGGCGGCAGATAGAAGAAGCCAGCGTGCAACCGAACCTCGCATTCCTTCGCGCCCTTTTGAAATTTCGGGACAAATATATCCTCCCGGAAACAGCTAATTTGATCGAATATCGATCGCTTGAAGAGGGCCAGACGCCGGCGCTCCTTGTCCGAACTTCTTCGGGCGAACCCGCTAAGTTGAAGACAGATTATTTCACGTTCGAAATAAACGGCGAGACATTAGTCAATAAACCGAGCGCCCGAGAGTACTGGAAGCATCTGTTCAAGCGCCAAAAAGAACAGAACCAAAAGAATGCGGCAAGCGGTGTCTGCCTAGTCACGGGCGAGCTGAACGTACCGATTTCGGCGTCGCATATGCCCAAGATTAGCGGTGTCCCAGACGCAACGCCGACTGGAGCCGCGATAGTCTCTTTCGATAAACCCGCGTTCTGCTCCTATGGATTCGAGCAAAGCCTCAATTCGCCAGTCTCGATGTATGCAGTCGAGGCATATACGAACGCCCTCAACTACCTGCTAAAGAGCCCTCGTCACCGCGTCCGCGTAGGCTCGGCCGCACTCGTATTTTGGGCACAAAAGAGCGAGGCCCCAACCGATCTTTTTGCCGAACTCTTCGAGACGCCGAACGAAGACTCAATTCGAAAATTTATGATGGCCCCGTTTTCTGGCGTTCCGGCCGAAACGGACCCGGAAAATGAGCGATTTTACAGCGTCGTCTTGACCGGCAACGGAGGCCGCGTCGTCGTTCGTAGCTGGCTGCAATCGACCGTTGCCGCTGCTATCGAGAACTTCCGCTCGTGGTTCCGTGATCTCGAGCTGATCCCGTACCAGGCGATCGAGAGCGACAAATATCATCCGCTGTCTCTTAATTCGCTCGCTCGCTCGACCGTTCGCGACCCTAAAGAGCTCCGCACCGAAACCGTAACTCAACTGTTTCGCTCGGCACTCGAAGCAACGCCGCCCTCGATGATGATAGCGGGAGCGATCCTCGGACGAATCGCGATCGATCTATCAAGAGACCGTAACCAGGAACTCAGACATTTTTCACGATATGCCCTTTTGCGGCTTATCATCAACCGAAATAAAAAGGAGAAAGACCCTATGATCGAGCCAAGTCTTACTGTTGAAACCGACGACCCAGCGTATAACTGCGGCCGATTGCTTGCAATTTTCGACCGATTGCAAGCCGAAGCTCACGAATACAAATTAGAAGGCTCCGGCGTAGTCGAGCGTTACTACGGCACGGCATCTTCTTCGCCAAACTCCGCTTTTGGCATTCTTTGGCGGCTCCATCAGCATCATCTGAAAAAACTTTCGCGAAGTAATGGTGCAAAAGCCGCCGCAATCAAAAATCAGATTGCTGAGATAGCTGCGCAATTTCGCCCCGCGGGCCCAGACTCTCCGCCGTCGTTCCCGCGCGTGTTCGGATTGGCCGAACAGGGACGATTTGCTCTCGGATTCTATCAGCAATGGGCTGCGACAAACGCTGCAATAAAAGTTTACAAAGCAAAAAACGAAACAACGTCAGAAGGAGAACAACAAGATGAGTAATGAAATAGTAAAAAACCGCCACGACATACTTTTGCTTTTCGAAGTCAGCAACGGCAATCCAAATGGCGATCCAGACGCCGGCAATATGCCGCGTATCGAGCCAAATTCGAATCGCGGGATTATTTCCGACGTTTGCTTAAAGCGAAAGGTCCGTAACTACATTGAAACTTTCAAGCCCGAGCGCAACGGCAACGGATACGAAATTTTCATCAAAAGTGGACCTGCGCTCGAACGTATCATCACCGAAGCCGTCGAACGAAACGATAAAGATCCACGAAAAGCGGTCGAATGGCTATGTCGTGAGTTTTACGATCTTCGCGCATTCGGGGGCGTGCTAAGCGTCGGCGATAAGGTTATGAAAGGCTCAGCTTACGGGCAGGTTCGCGGGCCGGTTCAATTCACCTTTGCCCAATCGATCGACGAAATTACGCCCGTGGACATTACGATCACCCGCTGCGTCGCAACAGCCATTGCCGACGAGGCAAAAGAACGCACTATGGGTAGCAAATTTATCGTCCCTTATGCGCTCTACGCAGCAAAAATCTATGTCTCGCCGGCCTTTGCCGAAAGGACGGGCTTCACGAACCGTGATTTGGAGCTATTGTTCGATGCTCTCAATCATCTCTTCGAGCACGACCGTTCTGCTGCCCGAGGTGAAATGATTGTCCGCGGTATCTACGATTTCGAGCATATCGGAACTCAGCCAGATTCTAACGCTGCCGAACGCGATCGCGAGGCACGGCTCGGATGCGCGCCCGCTCATCGCTTGTTTGAAGGAATCAGGGTCCGCCTTGCCGAAGGAAAAGAGTTCCCTCAGTCATTCGCCGACTACAAGATTGAATGCGATTGGGACGCTACGCCGCTGCCAGCCGGCGTCGTTCTTAAAAAACGTCATTTGCAGTAGAAACCACTAGCGGCGGCCGCTGCACCCGCTGGCCGCCCAATTTTCTCCGTGCTCATCGAAATGATCGACCCAATCCCCATTGCGGCCTTGAACGAGTTCGCCTACTGCCCGCGCCGCTGTGCTCTAATGCAGATCGAGGGCATCTGGGCCGATAATGAACATACGATCCTCGGCTCGGCAGCGCATCGAACTATTGATCTCTCCGGCTACGAAATCGAGCGCGGCGTTAGAATCGTTCGCGCATTGCCGGTGTTTTCCGAATCACTCGGTATCGCTGGCCTTGCCGACGTGGTCGAGTTTCATCGGGATAAGATAATCCCTGTTGAATATAAAAAAGGCAAAAGACGCAAGTTTCAGAACGACGATATTCAGGTCTGCGCTCAGGCAATGTGTCTCGAAGAAATGTTCTCGCAACCCATCGAACGTGGTTTTATATTCCACGCCGCATCAAAACGTCGCCGTGAGGTTACTTTCGATGAAAAGCTCCGAGCGGCTGTTTGTTTTGCTATCGATGGCGTCCGCCGGCTAATTTCCGAATCGGTTGTGCCCGCCGCGCACCTACGACCACAATGCGATGGCTGTAGTCTCAGGCAAATTTGCCTTCCGGAAATTACCGATCCCGAAAATCGCGTCCGACTTTTCAAGCTCAGCGAAGAATCCTGTCAAATAAATGGAAGTTAAACAAAATGTACTCTTTCTGACGACCTCGGATAATTACATCTCGCGCGATCATCAGACACTTCGCATAGAATCGGGCGGCCAGCTTCGGCTTGCAATCCCGATCCACCACGTCGAATCCGTCTGCAACTTTGGGCAAAATATCTTTACCCCTCAAGCCCTGCAGCTTTGCTGGGAAAATGGCGTCGCCGTTTGTTTTTTCAGCGAGACGGGCTATTTCCTCGGACGCTGGGAAGGCGTCCCAAATACTAGCGTTTTCTTACGCCGCGACCAATACCGTAAGGCGGACGATCCGGATTTTGCAACCGCAATTTCGCGATCGATAATTAAAGCTAAAGTACAAAATTGCCGTACATCTTTGCTCCGATCAGCACGTGAAGCCGACAATGAAGCCGAAAAAGTCGAACTTGCGGCCCGAGCCGATGAGCTTTCCGTAATCTTGCGCTGGCTCGACCGCGAAGCAAATTCGATCCAAGCCGCCCGCGGCTTCGAGGGGCGCGCCGCGAGCGTTTATTTCGGCGCATTCTCCTTAATGCTCCGCTGGCAGCGCGATTCGTTCGCCTTCACTGGCCGCACACGGCGTCCACCTCGCGATCGGATCAATTGCCTTTTGTCTTTCCTCTACGCACTCGTGCGGCACGATTGTATCGCAGCGCTGACCGCCACCGGCCTAGACCCTTTCGTCGGCTACCTACACGCTGGACGACCAAACCGCCCCTCGCTTGCGCTTGACCTAATGGAAGAATTTCGTCCAGCGATTGCCGATCGCCTCGCCATAACATTGATAAACCGAAAACAAATCAACAAAGACGATTTCATAGTTCGCGATGGCGGCGCCGTCGAATTTACCGACAACGGTCGAAAAAACGTGATCGCTGCGTACCAAACTAGAAAACAGGATACCCTAACCCATCCACTGCTCAACGAGCAATATCGATACGGCCAGTTAATGCTAGTACAATCTCGATTGCTCGCACGCCACATCCGCGGCGACCTCCCAGAATACATTCCGTTTCAGGCGAAATGATATGCTGATACTCATTGCTTACGATGTCTCCACGATCGATAAAGCCGGCGTCCGTCGCCTCCGCCGCGTAGCCCAAGCCTGTCAGGACTTCGGCCAACGCGTCCAAAACTCTGTCTTCGAATGCAACGTCGGAAAACTACAATGGGCCACGCTTAGAACACGACTACTGGAAGAAATCGACCCAAACAGGGACTCCCTCCGATTCTACTTCCTCGAAACAGACACCCGCATCGAACACCACGGATGCAAAATTCCAATCGATTTTGAAAAACCCATTATCATCTGATCAATCAAAACATCGCTCTCCCACAGCCACACAAAAAGCCAGTTGATCAAAAACCAAGTTGTGATAAGATTCAAATGGCGAGTTCGCGAACCATAAGCGGCCCCCAATTCTCGGCTAGGTTCGCGAATCGGCTTAATCACCTGATAACAACATTTGGTGAAAATGCAAAACGAATACAAAACCTCTTACGGCTCAGCTTACAAAAGTTCGCGGAACACCAGCCGCAACCGTCTGATCCAGAGGAACTTCCGACCGCCACTATTTCGCCTCTGCTCGCGCAGAGGCGTGGATT
>PSMA01000029.1:0-31954 GCA_040289905.1 Blastocatellia bacterium
ATGTGCGATTTACTGCCGGAGATGAAACCGTTATATTTTCCTGATCGTTTGGCGGATCACCTTTTCGGCGGTCGGACCGGCAAAAGCATCCTGCTACAAGGCAAAGCGCAGCTAACGCAAGAAGTAAATTCTGTAGATTTTTACTCATAAATCTGCATCGGATCGAGCCAGATCACTTCCTACTAGCACCCTGCCACCTTATAAAACGCGAAGAGCGTCTCTCCATAGACGCGTTTTCTGGGAAATATTGCAAGAAAGGCTGATAAGTAGAAACTTACCAGCCAATTCTATGTAGAAAGGGAGCTTTTGTCTAATTAAACCGCTCGGCATACCTAATCAACGTTCGAACGCCGACTGCTGTCGGGCCTTTTGACTGATATGGCTTAGGATTATCGAGCCATGCGGTTCCGGCAATATCTAGATGAGCCCATTTTGCCTTCTCGACAAATTCCTGTATGAACACGGCTCCCATAATAGTGCCGGCTTTTCCGCGTGGGCCGATGTTCTTGATGTCCGCAATATCGCTTCGAATCATTTTGCTGTATTCCTTGCCCACGGGCAGTTGCCAAAGGTCTTCGCCAGCATCGCATCCGGTGGCGATTACTTCATCGATAAATTCCTGGTCATTGCCCATAATGCCCGTGTATTGGTCGCCAAGGGCAACGACGACTGCGCCAGTTAAGGTTGCGAGGTCGATAATTCTCGTAGCGCCCAATTTTTCCGTATAAGCGACAGCGTCGGCAAGTATTAGGCGTCCCTCTGCGTCCGTGTTCAGAATTTCGATCGTTTTGCCGTTCATTGCCTTGACGACATCGCTCGGCCTCGAGGCATTACCGTCGGGCATATTTTCTACTGCAGCAGCGACGCCAATCACCGGCACGGAAGGTTTTAAAAGCGCGATTGCCCGCATTGCGCCAATGACCGCCGCCGCGCCGGACATATCGTACTTCATTGCGTCCATTCCTTCGCTTGGCTTAAGTGAAATGCCGCCCGTGTCAAAGGTGATGCCTTTTCCGACAAATCCGAGCATTTCGCCCTTCGGAGCCTTGGATTTTGTCGGAATGTATTTAAGCACGATCAATTTGGCCGGTTGGGCCGAGCCACGCGAGACGCTCAAAAGCGAGTTCATTCCGAGTTTCTTCATTTGCGCCTCTTCTAGAATCTCGCACTTCAATCCGCATTGTTTTGCCATTTTTGACGCGCGTGCGGCCATTTCTGTCGGCGTTAGAATGTTTGGCGGCTCGTTGGCGAGATCGCGTGTAAAATTCATTGATTCGCCAATTATCTCGCCGCGCGCGATCCCGGCCCGCAAATTTGCAGGCTTTGCTCCCGCAACCGAGACTCCAAAAGTTTCAATCGTTTTCGGCAGCTTATCGCGGTCCTTGGTCTGGTATTTATCCAGTTCGAACTGCCCGGTGATGCAGCCGATGACGGCCCATTCAGCAATCGCGGCAGGAGATGCGTCGTACCGGGCATCGAAGGCGACGCTGCGAATTTTTCGTTTGCGTAAGAAGCGGGCAGCAGTTCCGCTTGCCCGCGCAACGCCCGCAAGATCGAACTGCGACTTATCTCCACCGCCGATCAAGAGAAGACGGCGGGCCTTAATTTTACCCGCCGGCGAAAAATGTAGGAATGCTGTATCGCCTTCTTCGCCGTTAAATTCGTCGGCGCTGAGCACGCTTGCAACCAATCCGCCAGTTAAACCGTCAAGCTCTGCAAGGAGGTCCGCCGGTGTCTTTTCACCCTTGAAAACAACGACGGCGAGAGCCTCGACATTTGCCTCGGAAAAGTTTCCCGTTATTGCGAGAGATTTCATTCTGTACCTCAGCTTATGATTTTGCCTTATCAAAAGAAAAAAGCCTGTAATACCTATAACTTATCTCAGCCGCTGTTTCAAATCGCGGCGCGTTTCGCGCTCTATGGTTTTTCGTAGTTCCGTTTCGCGCTTGTCGTAAGACTTCTTGCCTTTGGCGACGCCGATTTCGAATTTGATCCTGCCGCGTGTCCAGTAAACTGACGTAACGACGAGCGTCATACCTTTTTGCAATGTCTCCTTTTCAAGTTTTTCGATTTCGCGACGATGGAGCAGGAGTTTTCGTGGCCGTAGCGGATCGTGGTTTTCACGGTTTCCATGACTGTAAGGAGAAATATGAGCATTCAGCAACCAGACCTCGCCATCTTTGATGGCAACGTATGAATCCTTGAGCTGAATTCGACCGTGCATAATGCTTTTCACCTCAGTTCCCGCAAGGACGGCTCCAGCTTCGTATTTTTCAAGAATGTGATAATCGTGAAATGCCTGCCTGTTATTGATTATCTCCGGAGGTTTTTGCATAAAACCATATTCTGCCGACGAAATCGGATTTCCGCAAACCAGCGAAAGTTGACAAAAAATATTTGCGACACGTACATTATTAACTGCGCTGGGAGATCGTCTAATGGTAGGACTCCAGATTCTGGCTCTGGCTATCGGGGTTCGAATCCCTGTCTCCCAGCCATTTTTCTCTCTTTTTCCGCGCATAAACGCCAAAACAGGTGTCGCCAAAAATGGACCAATGGCACGAAACTGAAATAAGGGTCAGGTATGCGGAGACCGATCAAATGGGTATAGTCCATCATTCGAACTATCTTATTTGGTTCGAGGCCGGTCGGAGCGATTTCTGCCGCTCGCGTGGTTTTTCTTACAAGGAAATGGAAGAACGCGATGACGCTTTAATGGTGGTTGCCGAATCCTACGTTCGCTACAAATCGCCCGCTTTTTACGAAGACCTATTGATAATTCGCACCAAAATTGCGGAACTTCGAAGGCGATCGGTGCGGTTCGTTTATGAGATTTTCCGCCCTTTGGATGCGGTCGTAATTGCGGAGGGCGAGACGCTACACCTGATAACCGATTCGACTAAACGGGTCAAAGCGATTCCGGAATATTATCGCCAAATGCTTCTTTCTGAGCGTGTAGAAATCCACCCACCAATGTTCAGCGAGGGTCCACATTAACGCGTTTCTTATGTGGTAAATTCGACGGTTTCCGTATTCCGTTGGCGACCTGCTAAACTTGGCTTATGCCGGGCTCAGCACGTTCCGAAATAATTTTTATAGCCGCAATGATGTTTTTGATTCTAATCATCTCTGCCGCGGCGGTTTACCTATTTCTACGGCAATATCGGCGAGAAGCGGCGGCAAACAAGCGAAGGCAGGCCGAATCGGGAGACAAAAATTCGGCGAAACAGGAGAATAAAAATTAGATAGGAAATGGGGGAACGGAAAGTTCTTGAAAGGGAAAAAGCGGCGCTTTTGATCATCGATTTCCAAGAAGCGTTTCGCAGGGTGATTCCGGATTTCGAAGTGATCGGATCGCGGATCGCCACGGCTGCGCGCGGATTTGCAATCCTGGGCCGACCGGTTTACGTGACGCAGCAGTATCCTTCGGGTCTTGGCTATACAGCCGAAGAGGTAATGCTCTGCTGCCGAGAGAATTGCAAAGTATTCGACAAAACGCGCTTTGGAGCGGGCCGCGATGCCCGCCTGCTCGCGGCACTAGAAGCCGACGGCGTAAGACAACTTGTAATTTGCGGCATCGAAGCGCATATTTGTGTAAATCAAACGGCGCATGACCTACTCGGCACAAACTATGATGTCCACCTGCTTAGAGATGCCGTTTCGTCTCGGTCTCACGCCGATAAGCTGATCGGAATCGATAGAATGCTGGCATCCGGTGCGGTCTCTGCTTCGGTTGAATCCGCACTGTTTGAAATGTTGGAAGATGCGCGCGACCCGCGTTTTCGACAGATTCAGGAACTTATCAAATAGATTTGGAGCTCAATGGATTTCTTCGAGAGGCTAAATCCGCAGCAGCGAGAAGCCGTGCTAACAACCGAGGGTCCGTTGCTGGTGCTTGCGGGCGCCGGATCGGGGAAAACTCGCGTAATAACGGTTCGCATTGCGCATCTTATAAAAAACAAGGGCGTTCTGCCGCATCGGATTCTCGCCGTTACTTTTACAAACAAGGCCGCGGGTGAAATGCGGCAGCGGGTAATCGATTTGCTAACCGGGGAGCGACTGCAATCGCAACCATTGATTTGTACCTTTCATAGCCTTTGCGTACGCATTTTACGCGCTGACATTGAAAAATTAGGAGAGGGTTATACGAAATCTTTCACGATTTACGATACCGAAGATTCTCATCGTTTAATCAAGGCCTGCATCCGAGATCTCGGCTACGATGAAAAGCAAATCGTTCCGCGCGTTGTGCGCTCGGCCATCAGCGCGGCGAAAAATCGCGGGGAGGATTGGGAACTATTTGCGTCAAAAATTCAGCATACTGACGAAAAACGGGCTGCCGCAGCAAAGGTTTATCGAATGTACGAAGACCGTTTGCGGATGGCGAATGCTGTGGATTTCGATGACCTGCTAATCGTAACAGTACGTTTGCTTCGAAAATCCCGCGAAGTTCGCGAAAAATATAATGATCGGTTCGAATACATCCTAGTCGACGAATATCAAGATACGAATCCGCTTCAGCTCGCGATGATCAAGTACCTAACGGAAAAACGTCGGAATATCTGCGTTGTCGGCGACGATGCGCAAAGCATCTACGGATTTCGGCAAGCCGACATTCGGAACATCCTCGAATTCGAGGACCATTTTCAGTCCGCGCGTGTCATCTTACTTGAACAGAATTACCGCTCGACGCAAACAATACTCGACGCAGCCGACGCGATTATTCGCAACAACGTTAACCAGAAGCCAAAGAAACTCTGGACAGAAAAAATCGGCGGGGAAAAAATCTTTTATTATCAGGCGCCGGATTCCGAAAGCGAGGGTCGTTTTGTCACGGCGAAAATCGAGCAGCACTTAACTAATGATCCGACGTCAAGGATCGCGGTCCTATATCGGACAAACGCTCAATCCCGAATATTTGAGGAAAATCTACGCCGATTACGTATCGACTACAATATAGTTGGCGGCTTCTCATTTTACGAACGGCAAGAAATTAAGGACGTTATTGCATTCCTTAAGCTCTCGCTCAACCCGCTGGATGATATGGCCTTGCTCCGCGTTATAAATACGCCGCCGAGAGGAATCGGAAAAGCCACGATCGAAATGCTGGTCGAGGCGGCACGCAGCGAACGGCTTTCGCTTTGGGAGATAATCGAATCAGTTGTCCGGGGCGAACTTGAGACAGGCGCTACCAGGCGCGCTCGCGAATCACTTGCCGCATTTCGCAACGTCATCATTAGCTTGCGCGAGAAGGCACGCGGAGCCGGCGAACGGCCTGTTTCATCAATTGTAATGGCCGCAATCTACGATACTGGTTATTCGTCTTCGCTGAAGATGGAAAATTCCGAAGAAGCCGAAAGCCGACTTGAAAACCTAGAAGAGCTTGTAAACGCAGCGGTCGAATACGATGATGCCGGCCCGAATGGACTTCGCGAATTTATCGACCATTCCGCCTTGACGTCTGATACAGACGCGATTGATGAGTCGGCTCGGGTTACGTTGATGACAATTCACTCGTCAAAGGGCCTTGAATTCCCGATCGTTTTTCTCGTCGGACTTGAGGACGGAATATTCCCCCATTCGCGAAGTTTGAACGATCCGAAAGAGCTCGAGGAAGAACGCAGGCTCGCCTACGTCGCCATCACGCGGGCGCAAAAAAATCTGTATCTGACGCATTCAATGCGACGGCGTGTTTTTGGTGATGAAATTGCCGCCGAGCCATCGCAGTTTCTCGATGAGTTGCCGCTCGAATTGATTGAAGATCTTTCGACCGTTCGCTCGTGGCTCTCTTATGCAAAAAGTCCGGTTCGGAGAGAAAATCAATCGGCGATTGCCGCACTCCGCAGCGAAAAACCTCAGCCCAAAAACAGCAATCCCTACGCAGGAAAAACCTACAATAGCGTTGAAGCAATAAACGAATTTTTCCGCAAACGCGCCGCGGCAAATGCCGAGCTGACGGAAAAGCCGGAGATGAGCGAATCGGCGGAGAATTGCGGTCGCGATTTAGGGCCGAAAACCGGTGCCTCTGCACTAGATAGATTGAAGGCATTTGCCGACTCTGAAAACTCGCCGACTGAAAAACGCGAAACCGGCGCCTTTTATGCCGGTATGCACGTTCGACACGAAAAATACGGGAGAGGCCTCGTGCTCAG
Organism: Blastocatellia bacterium; assembly: GCA_040289905.1. GTDB lineage: Bacteria > Acidobacteriota > Blastocatellia > Pyrinomonadales > Pyrinomonadaceae > OLB17. The sequence goes on from PSMA01000029.1 coordinate 6,153, forward strand.
ACGCGAAGGTAGCGGCGAAAATGTCAAACTCACCGTAAGTTTTCCCGGATTCGGCCAGAAAAAATTAATAGAAAAGTTTGCCAATTTGCAAAAGGCATAATTTTGTCACGTCCTCAACGATGGAACTCCCACCTCCTAAAGTATATGAAAAACACATCTCTATTGTTCATCGTATTTGTAGCTTTATTGGCGGTCGGGCTCGGATGCAGCAGTTTCAATCCTTTTTCGCGTTTGTCGGAGTCAAAAACCGGTTCGTCCGACGCAAAAACAAAGCGGAGTAAGTCCGTCATCGACAAGGTCGTCGAAAACACCGAGGGTGAATCGCGTATCGGGATACCCGAATGCGACGAGGTAATGGATGAGATCACCGCGGAAATGATTAATCCGGACGATGGTTATATCACAAAGGCTGCAAAGCAGACATTCCTCAACCGAATTAAAGAGAATCTTCGCGAAAGCCTTGAGCAGAATTCATCGAACAAGGCTGAGATGGCGAAAAATTGTCGGGAATTCAAAAAACAGCTCGAAAACTTCAAGGCTGGGCAGTCGAATACGAAGGTCGAAAAATGAGCGTATTTAGCCGAAGAGCGATTTTTGAGCGAGAAAAATACCGATAATTGTCTTTGCGTCCTCGATTTCTCTCGATACGACCATAGATTGCAACTCACTTAACCGAAAACGCTCGATTTCAAGCAGTTCGTCGGATTCGAGTCTTTGCCCAACGTTGGTCAGACCTGTTGCGAGAAACAGATGCATTTTTTCGCTCAAAAAGCCTGGCGAAACATAAAATTCGCTTAATTTGACTATTTCCGCGGCACGAACACCGATTTCCTCTTCGAGCTCGCGGATCGCGCCAAAAAGCGGTTCTTCGCCCTGTTCAAGTGTCCCGGCCGGGAGTTCCAAGATTTCCTTGCCGACCGCATGTCGATATTGCCGGACAAGAGCAATCGTCTTGTCGTCGAACAGCGGTACGATGACGGCGCTGCCTCGATGAAGTACGATTTCCCGCTCGTATTCAACTTCGCCTTCGCCGATACCGTCTATTCGGACGTCGAAAATGCGGCCCGTGAAGACAGTCCGCGAATTGAGCACCTTTCTGGTTTTCATCAATGCTGGAAACGGTTCGAAATTTCTGCAAAAGTTGCCGCCGCCCGACGTGCAAGTTCGTCGGGAATACGAATCCGATAGGGCCATTTTGCCATAAAGTCCGGTAAATCAATAATTTCGGCACCGATATATTTCAATTCGGCGAGAATATCCTGAATTGGGGCCACCTCGCAACCAAGTTGTTTAGATGCGCGGCTAAATGCTCCGCGGAGACGGTCGAATGGTAGCCATCGACCACTGAGTCGGTGGCCGCGAGCCTGAAAGTCCCCGAGTGCATAAAGAACAACTGTTTCGACCTTGACGGAAGGTCTTGCGGTATCGAGAAGTGTTCCTTGTGGTGACGTTTTCATTTTCTGAAAGGGCATTCTAACATATGAAATCGGTCCAAATGGTGTAGAATCATTGTCTTCGGATCGCACGAGGATCTAAATCGGGATGGGAATCTTCAGAATTGGATTAGGAGTAACCGGCGGAATAGCCGCTTACAAAGCTGTCGAGATAATGCGGCTATTGCAGAAAAATGGCTGCAGCGTATCGGTGGCGCTAACTGGGCACGCCACGCAGTTCGTTCGGCCGCTTACGTTTCGCTCCTTGGCGGACGGGCCGGTAATTGTTGATGATTACGATCCCTCAAATCCCGATCCAATCGCACATATAAATTTTTCCCAATCGATTGATCTTTTTCTAGTTGCGCCGGCGACCGCAAATATTATCGCGAAATTTGCCTGCGGGATTGCAGATGATTTTCTAAGTTCCGCCCTTCTTGCCTCTTCTGCCCCGGTTATTATCGCTCCGGCGATGAATACTGCGATGTGGAATCACCCGGCAACTCAGCGAAACGTCGCCCGTCTTCGGAGCGATGGCGTAAGGTTTATCGAGCCCGTTAGCGGCGAGCTTGCCTGCCGGACCGTGGGCAGCGGAAAACTCGAGGAAGTCGACAACATTGTCCAACAGGTATTGGAATTTCTCCATATGCGAAAGACGACTCGAGACCTAGACCTCGCCGGCGAGCATATCGTAATTACGGTTGGCGGTACCCGAGAGCCGATTGATCCTGTGCGGTTTATTTCGAATCGATCTTCTGGCAAAATGGGCTTCGCAATTGCCGAAACTGCAGCCGCCCGCGGTGCGACGGTGACTGCAATTATCGGCTCGGTAACGTCACCAATACCGGCTGGGATTCGATGCATTCAAGTAAAAACTGCTGAAGAGATGTACCGCGCAGTCAATGAGAATCTGCCGCACGCCACGATATTTATCGGAGCTGCGGCGGTCACGGATTTCCGGCCTGTTTCGGCCGAAAACGAAAAAATAAAAAAAGGAGACCGCGAACGTTATCAACTCGAACTTGTTCGCAATCCCGATATACTCCTGTCGGCCTCGAAAAATCGCCGTCCGGGGCAATTGATGATAGGATTTGCTGCGGAAACAAAAAACGTAAAAGAATATGCCAGAGAAAAGCTGAAAAAAAAAGGCCTCGATCTAGTGATTGCAAATGACATTACCGCAGACGGCGCCGGATTCGATAGCGATACCAATATCGCGAGTATTATCTTTGCCGACGAAAATCGGTCAGAATTAGATTTGCCGCTGATGTCAAAACGTGATCTGGCAAATCGGATTTTGGACGAGATTGTCGCAATCAGACGTAAAAACCACAATGGCGAATAATCGAAGAAAAGATTTAATTTCGGAATTGCGAGAGCAAATTTCGTTTCTTCGTGATCTCGGCGTTGACTCGCTGGCTGTGGAATTTCCTGAGCGGAGGCCGCAAGTTTCAGCGCCCGAGCAGCGGCAACAGGAAGCGATACGGCGGGCCCGACCGGCTCCCGATTTGAACTCATCGAAGATTGAGATTTCGTCGCCGAAGCGGCTCGGATCTCGCCTGGCCGTTTTGCCGTCGTTGGCAAACCGCCCAAGGCCGAAGACGAAGCCCGAAGCTGGCAATCGTCCGCCATTAGAGGCAAATTTAATGCAGCCAACCCAAGAGTCGCAACGAGCTTCTGACGGGCCGCTGCCTCTACTATCAACAGAGGCCGAGACCATAGATTCGATACGTCACGAAATCGGCGACTGCAAACGCTGTCCGCTACATCTTTTAGGCCGTAAACAGATAGTTCACACAACTGGGAATTTTTCTGCAGATTTGATGTTTATTGGCGAGGCCCCGGGCGCAGACGAAGACGAGCAGGGATTACCTTTTGTCGGACGCGCCGGCCAACTTCTGACCAAAATCATCGAGAGCATCGGACTACGGCGTGAGGAAGTCTGCATTGGCAATATCGTTCGGTGCCGGCCGCCGAATAATCGAAAACCCGAGCCGGAGGAAGTAAGTTCCTGCCGACCATTTATCCTACGGGAAATTGCCGTAGTAAAACCTAAGGTGATCGTTGTGCTCGGAGCAACGGCTGCGCACAATTTGCTACAGGTCAATGCGCCGATTTCTCAGCTCCGCGGTCGCTTTCAGGATTATTTCGGCCTTCGGGTTATGCCCACGTTTCATCCCGCCTATCTTCTGCGCGATCCAAACAAAAAGCGCGAGGTCTGGGAAGATATGAAATTAGTTCGCGGCGAGTTAATGCGACTCACTAATCAGAATGCTGAATCTAAACATTGATCTCTGACGAACTCTGATCTCTTGAGCCTGCGGGGCCAATTTACGGCCGTTCGCCGGCACCATAATATGCAAATGTCGGGGAACGGCGTTGACTTCACCAGCAATTCAGATCGACCGCTGATTCCGGCGGACGGCGTCGAACATTGCCAGAGGATAACCCGGAAATACGGCACAAGTTTTTACTTCGCAACGCAGTTCTTTCCTAAGGAAATTCGCGAGGGGATTTACGCAATTTACGCTTTTGCCCGCATTCCAGACGAGATCGTCGATGACCCGCAAAAAGATAATCTTGAAATTACAAGACAACGGCTCGAATCTTGGATAAACGATTGGCGGGAGGCCTACTGGGCCGGTCGGAGCGAAGATGTAACGGTAGACGCCATCGTCAAATCGTTCCGAAAGTTCGCTATACCGATAGAAGAGTGCGAAGCATTTTTTCGTTCGATGTTAATGGACCTCGAAAAAAACGAGTACTCAGATTTCCGCGAACTCGAGGATTATATGTACGGTTCGGCTGGGGTTATCGGTCTGATGGTAACCCGTGTGATAGGTTATAGTGACGAATCCGCATTCAAGTTTGCGATAAAGCTCGGATATGCGTTCCAGCTCACGAATTTTCTACGTGACATACGAGAGGATTTTGACCAGCTAGGGCGAATTTATATGCCGCTCGAAGATTTAGCACGATTCGGACTGTCACAATCGGACATCGCAGGGCGAGTCCGAGACCGTCGGTTTGCGGAGTTTATGAAGTTTCAGATCGAACGAAACCGGCAATTGTACCGCGAGGCGCTTCCGGGAATCAAATTGCTCCATTGGCGAGGGCGATTGGCCGTGCGTGTAGCTTTTGTGCTTTACAAAGCAATTCTAGGTGAAATAGAAAAAGCGGATTACAACGTTTACGCAGGTAGAGTTAGGACAAGCCGAAGACAGAAAATCGCCCTATCGATTAAAGCACTCGCCGGAATTTATGAGTAAAAAGGTCGTTGTCATCGGCGCCGGTATCGGCGGCCTTGGAGTGGCTGGGCTCTTTGCAAAAAAGGGTTACAACGTCAAGGTGCTAGAAAAAAATCAGGTCCCTGGGGGCCGGGCAAGTTTATTCGAGGCCAATGGCTTTCGGTTCGATATGGGGCCGTCTTGGTTTTTGGCTCCCGATTTGTTCGAGCATTTCTTTTCTTTAATGGGCGAATCAATGACCGATCATCTCGATCTCGTTCGCCTTTCCCCTTCTTATCGCATTTTTTTTCGCAACGACCACCAGCCGCTCGATATCCATTCTGATATTGAGCGGGACAGCGCAACTTTTGAACAAATTGAAGTAGGGGCGGGCCGTAGACTCCGCGATTACTTGGCGCAGGCGGAATACCAGTACAACGTGGCGACGAGCCACTTTATGTACAAAAACTACGATACAGTCTTCGATTTTTTCAACCGACGGGTAATGACCGAAGGGCAAAAGCTTTCGGTTTTCTCCAAAATGCATAACTTCGTTTCGCGTTTTTTCAAGTCCAGAAAGCTGCAACAGGTGATGGAATACACGATGGTGTTTTTGGGCACGTCACCGTACGAGGCTCCAGCCCTTTATAACCTGATGTCGCATATGGATTTCAATCAAGGAGTTTTCTATCCGCGCGGTGGTTTCTATGCCTTGATCGAGGCTTTGACTAGGATTGCTGAAAAAAACGGAGCGGAGATAATAACCAATGCTCCAGCAGCGAAGATATTGACCGAAAACGGTCGAGCCGCGGCCGTCGTGACCTGCGGTGGCGAAATTTACGACGCGGATGTTGTTGTCTCGAACGCCGATCTGTGGTTTACGGAAACGCGTTTGCTCGATTCGGCATCGCGGACGTACGACCAAAAATATTGGAAAAAGCGCGTGATGGCTCCATCAGCGTTTATAATGTATCTTGGCGTCAGCGAAAAGCTACCGTCTCTCGTCCATCACAATCTTTTTTTTAGCGAAGATTGGCGAAAAAACTTTGCCGAAATTTACAAAACGCCGAAACTGCCGGTCGATCCGTCGCTTTACGTCTGTGCACCGTCGGTCACAGATTCTGCGGTTGCACCTGAAGGAAAAGAAAATCTATTTGTCCTCGTGCCAATTGCAAGCGGCTTAAAGCTCGGTGACGATCAAAAGCAGGAATATGGCGAAAAGATAATCGACCTTATTGCCAAGGAGGCAAATATCCCCAGTCTCAAGCAAAAAGTCGAATATCAGAGAATCTACACGGTCGACGATTTTGCTGCGGATTACAATGCGTACAAGGGAAGTGCACTTGGATTGGCTCACACGATATGGCAAACGGCAATTTTTCGTCCCTCGAACAAATCCAAAAAAGTGGAGAATCTCTTCTATGTTGGAGCGGGAACCAATCCGGGAATCGGTACTCAAATCTGCCTGATAAGTGCTGAGTTAGTTTATAAGCGTGTTCACAACATTAAAACCGCTTCGCCGCTTTGCGAACTATAATTCCGGCAGGAAACTGTACGGAAATATGCCCTGGCTACGAAGGGCTATGAAACAGAAAATACAGAATCCAGCCAGCGAGTTTAAAAGCGGAAACAGCTTGTAAACTCGAAAAAGAGCGTTTTCGTGAGTGGCTAAGAGCGAGACACTCATCAGCAAAATGTAAAGGGCGCCGATTGCAATGGCAAGCAATCCGAGATATTTCGCAACGAGGATTGCAGAAATCCCATATGCGGCTAAACAGGCGGCAATCGTTCCGCGTCGACCGAGGAGAACTGCGATCGTGTTCACTCCAGATTTGCGGTCAGCTTCAATGTCGGGGACCGCGGAGAATGCGTGCATCGCTGCCGTCCAAAGGCCGGCCGCGAGAAGGATTCGGATCGGCGGCCAATTACCAGTCAGTAGTTGAAATGAAAAAATGCCCGGCATCACGTACAGAAAATTGAAGACGGAATCTAAAATCGGGATCGACTTTGTCCTCAAGGGCGGAGACGAGTAAAAAACCGCGAGAAAGAGGAAAATTGAAAGCGACAGCAACGCGTCGCGGAAGATCAGAAAGGCCGCAGCAATAAAGGGTAAATTAAAGATTAAGATCCATTTTGCAAGCAACGAATGGTTGCTCGGCTCGAGGCGATTTTCGTAATCCGATTTTTTGGGGTTCAGTCGATCGGTGTCAAAATCAAATATGTCGTTAACACCATAGATTAAAATATTTGCCGGCAGGAGGAAGAAAACTGCAAATACTATAATCTCCGGCTTCAAAAAATCCGTTGCGGATTGGGCACCGGTTACAATACCGAGGAGGTACGGTCCGAAAACGTAGATCCAGAATCGCGGGCGGCTTATTTTCAGAAGTAGTTTCACTTCGAGTTTTGTGTTTCGGCTAAACAGAAATCAGATAATCGCAAATCTGGCGGCAATTTGCAGTTTGCCGTTTGCTTCATATTTTACATCGAACGTTGAATTTCCGCCGGCCTCGGGTTTTATTTCGGCAGCAAATGTCGTTCTCTTTGCGGCGCCCGCAATTTGGGCGCTTCGCTGGTGGCTCGGGCCGCGTGGCGGTTCGATCTTGTTCTCAACGCTTGCAGTTTATGCCATTTTGATCGAAGCGGCGGCTATCGCGACGGGATTTCCTTATGGACATTTCGGATATTCACATTTGCTTGGATTCCAACTTTTTGGGTTGGTACCTTGGACGGTTGCGTTTGCCTGGCCGCCGTTAATCCTCGGAGCCTATTCGGTCGCCGCTTTTTTATTTGAGAATCGTTTTCTCAGGATTTTGGGAACCGGCGTGATCGCAACATTATTTGATTCGGTGCTCGATCCTGGCGCCGTTAGTCTTGGTTTTTGGCGTTACTCCGAAAGTGGCTTTTTCTACGGCGTGCCAGCATCCAATTTTGCTGGTTGGTTGCTTACTGCAACTGCCGGTGCAGCAATTATCGAGGTGATCCGGCTGCGGCTTCGCCCGCTTTTGCCGGCGCCGCTGCAGCTCGCGATCTCGTCGGCGTACATCGTTTACTTCTGGTCGCTAGTCGATTTTTGGCGCGGGAATCTGCTGCCCGCCGGAATTGGCCTAATGATGACGGCGGCAGTTAGCTGGTTAATTCTAAATAAGCGGTATTCGTTTGACGACCGAATCGTCTTTGCCGACGACATCGGACGACCGATCGGGACCGGCGACAAATACGAAGCTCACAATTCCGAGACAAAACTTCACCTTGCATTTTCGATCTTTATTTTTGATTCGCTGGGCTGCTTGCTACTGCAACAACGATCGCGGGGCAAAAAAACCTGGCCTGGCGTATGGTCAAATTCGTGTTGCGGCCACCTCCGTCTGCATGAAACTGCAATGAGTGCTGCCCGGCGGCGGTTGCGTCAGGAATTGGGAATTCGGAACGTCCGGCTCTTCGAAATAATACCGGATTTTCGGTATCGTGCTGAAAAAGATGGAATCGTCGAAAACGAAATTTGCCCGGTTTTTATCGGGTTTTATGACGGTGAGCTAAAGCCAGCGAGAGACGAGGTTGAGGCGACCGAATGGAGAAACTGGGAGGAAATCTGCTCGGCGGTTGCCGCAAACCGTTCCGAACTCTCGCCGTGGGCTCAACTGGAAATCAAAGCACTTGTGCAGTCAGAGGAATTCCATAATTTTCTGAATTCCAGGCGATTTCGACCGAGCAAATTAGAAACCCAGCCCGAATTGCAATAAACTTTCAGACGGATATTGAATTTCTCCCGGGAAGGTATAGACACGATGAAAATTAAGAGAACCTTTGCGATCCTGTTGATACTACTGAACGCTCCATTCGTTACTACTGTGATTCCCCAAAAGCCATTGCCGCCCGAAAGTAAAGTTTTGCAGGGCCCGCAGAATCCAAGGCTCGGGTTCGTAATCCATGGCGGCGCCGGAGTAATTAAAAAAGGCTCTCTGACACCAGAAAAGGAAAGGGAATACCGAGACAAACTCGAAGAAGCCGTGATGGCTGGATATAAGGCTTTACAGGCTGGAAAATCCGGGCTGGATGCAGTCGAGATTGCAATCCGGATTTTAGAGGATTCCCCGCTTTTTAACGCTGGAAAGGGAGCGGTTTTTACCCACGATGGCCGCAATGAACTAGACGCCTCGATTATGGACGGTAAAACGCTGAAAGCCGGTGCGGTTGCCGGGCTTCATCGAGTCAAAAATCCGATAACGTTGGCCCGGGCTGTGATGGAAAAGAGCGAACACGTAATGCTCATCGGCGAAGGAGCGGAACAATTCGCCGCGGAGCAGAAGATCGAACTCGTAGATCCGAAATATTTTTGGACCAAGCCACGGTGGGACGCATTGCAGCGTATTTTGAAAGAAGAAAAGGAAAAGCCAAAAAGCGGGACCATTGCGGCAAAAGAAGAGCCGTTCAACAAGTTTGGAACGGTTGGGGCCGTAGCACTCGACAAAGACGGCAATCTTGCTGCAGGGACATCGACCGGCGGAATGACGAATAAGAAATACGGCCGTGTCGGTGATACTCCGATAATTGGGGCCGGAACTTATGCGAACAACTCGACGTGTGCGGTTTCAGCGACCGGTTGGGGCGAATTTTTCATCCGGCTTGGCGTTGCGCGGGATATTTCTGCCTTGATGGAATATCGTTCACTTCCTATTCAAATGGCGGCAGACCTCGTTATAAAGCAAAAACTGCAGAAGTTGGGCGGCGACGGCGGCATAATTGCGATCGATCGACTTGGAAACATCGCAATTTCATTTAATTCCGAGGGGATGTATCGCGCATACATAAATTCGGAAGGCAAGCCAGTTGTCGAAATTTACAGCGACTGAACACCCTGCGAATTCCGCATTGCGTCACCGTCTGCCTATTTTAAGTTGGACGGCTTTTTTGAGAATTTGCGACAGAGCTTTTTTATGCTAAGCGCCGAAATCGTTGCAATCGGAAGCGAACTCCTAACGCCATTCAAGAGCGATTCCAATAGTCTTTGGCTCACAGCACGTCTTTTGGAACTGGGAATAAAAGTGAAACTGAAAACGGTTGTCGGCGATGACGTCGAACGCCTCCGCGAGACGCTTGCGGACGCGATGGGCCGTTCGGACGTCGTGATCACAACCGGCGGACTCGGGCCAACGGATGACGACGTAACGCGCGAGGCAGTTTCGCGTGCGATTGGCCGGGAACTGGTTTTTCATCAGCAGCTTCTCCAAGAGCTCACGGAACGCTTTCGTCGTTGGGGTCGCGAAATGCCCGAGATAAACAAAAAGCAGGCTTTCGTAGTCGAAGGGGCAAAAATTCTCCCGAATCCCAATGGCTCGGCCGTCGGAATGCTAATCGATACCGGCGGTCGCATTCTTGCCGTACTGCCAGGTCCGCCGAGGGAAATGCAGCCAATGTTTATGGAATACGTCAAGCCGGATCTCGAGGCCCTATCCGGCGGCGTTGTCGCAAAGTCTCGCGTTCTACGCGTTTCGGGACTTGGCGAATCGGCCGTCGATGAAGCCATCGCGCCAATTTACCGCCTTTACGAGACAATCGAGACGAGCATCCTTTTCAACCGAGTCGAGATAGAGGTTCACCTCTCCGCATTGGATTCCGACCCCGAGCGCGCCGATCGGATGCTGGATGAGCTAACGCGCAAAATCTGCGAAAGACTCGGCGATGCGGTCTTTTCAATCGATGGCTCGACAATGGAAGAAGCAATCGGTCGGTTGCTTCGGGAACGAAAGGCAACGCTTGCGACCGCGGAGAGTTGTACCGGCGGCCTGATATCGATGCGAATCACGGAAGTTCCAGGTTCGTCCGATTACTTTATGCAGGGCGTAGTCGCGTATTCAAACGACGCGAAAGTGCAGCTGCTGGGAGTACCGGAAAGCGTAATCTCGACCTACGGGGCTGTCAGTGGAGAAACGGCGGAGGCAATGGCGGCAGGCGTCCGGAGCCGAGCGGCGACGGATTATGCAATTTCTGTCACCGGAATTGCGGGGCCAAGCGGCGGAACACCTTCGAAGCCAGTTGGGACTGTATATATTGGCTGTGCAACACCGTTTGGCGTCAAGACATGCCACGTACTTTTGCCCGGCGACAGAGAGCTTATTCGTTGGCGCGCTAGCCAGGCAGCATTGGATTTCTTGCGGCGCGAGTTTATTTGCAATAAATGACCAAAAACAAAGGCTTGCATTTTAGCCCGAGAAGTCACAAAATGGCGGCAGGTCTGGCCCAAATTTCGGCTCGAGCGAGCTCATCTTGTCAGATTTTGCAACCAAAACAGGTCATTTTCGTGTTGAACGCGCGGCGGCGTTAAAGTTTTCGATCCAATCGCATCACTAATCATAGCTTATGAGACATTTAGTCATTTCGCGGATATTTGCGGCGGTTGTTGTTTTCAGCGTTGTTTCGCCTTTTTCTGTTCTGGCGATAGGAGATGGGAAGAAATATTTCAAGCAGGGTCTCAAATACGAAGTCGAAGAGGAATGGGACAAAGCCGCCGAAGCTTTTGCACTCGCAGTTAACGAGAACCCGAAGAATTCGGAATACAAGCTGCATTTGCAGCGGGCCCTTTTCAACGCGTCGCAGATGTATATGCGAAAGGGACGAGAAGCGGCTGAGCAAAAGGATTATCAGGCCGGCTATATGGCATTTCGCAAAGCGTACGCATTTGATCCGGCTAATGAGCTTGCAAAATCCGAAATGGCGCGGATGCTTCGCCTTCAGGAAGAAAGCGAGAAGAAGTCCGGCTCACCGAAGAGCGTTTCGGGTATCGTTCCGGCGGTCGGCGGCGCTGTTCGGCCCGAAGACCTAAAATTGCCGCAGAAGTTGGAGCAGCTTAAGAATCTGCCGTTTCCGGGCGGCGTCAACCTGACTTTTATTATCAAGCAGCTTGCTGACGATTTGGACCTTAACGTGCTGTTCGATTCCGAATCGCGCCTCGAGACGCGGACCATAAGGATCGAACTCAAAAACGTCACTGCGGCTAGGGCGTTGGATTATATTTTCTTACAGGAAAATCTGTTTTTTCAACGTGTTGGGCCGCGGACAATCCTTGTAGCATCGAACACGAGGCGGACCAATTTCCAACAGCTGGTCTTGCGGACGTTTTACCTGGCGAATGCAAATCCAAAAGATGTCAAAACCGTGATTCAGACCGCGATTCCGGCACAACCGGGCCGAACGCAGACGATCGTGGTCGAGGACGCTGCAACGAACAGCCTGACTATCCGCGACACAGCAGAGAACATTGCGCTTTTTGAAAAGCTGATCAGCTCGCTCGATAAGGACCGCGCTGAAGTGGTAATGGACGTTGCGATTTACGAGGTTTCAAAATCCGATTTATTGCGGCTCGGCAATCAGATTGGATCTGAGGCCGAGCTGAATACCCTTGGCGGGACAACTCGCGGCGTCGTTGGACTTGGCGGCAACGAGCTTTTCGGCCGCATCGGACGGGCAGCAGCGGACGTCATTCCCTCGGCTTTCGGAGCCGGGATTGTATTGCCATCGTCAAACCTTGTGCTCTTTCAGGATAGACAAAATACTAAACTGCTCGCCTCAACTCAGATCCACGCGTTCAATAACGAAGACTCTACTGCACGAATTGGCCAACGCGTCCCGGTCCGCACCGCACAATTCGTCACAGCCGCAAATACATCCAACAACGGAGTGGTTTCCGATGTCATAAACTACGAGCAGGTCGGGCTGACGCTCAAATTCAAGCCGATCGTTTTTCCAAATCAGGATGTCCAGGTAGCAATGGAAATCGAGTCCAAGGACGTCATTTCCGGCGGAACTGCGTCAAATCCCGTTTTCTCCGAACGTAAAATTGTCGGCACGGCACGGATCCAAAACAACCGCACGCTCCTGCTCGCAAGTGTTGCACAGGATGTCGAAAGTAAAGGAAAATCGGGCCTGCCGCTGCTTGGCTTGGTTCCGATCCTTGGGCGTCTATTCACAGCGCCGAGTCGCGACAATCGTCAGGTAGATGTAGTCATTGCGATTACGCCGCGGGTGATCAGAGCTCCCGCAATCGTACCCGAAGATCTGATTGAGCGGCCAAGCGGAAGCCTTGCGACGCCGACGTCCGGATCGGTTGAATCAATGCTGATCGAGGAAGAGCGGCAAGAGTTCATTGCGCAAATGCGGAGAATTCCCAAAGATCAGGAAATCCAGCTGCCCGATCAGTCTGCGGATTCCGCCGTGTATCAACGAGGTACAAGCACTTCGGCCGTCGATATCTCGTCTGCGAAAAAGACTGGCTCTCAACCCGGACCGGAGCTTTCCCCCATCGATGCCGCACCAAACGCGCTAGAGCTTAAAACGGTTGCGATGAATGCTCCGGCTCAGGCTAATGCTTCGCGAAAAACTCTTTTGCCCGAGGATAATAATTCGACGATTGACGGTAACAGCTCCGTGGGCGTTGCCGAGCTGTTGCTGCCAGCGTATCTGCGAGAACTTTCGGTCGGCGAGCGGCTTGTCGTTCCGATTATGGTAAAAACCTCCACTCCTTTTCGATCGGCGGTAATCGGCATCCGTTTCGACTCGGCAAAAATTGCAGTTCGAAAGGTAAGCTACGGTGACGTCTTCGGCCCATCGGCTGCAAACACTCCGGCAACGCCGTTTCTTAATCAGGACGGAAAAACCTTCATATCGCTTTCGCCGGGCGCAGGCATCACCGGCAGTGGATTCGGCATCATTGCATATCTAGAAATCGAGGCATTACGCAATGGTCGGCCGGAAATTGCTTTTGAAAAGGACGTTCTGAACATTCTTTCCGCAGACGGCAAGACGTTGCAATTGAGGTTTTGAATATCGAGGTCCGAAAAATAAAGTCAATTTTCCGGCGATCGCGAGTTGCGAGCGGCTATACGCTTTTCGAGCTGATTGTAACGCTTGCGGTGATGTTGGTTTTGGTCGCTGCAACTGTGCCTATAGCGGAAAAGGCCGTCAAACGGCAGAAGGAAGCTCGGCTACGCGAAACGTTGCGAACAGTGCGGGCTGCGATTGACGAATTTAAGCGTGATACAGTTGGGGCCTGTCCGCAGGGGTCGATTTCCACTGGCAATCCGATCGGCCCTGGCCGAGGCGCAAACGTGCCGGCCGACCCTCGAAGCCGCGTTGTTATCGACGATTGCACTATCTTTACGGCGGACAACCCTGACCGCTATCCTCCGACGCTGGAAATACTTGTCGAAGGGGTTCGCGTCCGGCCGCGAGGGCTCAATCTCCGGGGCGGAAGCGGTATCACGGAAGGCACAAAACAGGCAAGTGAAATAAATAGAGACGGCGTTATGACGAAAGTCTATCTTCGCGAAATGCCGGTTGACCCGATGACTGGTAAGTCCGATTGGAAGATTCGTTCATCGTACCAATCAAGGAAAGACGAAGATTGGGACAAAATCAATGTCTTCGATATCCGCTCGGCTTCGAAGGAGGAAGCGCTAAATGGCGAGAAATATAGCGATTGGTAATTCTAGCGGCGGCTTTTCGCTTCTCGAATTGATGATCGCAATGCTTATTTTGGTAATCCTAATTTCGGTAGCCGTTCCGACGTATCAAAGGAGCGTTCAGCACGCGCGCGAAACGGTCCTCAAAGAAAACCTCTGGCAAATGCGGCGGGCAATAGACCAATACGCCTCGGATAAGGGCCGATTACCAAAATCACTCGATGATTTAGTTTCGGAAAAATACCTCCGTGAGATGCCGTATGATCCGATATTGGAAAAAGCTGAGTGGGAGCAGGTCATCGGTGAAGACCCACTCTTACCGGGCGAAAGCGGTCTGAAAAACATCCGGAGCCTGGCCGAAGGAACCGACAGCGAAGGGAAATTGTACAAGGAATATTAACAAGAGATGGGAAACTTCGCGGGTCGTATTCGCACTTTTTTACTCGACCTCGACTTTGCCGCTATTTCGTTCGATTGAGCGATTCTTAAAAAGTAATGCTGGAAAGTTTTACTCAACCGAATTATCCAAACGCTGCGATTGGCATTGAAGCCGACGCCGTCACCGCAGTCTCGTTGACGTCTGAAAGTCACAGGCTTTTTTCAATAAATCGGGCAGCATCGGTCGAGGTGCCTCGCGGGCTGCTGCGACCGGGATTTTCCGAGCAGAACATTATGCTTCCGCAGGAGTTCCGTGTAATTCTCGAGGAAGCTGTGACGGCCGCCGGACTTCTGGGTCAAAGGAAATGGTCGGTTTCTCTACCGAGCAATTCTGCGCGAACCGCAATAATTACGGTTGAAAATGACAACGAGCTTAAAAAAAAGCTGGACGAGGTCATAGACTGGAAAGCGGAGCAGAGTTTTGGTTGCCCCTCGGCGGAAATGAGGCTAACGTATTTTCCAATCTCAAACGACCGTGAAGGTCGGCTACGATTTTTCGCTGCTTCTGCTAAGCTTGCGGTTCTCGATGAATACGAATCCATTTTCGAACAATTCGGATGGCAGGCCGGGCTGATTCTTCCTAGGGCGGTCGCCGAAAGTAAATGGATTCTTTCAGGAGATGGCGATTCGGATTCGCTATTAATCAGTTCACAGCCCGATGGCTTCGTTGCGGTTTTGGTTAGGCGGGGAGAGCCGCGCGTTGTCCGGTCGGTTTCGTGCGGGCCGCGGGAGATAGAGGATGAAATCTATCGCCTGTTGATGTACTACAACGACCGCTTTTCGGAAACGCAGGACGGCAACCGATTAAACCGCTTGTTATTAATCGGCAAGGAGCTGCTTCCAGAAAAAATCGGCGAAGTTTGGCGCGAGGCTCTGGGCCGTGCAGCCAGGATTCTCTGCACCGAAGATGTCGGTCTTGCAATGCCACAGTCAAACCTAGATTTTGAATCTATTGCAGCCCCGGCCGGACTTGCCACGCTTGCTTTTAGGTAGGATAAAAGAAGCGATTTGCTTTACGAAACTTTACGTTCGTTTTGTTGCGCCGACGGAGATTTTCCTCGAGAATATTTTTGATCAAAGTAAACTCCAATGTCGGTAAATACGGCCAACGAAAAATTCATTGTTCCCGATATCGATCTTGTAAAAAGCGCGCTCTGCGGCCGCGAAGACGACTTCGAAACATTGGTTTTAAGGTATCAGAGGCAGATCGTCAGTTATGCGTTTCGCATCGTTGGCGATTATGACGCGGCATTGGACGTCGCTCAGGAAACGTTCATCAAAGTTTATAATTCCCTCGATAAATATAGCAGCGAATTCAAATTCTCGACCTGGCTGTACCGCATCGCACATAACGCAGCGATCGATTACCTTCGCCGCAATTCCGCAAATAGCCAAAGTATCGAAACCGAAAACGCCGATGGCGCGTATCAAATCCAGCTGGAATGCTCCGCTCCGGGGCCCGAAAAGCTTCGTGAAAGGAGCGAATGGCGTGCAGAATTGCGGGAGGTAATCAAATGCCTGCCGGCCTCGTACCGCGAACTAATTGTCTTAAGACATGCTAAAGACCTTAGTTATGACGAGATTGCAGAGGTCACAGGCCTTCCGCTCGGAACCGTCAAGAACCGCCTCTTTAGAGCCCGCGAGACGATGCGGGAAATACTTCTCGAAAGAGGGTTTCGCGGTTTCTAACTCCGCCGAATATAAAAGTCAATTGAGGGGTTTGCGTAAGTGGATGGCGAAAGTCCTGAAATTAGGTCGCTTTGTCCCGTAAGCGAAATATCAGCCTATCTGGATGGTGAACTCGCTTCTGCGGTTAGCGAACAGGTAGAGCGTCATATCGCGATTTGCGCGACCTGTCGAGCCGAAGCTAATTTTCAGAAGTCCTTGTTAAATCATTTAAGCTCCGAGCTTGCGACGGATAGCTTGCTAGACTTACCGGACGATTTTTCGCGGCGGGTCGTCGCCGTTGCCGAAAGCCGGGTTTCGGGCTTACGTTCGTCAGCAGAGCTTCGCTCGGCGTCATTTATTTTACTGGCATTTGGTGGATTCGCGGCCTTTTTTATTACTTCGATCCACCTCCGTGCGGAAGTGCCGGCAATTTCGGTTGCAGAGAAATTGATCGGAGCCGCGATGCTGCTTCTCCATTTCCTATATGACCTAAGCATTGCGATTGCCGCGACTACGCGGGCATTTTCGCGTTTTTGGACGGCATTGGCGATTTCGGCCTTTGCGGTCGTTATTTTTATTGCGGTTTTAGCCTTTGCATTCCGGCGGTTTAAGACAAGGCGCAGAAGGTGAAATCGCCAACTGAAACAGATAGTCGACATTTCAGGAAGTTTCCTTAGTTTGCGTGAAATTAATTTTAAAAGTTCGTCTCGATGCTGCGCCGCGGCCGTGGTATTTGCCGTCGTTTCTTCCGTGTTCTTTGCTCTGCAAACCGTAGCATTTGCCGAAACGGCAGATTCGTTGGTGTCCGATGCGGAACCGGCGATTGTCATCAACGACACAACCGAGTTGCGAATTGCGGCCTTTGGTAAACCTGTGATCGTGAACGGAACGGCCAAAGAGGTCTTTGTTTTCGGTGGCGACATCGTCGTCAATGGCGAGGTCAAAGGCGACGTTGGCGTGATTGGCGGCAACGTAATTCAAAATCGCAGCGCATTTATTGGCGGCGATGTAATTGTCATTGGTGGGTCGTACCGGCCGGCGGACCGGCTACCACGACGCTCTACGAACAGGGAAACGGTTGTTTTCGGAATTTTCGAGGAGGAGCTCCGCGAAATCGGAAAAAATCCCGCCAGCATTCTATCGCCGACACTTTCAATGGCGTTTCTAGCACAAAGGACGATCGCGGTAATTTTCTGGTTTATTGTTACGATGATGGTTGGGACGATCGCCCCTGGGGCGGTTAGCAGAGCTGTGGCGGCGCTACGGCTTTCGCCGACAAAAGTTGCCGGTGCGGGACTCGGCGGCCTAACGCTTGTAATTTTGTCGGTAGCAGCGGGAGCCGCCGTACTTCCGGATTATTTGAGTGCAATGGTGTGGTTGATGGCGTTCGTTGCATTGACTTTGGCTTATCTCTTTGGCCGCGTCTCGCTGCAGATTGCGGTGGGAAAGGCGATCCTCAAGCAAATACACTCGGCATCAAGGAGCGAATCGACGGCGGCCATCGCCGGCGTGCTTTTTTGGACAATTATCCTTTCGCTGCCGTACGTCTGGACAATTGCGCTACTGGCAGTTTTTGCTGCTGGCGTCGGTTTGGTTTTAACCGCAAAACGCCCGCTCGTGATCGCTGACCGCGTCTCGTCTTGACCGAATAAGCGCCCTTTCTGACAAAACTTTACATAAATGCCGAAACCTAATGTGATTGAATCGTCGTTATATATTTCAGGCGACCTTTGGAAGAGCAAAGCGTATAAATTTACTTCGTTAACTAGATTGCGCGTGGCATCGCATCCAAAAGTTTAATTTTTAACTTTCTATGAAAAACGTAGTAAGCCGGAACGTAATAAGCTGGTCTTCGACTCTTGCGATTGCTTTTTTCCTCTCGACCGTTGCTTTAGCACAGGGCGGCCCTGTCAAGCCCGTCTTACTTGTCGGCGAAGTGAAAGCGATTGATTCTTCGTCGATTACAGTTCAGACAAAGGACGGTTCCAATCTGGTAAGCGTTAACGAAAAAACGCAGTTCAAGAAGGTTTCGCCCGACAATCCGACTTCGCTGTCGTCAGCAACGAGTGTCGGATTGGACGAGATCGAAGTCGGCGACAAGGTAGTCGTATCTGTTGTCCGCGGAGCGGACGGTGCGTTTTTACCGGCGCGCGCCGTTTACCTTATGTCAAAATCGGAATTGGCACAAAAGCGAGCAAAAGAAGCCGAGCGATGGGCGACGCGCGGGATTTCTGGAAAAGTGGCAGCAGTCAACACCGGGGCTAACCAGATAACCGTGGAGGTCCGCGGCCTGACAAATACAGCGACGGTTGTCGTTACAGCAAAGCCGGATGCCAAATTCAAGCGTTACCGGCCGAATTCGATTAGCTACGCAGAGGCATTAGAAAGTTCGATTGCCGAAATCAAGCCGGGCGATATGTTTCGGGCCGTTGGCGATCGCAGTCTGGATGGGGCCACTTTTACTGCCGAGGAAATTATCACCGGTGCATTTCAGACCATTGTTGGAACGGTAAAATCGGTCGATCTGGAAAAAGGGGAAATCATCGTCGAAGATTCGAAGACGAAAAAGGATGCCGTAGTTTCTTTTCGCGAGTTTTCGACTGTCAAACGTTTCCCTGAGGAAATGCTCCAGCGAATGTTTCAATTCGGAAATGGCCAGCCCGTCGGCGGAATTCGGCCTGCGGGTCCACCGCAGGGCGATCAGCCGGCGCAGCGACCGACACAAGCCGGGGGAACGGCACCGCCGGGCGGCGGATTTGCGGGACGCGGGCTGGGTGGTGTCCGCGGCGGGATCGATGATGTGTATGAACGCCTGCCCTCAATCAGTCTTTCTGATCTTAAACCAGGAGACGTCATCGCCGTTTCATCGAATAAAACCGGACCGCAGGACAAGGTATTTGCGATCAAGGTCTTGGCAGGTGTTGGGCCGCTGCTCGCAATTGCGCAGACGCAGGCTCAGGGCCGCGGTGGCCGCCAGGGCGGCTTCGGTGGATTTACAATTCCGGGCTTGGAGGGATTTGATTTCGGCAACTAGTTACGAGATTCGAGGTCGTTCAGTTCAATACTATCTCCGAAGTAAACCCTAATGACTAGATTTTCTACCTTCGCACGGGAGAGGCGTCTTCGACAGAAAGTGCCGCTTTGAAGATTTTGATGGAAAGTAAGACCGAGGGAATCGATACGATGATAGGCATTGATAAGATTTTTACAGCATTATTGATCGCTCCGATTTTGGCAATTTCGGTGTTTGCCCAGCAACTGGGCAGCATCGGCGGTCAGGTTCAGGATACGCTTGGTGCGGTAGTCGTTGGTGCGACGATAACCGTTATCGGTAAGGACGGTAAAAGCAAAACGACAACAAGCAATCAACGTGGCGAATTTATCGTCAGCGGCCTCGCACCGGGAATCTACTCGGTTAAGGTTAAGGCCGACAAATTCGCTTTATATGACAATGCTGAAGTTGAAGTTATGGCCGGACGAAAAACCGAACTGATTGTTACACTTTCGGTCGAGGCGGTCGAGGAGAAAGTCGAAGTTTCCGATAACGGGACAGTTTCGACAGACCCGGCAAATAACGCAAGTGCAACCGTGCTAAAGGACAAAGACCTTGAAGCGCTTCCCGACGATCCAGACGAGCTCGCATCTGCGCTTCAGGCTCTTGCAGGAGCTGCAGCAGGACCGAACGGCGGCCAGATTTACATCGATGGTTTTACGGGCGGCCAAATTCCGCCAAAAGAAGCGATTCGCGAAATACGGATCAACCAAAATCCGTTTTCGGCCGAATACGATCGTCTTGGGTTCGGGCGTATCGAGATTTTGACAAAACCTGGTTCGGATAAGTTTAGAGGCAACATATTCGGAAATTTCAATGATGAAAGCCTTAATTCGCGGAATCCGTTTGCGCTCAACCGTGCAGCGAGCCAGACGCGCTTTTTCGGCGGCAACGTCTCCGGACCGCTGGAGAAAGGTAAAGCGTCGTACTTTTTTGATCTCAACAAACGCGACATCGACAATAACGCGGTTCTCAACGCAATTCTCCTAGATCAGAATTTGAATCCGGTTGCGCTCCAGCAGGACTTTACGGTCCCGAGTCGGCGATTTTCCTTTTCGCCGCGGCTAGATTATGCAATCGATGATAAAAATACGCTAGTCTTGCGCTACAGCTATTCGCGTGCATCGCAGGCAAACCTTGGTATCGGTGGGACATCGCTTCCGGATCGGGCGTACTCGTCGAAGTTGTTTGAGCACGAGTTTCGCCTAACGGAAACAGTGATCATCAATTCAAAGACGGTAAACGAAACGCGATTCGAATTTGATTGGGAGAAGAATTCGCAGACCGGTGATAATTCGATTCCTTCAATTTCGGTCGCCGACGCATTTACAGGAGGCGGGTCGCAAATCGGCCTAAGTTTTAATAAACAGCGGAGCTGGGAATTGCAAAATTATACGACGACCTCTTTCGGCAAGGCAGCTCAGCACGCGGTCAAATTCGGAGTCCGGATCCGTTCGGTTGCGATAGATGACCGCTCGGAAAATAATTTCAACGGAACGTTTTCTTTTATAAATTTGGCAAACTATCGCGATACGCTGCTTGGCACCTCATTCCCAACGCAATTCCGCGTCACGGTCGGCAACCCATTACAAAGCGTCTCGCGAACGGATGTCGGAGTTTTCGTCACGGATGATTGGCGCCTTACACCATCGTTTACGCTCAGCCTCGGCCTCCGCTACGAGAATCAGACGAACATCAGTGACAATTTGAACCTAGCTCCGCGTATTTCTTTTGGATGGTCGCCCGGAGCGGGCGGTCCGAAGGCGCCGAAGACGGTTTTCCGTGGCGGTTTCGGTTGGTTTTACGACCGGTTCAGCGAAAATCTCACGCTCCAGGCGCTTAGGTTCAATGGTCAAGAGCAACTTAACCTAATCGTAAATTCACTCGATCCGGATCCGATGCGGCGTGCGGCGGCAATCGCCCTTCTTCGGCAGCCAGTTTTCACTCTGTCCGGTGTCAGCAACGTTCCAACGCCTCAGCAAATTTTGTCAGTTCTGCCTCAAGCGAATACTATCCGCCTCATTGCCCCGAATTTGCAGGTTCCGTACACGATTCAAACAGCCCTCGGGGTCGAACGGCAGTTGCCGATGCGGACAACGCTCTCGGTATTCTATATCGGTGCACGGACGATCCATTCTTTGCGATCACGAAACATCAACGCTCCAATTTGTCCGGCTCAGGTTAACTGCTTGAACGCGCCGCGGCCAGACCCGACAAGGGGCGATGCTTATATGTTCGAATCAAGCGGTCGACAAAACCAAAACCAGCTTGCACTCAACTTTCGCTCGACGTATAGCTCGCGGCTGTCCTTTTTCGGATTTTATCGGCTCGGCTTTGCGAAAGGCGACACAGATGGCCCGGGAAGCTTTCCCGCGTATAGCTATGACCTTCAGGACGAATACGGAAGAAGTTCTTTCGACATTCGCCATAGCTTTGCGATTGGCGGGAACTTGACGCTCCCCTTTAGGATTTCGCTTAATCCGTTCGTTATCTGGAATTCAGGCAGGCCGTTTAATATCACCCGAGGGGTCGATCTTAATGGTGACGGGCTATTTACCGAGCGGCCAACATTTGCTGAGCTTGCGGCGCGGTGTAATCAGCTCAATCTTCGAAGATCATTTTGTGATATCTCGAGTTTTAATCCGAGCGACGTTGTTCCGAGAAATTTCGGTGAAGGCCCACGCTTTTTTAATGTAAATCTACGAATCGGAAAAACCTTCGGCTTTGGGAAAAACGCCGCACAGACGGTGTCTGCATCGCCGCCCCGCGGCCCAGGTGGAGGCAATGTCGTTATTGAAGGCGGCCCAGGCGGAGGTCCGCGGGTCGGTCGTGGATTCGGAGGTTTTTTCGGCGGGAGCGATACGAGGAAGCCTTACAATCTCAATCTGAGCGTCAATTTTTCCAATTTGCTCAACACGGTGAATCTTGCTAACCCTGTCGGCAACCTTGCGTCAAGCCGTTTTGGGCAGTCGATCGCGACAGCCGGTTCTTTTGGTGGTTTTGGCCCGGGTGGCGGCGGTATCTCATCTGCAAATCGCCGGATTGAACTACAGGCCAGATTTAGCTGGTAAGTTTCAAACTCCTAGTCTCCTCCTCCTGCTGTTGTGCCGGAGGGTAATTGCTGTTTCGGCCTTTTTTTTGTGATAATTTGCATTATATGAAGAGATTGTTTTTCGTTTGGGCTTTGCTGTCTACAGCTATTTCGGTTTCGGCTGTTGGTGCTCAGAACGCGGCATCGTCGTTGAGACAGGATTCGCCGGAAGCCTTGGCGCGGGCAGCTTTCGAAGCACACGGCGGGTCAAAACTTCGTGAAATACGGACTTTGGTAATACGAGGCAGTGTCGATGTAACCGCTTCGACTTTTCAGCAAGCGATCGCCGGTGGATTTTCGACCATTATCTCCGGCGACAAGTATATCCTAGACATTCAGACGCCATTTCAGTCGATTAAACAAATTTATGATGGACGAAATACCGTTTCCTCGATTCCGGGGATAATTCTCCCACCGGTTACTTCGCTTGGCTTTCCGATGCTGAGACGCCTCGGCGAGGACGGCGTTCGCGTCGGGCCGTTGCCCGAGGGTAAGAAGAGGCAGAAAGGCTTCCGCTTGACTGCGCCAGACGGCTTTTACACGGATTTTATCATCGATGAAAAAACGAGTCTTATAAAATCCTTTGAGTCGGCTTACGAAATTGGCGGCCGGACGCTTACAACATCTGCAGTTGTGGACAGAAATCGAGTTGTCGATGGGATTGCGATTCCGGAAAAATATTCGCAGCGGTTCGACCTCGGACAATTCGTAGCTTACTCCGACTTCAAGGCAAAAGAAATCCTAATCAATCCAAAAATCGACGAGAGCGTATTTTTGTCCAGCCGCTAGCGATTTCGAAATTTGCCTCGCTTTTCCGTTGCCGATCGCCCGCGCACAGTCACAGCGGCGGACTACGGTTTCGCAAACCGGCTCGTCTTCCACCAGTCAATGGTTTTTACTAAACCGTCCTCTAGCCCGACAAGCTTGTGATATCCGAGGTATCTGCAGGCTAGCGAGTTGTCCGCCTGTGAATGTTTGACGTCGCCTTTGCGTTCGGGCTGAAAATCGATTTTAATATCGTTACGGCCCGTAATCCGCTGCAAAACGTCGAAAAGCTCGAGAAGGGAGATGCGTTCGCCATTGGCTACGTTGACTGCCTCGCCGAGTCCAGAGGTTGCGTCCAAAGCGCGGATGTTCGCATCGACAACGTTGGAAACGTAGGTAAAATCCCGGGATTGGTGCCCGTCGCCGTAAATTACGGGCGAATTACCCTTCATAAATGCATCGATAAATCGAGAGATGACGCCCGAATACTGAGACGATGGATTCTGCCGTGGCCCGAAGACATTGAAATAACGCAACGACATCGTTTCGAGACCATAGACGCGGTAGAAGACGCTGCAGTAGTGTTCGCCCGCCAATTTCGCCGCAGCATAGGGCGAAAGCGGCTCCGGTCGCATCGTTTCAACCTTTGGAAGCGTTGGCTGATCTCCGTATGCCGAACTTGAGGCCGCATAGATAAACCGGCGAACGCCAGTGTTTCGGGCGGCTGCCAGGAGATTAAACGTGGCATTTACGCAAGCCTGATGCGTCTCTGATGGATTTTGGACCGATCGGGGAACGCTAGGGAGGGCAGCCTGGTGAAAAACGGCTTCGACGCCTTCTACGGCTTTTTCTGCCATCTCGGGAAAGCTGAGGTCTGCCTCTAAAAATTCAAATGCGCCCGAAATCTCATCTAGATTTTCCTGGAAACCTGTTACAAAGTTATCGGCAATACGGACCCGTGCACCGCGGCGGATTAATTCCTCCGCGAGATTCGAGCCGATGAATCCGGCGCCGCCAGTAACCAAGAATCGTGGCGTCATTGTCATAAGTTATGTCTTCAGTCGATTTTGCTGTTCTTCTTACGGTGCCAAATCCTGGTTCCGCGACAGCACTAGTTCTATTGCTTTAACGATTGGTCGTAATTTTACCTATCTGCCAACTCCTACATATTCGAAGCCTAGGCTTCGCATATCGTCTGGTTCGTAAATATTGCGTAAGTCGGCAATTTTTGGCTGTCGGAGGAGTGATTTCACCTTCTCCATATCGAGCGCACGAAACTGGTTCCACTCGGTGACGATAACCAACGCATCAGCGTCCTTTATCGCATCGTACTCATCTGCAGCGTATTGAATGCCCGATATGTAATTGCGCGATTCTTCCATTGCAACCGGATCAAATGCCTTAACACTGGCTCCGCGTTCGTTGAGCATCCGTATTATGTCAATCGCCGGTGATTCACGCATATCGTCCGTCTCCGGCTTAAAGGAAAGCCCGAGAATACCGATCTGCTTGCCGCGAAGGTCGCCAACGAGTTTTTCGATCTTCTGAATCATTGCCTTTCGCTGCATCTCATTTGCTTCGATCACTGCATCGACGATCCGCGTTTCGACTTCAAATTGATCTGCAACGGTCGTCAGGGCCCGCGTGTCTTTCGGAAAACAGGATCCACCGTAGCCTGGTCCCGGATGGAGGAATTTTCGGCCGATACGGTTGTCCATTCCCATACCGCGAGCTACGTCGTGGACGTCGCAGCCTATCGCATCGCAGAGATTCGCAATTTCATTGATAAAGGTAATTTTGGTCGCGAGAAACGCATTTGCGGCATATTTTATTAGCTCAGCCGCCTCGAGCGAGGTGATTACTATCGGCGTTTCAATAAGATAAAGCGGCCGATATAGCTCCTTCATCACTTCAATCGCTTCCGGATCATTGCTGCCGATAACGACTCGATCCGGCCGCATAAAGTCCTGAATTGCCGCGCCTTCTCGGAGAAACTCAGGATTCGAAGCGACGCCGAACTCCATTCCCGACGGTATTGTTTCCGAAATGAACTGGCGGAGCCATTTGCCCGTTCCAACCGGCACGGTTGATTTCGTTACGAGAACCTTGTAGCCGTTCATCGCCACTGCAACGTCTTCGGCGGCTTTTTGGTAAAAACTCATATCGGGAGTGCCGTCTTCGCGGGGGGGCGTTCCAACGGCAAAAAAGATTACTGTGGATTTTTCCACAGCCGATTTCAGATCTGTAGTAAACTCCAGCCGGCCCGCTTTGATGTTTTTTTCGACGAGCTGATCGAGGCCGGGCTCATAAATAGGTATAATGTTCTTGTTGAGTTTATTGATCTTCTCCGCGTCAACGTCGACGCAGGTAACGTGAATGCCAAATTCCGCAAAGCAAGCCCCAGAGACCAAACCAACGTAGCCAGTACCGATTACAGCAATTTGCATAATGTAAAATAAGGATGAAAAGAAACTCGAAGATTAAAATTAATAACATGAAAGCGGGCCATATCATTTCAATATGACCCGCCTAATTTTACAAAATCGGCTTGCAGAAACGAAGGGATATTTAACGCGTCGGACTAACAACGATGGTTGAGTTGTCCTTTTTATTTGATGCGTTGATCAGAATTGCTGTCGCGACTACACCGCCTGCTACGAGAAAAACCCA
>PSMA01000030.1:0-29104 GCA_040289905.1 Blastocatellia bacterium
TCCAGATCACGGAGACGGATCGCTTGTAGGATTGAGGAAGCACCTTTTCCCCCGATAGCTATCGGAGCCGCTCCGCCAATCACGAGCGGAGAATAGATAAATGTAATTTTGTCCACAAGACCTGCTTCGAGAAAGGCCGCTGCAACCTCCGAGCCGCCCTCGACCAAGACACTCTGAATTTCGCGTTTGTACAAATCTTCGATCACGGCTTGTAGATTTCGCGGGCCACTGGGAATAGGCACAACCTCGGCTCCGGACCGTCGAATTTTTTTCGCAGAGGAATTAGCTCCTTCGCTAGTGTAAATGATCGTTGGACTCGCATCGCCGGCCCTCGCAAGGTTAGAGTTCGGCGATATTCTCAATTTGGAATCGAGCACTATGCGGACAAGCG
The DNA here is from genome assembly GCA_040289905.1 of Blastocatellia bacterium. Lineage (GTDB taxonomy): Bacteria > Acidobacteriota > Blastocatellia > Pyrinomonadales > Pyrinomonadaceae > OLB17. Next base: position 392 of record PSMA01000030.1, read on the forward strand.
GGCGACTTCGCGGACGCCTGCTTCGGTCCGTTAGTTGCGGGTCGTCTACCGCCGCAGTGTTCGCCCCGATTAAAATTGCATCGCTTTCGTGTCTAAGTGAATGAACGTGCGCTAAAGCTTCATTTCCCGATAACCTGCTAGATACATTTCGGGAGAGCGAAATCCTACCGTCAAGTGAAAGGGCCATTTTGAGATGAATAAACGGGCGCTTTCGCTTGTGCCAGCAAATAAACTTTTCGTTAACGCGGATCGCTTCCTTTTCCAAAATTCCTGTTAAGACTTCGATTCCCGCCTCGCGCAGCCTAGCGAATCCACGACCGGAAACGAGCGGATTCGGGTCTTCTATCGGACTGACAACGCGTTTAATACCGGCGGAGATAAGCGCGTCGGTACAGGGCGGTGTTCGGCCGTGATGGTTATGTGGCTCAAGTGACACGTATGCTGTACCGCCGCGGGCTTTCTCTCCGGCTTGGTTGAGGGCAATAACCTCGGCGTGAATAATTCCGCTGCGAACGTACGTCCCTTCGCCGACAATTTCTCCCGCCGAAGATACGACCACACAGCCGACGAGCGGGTTTGGAGAAACCTGTCCGAGTCCTTCTCGCGCGAGCTCCAACGCTCGGCGGCTAAATTCCAAGTCAGCACTGACTACCTTTGTATTATCCAATCCGAAGCCCTCAAACGTGGTTGCTACTCAAAAAGCCCATTTACGTAAATTTCCGGGTCAAATACAAGCAAATCTTCTGCCGATTCACCGACGCCGACATAACGGATCGGAAGCCCCAGCTCGCCGGCAATTGCAACGGCAATTCCGCCTTTGGCGGTCCCATCAAGTTTTGTCAGAACGATTCCAGTTACGTTTGCCGCTTTGGTAAACTGCCGTGCCTGCTCGAGGCCATTTTGCCCGGTGACGGCATCGATCACCAAGAGCGTTTCGTGCGGAGCTCCGGCGACTTCCCGGCCCGCTACCCGCTTCATCTTCTCCAGCTCTGCCATCAAATTTGCCTTGTTATGTAGACGACCGGCAGTATCGACGATCAAAACATCTGCGCCGCGCGATTTTGCCGCCTGAAGGGCATCGAACAGTACTGCCGCCGGATCCGTGCCGTGTTTCTGTCCAATTATCGGAACGCCCGCGCGCTCTGCCCAGATTTCCAACTGATCGGACGCCGCCGCACGAAAAGTATCAGCCGCGCATATGATTACATCGTTTCCTTCGGCTTTTATCCGCTGCGCAAGTTTCCCTATCGTCGTTGTTTTACCGACGCCGTTGACGCCCACTACCATTAGCACATACGGCCGGATAGCCGAATCTACATTAGCTTCCGAGGTAACGCCATGCGCACTAGATGAACGCAGGATCCGCAAAAGCTCGCTCTTGATGATGCCTTTTAAGGCATTGACGTCGTCGAGCGCATCGCGCGAGGATTCGCGTCGTATCGCTTCAAGAATTTGCATCGTCGTCCGGACGCCGATATCGGTCGCAATGAGCGCGGCCTCGAGCTCTTCGAGCAATTCATTGTCAATTTTTTTTCTACCGCTGAAAATCGAATCTAGGCGCGAGTCGATAGAATTGCGCGTTTTCGCGATCGCATTCGTAAGCCGTATGCCAAATTCGCGTTCGGCTGCCTTTTCGCGTTCTTTCAGCTCCTCGATCGAAAGGTCCAGTCCAAGAATCGACCCGGAATCAGAAATATCTTTTTTTCGCTTCCAGAAAAAACCCATAATCTACCCCGAATACGGGAAAATACAGACAGTTCTGTAAACTTTTGATTATAGGTTATGGCAGTGCCGGTCAACAAACGAACTGGTTGGTCAGGTCCGATGGAGCCAAATTGTGAGACAGTGGTTTAGAGTTGGGAGACTTAAATTGCGGTTTATTAGAATTTTATGCGACTTTCTGCGCGGGCTGTTGTGGTTGATTGCCCGCAGTCTCCTGATTTGCAACGTATCGGACGATTCCTTGGCCAATTTCGCCAGCCTTACAACCGCGGACGAGTGCCTCGACTACCTCGGCATCGTATCTTCTGCCTACAAAAGAGCGGATTCGCTCGATTGCCTCGTCGAGCAGCATTCCTTTGGAGTAAGGACGATCGATCGTCATTGCATCGAATGTATCGGCTACGGATACAATTTTAGCCTGAAGCGGAATTTCATCGCCTTTTAGACCTTGTGGATAACCTTCGCCATTGACCATCTCGTGGTGCATATACATTCCAGGAAGAAAATCTTTCATTGCCGGTATTTGCGACATAATTTTATAGCCTTTTTGCGGATGAGTTTTCATTATCGCATACTCTTCATCGGTCAATGCGGCTGGTTTTTTCAATATCTTGTCGTCTATTGCGATTTTGCCGATATCATGTAGCAATGCGCTTATCCGCAATTTCTCAAGTTCGTCCTCGGATAAACCGAGTTGCCGGCCGATTGCAACGGAAATTCTCGCAACGCGTTCGGAATGGCCGCGCGTATATTTGTCTTTTCCATCGATTGCCGCAGCCAACGCTTTTACCGTACCAACAAAAAGCTCGCGATTCTCGCGCGCTGCGCTGGCAAGCTGTTCGATGTAGTTCTGCAACTTGTCGGCCATTTGGTTAAACGAGCCGCCGAGATTCCCAATTTCTGCTACATTACTGGTTGCAACGCGCGAGGTCAGGTCACCGCCTGCGATTTTCTCTGCCGCTTCGGTCAGGCTGTAGATAGGCCGCGTCAGAATTCGTGCGGAAATTATTCCGACAATCAGCGCAAGCATTGCAAATGCGAGGCTTATTATCCAGGTCTGCCAGCGCATTTCACCGACCGATGCGAGAGCTTTGGCTTCGTCCTGCATCGCAATGACTCCGAGGTTCATATTACCGCCCAGCCGTGCCGTCGAATACGCCCCGATCATTTGATGTTGAGTGCCTTTGTAATCCGCCAAAAAGGGCACTAAACCGCTTTGAATTTGGCTATTCGCCTGTCGCCATTCCTCGACGATCTTAAGCGAAGTAAGTGGCTTTTTTGCGTCAACGAGCGTCGGGTCAGGATGGAAGAAAGCCGTCCCGTTTTGATCAACGACAAATATGATCGGAAGTCCGGCCTGCCAAAGCTGATCCTCAGCAGTCGGAGTCATCCCGACGATGTTTTTGGCAATTTCTTTTAGTGAGACGACCGCGATGACGGTTGCGGCTGTTCTGTCATCGATCGTAACCATCGATGCCATCGTCACCGCGTAATCGCCGCCGACGCTGAGTTTTACGGGTTGTCCTATAAGCAGCTCCTGAGTCGTCAACTTGGCTGTCGCGTCCGTGACGATCGATTCTAGCTCGCCGCTACCGAAGGCTTCACCACGAAAAATTGAAAGGGATTCGCCGTTGACCGGTTTCAGATAAAGTGCAATGATGTTTGGGTCGGTCCTAAGCATTTCGCGAAGCCGTCTCTCTGTAGCTGTCGAGTTTAAGACCTGCGGGTTATTTGCAAGCTCTATTGCACTTGCGACGCTCACAACCATATCCGCGTAATGCTGGGCAAACATCTCGATTTGCCGAGCCTTCTCCTGTACCAATTGAATCTGATACCGGTTCTCTACAGCGCGGAGCTCCCGCCCGCTACGCCCAGATAAAAGCCAACCCGTCAACAGTAGGGGTACGAGACCGATTAAAAGCAACGTAAAAATTACCAGGTAGTGGAGCTTGATTTTGAAGGTTGGTAGAGGCATCGTTGGGTGGCGGGACAGAGGAATGCCTCAAACAGTGTAAAATAAAGATTAACTTTGGTCAATGAATTTTTACGATAATACTGTTGGATCGCTTATGTGCAATGTTCTGCGGATTAATCGCGTTTCACTATAACAAGCGTTATATCATCATTTGCCGGCGCGGAACCTGAGAATTCAGAAAGGCTGGATTCGATTTTGTCGCGAAGGGCCGCCGCCGACAGCGAAATAGATTTGCTCACAACATCGACCAGGCGATCGAGCCCAAATTCCTCGCCAGCGACGTTCGTCGCCTCCGTCACACCATCGGAATAGATCACCAAAAGATCGCCAGGCTCGAGCTGCGTCGCGGCTAAATCATATTCGGCCGTTTCCATAAGACCTATTGGAAGCCCGCTAGAAGAAAGTAGCTCTATACCACCTTCGAGATGGCATAAAATTGCGGGATTATGGCCAGCATTAATATAGAGCAATTTTCCGCTGTCGGGATGTAATTCCGCTGCGAATAATGTTACGAATCGATTTGTAGGTGTGTTTTCGGTAAGATAACGGTTTACGGAGATGACGGCCTTTTCAAGACTTGTGCCCGCTGCAACTTGTGCGTGAATTGCGGCGTGCAGGCTTGACATCAAGAGTGCCGCCGCGGTGCCTTTGCCCGAGACGTCGCCGAGCGCGATAAGTAGGGTCCCATCCTCGCGGCGGACAAAATCATAGTAATCGCCGCCAATTTCGTAACAGGAGAACGAGATTCCCTGGAACTGGTAACCCGGAACGAATGGCGGCGCGGAGGGCTGAAATCGATGTTGGATCTCCGATGCCAGTTCAAGCTCGCGTTCCATTCGCTCGCGAATTAACCGCTCTTCGGTCAATCTCGCATTTTCGACCCGAATTGAGGCAACAGATGCCAGCGTAGTTAGGATATTCAGGTGTTCCTCTGTAAAGGTAACTTTGTCTGTCGGCGAATCCGCATAAATGATCCCGAAAATCTCCCTCTCGTCGACGCTAAGCGGAACGGCGAGGACAGAGCGGATTCCCTGTAGCGCCATTGTCTGGCTGAAATAACGCGGATCGCGCTGGGCGTCCGCTGTCAAAACTGATTTTCCATGGTTGAGTACTTCATCGAGAACCGTCCGGCTTATCCTTACTTCCTCGATTGGCTGTTCGGTGCCGCGCTTACGTGCGACCATTAGCCGCATTCCGTCGGCTGATTCCGAGTCGCGCAGCATAACGATACATCGTTCAGCCGGAACGGATTCGAAAACAAGTGAAGCCACTTGGTCGAGCGTTTCATCAAGACCTCGGGCTGAGAGCAATGTTACGCCAACTTTACTGATGAGCTGTAAAAGATCCGCTCGGCTCGAAAATTGTCCGTCGAAAAACTCCGTCGTTGGGCTTTTCCTGAGGTTTAACGAAATAGTCTTTGACGGATCAAGCGGCTCAGTAGAGTCGGTTATTAAAGTCGAGCCGGTTGATAGTGAACGTTTCTCGCTATTGAAAATTATCTGCGTCTCTCCGATTTGTATAAGATCACCATCCGATAGAGGAACCGCTGTTTTGACGATTGTACCGTTGTATCGTGTCCCATTAGCCGAGCCAAGATCCTGAAGCCAGTAAGTATCACCCTCTTTACGAATCTCTGCGTGCAGGCGAGACGCAAAAGCGTCCGGTAAACAGACATCGCTTCGTGCTGAGCGACCGATAGTGGTTCTAAGGCGGCTAAGCGGAATTGCCTCCGGAAATCCATCGCTATTTTTGATAATTAACTGAGCCATTGGAAGTTACTACAACGTCTAGGCCCTTCGCCGTAATTTTGGCTGTCCGTGAACGACGACCGTGCCAGCCAAATAGTCATCAAGTGCGCGACCTTTCTTGCTGAGTGCGGAAATTAGGAATCCGATCCCGAAACTACCTGCGATCAGAAGATACCCGATCGTTTGGCGTAGAAGAATTTTGCCAAATGAAGGCATTCTACCAGTCAGATCGACTATTCGAATCCCAGTTGCCATTTTCCCAAGCGATTGGCCGGTCACAAGTGGCAATAGCATGATGTTCGCGGCTGTTGCCAAAAGGCCCAAAAGCCAAGCGAAGTTATTGAGATCGCTATGAATGATCTTCGAGCCGTCAGCACCGAGGATCCGAGCGATGACGAGCCCGGAGGCGGGAAAGATCACAAAGATCAGGTAGTCGATTATTGCCGCTCCGAGACGAAGAAAAAATGGTGCCCGCAAGGTTACCGCGTCAAAGCCTGGCAATATTTCGGCTCTTTGCGGCCGGCGCTTATGCGGTACATCGGTTACTGACGCCATAAATCGCTTTTAACCGACGATAAAATGCAAAAGTGCATCGCCGATTCGGATCCGGTCGCCTGCAGTGAGCTTGTAAGGCTGCCGCGGCTGTAAGCGGAAAACACTCGCTTTGCCGGTCTCGATTGATGTTCCATTTGACGAACCCAAATCTTCGAGCATAAAGTCAGTTCCATTTCGCCAGATTCGTGCGTGCCGGCGAGAGATCTTTGTTTGCGGGTCATATTTTGATAGATCCACTTCCGGAAATATGTTCGAAACAGGATCGCGGCGGCCGATGAGATTTTCTTCCTTTTGGAGGACAAAAACCGGCGTCGACAGGTCGGAGGTTCCCTCTACGACGAGCCTCGCTGTGACGGACGGCTGCTGATAAATTTCCCTGTGAACACCTTTTTGTGCGATCGGCTGTTTCGCTCCACAAAAGGCACAAAACAGGTCGGTTGCGACGATCCGTTGGCCGCAAAATCCACAAAAGACCAACTGATTGGCAAGGCTGACTGCAATAGGCGTTTCCCCGGTGCCGTAGGTTACATTTCCGCTTCGGAGATTGGCCAGGTGCTCTTCTAATACAGCCTTCATTTCAGCCGCAGATGAAAACCTAGACTCTGCGTTATATTCAACAGCACGCATCAAAATCCGCTCGATTTGATCCGACAGTCTAGGATTTATCTGCCGCGGCCTTGGATTTTTCTGAAAATCGAAGATCAATAGCGGGTTGCTCTGAGGATCGGCTCCAGTCAGAAGATGAAACATTGTGGATCCGAGGCTGTAAATATCCGAACGTGGCTCTACGTTTCCGCTAAATAGCTCCGGTGGCGCGTAACCCATTGTCCCAACGGCAGTAACACCTTTTTCTTCTTTTTGCGTAATCGAACGGGCGATACCGAAATCGATCAGCATTATCCGTCCGGTGTTTCCATCCAGCATTATGTTCGATGGCTTCAAATCGCGATAAACGATTGTTGTCGGCTGATTGTGCAAGTAATTCAGGACGTCGGTAATTTGAATCGCCCATTCCGTAACCGTCAATTCGTCGATTCTACCTTCGAGAGCCGAACGGAGTTTCGAAGCTAGATCGCCGCCGGAAATATACTTCATCACGAGATAGAATCGGCCTTCGTCGGCATCGAAAAAATAGTCATAAATCGTTGGGATCGACGGATGATCCAACGTTGATAGAATCATCGACTCGCGCTTGAAGTCATTAACTGCCTTCTCTTGCTGATCTTCCTCGATATGCGATTGGACCATTTCCTTAACCGCACGAAGCACGCCGCCGAGATTATTATCGCTAGCGAGATAGACGGCTCCCATACCGCCGCCACCAATCTTACGGATTATTTCGTAGCGGTTGTTGAGAAGCGTCCCTTCTGGTAGTGGCTTAAGCTTTCCGACGCGCTTGGCTCCCGAATCCGCACCGCCAGTGTCTATTGAAGCGTTCGACACGGAATTTGTGCCGCCCTCTGCTCTGGGCCGCTCGCGAACGCGATCCGAATCTGCTATCGGAGCTGAGACGCCGGGAATCATCGTAGCGATTTGATCAGCGTCGCTCAGGAAGTTGAATTCCTCGCCTTCCATTATCCTAACCGAATCGAAAATTGACGCTGCCTGATATGGATCGGGCAATTCCTCGGCCGGTTTTGCTATCGAAGAAGGTGGCTGCTCCGATTTCTGCTCAGCAGGGAAAGATATCGGAGTTTCGACGGTTGAGGGCCGGCCAAAATTGGGGCTCGCGACATCGTTCACCGTTTTTGGCATGGCCTGTTCCGACTCGTCTGTTGCTGACACTTGGTGTTTAGCCAGTTCACTTTTCGCATCTGCCAACCCGGTCACGAATTCGCCCGAAAGCACAGTCGGTCGAGGCGGCTCCGCGATTAGTTGCGGTATTTCGTCGATCTGCTCCGCGTCTACTTCTGCAGCGGCCGGAGCTTTGTGAGAAAGTTGCGAAGCGTGGTCGGTAATTTCTTGAGAACTTCCGCTCGTTGGCACTATTTCCGCAGGCGTTTCGCCCCCTTTTGATTCATCTTCAGCTCCAGTTTTTAGGCCCATTTCAACTGGTTTTGCGTCTGGCAGGATATTTTCACTTCCAACTTCGATCGAGACCCCGAGGTCATCAACCGTTGGTAGGGTTTGACTGGTGATCGAGAGGGGCCCAGATTCAATTGCAATTGCTTCGGATGTTCCCTTTTGCTCGGAAGAGGTCGGTCTCGTCTCAAATTCAACGAGGGAGTAACCGATTATTGTTTGTTCAAATTCAGAAACAGAATGCTCGGCGTCCGGTTTTTCCGCCGGTAGAAGCTCAATCTTGATCCCGCAATATGGACAAAATGCGTCCGATGCGGATATCCCCGATGAGCATTCCTTGCAAACGATATTCATTTCCATCGAATCCGATTTTGGGATCACAAATCAGGAGCAAACCTTAAATCTAAGAAATGTTTTTCCGACAATAATTTCGTCACCGTCGTGAAGCGGATGCGGATTTCCCGGCAAAAGCCGACGGCCGCGGTTTACAAATGTTCCATTCGTGGATCCAAGATCTTCTATCGCAAAACCTGATTCGCGTCGGAGAACTCGAGCGTGACGACGCGAAACCTTTGCGTCCGGATCAAACGAGTCGAGGTCGACGTCCGGAAATATACCATTGTCCGCATCCCAGCGGCCAATGTACGAATCATCCGCCGACAGCGGAAATTCCGCTGCCGGAGCGCCGATCCGCTCGAGAATTAGAACGGAGTGAACCTGTGAGCCGACGGATGGGATCGAGCCTTGAGGAGAAATACTATCTGGCTCGCCATTTGGCTCAACCGACGGCGCCGCGTCCATCGTCGTAACCGGGGCCATTTCGATAACCGGAGTTTCCGCAACTTGCGCAGCAGGCTCGACTCTAGCAAACTCAGCCTGCGAGACCGCCCGAACATCACTACTTAAGTTCGAAACGGAATTAACGGCACCAAACTTCGAGCCACATTCCTCACAGAACTTAGCGAATTCCCCATTCTCGTGGCCGCATATGGCGCAAGCTTTCATTGTTGTAAAACCTTATTCGTTTCACCAATCGGTGGATATCTAATATTTATACAATAAATAGCGTTTTGAAGGTAGTGTCGCAAACATTTTTTTTAATTTCCGAGATGGCGCCCCTCAGCCAACAATGAGGTTTTATGAAACAATCGGCGGCGCATTCTCGTATGAATGGCTTGACGCAAGCCGTTGACGCTCTCTGCGTTAGGTAAAATTCGATAATTCAGCAAACACCGAAAGAGGTAAACTCTGATCTATGGCGATGAGCCGAAAAAAGAAACTTATCATCGGCGGCGGATTGGGCGCCGTGGTTTTAATCATCATCGTTGCGAGCATCTTCGCGACAAGAAAAGACACTCCTGCGGTTTCAGTTGTCAAGATTCAGATAAAACCGGAACTTCGGTCAACAGTGACGGCCTCTGGCGAAGTGCGTCCAATTCAGTTTATGAACCTGACAAGCGAAGTGCAGGGACGAATTGAAGATATTGCCGTTAAGGAGGGCGACGTTGTTAGAAAAGGCGACATTCTCGTTCGGCTTGACCCCAATCAGCTCGAGTTCAGTGCCGAGGCTCAGATGGCCGCCTATCAGGCTGCACTTGACGAGGTAAGAGCAGCGCAGACTCACGTTTCCGCCGCACAAAACAACCTCGCCCAGTCGCGACAAGCGCTTAATCAGGTCCAGCTCGCGGTTGACACCGCTCGGCAGAATATCGTCGCTTCACAAACGGAAGTTGACCGCGCTCAGGTTGAATACAATGCGGCTATGCGCGAACTGAAGCGGAATGAACAACTGCTCGAAAATGGAGTTATATCTAGGCAAGAGTTCGACACCGTCCGCGATCGAAGTGAGAACGCAAGGGCCTCGCTTGCAAACGCCAAGGCGAGACTCGAAGCACAAAAACTTGCCGTTCGCGATGCCGAAGCTCGCGTACGACAGCAAGAGATCGTCGTCAAAGATGCCGAGCGTGCCGTAAAAACTGCAGAAATCAACGTAAGTTCAACGCAATCGAGAGCAAACCAACAAGCTGCCGCTCTTCGTGGGCAAAAAAATCAGCGTGACAAATCGATCGTAACTGCTCCGATCAATGGCATTATCGCGGAGATTCCATCGAAGGTTGGAACCTTCGCCGTAGCCGGCCTTTCCACCACTGCGCTTTTGACTATCGCCGATATGTCGGAAATCAACGTTGAAGTCAAGGTAGATGAAACCGAGATAGATAAGGTTGGAGTCGGGCAAAAAGCAAAAATCAAGGTCGATGCCTTTGGGGATACGGAATTAAATGGCGAAGTGCTGCAGAAAACACCGCTAGCCGTAGGCAAATCACAGACCTTCGGCGGACTCTCTACCAATATCAACGTGCAGGAGGCAAAGGAGTTTCGAGTCGTTATTCGCTTGATAAACTTAAGTGAAGAAATGCACAACGCTCTCCGGCCGGGAATGAGCGCAACTGCGGTGATAACTACGCAAACGGTCAATAACGTACTCACTGTTCCCCTGCAGGCGCTGGTTGAGCAGCGCACGGAATCGGCACCAACGCCCGCGGGCGCGACTTCGACGGCGGCCTCTTCGGATAATCCGAAGCCCCAGAAAGGCGTTTATGTCCTTGACGGAAACAAGGCTAAATTTGTACCGGTCGAAACCGGGATCAGCGGAGAGTCCGAAATTCAGATCCTTGCGGGTCTTTCCGAAGGCCAGGACGTGATAATCGGTCCAAGCAAGGTTTTGAACACCCTCAAAGACGGAATGATTGTCAAAAGAGAAGAGAAAAAGGACGTCCCCGCAAAATAGACGCAATGACACGAAATGTCATCTTTCCGTTCGATGTATAGATTCATGGACACTCAAATTGCAATTGCGGACTTGCCTGCAGACCCCAACACCGCAATCGCCACAAAGCTGATATCGATGATCGATATCTGGAAAACTTACCAAATGGGCGTCGAAGAACTTCATGCATTGCGCGGTGTTACCTTTGACGTTCGAAAGGGCGAATATGTGGCGATAATCGGGCCATCGGGTTCGGGGAAATCGACGCTGATGAATCTGATCGGCTGTCTCGATTCGCCGACGCGCGGAGAATACTGCCTTAACGGAAGTTTGGTCTCCCAAATGTCCGACGACGAACTCGCACGAATCCGAAACAAGGAAATCGGCTTCGTATTTCAAACTTTCAACCTGCTACCGCGAGCAACCGCATTGCATAATGTTGAACTGCCGTTGATTTATGCTGGTATTCGTGCTGCCGAGCGTCACGAAAAGGCAAAGGCGGCGCTCGAAGCCGTGGAATTGGGAGATCGAGTCTACCACAAACCGAACGAGCTCTCGGGCGGGCAGCGGCAACGAGTTGCGATTGCCCGAGCTCTGGTAAATCATCCGTCAATTCTCCTTGCAGACGAACCGACCGGAGCGCTTGACTCGAAAACCAGCGCCGAGATCATGGCTTTGTTTGAAAAGCTTCATTCTGAAGGAAACACGATTATAATCGTTACGCACGAGCACGACATTGCCAAGCGAGCGCATCGGATTATAAGTATTCGCGACGGAAAAATCGAACACGACGAAAGGATTAAATAGACCACGTTTGCCGCGTATTGGAGAGGCAATCGTGACCAAACGCTTAAAAGCTAGTCAAATGGCTGCACAACGTTGCTGCCTAGTCAGTCTATGAATTGGAGAGAAACCGTTCAGCTCGCCGTCTCTGCAATTGTGGCGCATAAGCTGCGGTCATTTCTGACGCTGCTCGGGATGATCATAGGCGTTACGGCGTTTATGGTTGTTCTATCCGTGCTCGTTGGTTTTTCGGCCTACGTTGATGAAAAGATCGCAGGCGTCGGCTCCAATTCATTTACGATCCGTCGGTTTAATTTCGAGGATTTCAAAAATACCGATACGATAGCCGAAGCACAACGCCGCAACAAGGAACTTACCTTCGACGAACTCGCGTTCATTCGCGAACATTCGCAGTTTATCGACAAGATCGGTGCAAAGGCGTTGCCGAATTCGCGCGAAGTCAAACGCGGAAGCGAAACGCTACGCGACGTCCGGATCGAAGGTGCCGAGCCGATTGTCTGGGAAATCGAGAAAATCGATATCGCCGAGGGTCGTTATTTTACCGATACTGAAAACAATAACTCAATGCGAGTCGCCTTTGTCGGCGCAGACATTGCTTCGAAGTTATTTCCGCAAGGCGGCGCGGTTGGCGGCGAAATAACGATTCAAGGCATACCGTATCGAATAGTCGGCGTTCAAACGGCAAAAGGCACTATTTTTGGGCAGCCGCAGGATAATTTCGTCCAGTTTCCAATTAAGACCTACGGCGCAAACTTTGGTGGTCTTCGCGGCAGCCGAGGACTTTATTTCGTTGCCTCTGCAAAGAGCGACCTGGTTTTCAATGACGCCGTGGAGGAAGCTCGGAACCTAATGCGCATCAAGCGGCGGCTAGCTTTTAGCGAAAAAGATAATTTTGGCGTTCTTACGCCGGAAGCCATCAGTAGTTTTAAGGACAGTGTCTTTGGCGCTATCGGAATCGTCATTCTTTCCGTGCCAACGATCGCGCTCGTCGTGGGGGCAATCGTAATAATGAACATAATGCTCGTCGCGGTGACAGAACGGACGAAAGAAATCGGCATTCGTAAAAGTCTCGGTGCGCGCCAGGCCGATATAATCAAGCAATTTCTCTTTGAGTCCGGAATCCTAGCAGCTATCGGCGGCCTGATCGGTCTGACTCTAGCGTATCTTCTCGGATTCATTATCTCGCAGTATGTGATAGAAACGCGCATTTCGCTCGCCGCGGGAATTTTGGCGATTTTGGTTTCGGGCGGAATTGGCGTCCTTGCGGGATTGTTTCCGGCCTGGAAGGCCGCTCGGCTCGACCCTATCGAGGCGCTTAGAGCCGAGTAAAGTATGCAATTACGCGCTACTTTTTTTGAAAACTTCAAGATGGCGGTCGATACGCTCCGATCGCATAAGTTGCGCTCTTTTCTGACGATTATCGGTGTCGTGATCGGCGTGATCACGGTCATGCTGATCTCGTCGATAATCAGCGGGATCAATACGGCAGTTCAGCGACAAATCGAATCATTTGGGACGCGTTCAATTTTTCTCTATAAATTCGATATCGGTATCCGGACATCCGTGCCGACGCGTGAAGAGCGAACTCGAAAACCGCTGACGCTTGACGACAGCGAAGCGATTAAAAGTCTTCCTTCGGTCGAAACTGCAGTGCCTTTTCTAGATGTTTCAAGCAGTTTTTTTGGCCAGAAAATCCTTGTTACCGGTAAAAACGGCAAAACTTCCAGCGCCGTTCTGTTAAACGGAACCCGCCCAGAGCTCGAGAAGACGAATACGGAAATCCTCGTTGAAGGACGCTGGTTTACCGAGCAGGAAAGCGAAATGAAAAAGGACGTCTGCCTGATTGGCGATACTGTCCGTGAGACTTATTTTCCCTACGAGTCGCCAATCGGAAAAACGCTCCAGATCGGCGGCCGCGAATTTACCGTCATAGGCTTGCTGCAAAAGCGTGAACAGCTGTTCGGTGGCGGGGGCGGCAATAACGATCAGAGCAACATAATCTATATGCCGATCGGTTCGGCGCTGCGCCTGAAGCCGAACGCGGAAGATCTATTCATTCTTGCTGTGGCTCGCGAAGGAATGATGGAAAAAGCAAAAGACGATATCGAGGCACTGCTTCGCATACGCCGCAACGTCAAATTTGGCGAACCGAACAATTTCGCGATGGCAACCGCCGCGAGTATCATAGACCAATTCAAGGCAATTACGGCCGGCACGTTTTTGGCAATGTTTGTAATCTCTTCCATCGGATTGATGATCGGCGGTATCGGCGTAATGAACATAATGCTGGTTTCCGTTACCGAGCGGACACGCGAAATCGGGATCCGAAAGGCCATCGGCGCAAGAAAGACCGACATTCTCGTTCAATTTTTAATCGAGGCGGCAACGCTGACGGGTTTTGGCGGGCTTGTTGGATTGGGAATCGGTTATCTTTTAACGTTTGCCGTCGCGGCCTTTTTCCCGTCATATGTACCGTGGTGGGCGCCGCCGATGGGATTCAGCGCGAGCGTCCTAATCGGAATTATCTTCGGCCTATTCCCAGCGTGGAAAGCGGCCCGCCTTGATCCGATCGAATCCTTGCGTTACGAGTAGCAAATGGCTTTAATTCGGTGCTCCGCCGAAATATGCGCCAATAACGCGAAATAGAGTACCTACTAGTGCAAAAATAAAAACGACTGCCCAGGCCGCTCCCGTAGAAAGTCTATTTGTAATACGTAAACCAATCGCCGCCAGAATCCATCCCCAAATAAGGAAAATATCGAATGTCCCAAGAATCGTTGCTAAAACTGGTTGGGCTTTACCATCGATAAAAAAGGCCGGGCTTGCGTGGATTACGCCTCGCTGGCTACCGAAGAAGTCCATCTCTTCCGCGGGCTTAAACGCCAGAACGATAAAGTTAGCGACGGCTCCGACTAAAGTTAGCGACGGCTCCGACTATCGAAGGCGGTATCGCAGAATATACCCAAACAGAAACTCCGTGAAGATATTTGGCCGAGCCGCCAAAGGCTTTTGCTCCCAGAAAATAAAACAGCCCTCCAATGAAAAAGCTAACGAAAACGAATACGGGTACGGCAAATCGTAAATAAAATTGAAGATTAACCTGCATATTGACCGCAGCGTTCTTCTGCTCCGACGTGAGAGACGCCGTCCGTGGCGAACTCTCGATCTGCTCGAGCAGAGCAGATCGAAAACCGGTTTCGCCGACTTTGTAGTAAAGCGCGAAACCCCAAAGGCCGGCAAGAAGTGCGATGATTATGCCGCCAAGCAGAAATCTCGGCTTTCGCCGAAGATCTTCGAAGGTTTCCGCGGGATCGAAAAAAACATTTACGATCGTCGCAATTTCGCTCATTTGTGGATTTTGGGGTTCGTGGTTTTCGCTCATTTTTCCTCTCTGATCCTCGTTGGAGTCCCTGCCGTCATGACGACATTACTTTTAACTTTCCTTCCGCAATTTCTTTTGCACGAATACAGGCAACGGAATGCCTCCGGAGAATCTCCTCGAGTGGAGGCTCAGCCGTCGCGCATTCCGGAATCGCGACAGGGCATCGCGTCCGAAAACGGCATCCGGACGGCGGATTAACAGGTGTCGGGACGTCGCCTGAGAGAATGATACGCGTCCTCCGGGGCTTCGGTTCGGGATTGGGTATCGCGGATAAGAGCGCGATTGTGTACGGATGGAGTGGCTCGCGGTACAAGTCCGCGGAATCGGCGATTTCCATGATCTTGCCCAGATACATTACGGCAATACGGTCTGAAATATGCTTTACGACAGCAAGGCCGTGCGAAATAAACAAATAAGTTAAGCCAAACTCGAGCTGCAAGTCCTGCAAGAGATTGACAACCTGCGCCTGAACGGAAACATCGAGTGCTGAAACCGGCTCATCACAGACAATGAAATCGGGATTGAGTGCAAGCGCTCGGGCAATTCCGATTCGCTGGCGCTGACCGCCGGAAAACTCGTGCGGATATCGCGACATATAGCTCGGGTCGAGTCCAACCTTCGACAATAACTCCGCAACGCGATCGCGCAGCTCAGACTTCGATCGCGAAGTATGAATTTTCAGTGGCTCGGAAACTATCGAAAACACGCTCATTCGTGGATTAAGACTTGCGTACGGATCCTGAAAAATAATCTGCATTTGCCGCCGCATTTGCCGCAATTCGCCGCCGCGAAGAGAAGAGATGTTTCGACCCGCGATGAAGATATCGCCGGTAGTCGGTTCTTGTAGTCGGATCAAACATCTACCCAAGGTAGATTTGCCGCAGCCCGATTCACCGACTAGCCCAAGCGTTTCACCCTTTGCGATTTCGAGCGAGACGCCGTCAACTGCTCTAACAACTTCCCTTGTACCGGAAACACTGAAGTGCTTGTAAAGGTCATTCACCTTGACTAGACAGTCCGGCGAAGATTGTTGTTTTACTTGAGACATCGCCTAGTAATAAATGAGTCAAATGAATCTATCAAAAATATGAGTCTACGCAACTTTTTTAGCAGTTATCCCGCTTTTACAGTTTCGTTTTCATAGAGCACGCATCGAACGCTTCGGCCGCCCGGCAGCGGCAACAAAGGCAAATCTGGCTTATTGCAATCGGCCCTGCGAAACGCGCATCGCGGAGCAAAATGGCATCCGCTCGGCAAATCAGTTGGCCGCGGAACGACGCCTTCTATTGTTTTAAGACGCGAGCGCCTCTGAGCTTCATTTGATATTTTCGGGACAGATTCCAGCAGGCCGCGCGTATACGGATGTTTTGGATCGGCAAACAGGGACTCCGTATCGGCCTCCTCAACCAGGCGACCCGTGTACATCACCGCTACGCGGTCCGCAGTTTCTGCAACAACGCCCAGATCGTGCGTGATCAAAAGAATTGCGAGATTCCGCTTTCTACGAAGTTCGGCCAGTAATTCCAGTATCTGTGCCTGAATCGTTACATCCAAAGCGGTTGTCGGCTCGTCGGCAATAAGCAGCTCGGGTTCGCAAGCGAGAGCCATCGCGATCATCACGCGCTGTCGCATACCGCCAGAAAGCTGGTGCGGATAATCTTTCACGCGTATCTCCGGCGAAGGTATTGCGACCTCGCGCATTGCGTCGACTGCCGCCTCAAGCGCTTGCCGGCGGCTCATTTTTTTATGAAGCCGCAAAACTTCGGCAATCTGCTCACCGATGGTAAAAACCGGATTCAACGACGTCATCGGATCCTGAAAGATCATCGCAATATCATTACCGCGAATTTGGCGAAGCCGGCGCTCGCTCGCCGCGGAGATATCTTCGCCGCGAAAGCACACCGAGCCGCTGACGATCCGGCCCGGCGGCGAAATTAGGCGCAGTATTGAAAGAGCAGTGATAGATTTTCCCGAGCCCGATTCACCAACCAATCCAAGGACTTCGCCCGGACGGATCTTGAGGCTCACGCCATCGACAGCACGGACAATTCCCTCTTTAGTCGGGAAAAAAGTACGAAGGCTTTCGATTTCAAGTAGATTTGTCATCCGACCAACCTACAACCGCTGCCACGAACCCGGGCTCTCGGTTGATGGTAAACCGTTTTAGTTTAGACCAAGCCTGCGGAAAACGTAAAACCGTTGCGCCCGAAAGTCTTACAGCCGCCGATGGCAACTAAATGTTTCGCGATTTCGTCGAAACAGTGGTATTCTTTGCCTGAGAGTTTCTCACTTTTGGGGTATTTATCTGATGAAATTCAATTTCCGCGGTGGAGCTGTCTCCCTTATTCTCCTGATTTTTACTGCGTTTACGGCATCGAATCTTTACGGACAAACCGTTGCGGGTCGTGTAGAAAAGCGAACAACACAGGCCGCAGGGACTAATCGACCTGTTACGGCCGAAGAAATAGAGCTCGATATCTCCGAGGCGCTTGCAGTTATCGAGCAGAATTACGTTTCCGGAAGGTCTTTGAATTACAACGATGTTTTCAAATCGGCGATAGACGGAATGTTGCATACGCTCGATCCGCACTCGAATTATTTTGACCCAAAGGAATTTGAGCAGTTTCGGACGGATCAAAGCTCGAGGTATTTCGGGATTGGGGCGACAATCGGCGATTTAACTGGCCCGGACGGTAAGATTATCGCAACCTTTATCCGCGCCACGTTCGAAGGCGCTCCTGCAAATCGTGCCGGCCTTCGTTATGGCGACAAAATCGTCGAGGTGAACGGTGCTAACGTTCTTGGTAAGCCTTTTCCGGAAGTTCGAAATATGCTTCGCGGTCCGCGCGGAACTGTTGTAAAAATCGTCATCGAGCGTTATGGTACAAGCGCGCGTGAAGCTATAGAAATAGTTCGCGACGCAGTTCCGCAACCTTCAATTCCAGAAGCATATATGATCCGCCCGGGCGTCGGTTACATCGCGATGACCGGCGGTTTTAATCAAACGACCTATGCTGAATTTTCCGAAGCGATGCGAAGGCTGAAGGCTCAAGGCATGAAAGAGCTCATACTCGACCTTAAAAATAATGGTGGCGGACTTGTAAGCCAGGCGTATCGCGTTGCGAATACTTTTCTCGATGCAGGACAAATCGTTTTCACTCAAATCGGACGCCTCGATGGGACTACTGAAACATATCGGGCGGATAACCCAAATCCGGAGAAAATACCGCTAGTTGTCCTTGTCAATCGGAACTCAGCTTCAGCCTCGGAGATTCTTGCCGGCGCCTTACAGGATCACGACCGGGCATTAATCGTAGGTGAAAATACATTTGGAAAAGGATTGGTCCAAAACCCCTTTGTTCTTGACGGCGGTTCGATGTTGCTTCTGACGATTGCTAAGTATCAGACGCCTTCGGGTCGACTGATCCAGCGCGACTACTCGAACGGAAATCTTTACGATTATTACACAAACGGCGGAATTGGGAGCGACGATGAACCAATTCAGCCAAAAGGCCCAGAATCAAAAACCGATGCGGGCCGCTCCGTGTTTAGCGGCGGGGGAATCAATCCGGATGTTTTCATAAAAGCTGACACGATCACGGCCGAACAGGCCCGCCAACAGCTAAGACTTGCAAATCCGATTTTCCATTTCGCAATGGATCTGGCATACGGCAAGGTTCCAGGTTTTGAGGCGTACAAGGTAGATAGGCCAATTAGGTTTGGCTACGACATAAAGCCAACCGATTACCCAATAACCGATGCGCTTTTCAATGAATTCAAGCGCTTTGCAGACGCGAAATATAAAATTCCGGCTTCGTCGGTGGAAAAAGAACGCAAATTCGTCGAACGATCTCTAAGGTCCGAACTCATAACAGCGGCATACGGCACAACTTCATCGTTTCAAGTCTTTAACGAATACGATACGCAAATAGCAAAAGCAATCGAACTTTTGCCCAAAGCAAGAGCACTTTTGGCAGAGAGCATAAGGGCGCGAGCAAAAACTGCGGCTTCGCAACTAACGGGTCGCGGAAATAAATGAACGAGTTCCGCCCGATCGCAGAATGATAAAATCCCGGAGGCCATCGGGATTTGTCACTTGTACAATGGAGAGCGAATTTACAGCCCCAGAAGCCAGGTCACTAATCGATAAACGCCGTAACCGACGCCAGCCAAAAACCCAACTAGAAAGATCGCGACTAACGCAACAATCAATTTAAACTTCCGGTATCGGTTCTCGTCCGGTGGCGAAAGCTGGCTTTGCGGAAAATAAGGTGGTGGTCGATTCAACATTGCTCCTTTCGAGTCTAAATTTGCATTTCCGAATTAAATTCGCTGCTTGTACAGACTAACAAATCGGCGCCACCTTGAGCAATTATCCTTCACCAAACACTTCGAGTGTGAGTCACTCAGATCAGCGCGGTATTGGCACTTCCAGATTCGCAAGCCCATAGGCAAGGACAGCCATTAGCGATCCAAGTTTTGCAAGGTTTTCCGGTTCCACCTTATCGAATGTGTCCGCAGCCGTGTGATGATAATTGAAATACGTTCGGGTATCGAAAAGCGGCGCGAAGGAAGGCACACCGCGCGCGGTCAGCGGTCCAATATCGGCAGCAACGCCGCCCTCTTGCCAGCGTACAATTCCGGCCCCCTGTCGCGACAAGACCTCCGATATTGGCGAAAACAGTGAAATTGCACGCTCGCGACCGGAAAACAAAAATCCTACGGTGTTCGAAGCTCCGAGATCGCTTTCAATCGCAGCAAAATGATTGCTCATATTTACCTTTTCTGCTTCAGCGTAACCATTTCCACCTGCTAGCCCATTTTCCTCGTTTGCGTAAGCGATAAAGCGGATTGTTCGTTTTGGCATAATCCCAAGCTTCTTGAGTAAATATGGGACCTGCATTGCCGTAGCGACGCCGACTGCGTCATCAAGAGCGCCCGTGCCGAGATCCCACGAATCTAAATGACCCGAGACAATTACGATTTCATCGGGTTTTTCACTTCCGATCAAATCAGCGATCACGTTAAATGCTTCAGCGTCCGGAAGAGTTTTTGGCGTAAGCGTCAACCTTATCCGCACTTTTCCCTCGCTTGCAAGATAGGCCAGAAGATCCGCATCTTCGTTGGAAACCGCGGCAGCCGGTATTTTCAAGTACTCGGACGAATAGCGGAGCGCTCCAGTGTGCGCAAGTCGATTCTGTGATCCGCCAGCGGAACGTGCGAGCGCTGCAACCGCTCCGAAACGTGCAGCCGCCGATGGACCATTACTCCGATAAACAACCGCCTTTCGGTAAGCATCGCCGCCGAATCCGGAATCCGCCATTTCCCGATCAAATTTGTTGTTAAAGAGCACGATCTTACCCGAGACCGCGTTTTTGCCTAACTTCTCCAAATCAGCAAAGCTATTTACGACGAGAACTTCTGCAACTAAACCGGTATCCGGCGTCGCGATACTCCCGCCGAGCGCCGTCAAAATGATTTTTTGCGTAGTGCCTGCAGCCATCCCGGGAAATTCGATAATCTCTCCCGTCTCCACGCCGCGAACCCAATGCGGGACTTTCACCTTTTGCAGGTTAACCTTTAATCCGAGCAGTCGCATTTGCTCTGCAACGTATTGGGCTGCTCGATCGTATTGCGCCGAGCCCGATAACCGCGGACCAATGTTGTTGGTTAAATACCTCGTTTGAGTTAGTGCATAATCGCTTTTTAGCGCGGCGTCTTGGATCTTCTGCAAAGCCCCAATCGACTCCGGTGTGAGCGACGACAGGCTTTCCTGAGCGGTAGAGATGGAAAAAAACAAAACGACCGAAAGAAAAACTCGGAACACTTTCATAAGCGGATTTTAACCGACTACTTATTATTGAACCAAATCTGTGCAATAATTAACCGCTGAACATCCCGGATTTCCGCAGGTGAAAGAAATTTATGAAGCGAAAAATTTTATTCTTTTTTCTCTTAATCCTTTTGGGTTCTGCTACTGACAGTTTCCCGCAAACCGGATTTTCCTTCGACCACATGATGAAAATCCGCCGCGTCTCCGATCCGCAAGTGTCGCCGGACGGCAGAAGCGTCGCATTCGTCGTTGGTACGGTTGATATGGCGGCAAATAAGGTCATTAATCAGATTTACATTGCAGACCTTGATAAACCTGACCGTCCTGTCCGACAGTTAACCAGCGGAACGACATCGAGTTCGTCTCCGCGCTGGTCGCCGGACGGTAAGACTATTGCTTATGTCAACGGTGGGCAAATTTGGAAAATGCGACCTGATGGGGATGATGAGAAGAAGATAAGCAGTATCTCTACCGGCGCCTCTGGCCCCGTTTGGTCTCCGGACGGGCGTCTAATTGCCTTCACTTCAGAAGTCTATCCGGACTGCTCCGACGATGAATGCAATCGCCGCCGCGACGAGGAAGCCGAAAAAAATCCAGTGAAGGCAATCGTAACCAATCGCCTTCTTTTTCGTCATTGGAACGAATGGCGCGACAAGAAACGGACGCACGTTTTTATCATTCCCTTAGGCGGCGGAACGGCAATTGACCTAACCCCGGGCGATTACGATTCGCCTCCCTACGCTGCGTCATCGTCGGTAGATTATTCATTCTCGCCCGATTCGGCGGAAATAGCCATTGTGAGGAATCCCGATAAGATCGAGGCGATTTCAACAAATAGCGATATATATCTTGTCCGCGTGGCAGATCGAACAACGCGAAACATCACAGCGAGCAATCGCGGCTACGACGTTTCGCCTGTTTTTACGCCCGACGGCAAGTATGTTATTTACCGGTCGCAAGCAACCGAAGGCTTTGAGGCTGATCGCTGGCGGTTAATGCGATACGATCGCAGAACTGGTGAAACGGTCGAACTGACGCGCGGCTTTGACCAGCAGGTCGATGAATTCGTGGTATCTCCGGATAGTTCGACGGTTTTTTTTGCTGCAGGAGTCCGCGGACGCAGTAGGATTTTCTCTGTTCCGGTTGAACCGGATTTTCGACGACGGGTAGCAACTTTTGTAAAAGAGCTCGACAATCTTACCGGACAATCGGGTTCTCTAACTGGCCTCAGCATTTCAGCCTCAGGACGCATCCTTGGTTTTATCGGTAATTCGATGGACCGGCCAGCGGAGGTGTTCGCTTTGGATTTGCAAAGCGGATCGACAAAAAATGTAAGCAACATAAATCCGTCGCTGGGGCTGAATCGTCCGGAAGATTTCGAATGGATCGGCGATCTCGGCAAGCGAATCCACGGATTTATCTTGAAGCCGGTCGATTTCGATCCGAATAAAAAATATCCCCTGATTGTGCTCATACACGGTGGCCCGCAAGGAGCTTGGATGGATAACTGGGGTTATCGTTGGAATCCGCAAGTATTTGCTAATGCGGGCTACATCGTCTTTATGCCGAATCCCCGCGGCTCAACTACCTACGGGCAGCAGTTTGTTAATGAGATCTCCGGTGACTGGGGCGGCAAAGTGTTTACAGATCTCAAGAACGGCGTTGCAAGCTTGCTTCGTTTCCCATACATCGACAGAACGCGAATCGGCGCCGCAGGTGCAAGTTACGGCGGCTATATGATCGATTGGATTCTTGGCCACAACGACGATCCGCGGTTTCGGTTTAAGGCCCTTGTCTCGCACGCGGGTGTTTACAACCTTGAGAGTATGGCTGGCTCTACCGAGGAACTATGGTTTGTGCGCTGGGAGTTCAAGGGAATGCCCTGGGAAAATCGGCTGCTGTACGAACGTTGGTCGCCCCATCGTTTCGTAAACCGTTTCAATACGCCCACGCTCGTAACCGCGGGCGAGATTGATTACCGAGTGCCAGTAGATCAAAGTATTCAGCTTTTTACTGGCCTACAGCTTAAGGGTGTAGATTCAAAACTAATAATTTTTCCGGACGAAGGTCATTGGATTCTAAAGCCTCAGAACTCGCGATTCTGGTATTCGAATGTACTCGACTGGTTCCGGACGCGATTATAAAATACCTAACTTTCCTGAAAACAAAGAGGCCGTCCCGTAAAATATACGAGGACAGCCTCTTCGCCTTTGAGAAGACTGGATGGTCTGCTTGAGATGTTGGAAAGCAGAGCACGAAGCCTACACAAAATAGAGCCTCGGAAGGCAAAATCTGTAGATGCTTCTTTGCCACACCTACGAGGTTAGCTGACGGGCTAGGAACGAAAGATTATCCCCGAGCATTTGCGAGCTCTTCGCCCCCTGTCAAACTTTCGAAATTAAGTTTGACGATGGTTCCCCCGCGCCGCTTCGGGACTGAAGCGGCTTCGGTGATCAACTTTTCAACAAGAATAGAATAGCACCATTCGACTTTCAATGGCAAGAATTTTTCCCGCCATCGATCTAGCTACTAGGAAAAAGCTGATATAAAAACAGGTAAACAATCACACCCGTAACAGACACGTATAACCAGACGGGAAAGACAAGACGTGCTAGCCGCTTATGTTCAGCGAATCGTCCGCGAAGACCTCTGATTAGTGTCACGATTACAAACGGCGCAACTGTAATAGCTAAAATTGTGTGCGACGTAAGAACTGTGAAATAAATTGGCCGCGCGATGCCTTCTCCAGTAAATCGCGTCGGCCCAAGCCCGAAATAATATGTTCGAAGGCTGTGATACGTTAGATAGGACGCTAGAAAAACAGCAGAAATCGCGGCCGCAGCGAGCATCGCTTTTCGATGCTGTAAAATTCGCCGGCTCCTGATGAAATAAAAGCCCAGAAGCAGGCATGCAGCGGACGACGCGTTTAGAAAAGCGTTCAGATGGGGGAATATGTCCAAAGCGTCCATCTATTTCCAAAATCCGAGAGCGGCAAGCAAAACAAGCCATATACCGCCGATGAAATGCCAGTACCAACCGACGGCACGAACTAGACGTAGGCGGTAGAGCATTTCGGATCCAATCGACGTAGGATACCAAGTACGAGTAATAATCGCACCGAGAGCAACAATGCCGCCAAATACGTGTAACGCATGAGCAGCTGTCAGGAGATAAAAAAAGCCCGCATACGGATTGCCGGATAAGTAAAATCCGCGTTCGGACAACGCGAGCCAAGCAAGAAATTGCGAGGCGATGAATGCGAAGCCAAATACCGCGGCCGCAACAAAGTACACCCGCGTTGAGACGATTTTCTCTCTTGGCAATGCCTTTTTACCCGCCTCGTAAAAGCCGCTGCTGATCAGAATAACGGCCGTGCTAACCCAAACCTGAGAAGGCAGGGTAAAAGGTTTCCATTCGATTGCAGAATTGGTCGCAACGACAACATAAGCGCCGACGAGCCCGCCAAACGTCATCAAGACAATTAGGAGTACAAACCACGCAACGATTTTGGCCTTATCGATATTTTGTTGGTCATTCTCGGGTGGCTGTGGTCCGCCGCCGCCGTTCTCGCCGCCGCCGTTCGGTCCAGACCGTGAGGAGCTGCTGCCGGCAAAACGCGAGACGCGTCGCTTAGTCTTCAGCTCACCTTCAGCAACTGTTTGAACGAGTCCAGCACGCATATCTTTCTTCGTTACTGCTTATCAAAGACAAGCGCGAGCATTATAAGCGGCAGATATGCCATCGTAATTAGCAAGAGTTTCCGCGATTTTGGGATGTCTTTGGCGATCGCGGCTTCGATCGCGGCCGCCATAAGCCAACCACCAAGCAGCACTGCCGCCGCAAGGTAAACCCAGCCCGCAATTCCTAGAAAAAAAGGCGCAAGAGATGTTACGACCGTCAACATCGAGAACATCACGATCTGTCTGGCAGTAATACTGCCGTCTTTTTCGACTACCGGCAGCATCAAAATACCGGCTTTCCTGTACTCATCGCGATAAATCGTGGCGATAGCCAGAAAATGCGGAAACTGCCATAAAAAAAGAAATGCAAAAAGTGCCCATGCGCCCAACGTAACCTCACCGGAGACAGAGGTCCAACCCATCAAAGGCGGCATCGCACCGGGAATCGCACCGATTGCGGTCGAGGCGCTTGTGCGTGTTTTCAATGGCGTATAAAGAAATACGTAACCAATTATTACCAGAATGCCGAAGGCCGCGGTCAGTACGTTTACAAAAACCGCCAGTTGCAGAATTGCAATTGCCGATAGCAGGGCACCGAAAATCCAGGCTTCCCTTAGCGAAACTTTACCGATTGGCAATGGCCTTTTCGCTGTCCGATCCATAAGGGCGTCTGTCCGTTTCTCCATTGCTTGATTTAAAGCAGCAACGCCAAATGCGAGAAACAAGATGCCGGTCATCGAATGAAAAAAAAGTATAAATTCAAATTGCGGACGCGACGCAACGTAGAAACCTGCGGCCGCAGTAAGCACAAGCATTACCGCTATCCGTGGCTTCGTTAATTCAGCAAATGCCACGACTCTGTCTTTAACGCCAAGGCTCGTCTTGTCCAAGAGTTCAACGGTTCCCGGGTTGATCATCAACTTCTGCCCCATTGTCTAGAGTTTATCGGTACCATCGCGCGACATTTAAAGCATAAGCCGTTTATAGCGATTTTCCAAGCGGCTTCGTTATCGATACCGACTACTTTTTGGAAAAAGGGAAACTTATTCGCAACCGGATGACAATTCGTTTTCTGTTCAGTATTCTTAACTTAGAAAATGTCCACGGCAGAAGAGACAATCCGGCCGGAAACCGCAAAAGCCACGTCCGCGGGCGGTATAGTCGATCGCGCGATTGATTTTCTTAGCTCGGTGCGGCTTGGCGTTTTTTTGCTTGTTATCTTGATCGTACTTTCAATGATCGGGATGCTCATTATCCAGCAAAACGTTCAAGGATTCGACGCATACTATGCATCTCTGACGCCGGCCGAGAAAATCGTTTTTGGTTATCTTGGATTTTTCGATATTTATCACACGTGGTACTTCAACTTCCTTCTGCTCCTCCTCTCGTTAAATATTGTTTTAGCTTCAATAGACCGCTTCCCGACTGCCTGGTCATTCGTCAGTCGCCCCAAAAAAATTGCGACGGACGGTTGGCTGCTCTCGCGGTCCTGCTCGAAAATCTTCGATCTCCGCGGATATTCGCCTAACCAAGTCCTTTCCGTAATCGTAGACGTCTTTCGGGCAAATCGCCTTGAGACCGCTGTAACCGAAACTGAATCGGTTGAATATTTCACCGACAATGACGGGAAAAAAGACTTTTCACGAACAATTGTCCGCAAACAGGTCACAGTTTTTGGACAGAAAGGAAAATTTAACCGGATCGGGGCGTATATCGTCCATATTTTCCTGCTATTGTTGTTTCTTGGGCATTTCATCGCTCTTCAGACTGGGTTCGATGCCGACGTACGAATGATTCCCGGAAACGAATCGGACAAAATCCAGATGATCCAGTTTAACCTGGACAAAAAGGAAAAGTTCGACGTCCAGCTTCCATTTTCAATCGCTTGCCTTGATATTGAGCAGAAGCTAATCGATCCGCGCGGCGGGATTGACGTTTCGAACACACTCGATTGGCGCACCAGAATCAAGATAAGCGATCCCGAATACGGCGAAACGATCGCCGACGTCGCACTTAACAAGCCATTTCACTATCGTGGTTATCGGTTTTTTCAGGCACAGACAATTCCCGTCGGAAACGCGCGTAGCATCACGCTACAGCTAACCTCCCAGGCTGACGGCTCTCAACAGAGTCTCCGAATCCCGAGACTTGGGTCCGCTCTTTTAGCAGACGGCACGAAGGTAGAATACGAAGACTTTCTTCCCGATTTTGCCTTCAACGGCGAAGGAAAGCCTGATACCAAATCCGGCGATTACCGCAATCCCGTCGCTTTGCTCGGCGTTACTCCGCCCGGCGGACAACGTCAACGCGTGTTCGCATTTGCCGGAAACATCGCGGACAACATTCCCGTCGGTGCGCCGAAATTCGGCTACAAATGGCGTCTAACGGATTACGAAAAAGCCCCGTTTGCTCACGTGCTCTCAATTAAATACGATCCGTACAATGGGGCATTCATTGCCTGGTACTTTGGCGGTTTCGGTCTAGTCGGAGCACTTGCGTTCGTCTTCTTTACCTCACACAGAAGGATTTGGTCAATTATCGAGGAAACGCCTGACGGCACTCGTGTAATTATCGGAGGCGAGGCAAACCGAAATCAAAACGGATTCGAACAGCTTTTCGCTAAGATCGAAGGAAGTATTGGCAAAAATTTTGGAATTCCAAAATCTGAGACAAAGGATTGATATGGCACAGGTTATAGCATCGGATAAAATCTTCCAAGATAAAGCGCCAACATCGCAGTGGCGAAGCTACTTGCCGGCGACACTTGCAATTGCGGGGGCATTGGCGATGTTGCTAGCACGAATTGAAATCGGTCCCAGGTTCATCTCCGATGGGGCGTTGATGATGCTTGCGCTTGCATGCTATCTTCTCGGAGCTCTGTTTTATTTGACAAACCTTTATGCGCCGTCCGCAATGGCACAGCGCATTGGGCTGTTAACTTCGGCTCTCGGCGTATTTTTCAATTTATCGAGTTGGCTCGTACGATGGGTCGCAGCATACGATCGGGAAATTGCGGTCCTCCGCGCCGGCGGGAGCAATGACACGCCCTGGATATTTCGATATATACCATTCGCCAATCTCTATGATCTAAGTCTTGCGTTCGCGTTCGGAGCAGGAATTTCGACTCTTTTGGTCGCTCGCAAACCTAGACTTCAAATTCTAAGTGCGTTTACGCTTCCGCTCGCCGCAATTATTTTGACTTTAGCCCGCTTTATCGGCGGCGAATTTATCGATCTGCCGCCGGTGCTCGATTCGTATTGGCGCCCGATCCACGTCGGCGTGGCTGCTCTTAGCTACGGTATCGCCCTCGTTTGCTTCGCAATAGCGGTTCTTTACTTGTTAAAAGACAAAGTTAAAATCGAGGCAATGGCTATATGGTCGAGCATCTTCGGAGTAGCTGTTATAGCGACAATAAGCAAATTTTCCGTCCTCACGGAATTAACCTATCGGGCCGGCACTTTCCTTCCAAATCTACAGGGCGGAAAGCCATTTTCCGCTCCATTTCGTTTGGAAATCCCATTTGCCGGAAGCGCTCTTGCTATTACAGCTATTCTTCTTACCGCATCGGCCGTTTTGTTTCTCCTCTACCTTTACAAAGAAAGCGAAGCAGCAAAACAAGCGGGGCATGCAATGTTAAAAGTTGCCTTTATTGCCCAGATGTTGTCCATCACAGTCCTATTCGCGGGAATTAAAGCTATTGATGACGCGCCAGCGCGCCTTTCCGCACAGCTTGCAAAACACCCGGAGCAATACGTAACGGCAGGTCGCGCAATTGCCGAGCGGCAGCAATTGAGCTCTCAGGAGTATACCGCGATGACGCCAACACAATTCGAGCAGCTTGGCCGTCAATATTTTCAGTCAAATGGCGACAAACTCTATTTGAGCGTAAATACCAATCCGGTTGAAATTTCGGGGCTTATAACGGCTGCTGCCGCGACGTTCTTTATCCTACTCTTTTCATTTCGAACCGAAAGGCTACGAGAGCGACTCCCGAGTCTCGAAACACTCGACGGACTAATGTACAAAACCGCCTCTCTAGCATTTGCCGGGTTAGCGATGCTTCTGATTACCGGCGCAATCTGGGCGAACGAATCCTGGGGCCGGCCCTGGGGATTCGATTCGAAAGAAACCGGCGCCCTAGTCGCTTGGCTAACCTATGCCGGTTTTCTGCATACTAGAATCTCTCGCGGCTGGACCGGAAGAAGTTCGGCCTATTTTGCGATCA